>NZ_CALRWL010000116.1:0-3005 GCF_943371865.1 Azorhizobium sp. AG788 | reverse complement strand
TCCTTCTTCACGGCCGCGACGATCTTCTGCGCCGCATCATCCAGATCATCGGCGGGGATCACGTTCAGGCCGCTGTCGCGGATGATCTGCTTGCCCTGCTCCACATTGGTGCCTTCCAGGCGCACCACCAAAGGCACCTTCAGCCCCACCGCGGTCACCGCCGCGATCACGCCGCGGGCGATCACGTCGCACTTCATGATGCCGCCGAAGATGTTCACCAGGATGCCCTTCACCGAGGGGTCCGAGGTGATGATCTTGAACGCCGCCGTCACCTTCTCCTCGGTGGCGCCACCGCCCACGTCGAGGAAGTTGGCCGGCTCCTCGCCATAGAGCTTGATGATGTCGAGCGTGGCCATAGCCAGGCCCGCGCCATTCACCATGCAGCCGATGGTGCCTTCGAGCGCGATGTAGGCGAGGTCGTATTTGGAGGCCTCGATCTCCTTGGCGTCTTCCTCGGTCTCGTCGCGCAGCGGCATCAGGTCCGGATGGCGGAACAGAGCGTTGCTGTCGAAGGTGACCTTGGCGTCCAGCACCTTGATCTTGGCGTCCTTGGTGACGATGAGCGGGTTGATCTCCAGCATCGCCATGTCGGTGTCGGTGAAGGCGGTGTAGAGCACCTCGGTCACCTTGCCGGCCTGCTTGGCCAGATCGCCGGTGAGGCCGAGCGCATCGGCCACCTTGCGGCCGTGGAACGGCTCGATGCCGGTGGCCGGATCCACCGAGAAGGAGACGATCTTCTCAGGGGTGTTGTGAGCCACTTCCTCGATGTCCATGCCGCCTTCGGTGGAGACCACGAAGGAGACCCGCGAGGTGGTGCGATCCACCAGCAGCGAGAGATAGAACTCCGCCTCGATGTCGGAGCCTTCCTCGATATAGAGGCGGTTGACCTGCTTACCGGCCGGGCCGGTCTGGGCGGTCACCAGGGTGTTGCCGAGCATCTCGCGCACGAAGGTCTTCACCTCGTCCACGGAGCGGGCGAGGCGCACGCCGCCCTTTTCACCGGCGGCGGCTTCCTTGAACTTGCCCTTGCCGCGGCCGCCCGCATGGATCTGGGATTTCACCACCCACAGCGGCCCGCCCAGTTCGGTGGCCGCCTTTTCCGCCTCATCGACCGCCAAAACCGCGACGCCGCGCGACACCGGCGCGCCGTACGTCTTCAGCAGAGCTTTCGCCTGGTACTCGTGGATGTTCATGGGGCTCCGTCCCTAAGGGTTTCGAACTGCCCCCTCCCTTTAGGGAGCGGAACACTTCGGGTGGAAACTGGCCGACCGGCTGCCCGATCGGCATGAAAACGGCGGCCCGCTAGGGGCCGCCGGGGGGATTACGCGGTCACCGGGCGAGGTCCGGTGCGAGGCTCAGGCAGGCGTCCACCAGTCCTTGGACCGCGGATACCGACTTGTCGAATTGGGCACGTTCAGAGCGATCGAGATCGATTTCCACGATCCGCTCCACACCGCGGGCCCCGATCACCGCCGGAACACCCACGTAAATATCCTTCAGACCGTATTCCCCGGACAGAGCGGCAGCCACCGGCAGCACGCGCTTCTTGTCCTTGAGATAGCTCTCGGCCATGGCGATGGCGGCAGCCGCGGGCGCATAGAAGGCCGAGCCGGTCTTCAGCAATTCGACGATCTCCGCGCCGCCATCGCGGGTGCGCTGGATGATGGCGTCGATGCGCTCCTGGCTGGTCCAGCCGATCTTGATCAGGTCCGGCACCGGAATGCCCGCCACCGTGCAATAGCGGATCAACGGCACCATGGTGTCGCCATGCCCGCCCATGACGAAGGCGGTGACGTCCTCCACCGAGACGTTGAACTCGTCCGCCAGGAAGAACCGCAAGCGGGCGCTGTCGAGCACCCCGGCCATGCCCACCACCTTGGGACGCGGCAGGCCGGACGCCCGTTGCAGCGCCCAGACCATGGCGTCCAGGGGATTGGTGATGCAGATGACGAAGGCGTCCGGGGCGTATTTGGCAATGCCGGCGCCGGCCTGTTCCATCACCTTGAGATTGACCGAAAGCAGGTCGTCGCGGCTCATGCCGGGCTTGCGGGCGATGCCAGCGGTCACGATGACCACGTCCGCGCCGGCAATATGCTCATAGGCATTGGTGCCCACGAGGCGGGAATCAAACCCCGCCACCGGCGCCAGCTCCGCAAGATCCAGCGCTTTGCCCTGGGGAATCCCTTCGGCCACATCGAACAGGACGATGTCGCCCAAGTCCTTCAGCCCCGCCAGAAGCGCGAGCGTACCGCCAATCTGGCCGGCGCCGATCAGGGCAATCTTGCTGCGCGCCATGAGGGACGAAATCCTCGGATGCAAGAGACAGCGGCCTAAGGCCGAGCGGGGCTTGACTACTCCCATCCGCAGAGGGGTTCAAGACGTCAGCGCATACGGCTTTCGCAGCGGTAGGGTTAACCGGGCGCGCGGGGACACCACGACAGGCCCCCGGTCAGGTTTCCACAAGGCCGGTGGCATCGCCGCTGGCGGCGGAATCCCCGCGTCCGTGCGGCATAGAGAGGTAATCGGAGGAGCGCATCTCGTGGAGACGCGAGACGGTGCGGGCAAACTCGAAGGCCTCGGTGCCGTCGGCGCCGGTGTAAAGCCCCTCCGGCTCGGTCTCGGCGGAGGCGATGAGTTTGACGTTATTGTCGTAGAGCGTGTCGATCAGGGTGATGAAGCGCTTGGCTTCGTTGCGCCGCTCCGGATTCAGCGCCGGGATGTCGTCCAGCACCAAAGTGTGGAAGGTGCGCGACAGCCGCAGATAGTCCGAGGCCCCCAGCGGACGCTCGCACAGATCGGCGAAGCTGAAGCGGGCGGCGCCCTGCCCCGCCCGCGGCACGGGAATGATCCGCCCCTTCATGTGCATTTCGGACGGCTTGCCGCCATCGGGACCCGCCAGGCGCAGCCAGGCCGCATCGATGGCCGCGTGGGCCGCCGCGTCGAGGGGGCTGTACCAGGTGGGCAGGCCGTCGAGCTTTTCCATCCGGTAGTCGGTGCGGGCATCG
>NZ_CALRWL010000115.1:0-3041 GCF_943371865.1 Azorhizobium sp. AG788 | reverse complement strand
ATAATGTGGAACGGCTGCCCCGCCCACAGTAGCTTCGATCGCGCCCCTGGCGGTGGTTTCCAGGTACGTGGAAGCCATCCGACTTGTACCGCGGCCCGGTCTGGGAGATCACGTGGAAGAGAGCGAGTATGCGTCCCTGGCGGCCATGGAGGACCGGATGTGGTGGTTCCATGGCGCCCATGCCCTGATAATCTGCGGTCGCAGACCCTCTATTTCACCAGCATGCTGGAGGCGGCATCGCTGTTTTCCGCCGGGCGACACGCACCTGGCAAAATCCTGGTGATCAACCGGGTCAACCCGTTGCCCTTCATGCTGGGCTTTGCGCCGCCGCGCGGGGGGGACCTGTTCTGGGAACCCACCGCCCCGCCCCGCCCCACGCCAGAGATGCTGGCCGACGCCGACTATGTGCTGGTCCCCACCAAATTCTCATCATCGCCAGCGATGGCCAAGGCTGCGTATGAACGGTTCGCCCCCTATCTGGCGGCGCATTTCACGCGGCGGGAGGAGACGGAATATTGGATATTATATGCCCGCATGGCGCCCCCACCATAAGGGCGAAGCCGGCGGGGATGCCCGCAGGCGATGCTGGACCGATCGCGCGATGCCGGATATGATCGGCCCCTGCCGTCGCTGGAAGGCGAATATATAATTATATCAATAAGTTCCTGTCAGTCGACCTGCCATGTCGATCAAGGTGGGGATCGGGTTCCAGCCCGCTGATCCGACCGTATGGAACCGCCTGGGGACACCGGACGATGGTCTATGACAGTTCTGCTGTGCCCGGTGCGGCGCTGGCCGACATCCTGATGGACAGGATCGAGGCGCAGACCATCCATGTCGGCGTGATCGGCCTGGGCTATGTGGGCCTGCCGCTGATGATCGCCTTCGCCGACCGGGGTATCCGGGTGACCGGCTTTGATATCGATCCGGTCAAGATCGACCATATCCGCGCCGGGCGTTCCTATTTCCGCCATATCGGCGACGATGCGGCCGGGCGTCTGCGGGCGGCGGAACAGTGCGATGCCACCACCGATTTCTCCCGCCTGGCCGATGCCGACATCATCCTGGTCTGCGTACCGACCCCCCTGACGCATCACCGCGAGCCGGATATGGGCTTCGTTGTGGGCACCACGCAGACCATCGCCGCCCACCTGCGGGCAGGACAGATGGTGGTGCTGGAATCGACGGTCTATCCGGGGGCGACCGCCGAGGTGATGCGCCCGATCCTGGAACAGGGCGGCCTGCGCTGTGGGCGGGATTTCTTCCTGGCCTATTCGCCGGAGCGCGAGGACCCCGGCAACCCCGATTATGACACAAGGCGCATTCCCAAGGTGGTCGGCGCCGACGATCCAGACGCCCTGCGCGTGGCCATCGCCCTCTATCGGCGCATCGTTTCCGAGGTGGTGCCGGTCTCATCCCTGGCCACGGCGGAAGCCGTGAAGCTGACGGAAAACATCTTCCGGGCCGTCAATATCGCCCTGGTCAACGAGTTGAAGCTGGTCTACGCGGCCATGGGCATCGATATCTGGGAGGTTGTCGCCGCCGCCAAGACCAAGCCGTTCGGCTATATGCCCTTCTATCCGGGGCCGGGCCTGGGCGGCCACTGCATCCCCATCGATCCGTTCTATCTGACCTGGAAGGCCCATGCCTATGGCATTTCCACCCGCTTCATCGAGCTGGCCGGCGAGATCAACACCGCGATGCCCGGCTATGTGGTGGATCTGCTGGCCCGGACCCTGGATGACCGGTCGGGGCGGGGCCTGAACGGCGCCCGCATCCTGGTGGTCGGCATCGCCTATAAGAAGAATATAGATGATACGCGCGAAAGTCCGGCGCTGCGCATCATCCGCCTGCTGGAGGCGCGCAAGGCGACGGTGCTGTTCCATGATCCGCTGGTGCCGGTCATTCCCTCCACCCGGGAATATCCCGAACTGGCCGGCCGCCAGTCCCTGGCCCTGACGGCGGACGACCTGGCGGCGTGCGATGCCGCCCTGATCGTCACCGACCATGATGCCATCGACTATCAGCAATTGGTCGATGCCTGTCCGCTGGTCGTGGACACGCGCAACGCCTGTGCCGTCCGGGGGATCCGGTCGGAACGGATCGCCAAGGCGTAGGGTCGGGCTTCTGCTCCGATACGGGTTCTGAAAGACGACGGCGGCAATGCTGGCAAGACATATCCATTTCGGGCTTTTCGCCGGCACCATCCTGATTTCCCCGCTGCCACTGGGTTCCAATCGCCCCATCGCCTGGACCCTGCTGGCGCTGGCCGTGGGGTTGCTGGCGCTGACCTGGCCCCTGGTGGTGCGCAAGGAACCGGCCGCCCCCCGGCTTTCCGGGCGTCCCATGGCCCTGCCGCTGGTGCTTTTCGGGCTGTGCCTGTCCTGGGCCGTGCTTCAGGCCGTACCCGGTCTGCCGGTGGCATGGCACCATCCCCTCTGGCACGACGCGGCCGCCGCACTGGCGCCGGGACAGGAGATCGCGGGGCGGATCGGCCTGTCGCCCTCGGCCGCCATCACCGGCATCCTGCGCCTGCTCTGTTACGCCGCTGTCCTCTGGCTGGCCTTCCTGCATGCCGGTTCGCGCCAACGCGCCTGGCATCTCGTCGATCTGCTGGCCATGGCCGGCACCGCCTATGCGCTTTATGGCCTGGGGGTCCAGCTTGCCGGCACGCAAAGCATCCTGTGGATGGAGAAATGGGCCTATCAGGATGTGCTGACCAGCACCTTCGTGAACCGCAACCATTATGCCACCTTCGCCGGCCTGGGCATCCTGTGTGCACTGACATCGGTGCTGCGCCGGCTGGGCGACGAGAATGGGGCCATCCGGCCTTTACGTAATTTTGATCGGAAAACCGGCCTCTATGCCCTGGGGGGACTGGCGATGGTCCTAGCCCTGGCGGCGACCCAATCGCGCGGGGGGATGGTGGCCACGGCGGTCGGGCTGGCCGCATATCCGGGGATCCTGGCCCTGTCACGGCTGCGCTCGCTGCCCCGGCTGGGTCTGGGTCTGGCGCTGGGACTGGCCAGCGTCACGGCCAT
>NZ_CALRWL010000114.1:0-3137 GCF_943371865.1 Azorhizobium sp. AG788 | reverse complement strand
GGATCTGCTGGCACACGCGCCCCGCCAACATCCGCGCCGGCCTGTTCTACCGCGCGCTGGGGGCTAGGGCGGAGAGCGTCACGCTGCTGGGCATTGATGTGCGGTTGCTGGTGGGGACCGGCGGCAGCCGGTTGTGATTGCCCACGCGATTGCCCGCCTATAGGATCGGGCTCGGATTTTGAGCGATGGAGGTCGCGATGTCCAAGCGGGCCTGGTTCGTCCCCAAGAGCCACGGTATCGGCTATTCCCCCGCCGGTTGGGAGGGATGGTTTGCCACGGCTTTATTCATCCTGATCCTGGTCGGCGGCATCAAGGCCATCCAGGCCTTTGCACCGATACCCCCGGGCCCCTGGCGCCCGGTCACCGTGCTGGCCTGGGTCGCCCTCACCGGCGGTATCTTCCTCCTGGTCGCGCGGTCACGCACGGAAGGGGAGGTTCGCTGGCGCTGGGGCCGGGAGTAAGCATGATGGCCAACCGCTACTGGTTCCGGCAGAAGCAGCACGGCTATGGTGTGGTGCCCGCTACCTGGGAAGGTTGGGCGGTCTCTGTCGCTTACAGCGCGCTGATCCTGTTCCTGATCTGGGGTTTGCCATTCGTGGCACCCGTACGGGGAACGTTGCTGCATGTCGGCATCGTCTTTGCGGTGGTGATCCCAGCAATGGTCCTGTTGCTCTGGATAAGCTGGCGGCGCGCAGAGGGGGAATGGCGCTGGCGTTGGGGAAATGACTAACCTGCCCTCACCCTGCCCGCCGGAATTCCCCCGGCCAGACACCGTGAAACTCCTTGAACCGCCGGGCGAACGCCGCTTCTGACTGATATCCTAGGCGGTTGGCCAGGACGGCCAGCTTGTCATCCCCGGATTTCAGTGAAGACACCCAGGGAGAAATGGGACCGTAGCGTGCGCGTACTGGACGTCACCGGGAATGTCGCCGTGGCGCGGGTGGAGACACCCTGGTTCGTGGATTATTTCCACCTGGGCCGGTTCGGCGACCGCTGGGTCATCGTCAATGCCATGTGGCAACCCAAGGGGCGGTGAAGCATCACCCCTTCAACTCGTAATCATAGCGCAGGAAGCCCTTGCAGGCGGCGACCTTGTCATACAGCGTGCGGGCCGTGGCGTTATCCTGGTGGGTCAGCCAGTAGAGCCGCACCGCCCCTGCCTGTTCCGCCGCCCGTGCCACAGCCTCAATCAGCAGGCGGCCGGCACCGCCGCCACGCACGCCTTCATCCACATACAGGTCCTGAAGGTAACAGACCGGCGCATCGGCCCAGGCCGTGGCGTGGAACAGGTAATGGGTCAGGCCGATAGGCCGCCCCGCCCCATCCCGCGCTATGAGGCCCCGGATCACCCCATCAGGCTTCAGCAGTTCGGCCCAGTTGCGCTGAAACAGCGTCTCCTCCCGGTTGGTGCCATAGAAGGCGAGGTAGCCCGTCCACAATCGGTGCCAGTCGGCATAATCACCGGGTTGCGGCGGGGTGATGGAGACAGCGGACATCGCATGGCGCCTTTGCGGAGGGGGGAAGACCGGCATCTTGTGGGGCAAAACATAGCGGTTTCCAATGATCAACCGCTGATGCAGCAATGATCAAGGGGTGATGACAGGGGCGGCATGCGTGCCCGGGGGCTATCCGCCCGGCCTAACGCCCCTTACCCTTTGCACAGACTTCCCGTCCGCCGCCCGGATCCAGGCACCATGACCGCCGTCACCCCCCGTCCCGTGTCGCCGCAGGCGGAAGAGAATTTCCCCCTGGGCATCGCCCTGGCCTTTGTGGCTTTCGCGCTCTACAGCGCCATGGACGTGACCATCAAGCTGCTGACCAAATCCTATGCCGTGCCACAGATCATCGCCCTGAACAGCCTGTTCGCGCTGGGGCCGATCCTGATCTATGCGGCCTTGTCCGGCGGGCTTTACAATAATCTACGCACACGGCGTCCGCTTTATCACGTCATCCGCGCCACCTGCGGCCTGTTCAGCAGCTTCTTCGCCTTTTGGGCCTACTCGCGCATGCCGATCGCCGATGCCTATGCGCTGGCCTTTACCGCCCCCTTGTTCATCACGGCCCTGGCCGTCCCGATCCTGAAGGAACCCGTGGGCTGGCGCCGCTGGTCGGCCATCGGGGTCGGGTTCGTGGGCGTGCTGATCATGCTGCGACCGGGCAGCGGGCTGATCAATCTGGGCTCGCTGGCGGTGCTGGCGGGCGCCTTGTTCTATTCGGTCGGCATGCTGGTGACGCGGCTGGCGCGCAATACGGAAACCAGCGTTTCCTTCGCCTTCTACGCCACGCTGGCCAGCGGGACGGTGTTCGGCGCCATGACGCCCTGGCTGGGCCGCATGCCCAGCTTGCATGATCTGGGCCTGTCGGCCCTGGGCGGCACCTTGTGCGGGGTGGCCTTTGTCTGCCTGCTGACGGCGTTCCGCAAGGTGCCGGCGGCGGTGGCCGCGCCCTTCCAGTATACCCAGATCATCTGGGGCGTGATGTTCGGCTATCTTATGTTTGGCGATGTGCCGGACAGGACCCTGTTCATTGGCCTCGCCATCGTGGTGTCCAGCGGGCTTTATATCCTTTATCGCGAGACGGTGCTGGGCCGGCAGGTGACATCTCAGAGGACGCTGGAATGATCATTTTCAGGAGAATCACGGAACTGACCCCAGCCTGGGCGTTCGGCGTTATATTATCCGTGATACCTGGTCTGATGATCTGTTTTCCGCATGATTGGAAAATAGTTCTGGCAGCTATGTTGGCTTTGTTGGCGGTGGCATGCGCCATCACTCACAGGTTTCGTGGCCGGGTTGGCCGATTCTGGGGCAGCGGCCTCGCGCTCACCCTGCTTCCAATGCTGGCATCCGCCAATGCTAGTGGCCTGCCCGCCTCCGCCGGCATCACGGCATTGATGGTGGCGATGGCGCTGATCGGAGCGGCCATCCTATCTGACGCCACCAGCATGCAGCGAACCCTGATGATCGCGGCATGCTGTCTGGCCATCGCTTTGGTTTGCCTAACGCTCTACGTCATCGCCACCGGCGACATCGCGAAAATGATCCGGATGCGCCTTCATTCTGGCGCCATCAGCGTCCGGCTGCTGCCGCTGCATCCCAACTACATAGGGTCGATTGCGCTGGCGATGGCCATGGCTG
>NZ_CALRWL010000113.1:0-3165 GCF_943371865.1 Azorhizobium sp. AG788 | reverse complement strand
GGTAAGCATCCGGCGTAGGCCCATTCAGGGCTTTGCCTTCCAGTTCCATGGCAAGAGGTCGGCGATGGCCTTTGCGGGATGATCGTGGATGCGGGTGAGGACGTCGGCGAGCCAGGCTTGGGGATCGACGTCGTTGAGCTTTGCGGTCTCGATGAGGGTGTAGATGGCGGCGGCCCTGTCACCGCCGGAATCGGAACCGCAGAAGGTCCAATTCCGGCGTCCGACGGCGATACCGCGCAAGGCGCGTTCGGCGGCATTATTCGACAGGCAGATGCGCCCATCCTCCAGGAACCGGGTCATGGTGCCCCACCGGTTCAAGGCATAGTCCATGGCCTTGGCAGGATCCGATTTGGGCGACAGGCTGGCACGGCTGCTGCGCAGCCATCGCTCCAGATCGCCGATCAGAGGACGGCTTTTCTCCTGGCGGGTTTCGGCACGTTCCGCGATGGCGCGGCCGTTGATGGTCCGCTCGATGGCGAACAACGCGTCGATGCGCTTCACGGCCTCGGCTGCCAGGGGTGACTTTCCATCCTTGGCCAGATCAAAGAACCGGCGGCGGACATGGCTCCAGCATCCGGCCTCCTGGAGGGGGCCGGGCTTGCGGGCGGGGTCGTAAAGGCCGGCATAGCCGCTATAGGCGTCGGCCTGGAATATCCCGGCCCAGCCGGCCAGGTGGCGCTGCGGATGCTCGCCGGCACGGGTGCGGGCATAATGGTAGAGGGCGGCGGGCGGATCGCTGCCGCCGAACGGCCGATCATCCCGCACATAGACCCATAATCGACCAGTGGCCGCCTTTCCCCCGGATCGGGTCCGGGGCAGGCTCTTGGCCAGCACCGGCACCGGCGTGTCATCGCCATGGAGACGATCAGCCGCCAGAACGTGGGAGCGTATCGCCGCCACCAGCGGGGCCAGGGTTGCTGCCGCCGCGCCGACCCAGTCGGCCAGGGTGGAAACGTCCAGGTCGATCCCTTCACGGGCATAGGCCGCACTCTGCCGGTGCAGCGGCAGGTGCTGGGCATATTTCCCTGCCAGCACCATGGCCAGCAGGTTCGGCCCGGCCCGCCCACGCCGGATCGGATGGGAGGGGGCCGGCGTTTGGCTCACCGCCTCGCAGGACCGACAGGCGAATTTCTCCCGCACATGCTGCACCACCTTCCAGCGGCGGGGTTCGCATTCCAGGCTTTCCAGCACATCCTCGCCGATCTTGCGTAAGGCATCGCCGCCGCAGCGGTCGCAGACACAAGGTCCCGGATGCACGATCCGCTCCCGCGGCAGCGCCTCCGGCAGCGGCCGCCGGGCCGGCTTGCGCGGTGTGGCGGCAAGGGCGGGAATGGGTGTGTTGAGTTCGCCGGCCACCTCATTCTCGGCGCTGGTCTCCTCCAACTCCTCCAATTGCAGTTCCAACTGCTCCACCAGCAGCCGGCCCCGCTCCGAGGATTGGCCGTAAAGCTCCCGCCGGGCCTTGGCCAGGGCCAGACGCAGCCGTTCGATCTCGATCGCCCGTTCGCCGGCCTGCTGGCGCGCCGTCGCCAATTCCCCCTGCAATGCCAGGATCAGCGCATGGGCCGCCGCCAGATCGGCGGGCAGATTGTTGGCAGCGGGGGCGGGAGGATGGGGGCTGGACATAGGGTCATTGAATCATGCCCACGCCGTCTTGTCTGCAGCTTTTCAGCCCGCCCGTTCGGGTCGGGCCGTGTGCTGTGGCAGTCGCCAGTCGATCCCTTCCAACAGATAGCCCAACTGGGCCGGGCTCAGCGTTACCGCCCCGTCCACCACCGACGGCCAGATGAACCGGCCGCGCTCCAGGCGCTTGGTGAACAGGCAGGCACCCTGGCCGTCATGCCAGATGACCTTCACCAGGTCGGCGCGGCGGCCACGAAAGACGAACAGGTGACCGCCATGGGGATCGCGCCCCAGAACCTCCTGGACCTGCCGGGCAAGGCTGCCGAAACCCTTGCGCATGTCCGTCCGGCCCGTCGCCAGCCACACATGCACCCCCGGCGGGATCGGGATCATCCAGCACCTCCGGCCGCCCGGATCACCGCCCTGGCCAGCGCCAGATCCACCGACCCGCGCAGCCGCACCTCGATCCCGCCGGGCAGAAGCACTGAGATATCCGCGACCGATGCTGTGGGTGGGTTGGGGGCCGGCATCGCCGCCTCCACGACCGGCACGGCCATCGGCTCACCCACAGGGGCAAGCCGGACCGGCGTGAACGCCGGAACCGCACTGTCGATCGCCGGAACGGATACGCCCAATTGCCGGCGCCACCGGTACAGCAGGCTCTCATGGACCCCAAACCGCCGGGCAACTTCCTTGACCACGATGCCGGGCCTGAACGCCGCCTCCACCAGCCGGACCTTCTCCGTGTCCGACCACTTTCGACGCCGCTCCGTACCCGTCAAAACCTCCAACCGCTGATAAGACATCACGTTTGCCACTCGTTTGCGTCCGCGCTATCGCGCTTACACAAAGACTCCCAGCTACCGACCACCAAACACAAGGCGGCTCACACCGGATGCGTACGGTTGGCGAGTTCGCGCAGATGGCGAAGCGCCACCTCCGGATCGTCCATCAAGGCGCTCTCCGTTATCTCCAGACAGACCATTTCAGGGGGAAGCCGGTGCTCCCGTAGGAGACGCTCCATGTCAATGACAAGCTGTCGACCGGTAAGGTCCAATGTCGAAATGTTGATGGACGTTACAATCAGCAGGCCGGCACGGTACCACTCCGCGCATTGCCGGATAACTGTGGCAAGCAACCAAGGCGTGATCTCCCTGATGAACCCGGTTTGCTCTGCGAATGGGATGAACGTCCCGGGAGGGACCAATCCCCGCTGCGGATGACGCCATCGCAACAACGCCTCCGCTCCGATGATACGCCCGGTGTTTAGCTCTTGCTTTGGCTGGAAGTACGGTTCGAATTCCTCCCTGGACAGGGCCTGGCGCATCTCTCCGATCAAAGTCAGCTGCTCGTGCTGTGGCTTGTCAGCGACGTCGGAGCCGAGAGCAAAACCCTCGTGCCGACGTTTTGCCAATGCAAGCGCAAGGTCGGCATGCCGCAGGAGATCCGCCGCGGTTTCCCCATCGCGAGGGAACATGGCGACGCCAATACTGGCGTCCACGTCGAGGCGCTGCCCACCAATGGACAAAGGCGCGCGCATAG
>NZ_CALRWL010000112.1:0-3229 GCF_943371865.1 Azorhizobium sp. AG788 | reverse complement strand
AGCTCGCCCGGCTGGACCGGGAACGGATTGCCGGCGCCGTCCACAAAGTCGAACCAGCTATAGACAGTGGCCTCGTCCCACTGGATCAGGAACCAGCCATTCACCCCCGGCGGCACCCAGACGGAATGCTCGCCCAGCACCCCGGCGATGCCGGAGGTCATGTTCGGCGGCCCCATGATGCTGACGCCCGCAAGGCCCGCCGCGCCGCTGGCATTGGGCAGGCGGTTGCCGGCGCCACCGAGCGCGGCCAGGGTCTGAGCCACATGGGCGGTGGTGGCCAGTTGGTCGGTGGCGGTGCCCGGCGCCACTGTCGGCGCGGTGGGGCTGCCGGTGAAGGCCGGGCCGTCCAGCGCCGCCGCGGCCTCGATCCGCGCCTTCAGGGCGGGCGTGAGCCAGAGGCGGTTGGCGGTCTCGGTCACCGCCGAGGCGGGCACCGATCCGGCAACGATGTCATGGATCTGGTCCTGGGCCTGGGCGATCTCGGTCTCGAGGATCGCCAGTGTCTGGCGCAGGGCCGCCAGCTGCGGCGCCACATTGGCCTGGATCACCTCCAGCGCCTGGCCGGTGCCCAGCGCGATCAGGGCCTCGAAATCGGCCCTGATCGCCTCCAGGGCGCGCAGGCGCAGGCCGACGCTGACCAGGGCCGCATCCCATGACGCCTTGTTGAGGCGCATGTCCTGTGGCGCGGCATAGTCGTCAGCGGGGCTCGGCAGCAAGGACGGCATCGGCCCCGTTCTCCGTGATCAGCAGGGCGAGCAGATCGCCGCGCAAGGTGAGGTCGCCGCGCGGCTTGAAGCGCACGCCGGCCGCCGCAGCCGGCCGCGCCAGCGCCACCTGATAGGTGCGCGCGGGATCGATGGGGCCGGACAGGCCCGGTGCGGTTACGGGAGCGGCAGAGGATGAAGCGGTCATGGGGCCTCCTCACAAAGCATAGAGGGCGATGTTCTGGACGAAGGGCACGTCGGCGACCGTCGTGGTGGTCATGTCCACCCGCGCCCGCGCCTCGGCGGTGGCGGTGGGCAGCAGGAAGGTGGCGAGGATCGTCAGCTTCTTGGCGTTCACATAATCCTGCGTCACCACCGCCGCGGACGGGGCGAAGACGGTGCCGCCGACGATGAGCTTCGGGTTGATGGTGTGACGGGTCATGTCATAGGCATCCACCACCACCTCCATCTGCACGGTGGAGGTGAGAAGCCCGAACGGCTGGGCCTTGGACACCGCCACCATCTCGCCGCGGGGGCGGAAGGTCATGGCGCGGGCCTTGGCATCCAGCACCAGCGCCGGCTGCAGGTCGGTGGTGCCGACGAACACCGCGCGCAACTGCACCAGGGCCGGCAGGCCGGACAAAGTGTCCGAGCCTTCCGCATCGCTGAGCGTCAGCGGCTGCCAGGTGCTGGAGGTGCTGGGCTTCACCTCCCAGGTCAAAGCGGTGCCGCCCGGTGCCCAGCCCCCATGCAGCAGGCGCAGCTCGGTCATGCCGTTCTCCAGGGTGAGCGGCGCGAACTCCACCACCGTGCGCGGCGCGGCAAAGCTGGCCGCCTTGATGCGCATGGCGAAGTCCACCTCGGTGGACACCTGGCTCCAGGCGCCATCGGTGCAGGCGAAGCGCGAGCCCTGGGCATATTTGTTGCCGGACACGGTCTCCAGGGCATGGTTGCCGGTGGTGACCGTGAACCAGGCATAGCGCTTGCCGCTCTCCAGCAGGCTCGGGCGCAGGGTGAACGTCACCCAGCCGGTGGCGAGGGAGGCGGCGGCCAGCGTGGTGGTGACGATCACCTGGTCCAGGCGCGGCTGGCCGGTCGCGTCGCATGCGCAGACGAACAGATGCACGTCGCCCGCCGAGCCCACGCGGGTGAAGGACAGGTCGATGGCGCTGAGGATCATGGGCTGGGCGCACAGCCAGGTCTGGCCGTAGATGGAGCCGTTCACCCCATAGCTCTCGGTCACATAGTCCCAATAGACCTCCGTGACCGAGCGGGTGACGATGCGGCGCACGGCGCGGATCACATGCCCGGCCCATTCCAGGCCGTTGAGGATGTTCATCACCTCGAACGTCTCGCCCTGGACGGTGAACAGCTCGCCGACGCTGCGGCCGGAGCTGTTGGCCCATTCGGTCTGGTTCTCGCAGACGGTGACGGTCTCGCCATATTCCACCACCTGGCGGGCGATCTCCCGGCGCACCGCCGTGGTCACCGTATGGGTGAGCTGGGAGATGTTGGTGGAGCCGCCATCGCCGGCCACCTCGATCCGCACCACTTCGCTCCAGGCCGGCAACAGCAGGGTGCCGGCCATGCGCACCGCGGCCGATCCGGGATCGAGCAGCGCCAGCTGGCTGTCGCGCTCGGCCGCCCAGGGAAAGCGGATGCCCTCGCGCACCCGCGCCAGCCAAGCGGCATGGGCGCTGTCCCAGTCATCGGGCACCAAGCCGGCGTCATACCAATAGGCCCGCGCCTCGTCCGGCAGGGCCAGCTGCCGGCGCACACTGGCCACATCCCGCTTCAGCTGGCGGATGATGGTGGGATGGGGGATGTCGGTGAGGCGCGCGGCGATGTTGGCGACGTCGGTCTCCAGCGTGGTGGTGCGGCGGACGGTGTTGGCCACTTCGCCCTCCAGCAGGGTGAGGCGCCCTTCCACCTCGGCGAGGCTCTTGAGGCGCGAGCCGTGGTCCAGCTCCACCGCCACGATGCCGGTGGGCGCCAGCTCGACGAAGGCGAGGCAGCACTGGTCGGCCGCCACGGATGGCTTGAGCGGCGTCGGCGATGGCAGGCCCTGCTGGATCACCACCTCCACCGTGCGCCGCTCCACCTTCGGCACCGCCTGTTCCACGGTCTCGCCGGTCTCCGCATCGGTCTCGATCATGCGCTGGGCGGTGACGGTCTGCGTCGCCCCGCGCAGCAGCAAAGCCACATAGCGCCGGTCGCCGGTGACCAAAGGCAGATGGACCTGGAGATTGAGGTCGATGGCCTCGTCCGCCGCATAGACCAGGGCGCCCACGAACAGGCGGCCGGGATTGAGGCGGATCTCGATGGAGGACGGCTGGGAGATGCTGAAGTCGGCCCAATGGTGGGCATAGTCGATGGCGCCGCCGACGATATGGCCGTCGCCTTCGCGGGCAAACAGCGAGATGTTGCCGAAGTCCTCCGGCTCGGCCACTTCCGCCTGGGTGAAGCTGACGATCTTGGTCATGGGGAGCCTTCAGAGCTTGCGGCGCGCCACATAGGCGCCGAGG
>NZ_CALRWL010000111.1:0-3385 GCF_943371865.1 Azorhizobium sp. AG788 | reverse complement strand
TCGTCAATCGCTGGGCCCTCAACATCGCCAACCGGATCGACGACCCAAAGACCCCCATCCGAAGGCGCTTCAAGCGCTGCGCATGGGAAGACGACTACCTCATCCGAGCCCTCGCCCATATGCGATAGCCCTGCCCTTGCGGGGGAGGGTTGGGGAGGGGGGTGAAACGGCTGCCACCAATCACGCGCTCTCTCGCCACACCGCCCGCGCGCTCTGTGCGCAAGCGCCCTCCCCGCCCAATTGCACCCGCCCATCCCACAACGCCCGCGCGCGCATCCCGCGACATCTGCGCATAAACCGCAGATCCGCCACCCAAAACCGCCTCTTGTTGTAAAATTGTAAGCCGGCGCGGGGATAAGGCTATGCTGCGCCGTTCGGCCCAGCTTCCGATCCACCCCTGACCGCCCGCATCGGGCGCAAAGGCCAGACGGGAAAACGCCGATGCCCTGGGATGCGGTTGCGTTTCGCAGGCCGCGCGCGGGGCGCAAGGTCAAGACATGGCGTCCCGTGCGGGACCTGTGGAAGGCTGCAACGGCCGGAGCTCCGGCACGAGGGGATGGGATGAAAGATCCGATCGCGAAGACCATCGGCTATCGCCTGAATCACACCGCCCGGCTGCAACGCGCCCTGTCGGCGCGCCTGCTGCACGATCTGGGGCTGTTTCCGGGGCAGGAATCGGTGCTGAAGCTGCTGGTGGAAGAAGACGGCCGCACCATGGGCGATCTGGCCTCCGCCTTGCGGGTGCGCCCGCCCACCGCCTCCAAGACCATCGCCCGCCTCACCACCCAGGGCCTGGTGGAGCGCCGCGCCACCGACGGCGATGGCCGGCTGGTGCGGGTGTTCCTCACCACCGAGGGCCGCGAGCGCGGCAGCGGGGTGGACGGCATCTGGGAAAGCCTGGAAAGCGACATCGTCAGCGGCCTCGACCACAAGGAACGCAAGCGTCTGCGCAAATTGCTGCGCAAGGTGGAGAAGAACCTCGCCGCCAAGCTGGGCGCCGACCATGGGGTCGATGACGAGGTGGAGCCGGCGGACGAGGACGAAGACGCCTGATCCCCATGGTTTGACCATCGGCGGGGGCGCGGGTTCAACCGCCGCGCACCCGCCGCACCGCCCCGCGCGGAGCGCATGCACGGCGCCGCCGCGCATGCAGCATTGTCTGTTTCATTCCCCCGCCGGGGCGCGTTATCCCTTGGCTTCAAACGTTTAAGGCCGCGCAGTCCAGACGGGCCGATTCGGGGGAACGCATGCCAGACGCCACCGCGCTCGCGTTCACGTCCGCTCACGCCGACCCATTCCCTCCCGCACACTTTGGTCTGCGATGAACGCGCCCGTGCGCCCGGCGTCGGTTTCCGGTCCGTCCAGCCTCACCGGCATCGGCCTCATGTGCCTGGCGGTGGTCTCGTTCGCGGTCACCGACGCCACCGCCAAATGGCTGGGCGGCCATATCAACGTGGCCATGGTGGTGTGGGCGCGCTACGTGATCCACTTCGTGCTGTCGGCGCTGGTCATCAATCCCTGGACCGTGCCCGGCCTGCTGCGCACCAGGCGGCCGTGGCTGCAACTGGGCCGCTCGGCCTTGCTGTTCGCCTGTACGGCGCTGAACTTCACCGCGCTGCAATTCCTGCAACTGGACCAGACCGTCTCCATCATGTTCTCGGCCCCGTTCTTCGTGGCGGTGTTCGCCGGGCCGATGCTGGGGGAATGGGTGGGGGCGCGGCACTGGGTGGCCATCACCGCCGGCTTCGCCGGCATCCTCCTGGTGGCCCAGCCCGGCGCGGGCGGCATTCATCCCGCCGCCCTGCTCTCGCTGGCGGCGGCGCTGTGCTACGCGCTCTATTCCATCACCACCCGCATCCTGGCCAAGACCGATTCCACCCCCACCACCTTGTTCTATTCGGCGCTGGTGGGATCGGTGGCCGCCTCGCTGCCGCTGCCGTTCCTGTGGGAAACGCCCACCGAGCCGCTGGTCTATGGCGCCATGCTGGAATTGGGCCTGATCGCCGGCGGCGGGCACCTGCTGCTGATCATGGCCCATCGCCGCGCCCCGGCGGCGACGCTGGCGCCTTATCTCTATATCCAGATCGTGGCCATGATCGCGCTGGGCTGGCTGCTGTTCGACCAGGTGCCCAGCCGCTGGACCCTGGCGGGGGCGGCCATCGTGGTGGCCTCGGGCATCTATCTGCTGCTGCACGAGCGCAAGGAGCGCGCCGCCCGCACCCTGGAGGCGACGCTGGGGGATTGAGGCCGGGGGACTGAGGCCGCCGCGGCCCTGTGCTGCGGAAAAGGCGCGGGCTCCCCTCGTTTTGGTCAAAATGAAGGGTATGCTGCGCTGCAGTCCTATCCTGTGTCCGAGTTTCCCATGCCCGCACCCCGTCTCCTGGTCGTCGAAGGCAATGTCGCCGAAGCCCGCGCGCGGCAGGTGGAGTTCGGCGGCGAAGCGGCCAGCGAGGGCTATGCCCGGCTGCTGCGGGAGATCGCTCCCACCGCCGCCGTGGACATCTGCTATCCCGCCGATCCCGGCGCCAATCTGCCCGACGGCGCCAGCCTGGAAGGCTATGACGGCATTGCCATCACCGGCTCGTCGCTGAACATCTACAATGGCGGCGTGGCGGTGGAGCAGCAGATCGACCTGATGCGCACCGCCTTCGACACCGGCACGCCCATTTTCGGCAGCTGCTGGGGCCTGCAATTGCTCACCACCGCCGCCGGCGGCGTGGTCCGGCGCAATCCGCGCGGGCGCGAGGTGGGGTTCGGGCGCCGCATCCAGGTCACCGAGCACGGCCGCGATCACACCATGTTCGCCGGCAAGCCGCCGGTGTTCGAGGCCATGACCGTGCATCTGGACGAGGTGGAGACCCTGCCGGAGGGCGCCAAGCTGCTGGCCACCAACGACCATTCCCAGGTGCAGGCGATCGAATTTGTCGCCGGCAAGAGCACCGCCTGGGGGGTGCAGTATCACCCGGAATATCCGTTCCGGGAGATGGCCGCGATCTTCCGCCGGCTCAGCCCGTCCTTGGTGGTGGAAGGCTTCTTCCGCGACGAGGACGAGGAGGCCAATTTCATCGGCGACCTGGAGGCGCTGGAGCGCGATCCCGGCAATGCCGCTTTGATCTGGCGCCATGGGGTGGACGGCGCGGTGATCTCCAAGGACTTGCGCACCGCCGAGATCCGCAACTGGATCACCCACCAGGTGCTGCCCGAACGCGCCAAGCGCCTGCGGGGCTGAGACCGGCTTTCAGGTTTCGTGACGTTCGGCGCCGGCGCGCGGTAGCGGCACCCCCGCCCTCGTAAGCGAGAGAAGACGTTTGCGCGCGCCCCGGACCGGGACGCGCGGCGTCGGCCATGCGCGCCGCTCCCCCTCCCCCCTTGCGGGGGAGGGTTG
>NZ_CALRWL010000110.1:0-3403 GCF_943371865.1 Azorhizobium sp. AG788 | reverse complement strand
GTTCGGCGATGGTGACGCTGGAGAGATAGAGCGTCTCGGCCGCCTGCTCGTCGAGCCACGCCCGCACGGTGTCGTCGGGCGTGGGCTTCATCGCCTCCGAGATGACATTGGTGTCGAGAAGGATCATTCGAAGCTCATGGGCTCGGCAGGCGTCCTGTCGCGCGCCGGGTTGAGGGCGTCGATGTCCTCATTGGTCAGGCCGAGGCGGCGGCTGCGCTCCGCAAGCTCCGTCCCGAGCCGAAGGCGCGTATCAGGGCGAACGGCGGTCTCCAGGATGTCACGCATCTCGGCTTCGGTGCTGCGGCCATGCTGTGCCGCGCGCACCTTGAGGGCGCGGTGCGTCGCCTCGGAGAGGTTGCGGATTGTCACTGCGGGCATGATGGCGCCTCCAGTAAGGCTGATAGCGTTGATAGCAATATAGATTAACTGCCATCATACTCAAGATTGAGGCGTCGCTTATCCGCCTGAGTGGAAACCGTGCCGCGAGATCGGCACGGGTCTCGCAGTCCGCAACATACGACGCTCTTGACCTTTTGAAGAGTTGCCGGTTTGCTCGGCGCTATGTTTGGACCTCCTAACGCCGTTCGACTCAGGGTCTCGATCAACGAGGTCAAGCCAGTTGTCTGGCGGCGCCTCATCGTGCCGAGCGAATGGAACCTCGATCAGCTTCACCTCGTGATCCAGGCAGCCTTTAACTGGTGGAACTACCACGTCCACGAGTTCGATATCGGGGGACTGCGCTATGGCGATGCCGTCGAAGCCTCGGAGGCTTCGGCCGTCGGCGATCCGGAGGTCTTCGACGAGCGCGCGGTCCGGCTGCGGGATTTCCGCAATGCGGGCACGACGTTCAAGTACCTCTACGATTTTGGCGACGGCTGGCATCATACCGTCGAAATCGAAGAGCTGCTCTTCTTGGAAGGCGTGCCCCGGCAAGCGACGTGCATCGATGGCGCGCGTGCCCGCCCGCCGGAGGATGTCGGCGGCATTCCCGGCTATGAGCGATTCCTGGAGGTGATCGGCGATCCTAAGGACCCCGAGCACCGAGAAACCAAGCGCTGGTGTGGCGGGCATTTCGATCCCGAGTGGTTCGACCTTGCTACCGTCGACAAGGATGTCCGAAGCGCTTTGACGCCGAATGTGAAGCGGAAGCTTCATCAGCCGAAGCCGAAGAAGCCTTAGCCGTATCCGCCACTAGGCCCGAACCGATAGACTGGGATGCCCATCTTACGGGCCTTGTCGGCCAGATTGTCCTGAATGCCGGTGCCGGGGAAGATCACGACCCCGATCGGCACGATGTTCAGCATCTGGTCGTTGCGCTTGAAGGGAGCGGCCTTGGCGTGCTTCGTCCAGTCGGGCTTGAAGGCCACCTGCGGCACCTTGCGGCTGTCGGCCCAGAGGGACGCGATCTTTTCGGCGCCCTTGGGCGAGCCGCCATGCAGCAGCACCATGTCCGGGTGCTTGGCGTGGATCTGATCGAGCTTGGCCCAGATCTGCCTGTGATCGGCGGTGTCGCCGCCCGAGAAGGCGATCTTCGGCCCGACGGGCACAAGCACCTCAGTATCGGAACGCCTCCTGGCGGCAAGGAAATCCCGGCTGTCGATCAGCGCCGCGGTGAGGTGGCGATGGTTGACCCGTGATCCGGCGCGTGGTGTCCAGGGCGAGCCGGTGGCGATACAGTAGCGGTCGGCGGCAGCCTCGCGGAAGGCTTCCATGCCGTCACGCCGGCCGATCAGGTTCATGCCGATGTCGATCAGGCGCTCGAGCTCCAGTGACTTCACCTCCGAGCCGTCCTGTTCGCGCTGAAGCTGCTTCTGGGCCTGCTCGTTGACGTCAAGCTTCTGCTCGATCCAGTCCACGGCGCGATGGAACATGTTGACGGTCGACCAGAGGAGATCAGGGAGGTCGGTATCGAGGCTGGTGTCGGTGATCGTGGCGACCAGGGCATCGAAGATGTCGGCGATGGCGCCTTCGATGAGGCGGTCCTCCGGTGGCGGGCGCTGGTCGCGCTCGTCCTCGGAAGGACGATGGCCGTGGAGCTGCAACTCCTGGATCAGGTGCTCGGTCGGGGATGAGACGTGGTGCGGCTCGTGGTCGTCATGCGCGCTCATGGGATGCTCCGTCGGTTTGGACCGCTTGCCGTGGCGGCCTTCATGGCGACGAAGCCGTCGGGCGGGACGGACCTGCACCCGGAGCGCGGGCATGGTCCACGAAAGTGGGAACCGGTTTCGGGACGAGACCATGCCGGAAAAGCGCACAGGGCCGCAGCGCAGCGGAGGATGGAGACAAGCCGGCGATTTTGCTTCGCGATGGAAAGCGGCCCGAAGGCCGCGCCGGAAAATCGTCGGCGGCAGCCATTGCCGATCCGGTCCGGCTGATGGCCGATCGCCCTCTCGAAGGCGCAAGGCGCGGTCCTTGTCCGTGGGCTGACGGATCCTTGCGGGTATGGCAGCCACGTCTCGCGGTTCAGCCCATTCCAGCTATGGGGGCAGGCTCATGAAGCGCGCGACGTCCTCCGGTGCGAGTTGCACCCGAACACCCGTCCGCAGGGCATCGATACCGAGCCGCTGGAGATCCTCGTTGAAGTCCCCAAGTGCTGGCGACAATGGAATGGCCTCGATGCCCTCGGCGTTCGCCCGTTCAATCAGCATGTCCCGTGCGCCGTCTCCCGCCGGATCGTTGTCGCGAACGATGTAGAGTCGTCGCAGCCGCAGTGGGAACAGGATGGCGGCCAGATGCGCGGCCGAGAGCGCGGGCGCCATCGCCATGCTCGGCAGAACCTGCCGGAGCGACAGCATGGTCTCGATGCCTTCGCCCGCTGCCATCACGCTGTCGGGCACACCGATGCGAACGGTAGACCCAAGCAGATTACCCATCGCCTTGCGCGGCGTGTCGACCGAAGCCTTGTCCGAACCGTCGGGGGCGAGCCAGGTGCGGTGTACGCCGGTGATCCTGCCGGTGAGATCGGTGACGGCGGCGATCATGGCGGGCCAGGACTCTGTCGGGCCGTCGTCAGGCTTGTAGTAGCAGCGCGGATGAAAGCGCAGGTTTCCGGTTCCGTGCAGAAGCGTAATGCCGCGTCGACGCAAATACGTCTCTGCAAGGGTCCCGGCGATAGGCTGCGACATGGCGAACAACCGGCGAGCCGCTTCGACCGACCCTGATGGAGCCGGCGTGACGCAGCGACGTGGTGCTGCGGGCTCCGGTTCGGGATGCGGCAGGCTGAGAAAGATCCGCGCTTCGTCGGCAACGTCAGCGAAGTCGGTGAGGCCCGATGATCCGCGGATTATGTCGAGAAGATCGCCATGTTCGCCGGTGGCGGCATCGGTCCATTTACCCGCCGGCCCCTTCGCGGATGCCTGGAGCCGGACAAAGAGCGAGCGGCCGGGCGTGTTTCTGATATCGC
>NZ_CALRWL010000109.1:0-3548 GCF_943371865.1 Azorhizobium sp. AG788 | reverse complement strand
CGGTTGCCTGACCGTGTTCGGCCCAGGCGAGCAGTGGTTCTATGCCCTGACCGAGGATGGCGTCGAGAACCTCAAGGAACTCATCCAAATCCACCGAACGGGCCGCTGACCGCTTCGATCCGTATCCGCGTCACTCACCGGATGCGTACGGGGCGGATGCGCATCCGCTATGAGAACCGGCGGTCTGTGCTGACGCTGAGCGGTCTTGAGCGGCTTCGGCTCAAGATCCAGCGTTGCGAGAATGCGGCGTGCGCCCGCCGCCACCGGCCCTATCGTCCGGAGGCGGAAGGAGCGGTGGCGCTGCCGCATCACGAGTTTGGACTTGACGTCATCGCCCTGATCGGGGCTTTGCGTCATCGCGCGCATCGCAGCGTGCCGGAAATCCACGCCGCCCTGTGCGAACGCGGGTTGATGATCAGCGAACGCAGCGTCACCAACCTGCTCGACCGCTACGATGAACTGGTCGCCACCGCGCTGGACGCGCCGAACCGGGCGGCGGTGGCCGCACAGGGGCGCGTCATCCTGGCGCTGGATGGTTTGCAGCCGGACGTCGGGCACGAGGTGCTGTGGGTGATCCGCGATTGTTTGTCGGGCCGGGTCTTGCTGGCGCGCCCACTGCTCTCGGGAACCCAAGCCGATCTCGCCGGGCTGCTGCGGGAAGTGACCGCGGCGCTGGAGGTGCCGGTGGCCGGGGTGGTGAGTGACGGCCAGCATTCGATCCGGCAGGCGGTCGCCGAGGTGCTGCCCGGCGTGCCGCATCAGTTGTGCCAGTTCCATTACCTGCGCGAGGCGGCACGCCCGCTCTTCGAGGCCGACCGCCACGCCAAGAAGGAACTCAAGAAAACCGTGCGCGGCGTGCGGCCGATCGAGCGCCAAAGCGAAGGGCAGGATGATGCTGGTGCGCCGGTGGTCGCCGGCTATTGTGCCGCCGTGCGTTCGGCGCTCACCGACGACGGCCGCCCGCCTCTGGCCGCTCCGGGCCTGACGCTGAAGGGCCGGTTGGAAGCGATTGCCGACAGTCTCGACCGGGTCGAGAAAAAGGGGGGCTGAGCCGGCCGTTGCGACGGCTGCGCGACCTGCTGCGGCGCGGCCTGGAGCGCACCGCGGCCCTGTGGCCGGACGTCCGCGAAACCCACCGTTGGCTGCACGCGGCGGCCCACATCCTGGCCAACGGCGCCGACCATCCCGCCGCTGTGGTGCAGGCGCGCTACGACCGCTTGATCGCCGCGTGGAGCACGCGGCGTGACCGCGCGGGCACCCTGCGCACCGCCGTCGATCACTTCGTGAAGGTCACCGCCAGCTATCGGCCCGGTCTCTTCCACTGCTATGCCGTGCCCGACCTGCCGCGCACCGACAACGACCTCGAACAGCTGTTCGGCAGCCATCGCCACCATGAGCGCCGGGCCACCGGGCGAAAGGTCGCCTCGCCGTCCCTGGTGCTGCGCGGCTCCGTGCGCATCGTGGCCGCGACGGCAACCCGCATCGCCCCCTTCACCGCCCGCGATCTCCAAGTCGATCACGCGCGATGGATCAAAATCCGAAAGGCTCTGGAAATCCGGCGCCAAGCCCGTGTGTGCCGGACGCGCTTTCGGCGCGATCAGGTGACCTACCTCGCAGACCTCGAAGGCCGAGCCTGCCAGCAAGCTTTGCCGACCTAGTTTTTTTAAATGCCTCTTGGGCTGCGGGATCGGTCTTGGGGTGGATCGGGCGCGGGGTCTGCCAGGACAGCCCCATCTGCTGGAGCACGTTGTGCATGCCGCCGCGGCTGTAGTCGGCACCGAAGTGGCGCTTGGCCAAGTCTTGGATGTGGGCCAGCCGATACTCGACCACGCCGTCGCGCTCCAGGTCGGGACCTGCGGCGATCAGCGTCGCCAGCTCCGGGCGCAGTTCGTCGGCCAGCAGGCGGGGCCGGCCGCTACGCGAACGGTCGCGCAGGCCGGCCACGCCCTCGGCGTTGAAGCGATGCACCCAATCGCGCAAGGTCTGGCGGTCCATGCCGCCCAAGCGCGCGGCGTGGGCCCGGCTGTGACCGTCCAGCACGGCGGCGATCGCCAGAAGACGCGCCGCCACCCGCCCGTCCTCCTCCAATCGGGCCTGCCGACGCAACTCGCAGACCGAGATGTCCTGTCGGATCGCTATCGCTGGCATCCCCGCTCCCCCGCTGAATAGAGCCGACAGCGAATCACACCAAAGCCGCAGCCTCAATCCCCTGCGACACAACCAGAGTCAGAAGTTTCTGGAGGCGGTATCAGTGCCGGGTGAATACTGGTCCATCCGCATTCCCGGTGCAGAGAACCAACTCGAGCGGGGCCATTCAGGCGGCTTTGAGGACACGATGGCGCAGCAAATCGAAGCCACCACGACCGTTCATTGTGCGCTTGACCGTAAGCGCTACGAGCGCACCCTTCTTCCCGAAACTGAACCGCGCCGGTTTTTCCGGAGGCCATTTGGCTTGAGTCACGCCGCGATTGCGACGCTCTCGGTTTGAGCATAATATCGCGCCTCGGCCTCGGCGGGAGGAATATTGCCGATGGGTTCGAGAAGGTGCCTGTGGTTGAACCAGTCGACCCATTCCAGGGTGGCGAACTCGACGGCTTCCAGGGTGCGCCACGGTCCTCGGCGTCGGATCACCTCGGTCTTGTAGAGGCCGTTGATCGTCTCGGCCAAGGCGTTGTCGTAGGAATCGCCGACGCTGCCGACCGACGGCTCGACGCCGGCCTCGGTGAGACGCTCGGTGTACTTGATGGCAACGTATTGCGATCCGCGGTCGCTGTGGTGAATGAGACCGCTGCCCTTGGCCGGCCGGCGGTCGTGAAGCGCCTGCTCCAGGGCATCCAGGACGAAGCCGGCGCGGGCTGTGCGCGACACCCGCCAGCCCACGATGCGGCGGGCGAAGGTGTCGATGACGAAGGCCACGTAGACGAAGCTTTGCCACGTCGCGACATACGTGAAATCCGCCACCCACAAGGCATTCGGGCGCGGCGCCTGGAACTGGCGCTTCACCCGGTCAAGGGGACACGGCGCCGGCTTGTCGCTGATCGTCGTCCGCACCGCCTTGCCCCGTGTCGCCCCCTTCAGGCCCATGTGCCGCATCAGCCGGGCCACCGTGCAGCGCGCCACCTCAAGGCCTTCCCGCTGAAGCTGCCGCCAGATCTTCCGTACCCCGTAAACCTGGAAGTTCTCATCCCAGACCCGTCGGATAGCCACACTCAGCTCCGCGTCGCTTCGCGAGCGGGCCGGCGCCTTGGACGGATCGGCACGACGAGCAGCATGGACATGGTAGGTCGACGGGGCGATCGGCAGAACCCGGCAGATCGGCTCGACCCCGTGGACGGCGCGATGGTCGTCGATGAAGGCGATCATCGCTTGAACGGGCGGTCGAGCTCCGCCTGAGCAAAATACGGTAAGCGTCATCGGCGCCCCACGTTGCGGCGCGCTGAGTGTGGCGTGAGGATGATGGCCGAAGTGTACGGTGCCGAAGAAGGGATCAGGCGGCCTTGGCGGCGCGCTCGGCCTTCCAGGTCCAGGGCAGCAGGCGGTCGAGCTCG
>NZ_CALRWL010000108.1:0-3954 GCF_943371865.1 Azorhizobium sp. AG788 | reverse complement strand
GGCGAACTGGTGGAGGAGATAGAGATCACGGACGCGGCGGCGTTCCGCCGGCTCCTGACCGACCGTTTCCTGATCGACCTGCCCGAGGGGGCGGTCCTGAAGCCGGTGGACGGCATCGGGCCATAAAAAAACCGCCCGCATCCGGGAGGATGCAGGCGGTTCCTCGCCCTTATCAGGCCGAAAGGTGTCTTACAGACCCTTGGCGATGCTGTTCAGGCGCAGGCGCAGGGCGTTTAGCTTGATGAAGCCTTCGGCGTCTTTCTGGTTATAGACGCTGTCGGCCTCGAACGTCACATAGTCCAGGCGGTACAGGCTGTTGGGGCTCTTGCGGCCCACCACGCGGGCGGCACCCTTGAACAGCTTCAGACGGACGATACCGTTCACCCGCTGCTGGGTGCTGTCGATCAGGGCCTGCAAGGCCTCACGCTCGGGCGAGAACCAGAAGCCGTTATAGATCAGCTTGGCATAACGCGGCATCAGCTCGTCCTTGAGGTGCAGTGCCTCGCGGTCCAGGGTGATGCTCTCAATGCCGCGATGGGCCACCGACAGCAGGGTGCCGCCCGGCGTCTCATACACGCCACGGCTCTTCATGCCGACATAGCGGTTTTCCACCAAATCCAGGCGGCCAATGCCATGCTTGCCCGCCAGACGGTTCAGTTCCGTCAGCAGGGCGGCGGGCGTCAGCTTCACGCCATTCACGGCGACGGCGTCGCCCTTTTCATATTCGATCTCGACATATTCCGCCTCGTCCGGCGCCTTCTCGGGCGCGACGGAGCGGGTATACATGTCCTCGTCGGCCTCCACCCACGGGTCTTCCAGGGCTTTGCCTTCGTAGGAAATGTGCAGCAGGTTGGCATCCGTGCTGTATGGGGCCTCACCGCGCTTGTCCTTGGCGATGGGGATCTGGTGCTTCTCAGCGAATTCTAGCAGCTGGGTGCGGCTGTTCAGGTCCCATTCGCGCCAAGGCGCGATCACCGTCACGTCCGGCTTGAGCGCGTAATAGCCCAGTTCGAAGCGGACCTGATCATTGCCCTTGCCGGTGGCGCCATGGGCCACGGCATCGGCGCCGACTTGGCGGGCAATTTCGATCTGGCGCTTGGCGATCAGCGGCCGGGCGATGGAGGTGCCCAGCAGATAAGTGCCTTCATACAGGGTGTTGGCCCGGAACATCGGGAACACGAAATCGCGCACGAACTCTTCACGCAGATCGTCGATGAAGATGTTTTCCGGTTTCACGCCCAGCAGCTCGGCCTTCTTGCGAGCGGGCTCCAGCTCCTCACCCTGGCCGAGATCGGCGGTGAAGGTCACGACCTCGCAAGCATAGGTCTCCTGCAGCCATTTCAGGATCACCGAGGTGTCGAGGCCGCCCGAATAGGCCAGCACGACTTTCTTCACGCCGCTCTTCATGGGTAATATCCGTTGCGCTAACAGGTTGAACCGGGCACGGAAGTTATCGGGGGCAGTCCCGCCTGTCCAGACCATGAAGCCCGCATCCACCGGGGGGCTGGCCGGCAACAGCGGCACGCCCCATATCGGTTGGGGCGCTTGTGACAAATGACGAGGGTGGAAGATGAGCCGTGGCGGGGTTTTGATGATCGCCTTCCTCCTGGCCATGCTGCTGGCGGCGGGGGTCGGCGGCATCATGGCGTGGAACGCGGTGGGCGGGGGCGGTCCGGAACAGGAGATCAGCCTGCATGGATTTATCGCGCTGGGCCTTGGGATTGTCGGATCGCTGGTTGTGGGCGGCGGGTTGATGGCGCTGGTCTTCTTCTCCAGCCGCAGCGGCCATGACCAAGCCGTGCATGAGGACGGCGTACGCCGGATGCCGCCCGACGACACCCCGCTTTGAGCGCTTGTCCACCCGCCCCCACCCCTATCGATGGTGATTACGCCCACGACGGCACTGCGCAAAGTTGCTATGGTTCCGGCGAAAAACCACTGTTTGGCCAAGGCCGGTCCTGATGGCGCTCCTTCTTGCGATTGAAACCGGCAGACGTTCCCCGTTCTTTGCTTATGGCTTTGCTCTGCTGTCTTTCGGGCTGGCCTTGGGCGTGCGCTGGACAACGGACGCGGCCCTGCCGCCGGGCTTTCCGTTCCTGACCTTCTTTCCCGCCGTCATCCTGACCACCTTCTTCGCGGGCCTCTGGCCGGGTATTCTGGTGGCGGTGCTGTCGGCGCTGGCGGCCTGGTATTTCTTCATCCCGCCGGACGGGTTCAGGCTGGATGGGCCCAGCGCCCTGGCCCTGGGCTTTTTTATCCTGATCGTCGTCATCGACATCGCCATCATCCATGTGATGAATATCGCGCTGTCGCGGGTGCGGCTGGAACGGGCCCGTGCCAAGAAGGCCGAACAGGAGGCCAGTGACCTCGCCGCCCACCGCGCCGTCTTGTTCGCGGAGTTGCAGCACCGCGTCTCCAACAATATCCAGATCGTGTCGGCCCTGCTGGCGCTGCAAAAGGCCGATGTGACGGATGAGAAGGCGCGGCGCGCCCTCACCGATGCCGCCGCACGGCTGGCCACCATCGGCAAGATCCAGCGCCGCCTGCACGACCCGGAAAACAGCCACGGTAACTTCGCCGGCTTCCTGACAGAACTGGTGGAGGATGTGGTTCGGGCCGGCGCACCCGCCGGCATTGAGGTGGCGGTGGACGCCGCGCCTCTGCCCCTGCCGTCGGAGAAGATCATCCCCGCCGCCCTGGTGGTGGCAGAGCTGGTCAGCAACAGCCTGGAGCATGCCTTTGTGGGCCGTCAGAAGGGCTTGATCCGCGTCGCAGCGTGGCTGGCGGACGGCAACAGGGTGGAACTGTCGGTCACCGATGACGGCAAGGGGCTGCCGCCCGGTTTCGATGCGGCCACGGTATCCAGCCTGGGCCTGCGTCTGGTCCGGCTGCTGACCCAGCAGCTGGGCGGGGATTTCCAGATGACGGATACAGGGACGGGCGCGCAGGCCCGGCTGCTGTTCAGCGTATAGAAAGGTCCGACCACTGGCCCCGGCGGATCATCACCTCCCGCAGCAGGGTGGGGCGGTCGGTGATGATGCCATCCACCCCCATATCCAGCAGACGGTCCATCTCTGCGGCGTCATCGACGGTCCAGACATGGACACAAAGACCGCCCGCATGCGCGGCGCGGATCAGGCCGGGCGTCACCACGGTCAATCCCTTGTGCCGCACCGGCACCTGCAGCGCGTGCGGACCGACAGGGGCGGGCAGGGGCAGGCCATAGCCGGCCGCCCAGACCTGTGCCACCTCCCACGGGCCGGCCGAGGTACAAAGCGCACCGCCCAGTGCGCGCCGCAGACGCGCCAGCCGCGCGCCGGAAAAAGACCCGACACAGACGCGGTCCAGCGCGCCATGACGGCGCAGCGCATCCGCCAGGGCCAGGGCCGCCGCGTCGGATTTGGGATCAATGTTGAGGCGCAGATGCGGCCAGGTTTCCAGAACCTGATCCAGCAACGGGATCGGTTCACGCCCGCCAACCCGCGCCTGTGACACGGTCGACCAGGGCAGGCCGCCAACCCTGCCCTGACCGTCGGTCAGATTATCCAGCACGGGGTCATGGAAAACGATCAAGCGGCCATCGGCCGTGACCTGTACATCGGTTTCGATGTAACGATAGCCAAGGTCGATGGCGTGCGTGAAGGCCGCCAGGCTGTTTTCCGGCGCTTCAAGGCCGCCGCCGCGATGGGCGAAGGGAATGGGGCCTGGGTGGTCCAGATAGGGATGAAGGGGCCTTGCCCTCATGGCTTCTGGTCAAGCCGGGGCCAGCGCGACAGCGCCAATATCCACAGCCCCATGGTCAGCAGCGGGAAGAATAGAAACACGGCCACGGCCCAGAGGGGGTTGCGCCCCGTCTTACCCAGCGCGATGCCGGCCATGCAGACAGTCCAGGTGATGATCAGCACGACCACCAGGATGGAGGCCCAGCCGGGCAGGAAGGACAGCATGTCCACC
>NZ_CALRWL010000107.1:0-4089 GCF_943371865.1 Azorhizobium sp. AG788 | reverse complement strand
GTCGCTGAACTGCCGTCGCCGCTCCTGGCCCGTGATCACCTCGACGCGTTGGATAGTCATAGGGTCTGCCATAGGGATAGCCATAGGGACAGACCCCATGATTCAGCTTTCCAGTGCCCTCACAAGGCGGCACTCGGCGGAGGGGTACTTTCTAGAACCCCGGCAACGTTCTGCACCAGATGGAAGCGGTCGGCGACCTGCACGGCCTGCGGCACTCCGCGACGGGCTCCCTCCGCATAGGCTCCAGCGCGGTCCCGCGCGATGATCTCAACCCCGGGATGATCGCTCAGCCACTGCGCCAGGGTGTCCGCCTCGCGGTCGGGCAGGAGGGCGACCCGCCATCGCCGCTCCAGGTCAATCAACACGGTGCCGTAGGTATGACGCTTGCGCAACGCCCAGTCATCGACCCCAAGAACCGCCGGGATCGCGCCGGATGGCAGCGGCGCGGCACGGATCAGGCGCAGCAGCGTATTGCGCGCCGCTGGCATGCCAAGGTCCCGGCTGAGCCGGGCGCCGGCGGAGCCGCCCAGCGCCACGGCGATGGCGGTGAGCTTTTCGTCAAGCCGCAACGTTTTACGAGCCCACGGTACGACGATGTCCGGCAAGCGCTCGGTGAAGATCCGGCGCGGGCAGTCGGCGTTGTCGCAGAACAGCTTGCGCACGCCCAAGACCAGGCGGACGCGCCAACTCCCCCACGGGAGATCGGCAAGGGTTCGCTGCTAATGGCTGTGGATGCTGGCCAAGAGCCCATCTTCATTGGCACGGAGGGGGAGACGGCGCGTACGATCGTACGACCACCGTCTATGCCGCCGTGCATGAGCGCCATCCCGCCGCCGACGTCATCGTGCCGCCGCGGGTTGACGCCGTCCCCAGCGACACGGCATTGACGGCGCCAAGCCAGCGTGACCGGCACATCCAGGCGATCGCCGAGACCGGGCGCCGGGCTTGGCAGCGGGACAGCGGCTACACTAGGGTTTCACATACTGCGGCGGCATCAGGCGCACCGTGTGGCCGAGCTTGGTGATTTCACGGCCCCAGTGATGCGCGGTGGCGCACGCCTCCATGCCGACGACGCAGGTCGGCAGGTTGGCGAAAAATGTCAGCACGCCATCGCGGCGCAGACGCTTGGTGAGGACAATTTTACCCGCCGCGTCAACGCCGTGAACCTGAAACACCGTCTTGGCCAAATCAAGGCCGATGATCGTGGGCTGCATGGGAAAGGTCTCCGCTTTCAGAGGGCCGATCCCCTTCAGGTGGGGTTTTTCACCAGAAGCGGGGACGTCCACCCCATCAACGCCACGCCGCGTTGCTACGTCCACTGCATCGGCCGTTGCTCCCATTGCGACGGGTAGTGCGACGCCGTTGCACGGGTCGGTGCGACGACGTGGTGACGTCCGTTGCTCGATGCTGTGCTCCCATGGTGCGACTGTTGCTAAGCGTTGCTCCCGTTGCGACGGATGGTGCGACGGTGGTGCGACGGTGGTGCGACGGTGGTGCAACGGTGGTGCAACGGTGGTGCGCTGCCTTCCAAACAGTCCGCCCATGACGCCCTCCTGCGTCTGGCTGGCGGCCATTCATCCCTCTCAGCGGAGCCTTGTTGGCGGCACTCCACCACCCATGCGCGTAGTTTCTGGTCAGTCGGGTGACCTGAAAAAATCGCGGCGCGACGCCTTCGTCGCCGAGCGATCTTGATCAACAGTCTCTGCTGATCAGTGAGATCATGACGTGGCCAAGGCTGGCGAATAGATCACGGCTTCAGCGACTGACGGCTCAATCGGAAGCGACACGGGATGGCCGCTTCTTAGGATTTTCAGCGCCTTGGCGCGGTTCAGCCTATGGTCTTCAGGGCGGCAGCAACAGCAGATCGCGGTCACATCAGCGGCTACAGGGGTGCAACGCCTGCGTTGGCGCGCTCGCGGATTTCATGCGGATTTCTGGCAGGCATGCGGACACGACGCAGCGGTGGGCCATCGGCACAGGTCAGCGTCGCCGACTTGGCTGATGGCTGTGACTGGCGGCATCAATCGCGACTTTTGGTTGTCAATCAGACGTTCGACTGCGGCTCGACCATAGAACGGCGTCCAGACAGGGCAAGGGTGAAAATTTGGATCACACCTGTGCATTGAAATGCCCGGGAGTTCCGTAAGAAAATCAGAATTTCTGAAAGATTCCAGTCTTCTGGGGCGCTTTCCCACCCAAAAACCCGCCTCGGTGGGGCCGAGACCCACGTCCTGGCCGGAACGCGGGGACGGGGCGTTGATGGGATGGACGCTCCCCGCTTCTGGTGAAAGCCCCCACCTGAAGGGGATCGGCCCTCTGGAAGCGGAGACCTTTCCCATGCAGCCCACGATCATCGGCCTTGATTTGGCCAAGACGGTGTTTCAGGTTCACGGCGTTGACGCGGCGGGCAAAATTGTCTTCACCAAGCGTCTGCGCCGCGACGGCGTGAACCGCTCCGGGTTTCCCGGAGGCCCTATCTTCTGAGAGACTGGGGTCATCATGACGAAACAGGCATCACCCAAATACGCCCCTGAAGTCCGCGAGCGCGCGGTGCGGATGGTGTTCGAGCACGAAGGCGAGCATGCCTCGCAGTGGGCTGCGATCAGCTCGATCGCGGCGAAGATCGGCTGCAATCCCGAGACGTTGCGGGGCTGGGTCCGGCAGGCCGAGCGCGACCAGGGCAAGCGCCCCGGCCCGACGACGGACGAGCAGGAGCGGATTAAGGCGCTGGAGCGTGAGGTGCGGGAGCTGCGCCAGGCGAACGAGATTCTGCGCAAGGCGTCGGCGTATTTCGCCCAGGCGGAGCTCGACCGCCCGTTCAAGAAATGATCGCCTTCATCGACGCACACCGCGCCGTTCACGGGGGCGAGCCGATCTGCAAGGTGCTGCCGATCGCCCCGTCGACTTACCGCGCCCATGCCGCGCGGCGGGCCGATCCGTCCAAGGCGCCGGCCCGCTCGCGAAGCGACGCGGAGCTGAGTTTGGCTATCCGGCGGGTCTGGAATGAGAACTTCCAGGTCTACGGGGTGAGGAAAGTGTGGCGGCAGTTGGGGCGGGAGGGCGTCGACGTGGCGCGCTGCACAGTGGCCCGGCTGATGCGCCAGATGGGTCTGAAGGGGACCACGCGTGGCAAGACGATCCGCACCACGATCAGCGACCGGGCGGCGCCATGTCCCGCCGACCGGGTGAACCGCCAGTTCCAGGCGCCACGCCCGAACGCCTTGTGGTTGGCGGATTTCACGTACGTGTCGACATGGCAGGGCTTTGTCTACGTAGCCTTCGTCATCGACGCATTCGCCCGCCGCATCGTCGGCTGGCGGGTGTCGCCCACCGCCCACGCCGACTTCGTCTTGGATGCCCTGGAGCAGGCGCTTCACGACCGCAGGCCCGCCAAGGGCAGCGGTCTCATCCATCACTCCGACAGGGGATCGCAATACGTTGCGATTCGCTACACCGAGCGTCTCATCGAAGCTGGGGTTGAGCCCTCCGTGGGCAGCGTCGGCGATTCCTACGACAACGCCTTGGCCGAGACCATTAACGGTCTCTACAAGACCGAGGTGATTCGGTGCCGCGGGCCATGGCGCACCCTGGAGGCTGTCGAGTTCGCCACCCTGGAATGGGTGGACTGGTTCAACAACCGGCGCCTGCTCGAACCCATCGGCAACATTCCGCCCGCCGAGGCCGAAGCGCGCTACTATGCTCAAACTGAGGACGTCGCCATGGCGGCGTGACTCAAGCCAAATGGCCTCCGACAAACCCGGGGCGGTTCAAATTTGCGGGTGCGGTGGTCCTTGAGCGGGCGCAATGCCCCACAGTGGCTGCACCGGCGACGGCGGCGACAGTGCGCATCGGCCTGCGCGGTGACCAGGACGCGCTGCAGGCCGGACAGGGTTGCCTTTCCCTCAGCCAAGCTCAGCCCGGGCGTCGCCGCCTGACCCACTTCGGTGCGCTCATCCTCGGAGATCACGTGCCGCGTCACCGCACCATCCCCGCCCGTCACCTCAACCATGACCCGCCACTTCATCGTGCCCCCGACCGCTACCATCCGGACACGCCGTACCATTCTCCCCCCAGGTTTGCGACGGTCTC
>NZ_CALRWL010000106.1:0-4133 GCF_943371865.1 Azorhizobium sp. AG788 | reverse complement strand
ATGAGCTGGTTCTGGCTGAACAAGGTGGTGCCGAGCGAGGCCTGGGCCTCGCCGGAGAGCAATTGGAACGCGCTCTGGGCCGAGGCCACCGTGCCGGTGATCAGCGCCTGATAGAGCGCCGTGCCGCTGCCGCCCGCCTGCACCGCAGCCGCGGCATTGCGGGCATTGGTGGTGGTGGTGACGCTGGGAAAACTCACGTCGTTGCGCGCGAACGCGAGGTAAACGTCGGTGGCGTCATAGCTGAGCACCAACGTCAGGAAGGCCATGTTGGAACTGACCGACCCGAACGTACCCGAGACCCCGCCCGCCGAGGTGAGGATGGTGTAGCTCTGGCTGGGGTCATAGCTCCCCGGGAGCGCTTGAACGGCAACCGTGGCACCCGGGGACAGCGTTGTCCGACCCGAGACGGCGATGCGGTCGCTGGCGCCGGCGCTGTTCACCGTCACCGCATAGGTGGAGCCGCTGGCGAAGCTGGCCGTGCCGTTTACGTTCAGCGTGCCGATGCTGCCGGCGGTGAGGCCGGGGGAGATGGTGGCGCCCGCCGCTGCGGCGAGCCCGCCGATGGTGCCAGTGCCGACCAGTGCCGAGCCGGACCCGCCGACCGTGACGAAGGAGGAACCGAGCGCGACATTATCGAGCGTCAGGGTGGTATTGGCGACGGTGGTGGTGCCGGAGAAGGCGGAGATGCCGGTGAGCGTCCAGGGCACCCCCGCCTGGATGTCGAGGATCTCGAAGCCCCGATAGGTGGCGCCATCGCCCAGCAGGCCCACGTTGAACGTGCCGGCCACCTCGCCGAGGCGCAGCGTGTCCGTGCCGCCCTGGGCCATTACCGCGCCAACGACGGCCGAGCCCGCCTCATAGACGAACAGGTCGTTGCCACTGCCCATGGCCACCGCAAAGGTGGTGCCGGTGATGGTGCCATAATTGACGACGGTGTTGCCGAAGGTGCCGGCGGTATTGACGATCTGAATGCCGTAGCCGTTCAGGCCCTCGATGGTGCCGTAATTGGTCACGGTGAGGGTGCCGTAGGCCGTACCGTTGCTGCCGTCGGAGGCCAGGATGCCGTTATTGGCACCCGAAATGAGAGCATTGCGCACGCCAGCCGAGCCGTTGGTTATCGTGCCGCCGCCGATGGCGATGCCGTCACTGCTGTTCGGCCGGATATCGGCCAGCCCGGCTGGCTTGGATCCGGACCCTTTGATGGCGCCATAATTCGTGATGACCCCGATGTGGTCGATGTTCACGCCATCGCCGTTGAGGGACAGGCCCGCAAAAAAATAGCTACCGGAGATGGAGCCGTAATTCAGCACGGTGCCTGTCCCGTTGGAGCTCAATCCGACACCGTTGGCACCTTGAATCAAACCGTAATTGGTGACCATGACGTTGCTGGTGGTGCCGACGGCGTTAATGCCGGAGATAGAGCCATAGTTGTAGACAGTGCCGGAGGTCCCATCGAACTTGATGCCAGTGTAATTCGTCCCGGTGGAGATCGAGCCGTAGTTCAGGATGGTCGTGTTGCTCCCGACCTTAATGGCATCGTCGCGCTGAGATTGGATGCGGCCGGTCGTCAGGTTGGTGATGCTGATTGACAGGTTCGGGGACACCAGATCACCGAGATCGATGGCCCGCCCGGTGCCGGTGGATTCGATCGTGCCGGCATTGTTTATGGAGATGACCGCCGACGAGGTGCTGGCGGCGGTCCCGGCGATCTTGATGGCGTCGTTCGACCCGGTGATGCTGCCGCGTGCCGTGTTGGTCAGCACCAGCGACACCAGCGAGTCCACATTGGTCGCCGTGTCGAAGCTGATCGCCGTTCCACCCGCGGCGACGGCAGTGATGCTCCCGGAGTTGTTCAAGGTGATGGTGCCGCCGCCCAAGCGTACCGCATCGGAGTTGGAGCTCAGCGCGCCGGAATTATTGATCGTCACCACCGCGGAGGTGGCGGTCGCCTTGTCGAAATCAAGGGCCTGTCCGCTACCGGCCAGAAAAGTGCTGTTGTTCGTGAACAAAAGTGTTCCGAATGCAAAGGTGCCGTTGAGGCGGAATCCGTCGTTGCTCGCGGAGATGACGCCGTTGCTGGTGACAGCCATGTGGCCGGTGACCGTGGGGGTCGTGTCGAATACGTTGCCGCTGGATGAGATGAGGCCGTCGTTGGTCAGGGCCGTGCCGGTGCCGGTGGCGATACCAAAGAGCACGCTCATTCCGGAGGTGCTCAGCGAACCGCTTGCGGTAAGGGTTCCTGTCTCTGTGCCCGCCAGAGTCTGCGATGTTGAACTGTTGCCGGTGATGGTGAAGCTGTCGGCCAGCGCCGCGACCGGCGTCATGGCGATCACGCTGGACATGGCGATCCGTGTCGCGGAAGACCTTACAGAGAGCATGCTCCTTGATCCCCAAGATCTCTCTGAGGCGCCCTGCCTGTCGCCGTATCGATTTATCGCACGTCGCCGTGTGCGCCGCCATCAAGCGGATGCCAGACTGCCGGAGCGCATCGTATCGTATCAGACACATCTCGCCAGTGTGGCGGCTCAATCGGCACGTGTTGGGTGTCGCATGTTGGGTCCATGCGAGGAACAGCGTGGGACTCGATGGGGCATTGTGGAGCCAAACAACGCTATTCCGCGGAAACGCCCAGCCGCACCTTATGCGCAGATGTCGCGGGATGTGCGCGCGGGCGTTGTGGGATGGGCGGGTGCACTTGGGTGGGGTGGCGCTTGCGCACGGGGCGCGCGGGAGGTGTGGCGAGAGAGCGCGTGATTGGTGGCAGCCGTTTCACCCCCCTCCCCAACCCTCCCCCGCAAGGGGGGAGGGGGCGCGTTGCGCTTTTGGGGAGCTTGAGCCCGGAGGCCGTCGGCGACTCAGTTCCATCTCTGGCAGGCCGTCGCCGCGGGCGGCTCCCTCCCCCCTGGCGGGGGAGGGGTGGGGAGGGGGGTGAAACGCTCTCCGTTTCTAAGCCACTCTCCCTAGTCGGCCCGTCGGAGCAGCCGACCCTCAGATCACCCGCTCGCTCAGAAGGTCAGCCCGAGGGTGCCGCGCACCGCGTTGCTCTGGGCGTCGGAGGCGAACGAGCCGTCATAGCTCACGCCCAGGGTCAGGCCCTTGCCGAGCAGCACATCCACGCCGGCGCCGACGATGGCGCTGTCCTTAGCGATGGGCAGGCCCTGCACGGTGAAGCCGGTGCCGGTGTTGAGGAAGCTCACCGCCAGCGCCGGGGTCACGTCGCCATAGGCATGGCGCCAGCCCAGCGTGGCGTGCGGGGTGGTGGCGAGCCCGCCCAGCAGGAAGCTGGACGCCGCGCGCACGCCCAGGGTCGAGTACCAGCTATCGAAGCTGAGGCCGCTGGAGGTCAGGCCCGTCACCGGCGCGCCGGTTTCGGTGAAGCCGTCCATCTGCACCGCGCTCCAGGCCATGGCGGCGAAGGGCTCGAACGCCACCGGGCCGAGGGGCAGGGCATAGCCCGCTTCCGCGAAGGCGCCGCCGGTGAGGCCGTCATAGGAGGCGTTGGGCCGCTCGCTCACCGATCCGGCCACCACCACGCGCTCGCTGTTGACCTGGTTGAAGGCGAGGTTCGCGCCGGCCCGCAGCTTGAGCGCGCCGAACGCCGTGCCGGCATAAAGCGCGAACTGCGCCGCGTCGCTGTCCAGCGAGGAACCCATGTTGGCGACGCTGGAATTGGCCCAGCTATAGCCCGCCGCAAAGCCGAAGGTGATGTTGTTCATCGTGGCATCGGCGCCGGCCAGGAAGCCGCCGACCGTGCTGCTCACGCTGGAGGCATTGCCATTGCCGGAGGTGGAATTCCACTGGCCGAACGCCTGGGCCCAGCCGGTCCACATTGGGGCGGCGGGGGCCGGGGGCGGGGCGGAGGTGAAGGGGCCGGCCTTGGTCACCGGCGCCTTGGCATAAGCGGTGGGTCCGCCGAAGCCCAGCGCCGCGGTGGCGCCGGTGGATCCCACATAGGCCGCCTGCCGCAGGCGGGCATCCAGGGTGTCGGCCATGAGCTGGTTCTGGCTGAACAAGGTGGTGCCGAGCGAGGCCTGGGCCTCGCCGGAGAGCAATTGGAACGCGCTCTGGGCCGAGGCCACCGTGCCGGTGATCAGCGCCTGATAGAGCGCCGTGCCGCTGCCGCCCGCCTGCAC
>NZ_CALRWL010000105.1:0-4375 GCF_943371865.1 Azorhizobium sp. AG788 | reverse complement strand
TGGCGGGTGTAGCGGCATCCGTTGAGCGGCCGTAGGATTTGGGTGCTGAAACCAACCCCTGCCGCTTCCGGAGCGCCCACCCGCCATGGTTGATCATACCCTGCCGCTGCCCGGCCTGTCACCCGTTGCTGGAAAGCCGGTGATCGGGCGCTTTGATGGCGGCCGCTTGTCCTGCGATGGCGGACTGCTGGTGCTGCGGGAGGTGGCGAAGCGGCTGGGGGTTGCCGATCGTCTGGCCGCTTGCATTGAGGACCCGCGCGATCCCACCCGCACCGTGCATTCGTTGGCCGACATCATCGGCTTCCGCCTGCTGGCCATCGCGGCGGGCTACGAGGACGGCAACGACGCCGACAGCCTGCGCCGCGACCCGCTGTTCAAGATGGCCCTGGAGCGCCTGCCGTCCGAGCGCGACCTGTGCTCGCAAGCCACCATCTCGCGCCTGGAGAACCTGCCGGATACCCGCGCACTGCTGCGCATGGGCCGGACCATGGTCGATCTCTACTGCGCGTCCTTTCGCCAGGTGCCCAAGCGCATCGTGCTGGATGTAGACGACACCTTCGACGCGGTGCATGGCGGCCAGCAGTTGCGCCTGTTCAACGCCCATTATGACGAGTACGGCTTTCAGCCCATCGTTGTCTTCGACGGCAACGGCCGCTTTGTCACCGCTGTGCTGCGCCCAGCCAAGCGGCCCAAGGGGACGGAGATCCGGACCTTCCTGCGTCGCCTGCTCCGCGCCATTCGGGCAAACTGGCCCAAGACCGAGATCCTGCTGCGCGCCGACGGCCATTACGCCTGCCCGGAGGTGCTCGACTGGTGCGAGGCGGAGGGGCACGACTACGTGCTCGGTCTGCCGACCAGCAGCACGCTGCGCCGTCACGTCACCACGCTGGAGGCCAGCACCGCGGCGCGCTTCCAGGCCGCGCCCGGACCCGGCAAGGTGCGCCGCTTCAAGGAGTTCTACGACGGCGCCAGCACCTGGAGCCGGGTGAGGCGCATCGTCGCACGGGTCGAGGCGGGCGACCAGGGCACCGACACCCGCTTCATCGTCACCAACCTGCGTCACGGCACCGGGCGATGGCTGTACGAGGTTTTGTACTGCGCAAGGGGACAGGCGGAAAATCATATAAAAGCCTGGAAGGCCCACCTTGCCGCAGACCGGACCTCCTGCACCAAGGCGACGGCCAACCAGTTCCGCCTGTTCCTGCACGCCGGGGCGTACTGGCTGCTGTGGAGCCTGCGCTCGCTGATGCCGAAACGCTCCCGCTGGCGCACGGTGCAATTCGACACCTTGCGGCTGCGCTTGGTGAAGATCGCCGCGCGCATCGTGGAGATGAAGACGCAGATCTAAGGTGCACCTGCCGACCAGCGCGCCTGATCAGGCGATCATCCACCTCGCCCTCAGCCGCCTGCCGCGGCTCATCTGCTGAGCACCGGGGCAGCGTGCCCCAGCCGTCACCCAATCCCGTCCACCATCAACTCCGCCACCGTCACGCCGCCGTCAGCGCGGCGGCGGCGACGCGCGCCTATGCAGCCCTACGTTGAGCATCTCTACCCGGCGACCAGATCGCTCCCCCCCATGGTGAATAAAGGCGGTTAGTGGCGCAACGATGATGCCAGGCCGTCGGCGCGCATGGCCTACCGGCGTGCGAGCAGCTGACGATCAAGGCGGCCGACCAGCCCGGCCAGCTCGGCGCCGATCAACCGGGTGCCGACCGCGATGTCGTCGAGCTGCGGGCCGTCAGAAGGCTCCCTTTGTGGACAGCCTCAGGTGAGGTTGTCGAGATCTACGCGCAGGGCTTCCGCGATCCGTTTGAGCACGTCTACAGTACCGATACGGGCGCGGGCCTCGATCTGGGACACATACGCCTGCTTGAGCCCAACGGCTTCACCGAGCTGGGCCTGCGTCATGCCGCGGTACTCGCGGAACACCTTCACCGGGTGCTCGTCGTTCAGCAGCCGGTCGGCCACCTCGGCAGGGAAGGACTCCGGGCGAGCCGCCTTGTAAGCGTCGAAGGCGTGGACCCCGGCCGCTTCGTCGGCCGCCTCCAGAAGCCGCTCGTACTCCGCGATCGGCAGCACCGCGAAGGCGGGCTTGCCGCTACCGTCCCGGATGATCTGCGTGGGGTTAGTCATAGATGCCTCCTCTCGGGCCGATTTCGATGACGATCAGAACCAGCACGCCGGCTTCGATGTCGTATACTACCCGCCAGTCGCCGACGCGCATCCGATAGCCGTCCCGGCCCTTCAGCTTCTTCACGTTCCGCGCGGCTGTGGGATCGTTGGCCACCTCCTGAACCTTCTGCCGGATCAGTTGCGCGGTGTTGCGCGGTATCCGGCGGAGGGTCTTCAGAGCGTCGGCGGTGTAGCGGATCGTGTGCATAGCGCCAACATAGCAAATCGCAATGACCGGCGAAAGCATATTGCTATAAAATCGTATTGCGGGCCGTTATGTCAGGGGTTGGGAAGGCCCGTCCAGGCAAGCGAAGACCGGAGCCCTGAAGGATTTCCATCGGGCTGTCACGACCGGCAGCCTCGGCAAATGGATGATCTTCGGTCCGCATGCAGGAATGACTCCCGTTTCAGAGCAACCGGCTATGACGCAAGAGGTGGCTGGGGTACTGGCCGACCACGCTGGCCATCAGCGCAGTCGCCACCACGACAATGTTACCGTTTCCAGGCAACCGGGCAAACCAACCTACAGCCAACCCGACCACGGCGATGACCAGACAGACCGCGACCAAAAACAAAGTAACTTTCAGTGACATTGGTCAACCCTCCTTTGATAGACGGCCCTATGCCGCCGGGGCTGCTGTATCGTTGCCGGCCGGCAACGGCTGTAGCGCGTCAATCTGGGTGAGAATTTATGACTGCGACGGCGGGATGATGTTCGGTGTGATTGTCGCTGGCAAGCGCTATGTTTCGGGTTGATTGTCGCGGCGCGACACGGTATGGGGCCGGCGAATGGCACCGTGACAAGCATGGCGTGCGCGGGCGCCGGACTTGGCGGAAACTCCATCTGGCCGTCGATGCGAGCACCAACACCATCGTCGCCGCCACGCTGACGACCACCGACGACGGCGACGCCTCCCAGGTCGGCCCCTTGCTTGACCAGACCATCGGCCCAATCGCCACCGTCATGGCCGACGGCGCTTATGATGGCGACCCAATTTACCACACCGTGGCCCAACGGGATGCCGGCGCCATGGTCGTCATCCCGCCACGCGCCACAGCGGTGTCCGGCCCGACCGCCGCGACCGAGCCAACCCAGCGGGATCAGCACATCCAGAGCATCGCCGAGCGCGGCCGCCTGGGATGGCAACGACAGACCGACTATGGGAAGCGGAGCAAGACGGAAACCGCGATGGCCCGTTACAAGCGCATCCTTGGCGGCCAGCTTCGTGCCCGCACGCTGCCTGGCCAGCAAGCCGAGGCCGCCATCGGCGTCGCCGTCCTCAACCGGATGATCGGTCAAGCACGCCCGAACTCCGTCCGCTCTGCCTGATCGAAGGTCGTGTCAGGCTTCGGTGCGTCCGCGCTGACCTCGCTGCACCAACACCTGGTTGAGCGATTCTTTGCATGGCTGCTCACCAACCGCCGTCTGGTCGTTGATTACGAACGTCTTCCGAAAACTGATGAGACATTCATCTATATGGCGATGAGCCGAATCTTGCTCCGCCGATTGTCCAAACTCGATGGAAATTAGGTGAAAATTCGCCACGCCTTCTACCGGACAGCCTCTGACACGCGGCTGGCTCAGGACCGCGGCCAGAAACTTCACCGCCACGTCGCCCGCCAGCAGCCGATCGCGGTTCTTGGTGAACACCGTCACGTCCCACACCGGCGCGTCCATCGCCAGTCCGACGAACCAGCGGAACAACAGATTGTAATCCAGTTGCTCCATCAGTTGGCGCTCCGAGCGCACCGAGAAAAACGCCTGGGGCAGCAAGGCCCGCAACAGCTTCTCCGGCGGGATCGAGGGCGCCCGATCTTCGAGTACATCCCTTCGAACACCGGAGACAGGGTGTCCAGGGCCTCATCCACGATGGCCCGGATCGCCCGCAGCGGATGGCTGACCGGAACGCGCGCCTCGCAGCTCACGTAGCTGAAAAGACCGTCGCTCCGTTCATCGTACCCGCGCATGCCCCTCTCCTCAGCCCAGCTTTCGCTCTGGAGAGAGAATCACACCAAACTCCTGCACGCGAGGCCCTTTTTCCGCAGCCTGTTATTTCTACTGTGTCATAAAGTGCACGATTGATGGCAGCACGGACATCGCTGGAGTGTTCGGGCGAGGCTTCTGGCGATGTTGATGCGCAGGGTTGCGATGGAGGTCGTGACGTGTCGCTCAGGGCGCAATGGCGGCCCCTCGTGGTCGGAA
>NZ_CALRWL010000104.1:0-4809 GCF_943371865.1 Azorhizobium sp. AG788 | reverse complement strand
CGCTGCCGGTGGTGATCGGCACCGACGGCGCCGGCGCGCGGCACATCTTCGTCAAGGCCGGCGGCAAGCGCCACAGCCTGATCCCGCCGGTGGCCTCCCAGGGCCGCATCGCCGACGAGGCCGCTGCCGCTCAGCTGGAGCGCGACGCCCGCCTGACCCTGAACGGGGCGGAGGTGTTCTCCTTCACCCTGCGCGCCGTGCCGCCGCTGCTGCGCGAGGCGATGGAGCACGCCGGCACCGACATCGACGGCCTCGACCGCATCGTCCTGCACCAGGCCAACGCCTTCATGCTGGAGCATCTGCGCAAACGCATCAAGGCGCCGGCGGAGAAGTTCGTCATCGACATGCAGGGTTTCGGCAACACCAGCTCCGCCTCCATCCCCCTGGCGATCTGCCACAGCCTGGGCGCCCAGCTGGCGGCCGGGCCGGTGAAGACGTTGATGGCCGGGTTCGGCGTCGGCTGGTCCTGGGGCGCCATGATCGCCGAGCTTGGGCCGATGCCGGAGCCGCAGGTGGTGGACCTGCCGGAGGGCTGGCCGGTGCTGGCGGTGTGAGAGCATCTTTTGTAAAGGTCGAGGCTCATGACGGGTTCCGGGGTGGTGAGGGCGGCGCTGTCCCAGCGTGATCAATGACGCGGCTGGCGGTTGAAGAGGCTTTCTTGGAGACGATCCGGGGGTGTCCCGATGGCCGCGCCGCTTTTGGTGAACCTGTCGTCCTTGCTGGACGACGCCAAGTGCTTCGAATTGATCCGGCAGCACCGCTGGCCCGAAGGCGTCCGGTGTCCGCATTACGATGACGCCACGGCGGTTGCCTGCGATGGGCATGACGATACGCAGCCGCATCGCCAGCGTTATCGGTGCTCGGCGTGCGGCTCGCGCTTCGACGACTTGTCCGGCACGGTGCTGGCCGGGCATCACCAACCACTGCAGATTTGGGTGCTGTGCCTGTACTTCATGGGCCTGAATTTGTCGAGCCGCCAGATCGCCCAGGAACTCGATCTGGCCGTCTCGGATGTGCAGGCGATGACCGAACAGTTGCGCTCCGGCATCACCGCCAGAGGTGGCCTGGAGAATCTGGACAGTCTGCTGAGTGGATTTTCCGCCTGAACGCGGCGACAATCGCCGCCTATCAGGAGCACACATGACGAAACGGACCCGCCGGAATCACACACCGGCCTTCAAGGCGAAGGTGGCGTTGGCCGCGATCAGATGGTGTTCGAGCACGAAGGCGAGCATGCCTCGCAGTGGGCGGCGATCAGCTCGATCGCGGCGAAGATCGGCTGCATGTGCATCGGCCTGCAACACTGGGCCAGTTTCAGGGGTGATCGGCGTCCAATAACCAGCCACCCCTGATCTGGAGAGCATAACAAACCTGGGGGTGCCGGACTGACGGCCGGATTAGGGCGGCGGTAGGCTACGGGGGACAGAGTCATGGATGTGCAATGGCGCGACGACCACCCCGCAAGCGGAATCCCGATCCCGAGCTGCCGATCCTGCAGCTGAAAGTGCGCCTACTGGACGTCAGTCCGATGGTCTGGCGGCGCCTGCTGATCCCGGCCGTGATGACCCTGCGCGAGCTGCACGGTGTTCTCCAGGTCGCCATGGGCTGGGAGGGCGTTCACCTCTACGTCTTCGAACTCCGCGCCCGCCGCTACGGCTCGCCCAACCTGTGCACTGGAAACCCCGATGTTCCACTGGCCGACCTGCGCCTGCGGATCGGGGGCAAGCTGCGCTATCTCTACGACATGGGCGACGGCTGGCGCCATGAGGTGCGGGTCGAGGGCCGGCTGGAGGCTGAGGCCGGCGGCATGTATCCGCTGTGCCTCGCTGGCGCGCATCCCTGCCCGGTGGAGGACAGTGGCGGACCAGTGGGCTGGCGGGAGCGCCGCCGCGCGCTCGTCGGCTTCGAGGCGCTGGAGGAGCTGGCCGAGATCGGCGACGTGCTCGCAAGCGTCGCCGAAACCCGGTCCCTAGCGGTGCTGGACGAGCCGGAAGCCCGTGACCGCTTCGAGGCGGCTGTGGAGCGGATGGAGGAGCGCAAACGCTGGCTGCCCAAGGAGTTCTGCCGAATCCAGGTCAATGAACGGTTTCGCCGGGAGGAGCACAAGCAGCTGATGCACCAGCAACTCTGGTGACCAGCGGCGGAGAGGGTGATGAACGTCAGGATGCGGATGCAGATCGTGGACGACGACGGGACGGTCCTCGCCGACGACACGGTCCTGGAGCTGGACAAGCCGGCCCTCCAGCTGGAAGCGCTCGGCCTGTCGCTGGCCGAGGCGAAGCGTCTGCTCCGGGCCACCCAGGAACGGCTGCTGGCGGTTCAGGCGGCCGATCACCTGGCCCGTCACCGCCATTGTCCGGACTGTGGCCGGGTCCGGGCGAGCAAGGGGGTGAGGCCGATCCGCTTCCGGACCCTGTTCGGCACCGTGGACGTTCCCGGCCGGCGCCTGCGCCATTGCGCCTGCCACCCAAAGGCCGGCCGCAGCTTCAGTCCGCTGACGGCCCTAGTCACCCAGCATGTGGCCCCCGAGCTGCAGTTTCTCGAGGCCAAATGGGCGTCGCTGGTATCCTACGGCATCACCGCCGACCTGTTGAGGGACGTGCTGCCGGTCGCGGACGCAACCAACCCGATGACCGTCCGGCGTGATCTGGTCCGGATCGCCACGCGGCTGGAGGCGGTGCTGGGCGAGGAACAGCACTCCTTCATCGAGGGCAGTCCTGCCGACTGGAGCGAATTGCCGGACCCCGAGGGCCCGATCATCGTCGGCATGGACGGCGGCTTCGTGCGGGGCTGGGAGGACAAGACGGCGCAGTTCGAGGTGATCGCCGGCAAGTCCGTGCCCGAGGATCGCGCCGACCGGTTCTTCGGTTTCGTGCAGACGCACGACACCAAGCCGCGGCGGCGGTTGAACCAGGTTCTGCGCGACCAGTGCCTGCAGATGAACCAGGACGTCACCTTCCTCACCGATGGCGGCGACAGTGTCCGGGCGCTGGTCGCCGCCATGTCGCCATGCGCCGAACATCTCCTGGACTGGTTCCACATCGCCATGCGGTTCACCGTGCTCGGGCAGTTCGCCAAGGGCGTGGCCCAGCAGGACGCCGCCGTCGGCGCCGACGTCACCGAGCGGCTGGAGCGGATCAAGTGGCGGCTCTGGCACGGGGACGCCATCGAAGCCCAGGAGCGCCTCGAGGACTTGGCCGAGGACCTTCGCGCCCTGGATCTGGCGTACGATGGGTTGAAGAAGTTCGCCCGGTTGACGGCGGAGTGCGCGGGCTACATCGCCAACAACATCGACGCCATCCCCCATTACGGGGAGCGGCGGCGGTACGGGGAGCCGATCTCCACCGCCTTCGTGGAGTCCACCGTCAACGTGGTGATCGACAAGCGGATGTCCAAGCGTCAGCAGATGCAGTGGACCAAACGCGGCGCTCACCACCTGCTGCAGGTGCGGACCCGCACCTTGGACGGAACGCTGCGGCCGGTGTTCGAGAGCTGGTATCCCGGGCTCGCCGCCAATGACCATTCCTCAGCCGAACAGATCGCCGCCTGAGCTTCACCCCCAGGTTTGTTATGCTCTCCTGATCTGGCAGACTACCACCCTGGGTTTGGACGACAGGGTGGCGGACAGGGATGTTGACGGTGGAGACGATCGCACGGATACGACGCGAGCACGCGAAGGGGAAAAGCATCCGGGCCATTGCCCGGTCGCTGAAGGTGTCGCGGGAGACGGTGACGAAATACCTGCGCTCTGGCGAGACGGCGCCGCGCTACGAGCGCCAGCACCAGCCGCTTCCGAAGCTGGCCGGGTTCCAGGAGGAGCTGGAACGGCTGATCACGGAGAACGAGCGGCGGCCAGCCCGCGACCGGCTCGCCTACCTGGGGCTCTTCGGACGGCTGAAGGATGCCGGGTTCCAGGGCGGCTACGACACGGTGCGGCGCTACATCAAGCGCTTCAAGCAGCGCCAGCCGCCGAGTGGGCCGGTGAACGCCTACGTTCCGCTCACCTTTGCCCCGGCCGAGGCGTACCAGTTCGACTGGGCGGAGGAGTGGATCATCCTGGACGGGGTGACGACCAAGGTGCAGGTCGCCCATGTCCGCCTGTGCCACAGCCGCATGCCGTTCGTGGCGGTCTATCGTAAGCGCTACGAGCGCACCCTTCTTCCCGAAGTGTCTTCCGTAGCCGAGACTGCGCGCGGGTTCACGGGAGACGGAGGGCACGATGGGCGAAGGCGTCAGGCTTCATCCCAGACTTGAAGCCATGGATGAAGGCAGGCCGTATCGGCGGATTGAGGTGATCACGGGGCGGCGGCAGCGACGCTCGTATACAGCGGAGGAGAAGGCGCGCATCGTGGCGGAGAGCGCGGCGCCGGATGCCAACATCTCCGAGGTGGCGCGGCGTAGCGGGGTGAACCGCGGTCTGCTCACGGTCTGGCGCCGGGAGGCGGGCATCGTCCCGCAAGTGGCTCCGGTTGAGATGCCGCTGTTCGTCCCCGTCACAGTCGCCGAGGAGCCGCCGCCTTCGGAAGATCGACGTCCGACAGCCCGGGAGCCGGTGCCGGGCCGGATCGAGATGGACTTGCGAAGCGGGCGGCTCGTGCTCCACGGCGCGGTTGATCCCAGCCTTGCGGCGGCGGTTGTTGCAGCGGCGCGGGGGCGGGGATGATACCAAGTTCATGAAGTTTTGACCTGTGTGGCCCACGGATAACCACAGGTTGATTGAATGCGGCCTGGCTTGTTGATGAGGGAGTTCCAGGCGCGGCAACAGGCGTCGATAATGTGCTTTGTGTCGGTGAACAGGCGGTGCGAGAG
>NZ_CALRWL010000103.1:0-5013 GCF_943371865.1 Azorhizobium sp. AG788 | reverse complement strand
GGCGGCGGCGGGCCTTCCGGTGGACGGGCACCTGAGCCATGGGCTCGGCCACGGCATTGACGAGGGCGGCCTGTTCCATGCCGGCCATTTCATCGCCGGGCGGCTGGCCGCGCAGCCGAATCGCGCCAAGGCTTCACAAGACTGACACGGTCCCTATAGAGTATCCGACCGTGCCGTCGAGCCTGGCTCGATTCGGTTCGGATGGAGGGCGAGGAGTACAATCCTTGACCGCAGCGATAACATCAGGGGCGTGGCCGGCTCTGGTTCTGAATGCGGACTATCGTCCGCTGAGCTACTACCCCTTGTCCGTTTGGTCCTGGCAGGACGCCATCAAGGCGGTATTCCTGGATCGTGTGAATATTGTCGAATATTACGACAAGGCGGTGCGAAGTCCGGGCTTCGAACTGCGCCTGCCGAGCGTGGTCTCGCTCCGCACCTTCATCAAGCCGACCCGGCAACCGGCCTTCACCCGCTTTAACGTCTTCCTGCGCGACCGCTTCACCTGCCAATATTGCGGCACCCGCGAAGACCTGACCTTCGACCATGTGATCCCGCGCTCGCGCGGTGGCCAGACCACCTGGGAAAACGTGGTGGCGGCCTGTTCCCCCTGCAATCTGCGCAAGGGCGGCCTGATGCCCGCCGACGCCCATATGTGGCCGGCGCAGAAGCCCTATCACCCCACCGTCCACGACCTGCACCAGAATGGGCGCCACTTCCCGCCCAATTATCTGCATGAAAGCTGGCTGGACTATCTCTACTGGGACACCGAGCTCGACCCCTGAGCGCGCGCCCGCGCCGCTCAGGCGCGGCGCGATCCAGCCGCGAGGGCGCCGACCAAAGCGATCGCCGTCAGCCCCAGCGCCAGCACCGCATTCCAGCCGGCCATGGAAATGCCCAGCATCCGCCAGGCCGCCTCGTCGCAGCGCGGCACGCGGGTGGTCTTGAGGGCGGACATAATGTCGCTGACGACCGGTGGCGCCGTACCGGTGCAGGCGGTCGGCCCGGCCCAGAACTGCCACTCCACCCCCGCATGATAGATGGCGATGCCCGCATCTACCGCCATCAGCGCCGCCAGCAGCAGCAGGCCGGCCCGCAGCAGGCCGAGCCGGCGCGGCGCGCGATAGGCACCGAACGCGACCAGCAGCGCCAGCGGCACCGCCGCGTAATACGGCAAGCGCTGGTCGAGGCAGAGCGGACAAGGCGCGAGGCCGACCACCAATTGGAAATACCAGGCGGCGGCCAGGGCACCGGCAGCGCCGAGCGCGATGAGCACAGCCGTGACGAAAGGGGAGCGCAGAAGGGTCACAAGGCAGGTTCCGGCAAGGTCTGGAGCAACCAAGCGGCCCGCGATACCGCGCCCGTCAGGCCCTGTCCATGGGGCCGCGATCACGAGCGAGGCATTGCCGCCGTTGGTTTTACATTAGTCCAGGTCCAATCTGTAATAGTGGCAATGAGGCTGAGGATCAGCTATATAAAATGCTTCAGGTGGCCGTCCCATGGTCGGCTACCCTTCCGCAACTGATTGTCACATCAAGATTGCTAGCGCGACCATGAACGAGATGACCCGTATCAGGACGAGCCTCGGTGCCGGCATGGCCCGTGTGCAGGCCGACCAGGATGAGGCCGTACTCCCGGTGGCCCAGCTGCGCGACATTGCCGCTGCCCGCCGCACCGGCTGCCCGTTCCATGACGTGCGCGAGATGCTGCGCGAAGTGGGTCTGCGCCCCACGCGCCAGCGCCTCGCCCTCGGATGGCTGCTGTTCGCCAAAGGCGACCGGCATGTGACCGCTGAAATGCTGCATGAGGAAGCGATCCGCGCCCGGTTCCCGGTGTCGCTGGCCACCGTCTACAACACGCTGCACCAGTTCACCGAAGTGAGCCTGCTGCGCGAAGTGGCCGTGGATGGGTCCAAGACCTATTTCGACACCAATGCCTCGGACCACCACCATTTCTACGTGGAAGGTCACAACGAGCTGTTGGACATTCCCAATGCGGAAGTCACCGTCGACCGCCTGCCGGAGGCCCCCGAGGGCTTCGAAGTGGCGCGAGTGGACGTGGTGGTGCGCCTGCGCCGCAAGACGATCGCGAAGGGCTGAGCCTCGGCCTCGAAAGGCTGAGCGAGAGTGTGCTCCGACCTTGGGTTCGGGGTCTTACAATAAGGGACGAAGCCCTCCGTGGTGGCACGGGGGGCTTTTTTATGGATGATCGGCGGGTGTCTGGGCATCGTTTGCGTCTCGTCGTGATCGCGGTACGCTCCGCCCTGTCGTCCTCACCCCACGGCAGCGCCCCGCGCGGCGCGGCGTTCAAGCGGATCGCAGATCATGGCGGACGCGACCACAGCCCAGCTCAGCTGGAACCGCGCCTGTGACTGGGGTGCGGGCCCCCTGGCCCTACCGCCCGGCGATCAGGCGCTGGAGGACATGCTGCTGTTCCACGGCGTGGCGATGAATGGCGGGCTGCTTCATGCCATCGACCACTTCGGTTTCGAAGAGTTGGACGGGATGTTGGACCCTATCAAAGCCGGATACCGCTATTTCGGCTTGGGCGCCGTCGCCGATCTGTTGGATGACGTAGCGGCGCAGGGACACAGCCGCGACGATCGCCAAGCCTGGGATTATGACCTCAACCGGCGCTATGCCGGCATATTCCCGATGACAGCGCGCTGTTTGCCCGCTTTGAGACGGTTCTCGCCCAACGCCCCTTGGACTTCGCAGCGGTCTGAGCGCAGGCCGTAACGGTGCGGCGCAGTTTCATCGCGCCCGACCGCATGGCACCGGGCATGCCAAGGCGCAACCGGCTTGTGCGCATGCGCCGGACCGCCTGCGCGGCGCATGCGCACAAGCGCTCGAATGCCACGCCCTCACGTAAGGGCACGGACGCGGTTGCGGACAGATCCGTACGCCCTCAGGCGGCGTGGACCCGGGTCAGGAACTGCTCCACCACGTCGCTGTGCGTCCGGTTGTCATCGGCCATGCGGCGGGAGGTTTCCGCCATGCGCGCCGCATAGCTGCTGGTCTCCTCCACTGCGCGCGTCACATCGGCAATGGTGGACGACACCACGCCGCTGCCGGCGGAGGCCGCGGCAATATTCTTGCCGATTTCCCCGGTGGCGGCGTTCTGCTGCGTCACCGCGGCGGCGATGGCGCCAGTGTAGCGATCCACCTCTTGAATGACCCGCGAAATGCCGTGGATCGCCTTCACCACCTCCTCAGTGGATCCTTGGATCTGCGACACCTGGAGCGCGATCTCCTCCGTCGCCTGGCCAGTCTGATTGGCCAGGGTCTTCACCTCCGCGGCGACCACCGCAAAGCCACGACCGCTCTCACCGGCGCGGGCGGCCTCGATGGTGGCATTGAGCGCCAGCAGATTGGTTTGGGCAGCAATGGCCTGAATCAGTTCCACCACCTTGCCGATCCGCCCGGCGCCCTGCGACAGTTCGATGATCTTCTCATTGGTAGCGCGGGCCTCCTCGGTGGCCTGGGCGACGATCGCCTCGGTGCGCTGCACCTGGGCGGAAATTTCGCCGATGGAGGCCGACAACTCCTCGGTGGCCGAGGCGACGCCCTGGACGCTGGCCTGCGCATCCCGGGCCGCCTGTCCGGCGGTCTGGGTCCGCAGGGACGTCTTCCCCGCCACCGTGGCCAGGATGTCCGCGACCCCGAGCAGATCGCCCATGTTGCGGGCAACCGCCTGGCTCGCGTCCCCCATCTGGGTTCGGAAGCCCTGGATGGAGGCCTCCACCTCGGCCTGTCGGGCGGTGCGCGCCAGGCTCTGCGCCTCCTGCTCCGCCTGCAGGCGGCGCCGCTCCAGCGCATTGTCCCGGAAAATCTGGATGGTGCGGGCCATCACGCCGAACTCGTTGCGCTTGTCTTGCAGCGGAATGACGGTGTCGAGATGATCATCCGCCAGGCCTTGCATCGCCGCCGCCAATTGGCTGATGGGCCGCAGCAGGCGATGCGCCAGCCAGACGGCGCATGCGGCCAATGTCACCACCAGCGCCAGCGAGATCCACACGATGGTGGTCACCAGGGCGGAAACGCTGGCCGTCACTTCCGCCCGCTTCACCCCGCCATAGAGGACGCCGATCACCGCGCCGGCGGGATCGAAGATCGGCATATAGACCGTGTAATAGGGCACATCCAGGATCACCGCCTCGCCGCGATAGGTGGCGCCCGCCTTCACCGCGGCGAATGCGGCGCCGGTGTTGCCCAGCACGGTGCCGACCGCGCGCGTGCCATCGGCTTTCTTCACCGAGGTGGTGATGCGCACGAAATCATTCTTGGCGGGATCGTAGGCGAACACCGTCGCCGTGCCGGCGGAGATCCGCGACACCTCATCGATGAGCGCATGATCGCCGGGATCAGGGAGACGGGGCATGACCAGCTTCTGGGCGCCCCCGGCCTCCCACTGGAAGCTGGTGCCAGGAACCGCCTTTACCAGCGCCAGCCCGGCGGCGCGGATCGCCACGTTCTGGCGTTCCACGGCGGCCTTGGCAGCGTCTGCCCGCAGACTCCAGTCGACCACCGCCACCAGGGTGGCGGCGGTGCCGCCGACGAACACCACCACCATGATGGCGATGACTTGAGAAACCTTCAGTTCGAACCGCCGAAGCATGACAGGCCCTGACCCGCTGGAGATGACCCCTTCAGGGCCCGTCGGGCCGAACTGGCTACGGAACATGGCGCGGAGGTTCGCGCATGATGGCGTCGTCAACCTTGCGCGAGGCTGAATTGGTGGTGTTTTTCGCGGGCGCAACTCGCGATTCCCGTTCCCGGCGATACCGAGTCGGACTTGATGCGAGATGGGTTTGCGGCGCCCGAACAGCAAAACGCCCCCATGGTTTTCACCGATGGGGGCGTTTTGTGTTTTTGTGATCTGGGCTGATCTTCGCATGTGCTTTGCAGGCCTGGCAGCGACCTACTCTCCCGCATCTTGAGATGAAGTACCATTGGCGCAGAGGAGTTTAACGGCCGAGTTCGGGATGGGATCGGGTTCAGGCTCCTCGCAATAGCC
>NZ_CALRWL010000102.1:0-5100 GCF_943371865.1 Azorhizobium sp. AG788 | reverse complement strand
GTTCGTCCAGACCGGGGCGCAGCAGCTCGTAATGGCGGCGGATTTCAGCTTCATCGATCATGCCGCCAAGTCTAACCGCTCAGCCCACCCCTGAGAATCGCCTACCCGCAGTTGCGATCAGGCGATTCTGTTGTTTTGGCCAAAGCCCTAAGGCCGGGCTATCCCTATGGCAGACCCTATGACTATCCAACGCATTGAGGTGATCACGGGCCTGGAGCGGCGGCGGCAGTTCAGCGATGCGGAGAAACTGCGGCTGGTCGAAGAGGCGTTTCAGCCGGGCGTCAAGGCGACCGAAGTCGCCCGGCGCCTGGGCGTGGACGTCAGCCTGCTGTACCGCTGGCGCCGCCAGTTCTTCGGTCAGCAGCCCCGGCTGCCGGCCTTCATGCCGATCACCGTCGCCACCGACGCTGCGGCACCGGAGGAGATGACGGAGCCGACGGCGGCGCCCGCGGCCCCACCAGCCGGTCTCATCGAGGTCGAGTTCGCGACGGCGCGCTTGCGCATCACCGGCGCGGTCGATCCGGCCCTGGTCGGCACGGTGATCGCCGCGCTGTCGGGACGGTCGGCATGATCCCGGTGCCCTCGGGCGTGCGGGTCTGGCTGGCTGGCGGGGTCACCGACATGCGGTGCGGGATGAACTCGCTGGCGCTGAAGGTCCAGGAGGGTCTTGGCCGCGATCCTCATGCCGGCGATTTATACGTCTTCCGTGGGCGTCGCGGGGATTGAGCGTCATTCAGCATACAGTTTCGAGTCGGCTCGCGTGGAGTATCGGTGGCACCCGCTGTACGGGAAGACATTGAGGGTGGTGAGCCGGACAGTACGTGGTGGCCACTCCGTCCTGTGGCTCGAGGAATGCCCCGATACCGCCCGGGAATTGCCGGCCTGGATGTGCGACGCGGCCTACTGCCTTGATATGGCGGCATTGGGTCCGCCGCAGACCACAGTTGCAGCCCTTAGCGCATTGGCGGCAGTTCTCTCGGATCTGCGGGACTCGATCGGCGACGGCGCAGCATCGGACAACTCACCCACGGAGGAGGTTGCCGATGACCAGACGACCGCGGCCGACGTCCCAACTCTCGCTTGCTCTCTCTGTTCCGCTTCAAGACATCGCCGTTCCGGACGAAGTCGTGCAGGTACTGGCGGATCTCCTCTTGGAAGCTGTGGGCGCCCATCTCGACATGGAGAACAGGGAGGAGGCCCATGAGCACCAAGATCACCGTTGATCATCTGGGCCGCGGTGCCGCGATCTATGTTCGCCAATCCACACCTGGTCAATTGATCAACCACACGGAAAGCCGTCGCCGACAGTATGACTTGGCTGACGCCGCACGGGCGGCTGGGTTCGTCGATGTCATGATCATCGATGAGGACCTTGGCCGCTCCGGTTCCGGCCTCGAATGCCGTCCTGGCTTTCAGAAGCTGGTGGCGGCGGTCTGCGCCGGCACCGTCGGTGCCGTCTATTGCATCGAGGCATCGAGGCTGGCCCGCAACGGCCGGGATTGGCACCACCTCATTGACCTTTGTGCTCTGGCTGGGGCGTTGGTTGTCGACCCAGATGGGGTCTATGATCCAAGGCTGCTGAACGACCGCCTTCTGCTCGGCCTGAAGGGAACAATGTCGGAGTACGAACTCAGCCTGCTGCGTCAACGCGGCATCGAAGCCCGAGACGGAAAAGCCCGCAGGGGGGAACTGCGGTTCACGCTACCGCCCGGCTACTGCTGGAACGAGGCCGGACGGATCGAAATCGATCCTGACGAGCGTGTTGCCGGCGCGATCCGGATGCTGTTCAGCAAGTTCCGAGAACTGGGCAGCGCCCGCCAGGTTTTTCTCTGGGCGCGCGCCGCCGAACTGTCGCTCCCCGTCGTGCGGCGCAACCTCATCGCCTGCAAAATCCTCTGGCAGCCGCCGGCGTACCACACGGTGATCCAGGTCCTGCAGAACCCGATCTATGCCGGCGCCTATGTGTTCGGCCGGCGGGGTAACCGGACTCGCGTTGTCGAGGGCCGGGCTCGGAAGACGAGCGGGCATAAACGGGAGCGCACCGAGTGGAATACCCTGCTGCGCGACAACCACGAGGGCTACATCACCTGGGCCGAGTTCGAGGAACATCAGCGCATGCTGGAGGAAAACGCCCACATGCAGAAGCGTGCCGCCCGCAAGGCCGGCCGGGGCGGCCGGGCACTGTTGACCGGGCTGGTCCGGTGCGGGCACTGCGGTCGCAAGATGCGGGTCTTCTACGGCATGCAGTCGGGGCATGCGCACCGTTACCAATGCCGAGGTGACGATGCCCATGTCGGTGTCGGTCTGTGCATCGGCATCGGCGGTATTCGTGTCGATCGGGCGGTCGTGGCGCAGATGCTGGAAGCCGTCTCTGCCAGAGCGGTGGAGGCTGCCCTGCTTGCCGCCGACCAGGCGGCTGCGGCGGGGGCGGAAGAGCGGGCAGCGCTGGAGCGCGAGTTGGAGGCGGCCCGCTATGATGCCTCGTTGGCGGCTCGCCGGTACGACCTCGTGGAGCCGGAAAAGCGCCATGTCGTGAGAGAACTGGAAGCGCGCTGGAATACGGCTCTGGAACGGGTGGCGCAGATCGAACGTCGGATTGCCGAGGCCGAGGCGCGCTCATCGGCGCGCCCAAGGGTGAACAGGGCGGCTCTTCTGGGGTCGGCTCACGATCTGTCGGCGGCCTGGAATGCACCGACAGCGGACGCGCGAACTCGGCAACGTCTGACCCGGCTGCTCGTGGAGGAGGTGGTGATCGACCTCGACGACGCGGCGCACGAGGCGGTGCTGCGGATTCATTGGATAGGTGGCCGACACACCGAACTGCGTGTCCCACGGGCCAGGACCGGGCGTCGAGCGGACAAAGCACATCCAGGAGCGGTGGAGGTCGTGCGCAAGCTGTCCGGACATTGGCCGGATCATGAGATCTCCGTCACGTTGAACCGCATGAAGTGCCGGAGCGATAACGGAGAGACCTGGACGACCGTGAAGGTTCGGCTGTTGCGGGAGCGACTTGGCCTTTCCAATTTCGACCCGACCGTGCCCCGTCCCGAGACGCTGACGGCCGACAAGGCGGCGAAGCGGCTCGGCATCTCCATTCCCTCCGTGCACCGCCTTATTCAGCGTGGGATCCTGCCGGCAACGCAGCTTGTCCCATCAGCCCCGTGGCACATTCCCATGGCAGCCTTGGACACGGACGCCGTGCAAACGGGCGTGAACGAGATAAAGGCGCGACGCCCGAAGAACCTCGTTGATTATCAAAGAGATGAGACGATGCGGCTGCCAGGATTGTGAAAGGAGGGATGCACTATGTCACGCAATTCGGCGACATGGTGAAGTGCCTGTGGCATGATGGGCTCGGCATGTCGCTTTACGCCAAGAGGCTTGAACGGGGCCGTTTCATCTGGCCCAGCCCGGCCAGCGGAGCCGTGGCCATTTCCGCGTCCCAGCTCGCGTATCTGCTCGACGCCATCGACTGGCGCAATCCGCAGCAAACCTGGAGGCCGCGCTCGGCCGGATAGGCTGCGGCACAGTGAATCAACCCGCCGCTCTCCGGCAGGAAGAGCGAGGATCGGTGCGGGTTTCCAGGTACAATCCGGCCCCATGGACGCCCTTCCCGACACCATCGACGCCCTGCGCGCCGCGCTGATCGAAGCGCGTGGCCGGGCTGCGTTGGCGGAGGCGGACGCCGCCCAGGCGCGGGCCGAACGATCCGGCGACCAGGCGCTGATTGCCAGCCTGAAGCTCCGGATCGAGAAGCTCCAGCGCGACCTCTACGGCCGGCGCTCCGAACGGACCTCCCGACTGCTCGACCAACTCGAATTCCAGTTGGAGGAGGCGGAGGCAAGTGTCGGCGAGGACGACCTGGCGGCGGAACAAGTGACCGAGGCGACCGGCGCGGCCCGCATCACCCGCAAAGCGCCGTCGCGCAAGCCGTTCCCGGCGCACCTGCCGCGCGAGCGCGTCGTGATCCCGGCGCCGGCGGCGTGCCCATGCTGTGGCTCGACCCGGCTGTGCAAGCTGGGCGAAAGCATCACCGAGACGGCCGAGCGCATTCCCGCGCGGTGGACGATCATCCAGACGGTGCGTGAGAAATTCTCCTGCCGGGACTGCGAGACGATCAGCCAGCCGCCGGCACCGTTCCACACCACGCCGCGCGGCTGGGCGGGGCCGAACCTGCTGGCCACGCTGCTGTTCGAGAAGTTCGGCCAGCACCAGCCGCTGAACCGCCAGTGCGAACGCTTCGCCAGGGAAGGCATGGAGATCAGCCTGTCCACCGCGGCCGACCAGGTGGGGGCGGCCTGCGGGGTGCTGAAACCGCTGCTCGACCGGCTCGAGGCGCATGTGCTGGCGGCGGAGCGGCTGCACGGAGACGACACGACCGTGCCGGTGCTGGCGAAGGGCAAGATGTGCGCGATGACCGGCCGTTCGGCGGCGGGGCGGCGCCGGCGGCGGTGTTCCGTTACTCCCGCGACCGTGGCGGCGGGCATCCCGAGGCACATCTGGCCGGTTGGGCTGGAGTGCTGCAGGCCGACGCCTATGCCGGATACAACCGCCTCTACGACACGAGCCGGCGGCCGCAGCCCGTGGCCGAGGCCCTGTGTTGGGCGCACGCGCGTCGGAAATTCTTCGAGCTGGCCGATATCGCCGCCAACAAGCGGCGCGGCAAAGGAGCGCCGCCGATTTCCCCGCTGGCGCTGGAGGCGGTGCGGCGCATCGACCCGCTGTTCGACATCGAGCGTGAGGCGCTGGGGCGTTCGGCGGCCGACCGTCTGGCGGTGCGCACCGAGCTGTCCAAGCCCCGGGTCGAGGAGCTGGAAACCTGGATGCGGGCGGCCCGGGCCGGGATGTCGAAGCACGCGCCGGTGGCCAAGGCGATGGACTACATGCTGACCCGTTGGGCCGGCTTCACCCGCTTCCTGCGTGACGGACGGGTCTGCCTGACGAACAATGGCGCCGAACGAGCGTTGCGCGGCATCGCTCTGGGCAGACGGGCATGGCTATTCTGCGGCTCGGATCGAGGCGGGCAGCGCGCTGCCGCCATGTACAGCTTGATCGTGAGCGCCAAGATGAACGACATCGATCCCCAGGCGTGGCTGGCCG
>NZ_CALRWL010000101.1:0-5222 GCF_943371865.1 Azorhizobium sp. AG788 | reverse complement strand
GGCGCCCCCAAGCGGGCGCCGGCACTGCTGGGGCCTCAGGCTTTCTGTGTCGCGGCGGTCTGGCCGAACAGCACGGCGCGGCTCGCCTCGTTCACCGTCGGCGTGGTGCTCACCGCCTTGCCCTTCTCATAGGCGATGACCGTGGCCGGCCGGGCGCCGATGGCGGTGAACCAGCGCTTCACATTGGCGAAGTCGTCCAGATTTTGCTGCTGACGCTCGTGCGGCACGATCCAGGGATAGGCCGCCATGTCGGCGATGGAATAGTCCGTGCCGCCGATGAAATCGCGCCCCTCAAGGCGACGGTCCAGCACGCCATAGAGGCGGTTGGTTTCCTTCACATAGCGCTCGATGGCGTAGGGAATCTTCTCCGGCGCATATTGGCTGAAGTGGTGGTTCTGCCCGGCCATGGGGCCAAGGCCGCCCATCTGCCAGAACAGCCATTCCAGCACCGTGGTGCGCCCGCGCAGGTCGGTGGGCAGGAATTTTCCGGTCTTCTCCGCCAGATAGAGCAGGATCGCGCCCGATTCGAACACGGAGATCGGCGCACCGCCGCCGATTGGATCATGATCCACGATGGCGGGCATGCGGTTGTTGGGCGCGATCTTCAGGAAGTCGGGCTTGAACTGCTCGCCGGTGCTGATGTTCACCGGCTTGATCTCGTAGGCCAAGCCCGCCTCTTCCAGGAACAGCGTGATCTTGTGGCCGTTGGGGGTGGGCCAGTAATGCAGGTCGATCATTCTCGTCTCCCTTTCTCCCGGCCGGCGACGCCGTTCGGTCGCCGGGGAGGGCGCGGCGTGTCCGCGCGAAGTGGCGGCAGATTGGCTTATTCGCGGCCATCGCGAAACAGCGCCCGCTGCATGGATGATCATGTCTTCGTGCAATGACGGCGCGGCCCGCCGCGCCCCCGCTTGACGCCGGGCCGGGCGCGCGCCCAAACAGGCGTGCCGCTGCGATCGGCCCCTGGGTCCGCCGCATCGGTCGTATGTCACCCCAGCCCCGTCCGGCCCATGTCCAAGACCACCCGCGCCACGCTTGCCTTGCAGAAGGCCGGGGTCGCGTTCCGCACCCTCACCTATACCTATGACCCGTCTGCCGAGCGCATCGGCCTCCAGGCGGCGGAGGCCATCGGCGCCGATCCGCGCCGGGTGCTCAAGACGCTGATGGCGCAGGTGGACGGCAAGCCGGTGTGCGTGGTGGTGCCCTCCGACCGGGAGGTGAGCATGAAGAAGCTGGCGGCAGCCTTTGGCGGCAAGGCGGCGCAGATGATGCGCCCGGCGGAGGCGGAGCGGCTCACCGGCTATGTGGTGGGCGGTATCAGCCCGTTCGGCCAGAAGCGCGCCGTGCCCACCGCCATGGAAGAGACCGCCCTCGCGGAAGAGACCGTGTTCCTCAATGGCGGCCAGCGCGGGCTCCAGGTGGAAGTGGCACCAAAGGAAGCCTGCGCGGCCCTGAATGCCAGGGTCGCGGCGCTGGTGGCGTGAGGGTGCGGCAGCGCTGACGCCGGCGTCGCCCGGCGACGATGCCGGGTCAGGACCGGCTTGGCGGATCGCCCGACGGAGGGGCGGGTGCGTCAGCCAGGGCGATGAGATCGCTACGCACCTGTTCCAGCAAGGCATCGGCGGCGGCCGGATCGGACCCGGCCACCGCGCGAGCCAGGCTCAGCGCGCCGACCAGGGTACACAGGAGCGTGGTGGCGCGGTCGTGCCGGGCCTGGGCATCGGCCTGCGGCAGCATGGCCGCCATGGCGGCGATATAATCCGCCACGCCCTCGGCAAAGCGGGCCTGCACCTGCGCATCCTGGCGCACGATGTCGCTGGAGAAGGCCGCCATGGGGCAGCGCGGCGCCGTGCCGGTGACATGTGCGGGGGAGAGATAGGCGCCGATATACGCCTTGATGCCGCCGCCGCCGCTGCGCGCCCGCGCCGCCATCCGCTCCAGGCTCTCCGCGAAGGAGAGGGCGCAGGCTTCCGCCGCCAGCGCATCCTTCGAGGCAAAGTGCCCATAGAAGCCGCCGTGGGTGAGCCCCGCCGCGCGGGTGATGTCGGCGATGCCCACCCCGTCAAAGCCCTTGGCGCGAAACAGCTGCTCGGCCGCAGCGACGATAGCGGTGCGGTTCTGGTTGGCCTTTTCGCGGGTCACTTTCATCGGGGCCTCCCTGCGTCGGGCAAGGCGACGCACAACGCCCCACGCCACCGCTTGACAGTTTTCATGATGAGCGTCATTTAAGTCGCAATGATGATCGACATCATCATAAGAGCCGTCATCGCGCAATATGCCCCGGCCCGGCTTCGGCCCGGTTGCCTGAAAGGCCTCCGCCATGGTCTCCCGTCTTCTCGCCGCGGCGCTGGCCCGCCGCCACATCCACTATGGCTGGGTGGTGGTGGCGGTCACCTTTCTCATCATGCTGATCTCCGCCGGTGCGGTCGGCGCACCCGGCGTGCTGATGCTCCCGCTGCAGCGCGAGTTCGGCTGGTCGACGGCGGACATCTCCTCCGCCCTGGCGGTGCGGCTGCTGCTGTTCGGCCTGATGGGCCCGTTCGCCGCCGCGCTCATCAATCGCTTCGGCGTCCGCCGCATGATCCTCACCTCCTTGTCGCTGGTGGCCGGGGGGCTGGCGCTATCCCTGCTGATGACGCAGATCTGGCAGCTGATCGTGCTGTGGGGCGTGGTGGTGGGGCTGGGGACCGGCATGACCGCCCTGGTGCTGGGCGCCACCGTGGCCACCCGCTGGTTCTCCACCCGCCGCGGCCTGGTGATCGGCCTGCTCACCGCCAGCTCCGCCACCGGGCAATTGGTATTCATGCCGCTGCTGGCGGCCATCTCCGGCCAGTGGGGCTGGCGCTGGGCCCTGGCCCTGTTGTGCATCCTGATGGCGCTTGCCGCCGTGGCCGCTTTGGCGCTGATGCGCGATCGCCCGTCCGACCTTGATCTGGCGCCATTCGGCGACACCGGGCCGAATCTGACCCCGCCGCCCCCCGCTGGCTCGGTGGTGGGCGCGTCCCTGGATGCGCTGCGCATGGCGGCCCGCACCCGGGTGTTCTGGGTTCTGTTCGCCACTTTCTTCATCTGCGGCGCCAGCACCAACGGGCTGATCCAGACCCATCTGATCTCGCTCTGCGCCGATTTCGGCATACCGGAGGTCAATGCCGCCGGCATGCTGGCGGTGATCGGCATCTTCGATTTCTTCGGCACCATCGCGTCGGGCTGGCTGTCGGACCGCTATGACAATCGCTGGCTGCTGTTCTGGTATTACGGCCTGCGCGGGCTCTCGCTGCTCTATCTGCCGTTCTCCGACTTCACCTTCTATGGGCTGTCCATCTTCGCGGTGTTCTACGGCCTGGACTGGATCGCCACCGTTCCGCCCACGGTGCGCATGACGGCGGAGCGCTTCGGCCGGGAGAAGGCCAATCTGGTGTTCGGCTGGGTCTTCGCCGGCCATCAGATGGGCGCCGCCACCGCGGCGTTCGGGGCGGGCATGACCCGCAGCCTGCTGCAGAGCTATCTGCCGGCCTTCTTCTTCGCCGGCGTGCTCTGCATCATCGCCGCGGTGCTGGTGCCGACGCTCGCCCGCAAGGCGCCGGCACCGGTGCGCTGATCGTCAGCGCCCGGCGGCGGCGGGGCGCGGAAACAGCCGCCCCTGCACCAGCAGCCGCAGCGTGAGCAGCGCGATCCAGGCGATGGCCACATTGGCGATGACGAACAGGCATGGCGCCAGCAAGGCCACTGCGCCCGTCTCCCCGCGGCCGATCATCCGCAGCGGCGCGGTGGCCAAAGCCGTCAGGCCGAAGGTGAAGCCCCAATAGGAGGCGGTGAAGGGGTGTTCGGCGATCCAGGGCAGCATGCGCAGCAGCAGCAGGCCCTGCAGCAGCCCATAGCCGAGAAAGGCGTGGGCGAGGACGTCCGGCGGGCCTTGGGTCACCGCCAGATAGGTCACCAGGCCCACGGTGGGCGGCGCCAACTGGATGCCCAGCGAGGGGCGCAGCAGCGGATCAAGCGTGGGCGCCGTGTAAAGCCGCACCATCAGCACCGATTCGATCGCCAGCCAGGAGAAGAACCCGGCGCCGAACGCCAGCTGGCCCCAATCCGCATGGCCCAGGGCGCCGAGGCAGGTGGCGGTCACGAACGACCCCGCCACGGTCGGCAGATACATCACCGGCGTGGTGGTGCTGTGCTCCCGCCCGCCCCGCCACAGCAGGCCGGTGCGCCAGAGGCCGAACAGCGCGGTGAACACCGTGCCCAGCGTCACCAGGACCACCGCCAGTGACCGGGAATAGGGCAGGGCGCCCAGCGCGATCAGCATGGTGGCGACGCCGATCAGCCCGACAAAGCAGCATTGAATGGGATGATCCAGCTCGCTGCGCGCCTCTTGCTGCGCCGTGATCCATTTGCCGGCGTAAGCGACGAGCAGTGCCAGCCATATCAACGTTGCCGCCAGCATCAGGGCCTCGCCCACCATCGCCGGTAGCCCCCAGACCTTATGGGCTTCGCGCCAGGCCCCGCCCAGTCCGCCGAGGCCGAGCACGATGCCGAAGAACGACGCCGGCACCCGCGGCAGGCGGTGCAGCGCGGAGACAGGGGAGGAGGGGGCGGAGACGTGGGGCGGGGGTGCCATGCGATAGCCTCGAAGAGCGCGCTGGGGCGGCGGAGCGCCCGCGGAGGACTTATTGTAGAGCGCCGATGGCGGTCTTGAACATGGACCCCGCTGGTTTGCACCCATGGCTCTCTGCAATCGGCCGGCGGGAGGGAGAGGCGGGAACCGATGGGCGGCGGGGCTGTTGTCCCCGCGAACCCGCCCCGATGTCCGCGAAGGTCCATGATTTGGGCCGCGCGCCAGGGAGTGCGAAAAAATCTCCTAGTCCACTGTAATATACATCGAAAATTCGGCTGATGCGTCCTGTGGGTCTGAGCGTTGGCCCGACCTGGACGAAGCGCCGGACCTAAAAAATGCGCTGCGGCACATTTTTCTTATTCTGCCCGGGGATAGCCGCGAAGCGTGGCCGTTGCAGGCTTTGCAAGCTGCACGACAGGCTGTTCTGTCAGGGATGAAATCGGCCGTCTTGTGGAGCACCGGCGGTTTTCACACAGGGTCTTGCGGGCGTCGCAATCCTGATGGAGTATGCGGTTGTGGGTTCTTTTCGCCTTCGCTGTCCACAGCGCGGGTCGAGCTTTCGTCACTCGATTTTCGGGTGTTGACAGGAAAAAGGGCGCCCCCTATAAACCGC
>NZ_CALRWL010000100.1:0-5279 GCF_943371865.1 Azorhizobium sp. AG788 | reverse complement strand
GGCCGGCGCGGGGCCTCCAGCTGGGGCAGGGGTCGGCCTGCGGCGCGCTCCATGGCCGCCGCCACCTGACGCACGGAATAGCCGCGGCCATAGCCGCAATTCAGCACCAGGCTGTCCCCGCCCCCTTCCAGATGGCCCAAGGCGCAGACATGCGCGTCGGCCAGATCGCTGACATGGATATAGTCGCGCACGCAGGTCCCGTCCGGGGTGGGATAATCGGTGCCGAAGATGTTGAGCGCGTCGCGTCGGCCCAGGGCTGTCTCGCAGGCCAGCTTGACCAGATGGGTGGCGTTGGGGGTCACCTGCCCCGCCCGCCCCTGCGGATCGGCGCCCGCCACGTTGAAATAGCGCAGCGCGATGGAGCGGAAGGCCGGATGTGCAGCCGCCACATCAGCCAGCATCTGCTCCGTCATCAGCTTGGACCAGCCATAGGGGCTGACGGGGGCGGCCGGGGTCTGTTCCGTCACCATCTGGGCGGGCGGATTGCCATAGACGGCCGCCGTGGAGGAGAAGATGAAGCGCCCCACCCCCGCCGTCACACAGGCCTCGATCAGGCTGCGGCTGGCGGCGGTATTGTTCCGGTAATATTTCAGCGGATCGGCCACCGATTCCGGCACGATGATGGAGCCGGCGAAATGCATGATGGTGCCGACACGGTGATCGCGCAGCAGGCTGCCCACCCGGTCAGCATCGGCGACATCGCCCAGGATCAGCGGCACATCGGCGGGCACCAGCCCCCGGGCGCCCGTGGAAAGGTCATCCAGAACCACGACCGCGCGGCCCGCCGCCCGCAAGGCCAGGACGGCATGACTGCCGATATAGCCCGCACCGCCTGTGACAAGTACCGTGTCCATTTCCAATCCCTGGCGTTTGTGGCGCCACTATGCCCCCTCCGCTCCTGTCCTGGAAAGGGCGGTCGCCATCGGCCTGATCCTGCGTAACAGGATGATATCTGAAAGCTATCTGATATCATCTTAATGCCAACCCCTTGCCATCCCCCGCCGGATCGCTCATAGCCACCTTTCCAACGCACCTGGCGATGTAAGGACATGTCATGCCGATCCTGGTCACCGGCGCTGCCGGCTTCATCGGATACCATACCTGCCGGGCGCTGCTGGACCGGGGGGAGCAGGTGCTGGGGGTGGATAATTTCTCCCCCTATTACGATATCCGCCTGAAACAGGCGCGGCTGGACCTTCTCACCCCCCGTTCCGGCTTCCGCTTCCAGAATACCGACATCGCCGACCGCGACGCCATGACGGCCCTGGTTCAAGCACATCCGGATATCACCGGCATCATCCATCTGGCAGCTCAGGCCGGGGTGCGGCATTCGCTGATCGACCCCTATACCTATATCCAGACCAACCTGATGGGGCAGGTGGTGATGCTGGAGGCCGCCCGCCTGCTGCCGGGCCTGCAGCATTTCGTCTATGCCAGCTCCTCTTCCGTCTATGGCGCCAATCAGGAGATCCCCTTCTCCATCGATCACCGCGTCGACCGGCCCGTCTCGCTCTATGCCGCCACCAAGCGCGCGGATGAGCTGATCACCCGTACCTACAGCCATCTCTACGGGTTGCCGGCCACGGGCCTGCGCTTCTTCACGGTCTATGGGCCCTGGGGCCGGCCCGACATGGCGCCCATGCTGTTTGCCGAGACCATTCTGGAGGGAAGGCCGATCCGGGTGTTCAACCATGGCGACATGGCCCGCGACTTCACCTTTGTCGATGACATCGTGGCGGGCGTACTGGCGACACTGGACCGGCCCGCCACGCCCGGCCAGGATGTGGTGCCGCACCGGGTCTATAATCTGGGCAACCACCGCCCCGAGCCGCTGCTGCGCTTCATCGGCCTGATCGAACAGGCCCTGGGCCGCAAGGCCGAAATGGTACTGGAACCGATCCAGCCGGGCGATGTCGCCGCCACCTGCGCCGATATTGAGGCCAGCACCCAGGACCTGGGCTACCAGCCCCGCACCAGCCTGGATGAGGGCATCCCGCGCTTCATCGACTGGTTCAAGGCCTATCGCGGCGTGGCTGAAGGTTAATGTGATATCAGATATCTACATGATAGCTATCTGCTTCTAAACTGAGCTTCCTCAACTGGCAGGAAGCAAGGAAGAGAAGGCCACTCAGCAGGTCCTGCCGGGCAAGCAAACAGGTGCGGAGCTGAAGGGGTAGCGGATCGCCCGACCGGCTTGACAATCAGACCAGAACAGCTAAAATAGCTTAAGGCTGTATACCTGATATATATGTCCTTAGGACATATATATCAGGTATACATGAACGGGACCACCTATGGCAGAACGCCTCTCAAGCCCCATCCGCGCGATCAAACGCACAAGACTGGCAGCCTCCGTCCTGGACGTGGTCATCGCCCCACAGCAGGCGCTTGTCACCCGTTACGCCATCCTGAAGGCCTTGCACCGGATTGATCAGGATGCCACCGGCCACAAGCTGTTCCGCAAAGAGCCGCTGGGGAAAATCCATGTGCAAAGGGTCATCGGCAATCTGATCGCGACCAAGGCGCTGGCTTCAGACCCGGATTATGGCCGGAATGTCTATCGCGTGCTTTCCATGGGCGATGCCACTGCGGAAGAGGCTTTCGCGCTGGTCACCCCGTTCGGCTATGTCTCGCACCTGTCCGCCATGCAACGCAGGGGGTTAAGCGACAGGCACCCCGTGGCACTGCATCTGACCTTGCCGGCGGATACGGTGGCGCGCCGGATGGCGACGGAACAGATGGGGATGGATTTCCCCCCGCCCTTTGATCGGTTGCCCGTTGAAACCGGGGTACGGCTGGTAAACATGGTGCCACCCGCAAAATTACGCGGTCGGGCCGTGGAGGTGACGAAGACAGCCCATCCCGGCACCTGGCTGACTGTTCGCGGCACAGCCACCCGGCTGGCCACCATCGGCCAGACCTTTCATGACATGCTGGACCGTCCGGACCTGTGCGGCGGCATGGCGCATATATGCGATGTCTGGCGTAACCATGCCCAAACCTATCTGCCGGAAATCATCCGGGTGATCGAGGCCGATGGGTCCCCCATTGCCAAGGTGCGGGCCGGTTATCTGCTGGATGAAGTGCTGGGCCTGAAGGAGGACGCGCGTATCCAGGGTTGGCTGGCGCATGCACAGCGCGGCGGATCGCGCGTGCTGGACCCGTCACAGCCCTTTGCGCCCACCTACTCAGAGAAATGGATGCTGTCCATCAATGTCTGACCACCCGATCCCGGCCCGCACCGTCGATATCAGCGCCTGGATGCCGGGGAACACCACCTGATCCTGACCACGCTGCATGACAAAAGTCAGGCACGGAATATCACAGCGACCGTCAACTCCCTTGAGGACCTCGACCTGATCCGTCGTGCCAGGGCCGATTGGCATACACTGGAACAGGAGGTCGGTGAGTTGCCCGATTTCGACGAACGGCTGAGGGTGGTGCAGTGCTTCTATCGTAGTCTGCCCTGGTAGCCGCTTCGCACCCTATATGATATCTATAAGTTATCTATATGATATCGTGTAGCTATTAGATAGCACTTTGATTACTATATTTCTGACAGATACCAACATGCGATCACTTTGATCGCAGATTGAACGCATCAGGTCCGCCGCCATGCCCACCATCGTTTTCGCCAGCCCCAAGGGCGGGGCCGGCAAATCCACTTCCGCAGTTCTACTGGCCACGGCCCTGGCCGGGCAGGGGGCCAGCGTCACCATCATCGATGCCGACCCGAACAAGCCGGTGTCCCGCTGGGCGCGGCTGCCGGGCAAGCCCGCGAACCTCACCGTGCTGGCCGATGTGACGGAAGAGACGGTGACCGACGCCATTGACGAGGCGGCACAGAAAACCGCCTTTGTCATTGTCGATCTGGAGGGCACAGCCTCCATGATGGTCGGTTACGCCATGAGCCGGGCCGACCTGGTGGTGATCCCCAGCCAGGGATCGCAGCTGGACGCAGGCGAGGCGGTGAAGGCCATCCGGCTGGTGCGCAGCCAGGAACGCGCCTTCCGCCGGGATATTCCCTTCGCGGTGCTGTTCACCCGCACCAGCGCCGCCATCCGCCCGCGCTCCCTGCAAAGCATCGCGGCGGAATTCGCGGAAAATGACGTGCCCGTCTTCGAGACGCAGCTGCATGAGCGCGACGCCTTCCGCGCCATCTTCGCCTTTGGCGGCGCGCTGGCCGATCTGGATCCGACCCAGGTCACCAACATCAAGGCCGCCACCGCCAATGCCCTGGCCTTCGCGGGCGAGGTGGTGGCGGTCCTGAAGGGTGGCATGAAGGCGTCCGTGGCCTGACCCCGGCATTGAAGGAAGCGACAAGCATGACCAAGTCCCGCGCCAGCATTTTCGGGGAAGGGGAGGAGGGGCTGGACCTGTCCGGCTTCGCGCCCAAGGCCGCCCGCGACATCCAGGCCCCGCCCGCCGACGCCATCCGCGCCGTGTCGGAAGCCGCCCGTTTCCCCAGCCGGGAAGCAAAAACCGCCCCGGTCCCGCCGCCGCCTGCCCGGCGCGAACAGCGCCGGCACCGGACCGGCCGCAATGTGCAGTTCAACATCCGGGCGCGTCAGGAAACGATCGACACCTTCCTGGCCATCGCCGACCGCGAAGGTTGGGTACTGGGGGAGGTGCTGGAACATGCCGTGGCCGCCCTGGAGCGGGAGCTGACGGGCGGGAACGGGACTGGCCGTGGCTGATATCCCCATCACCTGCCACCGCCTGCCGGAAATGCCGGATGGCGTGCCATGACGGGGGCATCCCATGGCCACGATCAGGCGGTCGGGCCACTTTCCCCCGTCATGCGGTTTTTGCTCGACCTTATGACGGCCCGGCTGACCGACGCTTCGCCCCCTCCCGCTTCGGACCTGGACTGGACCCAGGTTGCGCCCCTGGTCCGGCATCATCGCCTGTTTCCATATCTGGCCGGCATCCAGGGTTTTTCCCCCGCAATCCAGGCCCAACTGAAGGATCTGCGCACCAGAGCGACCCAGGAAACGCTGCTGCTGGGCAGCCGGCTGCGGATGATCGCTGAACGGTTCCAGGAAGGGGTGCCAACACGAAAATAACTTTTATGTACCGCTCGAGAGAACAAACAGGGATCGGTAGATCGATGGCGTTGTGGGAATGGAATTGTCAGGTGCTTGGCACTCATTAAACCTTGCTGGGTTCGTTCCACCCGGCGCGTTTCAACGTGTCGATCAAGGTACTGCGTGCGATGCCGAAGGTCCGGCACACGGCGGCCTTGCTGGCTCCTCCGTACAAGGCGGCCATGACCGCCT
>NZ_CALRWL010000099.1:0-5512 GCF_943371865.1 Azorhizobium sp. AG788 | reverse complement strand
ATCGCCGGGGTGCTGGGCGAGCATTCCGTCTGGGTGCCGCCGGGGGTGAATGGCTGGTTCCTGATCCAGTGGGACGAGGCCACTGTCTATAGCTGGTTCGACTTTGTGGACGGCGCCGGCAATCCGTTCCCGGTCCAGCCGGGCGAGCTGTACCAGTTCTCCATCTCCACCGGGAACCATCGGGCTTTGCAGATCTATGTGGATCTCGTCTGGCTCGATGCCGCCGGCACGGTCATGGGCACCTCCAACAGCATCGGCGGGACCAATGCGGCAGGGGCCACCGTCATCGCCTTCTCCGGCGCCAATGGCGGCGCCTCGCCGGAAGCGCCATCCGGTCAGCGCTTCGAGGACGCCCGCCGCCTGTGGGTGATCTCCACCGCGCCGCCGGGCGCGGTGCGCGTGACGCCCCGCGTGGTCAAAGGCCCCACCAAGCCGGGCCAGGGCACCTCGGCCATGTTCGGCTATCGGCCGTATTTTGGCGAGGCGGCGCCGGGCCAGATGCTGCCCTCCGCCTGGAGCGATGGCACGGCCACCTCGGAGATCCGCGCGGCGGTGGATGCGCTGTCCGCATCCTTGAGCGCCGCACAGGCCGCCGCCCTGGCCACGCGCCTGCGCGTGGATGCGGGGCAGGCGTTCACCGATGGCCAGAAGGCGCAGGGGCGGCAGAACCTGGCCGCCGCCGCCGCCAGCGATGCCCTGCGCAATCGCATCATCAATGGCGCCATGCGGGTGAGCCAGGAATGGGGCTCCACCCCGGTCAGCGGCGGCCTCGGCTATGCCGCCGATCAATGGGAGAGCGCGGCCTCCGGTTCCGGCTTTGCCTGCACCCACGCCCAGGTGCAGGGCGCAACGCCGGGCGGCGCGTCCCACCGGCTGCGCATCACCATCACCGCAGCCAAGGCGGCCCTCAGCGACACGGACGCTCTGGCCTGGACCCAGGCCCTGGAAGGTCAGCAGGTGGCCGACCTGCAATGGGGCACCGGCTCCGCCCGGCAGGCGCTGGCCCGGTTCGGGTTTCGGGGACCGGCGGGCACCTACAGTTTCGCGATCCGCAACGGCACGCCGGATCGCGCCTATCTGGCCGGGTTCGTGATCCCGGCGGGGCAAGCCAATCTGGACACCCTGCAGAGCTTCGTCATTCCCGGCGATCTGGCCGGCACCTGGGCCACCGGCCCCACCCGCGGCCTGATGTTCAGCATCTGCCTGGCGGCGTCGGCCGCGGTCACCGGCGGCCCCGGCTGGCAAAGCGGCAATCTGCTCGCGGTGCCGGGCCAGTCCAACGGACTTGCCAGCACGGCCAATGTCTTCGAGCTGTTTGATGCCGGCCTCTATGTGGACATAGGGAACACCGGCGTGCTGCCCGTCTGGCAGATGCCCGATCCGCTGGACGAACTGCGCAAGAGCCAGCGCTATTATTGGAAATTGGATACGCCGATCACCGCATCCTCGCTCATGGTCGCGGGCATTTATCACGGCTATCAGGCGACCCTATTCCACCCCGTGGAGATGCGGGTGCCGCCGTCGGTGTCGGCCAATCTGACCGATTACCTCAATCTCTACAGCTGGAGCATCACGGCCGGGGTTCGGCATGCCCAGGTCAATCTGCAAGCGGATGCCACGGCCAACGGCATGTCGCTGGTGGTGGTGAACGCCGGCAGCCTCTTCAACGCACGCATGTGAGCGCCATGATCACGCACATCATCCAGGTGGCGCCGGCCCCCAGCACCGCGATCGCCATCACCTATGCCGACGGCACCCGGTGGTTCGATGATCTCGCCCTGCCGGCCGATACGGCGATCCGCCGCGCGCGCGATGAATGGCTGGCCGCTGGGGGAGAGGTCGCGCCCTATGTGGCGCCGCCGCTGCCGCCGCCGGCCGAGATCTCCGACCGGCAGTTCTTCCAGGGGCTGGCTTTGCGCGGCCTGGTCTCCCAGGCCGAGGCGCTTGCGGCGGTGGGCAACGGCACGCTGCCGGCGGCATTCGAGGCGCTGATCGGGCAACTGTCAGCGGACGACCAGTTCGCCGCCCGCATGCTGCTGTCCGGCGCCACCAGCTTCCAGCGCACCAATCCGCTGGTGGACACATTGGGCGCCATGCTGGACATGAGCTCGGCCGAGATCGATGATCTGTGGCGGTTTTGTGCGGGGCTTTAGGGGCATCGGGATGGACACTGGTCGGTAGCGGCGTGACCACCGGCACTAAATATCGACAGATGCCCATGGCAGACCGACACGTCGCTATGGGGTGGATTGCCGACGGTCTGCTTCTGGTCAAAGTAAGCCGCTTAGCAGTCGCTGCTCGCCTTTCCACCGCGAGTCTCGGGCAGTATGGTGATCTCCGCTGCTGAGGGTGGAGCGGGGGGAAACATGCGTAAAATGAATCCGGACGATGTCCGGTCGGATTTCGACACAAGTTTGGCGGAAGCCCAGGCTTTCTACACCACAGTAAAAGCGGCACTGACGACCAAAAAAGACCAAACCTTGCTGGTCAGGAACACGATCCTTACCGCGGCGACATTGTGGGAGAGCTTCATTAATGACCTCTTTATCGCCTACATCAACCGCGACACCTCGCAGTTCCAGATTCACTTGCGGAACGCTTTCGAAGCCGATCGCACGGCGAAACAACAGCTGATCGCGCAACACTTTACGACCGTGACGCTTACGAAGCACATGACGGTGGACATGATCACCGAGTTGCTCGATAGCGATGGAAACAACGTTACTTTCCCAAGTTACGACGCGCTTAGAAAAGGTGCTGCCAAGTACCTGCTTGAAGCGCACAGAGCAGGTATCAACGGGCTTTCCGGGGCTAGGAAGCAGTACATCAACTTATGGCTGTCCCTTCGGAACCACATCGCCCACGACTCAGATCGCAGTTACGACGCGATGAACAAGGCTATGGCGAGCGGTGCGCTGATCAATACCGGGCTGCAGCGCGGCGTGCGTAAGATCACCCATGTAGGCTCATACCTAAAGTCTAGGTCGACGCCGAACGCAAAGCCGAGGATTGAACTCATCTTGGACGAGATGAAGCTTATTGCTGCGGCGCTCTGACTATGCCTCGTTTCACCGACTACGACATCATGTTGCAGCTCCTGCGGATCTACGCCCGAGCGGACAGGTCTTTGCACATCGGAAACATCTTGGGTGCACCGTATCGGGTCGGCGACTTGGAGCGCGAACTCGGACACGACATCACCTTCGAAATGGAAGAGCGCGCTCAGGCGAGGCAGTGCGCGCGAGAGTTGGAGGACGCCGGCCTCATCGTTCCGACGTACGGTGATCTAAGTAATCCAGAGGAGTGGATGGTCATTACTGAAGCGGGGCGAAGCGCATTGGAGCGAGGTGCGATCGATGAACTCGATGCTGCGCTTTTTAAGCTCTCGCCTTCGTTCGTGGATATGCGGCGAGGCGCATGGCGCGCAGCAAACTCGACGCTTCCAGACACGCAGCGGCAGGCGGCGCACTCCGGACGAGAACTCGTGAACCAAGTATTGCACGCTGTGGCACCTGACGAAGAACTCATCGCCCAGGATGGCTACCAGACCCGGAAGGACGGGAGAGGGCCGACCCGTCGGGACCGGTACAAACTAGCAGTGAAGAAGCGCGGGCGCGGATGGTCTGACACGGACGTAGAGGTCATCGAGAAGGCGGTCGACTTGATGGAAGCACAGCGGACCAAACTCGACGGTACCGCACACTCGCGGCAGCAGATCGACCCGCAGACCGTGTCCGACGCTCTTCACACAATCGATATGGTGCTTCGGCTGTTGTTGGTCTGATTAAGGATAGTCCAAGCCCGGATCGATCTTGCCCACCACGGTCAGCGTCCAGTTATTTAGCTCGCCGGCTGCAGCGAAGCCCCGATCGATGAGCCACCGATTTACCTGGCGAACACGATTGTTCACAGTTGTCGTTGTGTATTTTCCGGTGAGCCTGCTCCCAACGCACCAACACTTCATATGTGGCTGACCGGTTTCGGGCAGCGGCCGAGAGGCTGCCGACGGCAACAATGGGGTCGGAACCGGATGCAGGGCGGTGAGCCTGGCAATGTCCGCCTTCCTGTAACGGCTCAAGGTCCGAAAGCGGGTCCAAGTTGAGGGGCCACCTCTGCCGGAGATAAGTCGCCAGCCCCGGCTATCCTCTGTTCAGCTCATTCTATCCGGCCGGCGACACCTGTCACCCGTGCCGTCCCGCGTCATCCCCCGCACATTCTGACCTCTGAAGACGCCCGTCAACCGCGCTTCAAGAGGTCTTTCATGTCCGCCACCACCCCGTTTGTCGGCGTCCGGGTCTTTTCCGATCTGTCCGACACCGTTGCCTCCGTCGATACCCGCGACAGCACCGTCATCGGCCTGACCTTGCCGGCACCGCTGGCGGACAACACCCTGTTCCCGCTGGATGAGCCGGTGGCTTTGTCCATCGACGATGTGGACCAGGTGGCGGCGCTGGGCGCCGGCCTGGCGCGGGACACGGTGGACCAGATCCTCTCCGAAGGCATCGTCACCGACATCTCCTTCGTGCGGGTGGCCGAGGGCGCCGATGCGGAGGCCACCATGGGCCATATCGTCGGCTCGGCCGGCGCCAAGACCGGCGTGTGGGCGCAGCTGGAGGCCAAGGACCATATCGGTTTGGAGCCGGGCCTGCTGATCGCGCCGGGCTATACCGGCAGCCGGCCGGGCAATGCCGCCAATCCCATCACCACCGCCATGGATGGCGTGTGCTCCCGCATCATCGACTGCATGGCCGTGGTGGATACGCCCGCCACCAGCCGCGAGGCGGCGGCGCTCTATGCCGATGACTTCAAGACCTCGCTCAATATCATCGCCATGTATCCGGGTGCGAAGGTTTATCTGAGCGGGGCGCAGGTGGTGCGGCCGCTCTCGCCCCACGTGGCCGCGGCGATCATTCGCCGCGACAAGCAGGTGGGCAATCCGTTCAAGGCGGCCTGGAACCGCCCGCTCATCGGCATCCTCGGCGCCTCGCAGCGGGTGACCTATCGCGACGGCGACACCACCTCCGACGCCAATTACCTGGTGCAGGCCGGCGTCGGCACGGTGATCGAGAACAAGACCCTGTGGGCGCCGTTCTCCACCGCCACCGATCCCACCATCCGCGCCTATCGCTCCATCAAGCGCATCCGCACCCGGCGCAGCATCGAGAAGGCCTTCTCCACTGCGCTGCGGGGCTATCTGTCCGAGGATCTGGGCGGCCACCTGGTGACGCTGCTGGTGAAGACGCTGGAGGAGGCGTGCGAGGAGAGGAAGAGCCTTGGCGCCCTCATCGACTATCAGATCGTCTGGGACCGCAAGCTCAATCCCAACACCTTCCTGCGCGACGGCGGCATCCGCCTGAAGCTGCGGTTCGAGGAAACCCCGGACCTCACCGATCTGCAGATCTATTCCCAGCCGCAGCCGGAAGCCTTCGACGTGCTGGCGTCCTCCATCGCCGATGCGCTGTCCGCGCTCGGCTCGTCCAACGTCTATGTGGCGGCCTGACCGGCGCGGGGA
>NZ_CALRWL010000098.1:0-6204 GCF_943371865.1 Azorhizobium sp. AG788 | reverse complement strand
ATCGCCGGGGTGCTGGGCGAGCATTCCGTCTGGGTGCCGCCGGGGGTGAATGGCTGGTTCCTGATCCAGTGGGACGAGGCCACTGTCTATAGCTGGTTCGACTTTGTGGACGGCGCCGGCAATCCGTTCCCGGTCCAGCCGGGCGAGCTCTACCAGTTCTCCATCTCCACCGGGAACCATCGGGCCTTGCAGATCTATGTGGATCTCGTCTGGCTCGATGCCGCCGGCACGGTCATGGGCACCTCCAACAGTATCGGCGGGACCAATGCGTCGGGGGCGACCGTCATCGCCTTCTCCGGCGCCAATGGCGGCGCCTCGCCGGAGGCGCCATCCGGTCAACGTTTCGAGGATGCCCGCCGCCTGTGGGTGATTTCCACCGCGCCGCCGGGCGCGGTGCGGGTGACGCCCCGCGTGGTCAAAGGCCCCACCAAGCCGGGCCAGGGCACCTCGGCCATGTTCGGCTACCGGCCCTATTTTGGCGAGGCGGCGCCGGGCCAGGTGCTGCCTTCCGCCTGGAGCGATGGCTTGGCCACGGCCGAGATCCGTGCGGCGGTGGATGCGCTGTCCGCATCCGTGAGCGCCGCGCAGACCGCTGCCCTGGCCGGGCGCCTGCGCGTGGATGCCGGGCAAGCGTTCACCGACGGCCAGAAGGCGCAGGGGCGCCAGAACCTGGCCGCCGCCGCCGCCGGCGATGTCCTGCGCAATCGCATCATCAACGGCGCCATGCGGGTGAGCCAGGAGTGGGCCTCCACCCCGGTCAGCGGCGGCCTCGGCTATGCCGCCGATCAATGGGAGAGCGCGGCCTCCGGCTCCGGCTTTGCCTGCACCCACGCCCAGGTGCAGGGCGCAACGCCAGGCGGCGCGTCCCACCGGCTGCGCATCACCATCACCGCGGCCAAGGCGGCCCTGAGCGGCACGGATGCTCTGGTCTGGACCCAGGCCCTGGAAGGCCAGCAGGTGGCCGACCTGCAATGGGGCACCGGGGCCGCCCGGCAGGCGCTGGCCCGGTTCGGGTTTCGGGGACCGGCGGGCACCTACAGCTTCTCCATCCGCAACGGCACGCCGGATCGCGCCTATCTGGCCGGGTTCGTGATCGCGCCGGGGCAAGCCAATCTGGACACCCTGCAGAGCTTCGTCATTCCCGGCGACCTGGCCGGCACCTGGGCCACCGGCCCCACCCGCGGCCTGATGTTCAGCATCTGCCTGGCGGCGTCGGCCGCGGTCACCGGCGGCCCCGGCTGGCAGGCCGGCAATCTGCTCGCGGCGCCGGGCCAATCCAATGGACTTGCCAGCACGGCCCATGTCTTCGAGCTGTTTGATGCCGGCCTCTATGTGGACATAGGCAACACCGGCGTGCTGCCCGTCTGGCAGATGCCCGATCCGCTGGACGAACTGCGCAAGAGCCAGCGTTATTATTGGAAATTGGATACGCCGATCACCGCATCCTCGCTCATGGTCGCGGGCATTTATCACGGCTATCAGGCGACCCTGTTCCATCCCGTGGAGATGCGGGTGCCGCCTTCGGTGTCCGCAAATCTGACCGATTACGTCAACCTCTACAGCTGGAGCATCACGGCGGGGGTTCGGCACGCCCAGGTCAATCTGCAAGCGGATGCCACGGCCAACGGCATGTCGCTGGTGGTGGTGAATGCCGGCAGCCTCTTCAACGCACGCATGTGAGCGCCATGATCACGCACATCATCCGGGCCGCGCCGGCCCCCAGCACCGCCATTGCCATCACCTATGCCGACGGCAGCCGGTGGTTCGACGATCTCGCCTTGCCGGCCGATACGGCGATCCGCCGGGCGCGCGATGAATGGCTGGCCGCTGGGGGAGAGGTCGCGCCCTATGTGGCGCCGCCGTTGCCGCCCCCGGCCGAGATCTCCGACCGGCAGTTCTTCCAGGGGCTGGCCCTGCGCGGCCTGGTCTCCCAGGCCGAGGCGCTTGCGGCGGTGGGCACCGGGACGCTGCCGGCGGCGTTCGAGGCCCTCATCGGCCAACTCTCAGCGGAAGACCAGTTCGCCGCCCGCATGCTGCTGTCCGGCGCCACCAGCTTCCAGCGCACCAATCCGCTGGTGGACACGCTGGGGGCCATGCTGGACATGAGCCCGGCCGAGATTGATGATCTGTGGCGGTTCTGCGCGGGGCTTTAGGGGGGAGTGGAGATTGGCACTGGCGAGCAGTGGCTCGAACATCGGCACCGAGCGTCGCACAGTGACCCACTCCAGTCGTTCCGCCGCAGCATTGAGAACGACTGCTTCGCGCCTATCCGGTCGTTTCAACGTTCCGCTCCATTTCCTGAAAGCCGCTAGTCGGGTCACAAAACAGCATTGGCCATGAACGGATCAACTCCTGCAGATCTACTTCCATCCGCCGAGCAATGTAAGCGGACCAGATATCGGCAGTCTGGACCATACGATTGTGTCTATATCAATAATATACAATCTTGTGTCGACCTCTGACATGGTCTGTCGTGCAGCGACCTTGGTTTCGTCGAAAAAATCCCTATACTCTCTCAAACTTTAGAAATCCGCTCATCAAGCCATTGCAACGCCCGGCGGTGCATCGCAACGTCGCTGGGCTCAAGATGTTTAGCGTGGGCATCCGGTCGGTCATTGATGATGCTGGCGTTTTCGTTGAACACGGTTTTGTCGCCAAAGATTCTCTCAAACAACTGCCAGTACTTATTGATGACGGCTACGAGTTCCAACCAAAAAAGCTTCTCAGCTATCGTCTCTAGGTTGAAGGGATCAAGTTCTCCACGACGCTTTTGAGAAATGGCGGATAGAAGAGATGACTTAGCCGAAACACTATCTTTGGTTGTCAGTGCCGACATTCGCAGAAAGTTGATGACGAGCGAACGAAGTGCGCGCTCCATCGTGTTGCGGCGATAGGAGATGCCTGCGAGCTCTTCCGCCCACTCATTCACAAGCGGACGAGCCTCCACCCGCTTGATAGAGCCAGCGTCAACTAACGGTACCTCTTCTGCTACCATGGTCAGCGCCATACGCATCATTGATCCGGAGACCTTGCCCGCAGTATCAGCGACGCCGTAGCGGTGCAACGTGCGCTTTACGCCACTGGGGAGTTCCGAGCCTTCGACAAGCAGTGTGAGTGAAGGCGCGCGAAGCTCGGGATAAACGCGGAAGAGATGTTGTAGTGCCACTTTGGCGAGGGCGGCCCCCTCGTCCCGGCCATATGCCTCGAGCATCCCGGAGACGACCGGCTCTTGGAGCGTGACCGGCCTGATAGCCGTCTCAATTTTTCCATGTATTGAGGAGCAAGCCTTTCTGATCCAGAATGGCATGTCTGAGCAGAAGGACGATATCGCTTCCAGCGCAGGCTCCTCGAAACGAAGTCCCGCCATCGCGCCAATGTTCTTGATCATCGCATTGGCTGCTCCTCGTGGCAGTGGACTGAGATACTCCTCGGGGATGAACGCTAACGCAGCATTTTCGATGCCATCGATCGACTCCACAGCGAACCAGCGGCTGGAGACGCCGCTGACTAACAATGATACCCGTCGCTCGTCGCGAGCGGCTGCGTGGTAGGCCGCCCGTACGTTGCGCCAGAACTCGACGAACCCGGCCCGCCATTGCTCGGCACTGCCGTTACTCGGTGTAACATAATCAATCTCGTCGAAGGCGAGGACTACAGTGCGGTCGAATTGACTGAGTGCCGCCTGGAATTGACGCGCTGCCTCGGCAAGAGATGGAGCTGAAGGACTCGCGTCCACTTCGGCGTAGGCACGGCCGGATGCTTTGAGGGCAAAAAGGGAGAGAGTGATGGAGTGAAGTAGGCCCGCTGCATCCAAGCCAAAAACGTCGTCCCGTTGGCAGTCGATGAATAGCGTAACGGCATCGTAATTATCCTTCAGCTCCGCCAATACTCTGTGCAAAATTGAGGTTTTCCCGATCTTTCGGATACCAAAGCATGCACGAATATGGCCGGATTGGAGCTTGCGGGCGAGTTCCTGAGCTTCCGACCGGCGGCCGAAGAACTGTGCATCGTTGGCGACCGGCCCGGTCACGTCGAACGGGTCTTGCGTGAAGAACTCGTATGAGAGTAGCCGCTCCAGTTCCTGGTTGCGGGGCAACACGCCCGTAGAAGTGTGCACGGGGATGACGGCGAGGCCATTCTCACGGCCCCAACGCTTCAGCTTAGTGTTCCCCCGTGGATCCTGGTGGACGATCACGCATAGCGTCGTTTCGAGCCGGCCATCGGACTCATTGATGAGGCGTCGGGCGAATCGAACGGAACGCGCCTGTTGATCGGCATAAACATTGCCAAGAACGAGAATTTCTCGCTCGGCTCCGAGAATACTCTGGACGCGTTTTGATCCTCGAGCATAAATGACGAAATATTCTCCATTTTCAAATTGACGAATTGTATCCGAATTAATCGTGAATAGTCCTGTAAAGGCGGATATCGCTTCAGCTTTTAAACTGTTCAGCTCGTAGCTCACGTTAAGTCCGATCTTTACTGTCTGCAATATTGACGTTAGATATTTCTGTCGTTTTTCGTGAGGTACCTAGCAGCTAGCCTAGCTCTTCACCATTCTGATATAGCTCAGTTCGCATCCGCGCTACACGGCCTGACCGGCAGTAGCCGACACTTTGCCCTGAAAGCTCGGGCCAACGAATGAACAAAGAACAGCTAGGACGCTCTGTCGCCAACAGCCGCCCGTCCGAACATGGCCAATACCAGCCCCTCGGCATCGAGATGGTGGACGCCTGCACCTGGCGCCAAGGCAACGTTTACCACTTGCACGGGATATGGTCTTTGGCCTCCATCTCGGCATTATGATCATACGTGCGGCGATCTGGTCGTAGAACTCCAGCCGGTGGAGATCCCTCCAACCCGGCGACACCTGTCACCCGTGCCCTTCCACATCTTCCCCTGCACAGTCTGACCTCTGAAGACGCCCGTCAACCGCGCTTCAAGAGGTCTTTCATGTCCGCCACCACCCCGTTTGTCGGCGTCCGGGTCTTCTCCGATCTGTCCGACACCGTCGCCTCCGTCGATACCCGCGACAGCACCGTCATCGGCCTGACCTTGCCGGCTCCACTGGCGGACAATTCCCTGTTTCCGCTGGACGAGCCGGTGGCGCTGTCCATCGACGACGTGGACCAGGTGGCGGCCCTGGGTGCCGGCCTGGCGCGGGACACGGTGGACCAGATCCTCTCCGAAGGCATCGTCACCGACATCTCCTTCGTGCGCGTCGCCGAGGGCGCCGATGCGGAGGCCACCATGGGCCATATCGTCGGCTCGGCCGGGGCCAAGACAGGGATCTGGGCGCAGCTGGAGGCCAAGGACCATATCGGCCTGGAGCCGGGCCTGCTGATCGCGCCGGGCTATACCGGCAGCCGGCCGGGCAATGCCGCAAATCCCATCACCACCGCCATGGATGGCGTGTGCTCCCGCATCATCGACTGCATGGCGGTGGTGGACACGCCCGGCACCAGCCGTGAGGCGGCGGCGCTTTATGCCGAGGACTTCAAGACCTCGCTCAACATCATCGCCATGTATCCGGGGGCGAAAGTTTATCTGAGCGGGGCGCAGGTGGTGCGGCCGCTCTCGCCCCATGTGGCCGCCGCCATCATTCGCCGCGACAAGCAGGTGGGCAATCCGTTCAAGGCGGCCTGGAACCGCCCGCTCATCGGCATCCTCGGCGCCTCGCAGCGGGTGACCTATCGCGACGGCGACACTTCGTCGGATGCCAATTATCTGGTGCAGGCCGGCGTCGGCACGGTGATCGAGAACAAGACCCTGTGGGCGCCGTTCTCAACCGCCACCGACCCCACCATCCGGGCCTATCGCTCCATCAAGCGCATCCGCACCCGGCGCAGCATCGAGAAGGCGTTCTCCACCGCGCTGCGGGGCTATCTGTCCGAGGATCTGGGCGGGCATCTGGTGACGCTGCTGGTGAAGACGCTGGAAGAGGCGTGTGAGGAGAGGAAGAGCCTCGGCGCCCTCATCGACTACCAGATCGTCTGGGACCGCAAGCTCAACCCCAACACCTTCCTGCGCGACGGCGGCATCCGCCTGAAGCTCAGGTTCGAGGAAACCCCGGACCTCACCGATCTGCAGATCTATTCCCAGCCGCAGCCGGAAGCCTTCGACGTGCTGGCGTCCTCCATCGCCGATGCGCTGTCCGCGCTCGGCTCGTCCAACGTCTATGTGGCGGCCTGACCGGCGCGGGGA
>NZ_CALRWL010000097.1:0-6681 GCF_943371865.1 Azorhizobium sp. AG788 | reverse complement strand
GAAATCCGCTATCTGCTCGCTCGGATTCTTCTCAAGCCGGCTCTCGATCTCGCCTTCATTCTCGGGTGGTCACTCTGGCGGCGGCGCCACCAGAACACCGCCGCGCAAGCTCATTACCAAAAACGCAATCAAATGCAACTGTAGTACTAGTGCCCGGAATGGTCGTGCCCCACGAGGTGGTGTAGGAGCTGTGGGGAACCGGCCCGCCGCAGCGCCCTCCAATGGCTGGCGTAGGCGGGCCGGTTATCCATAGCGGGCGGTCATCGTGGTTCTTCGGTAGAGTCTGGTCACCACAACACAACCTCGACCGATGGTGACCACGATGACCGACGAGATGATGGCGCTTCGCACGATGCTTGAGAAGGGCGCGGATGCCGATGTTCTGCGCGAGATGATCGGCTTTGCCGCCGAGCGGCTGATGGAGTTGGAGGTGCAGGGCCTGACCGGCGCCGGACATGGCGAACGGTCGGCTGAGCGGCTGGTCCAGCGCAATGGCTATCGGGATCGCGACTGGGAAACCCGGGCCGGCACCGTCGAGCTGCGCATTCCCAAACTGCGCAAGGGCTCTTACTTTCCAGGCTTTCTGGAGCCGCGGCGGATGGCCGAGAAGGCGCTGACGGCTGTGATCCAGGAGGCCTACATCCAAGGCATCTCGACCCGCTCGGTGGACGATCTGGTCCAGGCGATGGGAATGTCCGGCATCTCCAAGAGCCAGGTCAGCCGGTTGTGCGCCGAGATCGATGACCGGGTGAAGACCTTCCTCGGCCGCCCCATCGAGGGCGACTGGCCCTACCTGTGGCTGGATGCCACGTATGTGAAGGTTCGCCAGAACGGGCGCATCGTCTCGGTCGCCGTCACTATCGCCGTGGCGGTCAACACCGACGGCCGCCGCGAGGTGCTGGGCATGGACATCGGCCCGTCGGAGGCCGAGACCTTCTGGATCGAGTTCCTGCGCAAGCTGAAACGCCGGGGGCTGAATGGCGTCAAGCTGGTGATCTCCGATGCCCATGGCGGCATCAAGGCCGCCGTCACCCGCGTCTTCCAGGCGACGTGGCAAAGGTGCCGCGTGCATTTTTCCAGGACCGCCCTTGCCCATGCTGGCAAGAGCGGGCGCCGCGTCGTGGCGGCCTTCATCGCCACCGCCTTCGCGCAGGACGATGCGGCCTCCGCCCGAACACAGTGGCGGCAAGTGGCCGATCAGGTCCGTCCAAAACTGCCGAAGCTTGCCACCCTGATGGACGAGGCGGAAGAAGACGTTCTGGCCTACATGACCTTTCCCAAGGAGCATCGGGCCAAGCTTCACTCGACAAACCCCATTGAACGTCTCAACGGCGAGATCAAGCGGCGCACCGAGGTGGTGGGCATATTTCCGAACGAGGAAGCGATTACACGGCTCATCGGTGCCATCCTCTTGGAACAGAATGATGAATGGGCTGTCCAGAGGGCGCGCTATATGACGCTGGAAACCATCGCCCCGCTCGGCGATGATCCCCTGGTCAGCCTGCCCGCCGTGGCCGCCTGACAATCCCGGCCAGACTGGCCGGAGAACCTGATGAGCGACCCAGGTCCTACACCACGCTCAGGGGCACGATCCCCGGAATTCGAACTGCCCTTTACTCGACCGGGTACCATAGTGAACACGACTGATCTCATGACCCGCGCTGTTGCGCATCATCAAGCCGGGCGGTTGGGCGATGCCGAGCCGATTTACCGCGCCGTGCTGTGCCAATCGCCTGACGAGTTCAATGCTCTGCATTGCCTGGGCTTGGTGTGCTGGCGGTCCGGGGATCCGGGCAAGGGGGCCGCGCTGATGCAGCGGGCAATTGCCATTAACCCCAGGTTCGATGCACCCTATATCAACATAGGAAACCTCTACCGCAGCCTGAACGAACGAAAAACCGCCATTGAATGGTACGAGCGCGGCGTCGTAGCCAACCCCGGCTCCATGCCCCTGCGTGAGATGTTCTGCGGCATGGCCCTTGACTTCGCCTTGACAGCCTTCAACCAGAACGACCTGGAAGCCGTCGGGGCTTGGGTTCGCCGCAGCTTTCTCCGGTTGGCCGACGCTCCCGGCCTCACCCAGTTCCTCTACGACCTGTATGAGAGGCAGATCCAGTTTGCCCTGTTTACCGGCCAGCATGATGTGGCCGAAGCCTGCCTGAGGGTAAAGAACCGTTTCGATTTTCCTGCCGTGCCGGCCAGCGAAATCGACGTTTTCGTGGTGGATCTTCACGACTTTCCGGAATGGTGCGCCGCCGCCGGCCTGTCCGTCCGGCTCTGGCATGCGGATGCCCAGCCTGTGCCGCAGACGGTGTTCGACGATTATCCCGCCTATCTGCACCGGTATCTGGACACCCTGCCGGCACTCGGTGCTTCTCCGATCGGTGTGACACTCGACGCCGGGATCGAGGTAATCCAGGGCTTCTACGTCAAGGACAACTACGAGAGCTTCGTCCTGGCCGATCGTCGGCACATGCTGCGCGAGAGCAAGACCAGCGTGGTGGGTGGTTCAATTGTACCGCTGGTCGGAGTGACGCCGGGCCTGGTCAATGGAGCGATCCGCCTTCCGCGGCCACTCTACTCGGTGGTCGACTTTCCGGAACCCACCATCTTCGTGCGGTCGACCCCCAACTACTGGCACTTCATGGTCGAGGTGCTCCCCATGCTGATCGCCTGCGCCCAGGTTCCGGAAGCCCGGGACCTGCCGATCGTCCTCTTCGACGTGCGCGACTATCAGTACGAAATGTTCGACCTGATCGGCGTGGCCCGCGAGCGCATCATCGACATGCGCCGCACCCTCGGTCCGGAGGGCGTCCAAGCGCTCTACCGCTTCCACCGGGCTGTGGTGCCGTCACAGGTGTCCTACCCCATCGCATACCGGTGGTTGCGTGAGGCGATGCTGCCGCAGGTCCGCCCCGGCCGTGGACCGTTGCCCCGGCGTGTGTTTCTGTCACGCCGCAACTCCTATCCGAAACATCGCATCGCCAATGACGCCGCGGTGGGTGATCTGCTGGCCGGCTACGGCTTCGAGGTGGTCCTACCTGAAACGCTGAGCGTCCTGGAAACCATCGAGCTTATCGCTCAGGCCGAGATCGTCGTCGCCCCCATCGGCGCCGGGACATCCAACCACCTGTACCTGTCTCCTCGCGCCACCTGGATCCACCTGAACAATGCGGACTTCTTCCATCCGGACTCTCCGTGGAACGATCAGATGGGCACCCAGGCCACGCTGATCGGGCATTTCAGCCACCTGACCGGGGCGTTCACCGGCGACCCCGCCGGGTTTCCCGACCGCTTGGTCGATCGGCTGGATATTCCCATCGACATCGACCTCACCTCCTTGGCCCGCTTGGTCGAGGAAGCGATTGCACGCCTATAGGCCGGACGCCTTTGGCGCGCTCCCTTACCGCACTTCGGAGCGCCGGCCCCGGGCGGCCTCCAGGGCGGCGTTCAGGCGGGTGACGTAAAGGTCCTGCACCGACTTGCGGTTCAGCGTGCGGCGGACCAACTCCCGTCCCGCCTCGGCGCGGCGCCGGGCCTCGGGGTCGTCGAAGCGGACGCGGCGCATTGCCGCCGCCGCCGCGGCGACGTCCGGCTCGAACCAGGCGGCGCCGGGGGTCACGTCGATATACTCGTCGGGTTCGATGAAGCGCTCCCGCCCGTCGACCAGAAAACCGGTCCGGTCGGTCATGTAGTCGAGGTTGGCAGAATAGCGCGAGGCGATGACCGGCTTTCCCATCATCATCGCCTCCGCCATCGTGTAGCCGAAGCCTTCCGCCCGGTGCAGCGAGACATAGCAGTCGCAGTTGCGCATCTCCGCCAGGGAATCGGCATAGGGAAGATCCTGGTCGCGGATGACGATGCGCGGGTCGAGCCGGGCCAGGCGGTCGAGCTGGAGCCTGTGGGCGGTGTCGGCGACACTGCGCGAACTGGCGCGGTAGCGGATGCGCAGGAGCAGCCGGACATCGCCGCAAGACGGATCGTCCGGCGGGAAGGCCAGCCGGAAGGCCCGCGCCGCCGCCAGCGGGTTCTTGCGGGTATACCAGCTGCGGGCGTCGAAGCAGAAATAGAAGGTGAAGGGCCGATCGCCCCGCCGGCCGGCGCCGTCCGCTCCCTCCGGAGCCGGGGCGGTGGCCCGTTCGTCCACGCAGTTCGGCACCACATGGATGGGACCGTGGAAATGGCGGGCCAGCCCCTGGGCGCAGAAATCCGACAGGGTCCAGATCTCGTCCATCAGTTCCAGCGTCAGCAGGCTGGAGCGCGGCGGCAGGCTGGTTTCCCATAGGAAGAAGCCGATGTTGTAGGCACCGGCGAAACGCTCCATCCCGTGGTTCACCATGTCGCCGGGGGCGCCGATGATGCCGAAATGGATCAGGTTGACCGGGTACAGCGCTTCGGTGGCGTGATGCTGCGGCAGGACCACTGGCGGCATGGTCACCGGCACGCCGGCCCCCGCCAGGATCTCGCGCGAGAACAAGGCGTTGCGGCTGATGCCGGTGCTGCCGTCGAAATAGCCGAACAGGTTCACCCCGCCCGTCGGGGCGCCGCCCTGGACATTACCGTTCCCGCCGCCTTGGGCCGGTCGGCGGGTGTCATGGGTCACGGCCGCGGCCTCCTGCCGGCGGCGCAGGGCGTCCAGGGTCAGGCCTTCCGCGCCCGGCATGTCCAGGAAGGAGAAGAAATAGCCGAGACCGCTCCACTCCCGTCCCGCATGCTGGATCCGGCGGTCGAACAGTGCGCGCACCGCCGGCGGCAGGAACAGGTCGTCCAGGTTCCAGCGGACCAGCCACAGGCTGATGCTGAGCAGGATGACGAACAGCGCCTTGTCGTCGCGCACCGCCAGCTTGCTGCCCAGCGCGTCGTCCATCGCATGCATCTCGACATAGAAGCGGGACAGCAGCCCATGCCCGGCCGTGCCGCCGCCTTCGACCGTCAGGGCGGCCGGCCCGTTCAGGTAATCGGCATGTTCGGCGGCGAGCGCCGTCTTGGGCAGGCGCGCCTTGCCGAACATCCAATGGACCAGGTTGCTCAGTTCCGCGGTGCCGGTCGGCTGGCTGGCCGTGCCCAGCACCTGTTCCTTGTATTCGGCGAGCAGGCGCGACCGGAACATGCCGCCGGCATCCTCCTCCCCCGACGCCAGGAAAGCGGTGACGTCGGCCGGGAGCGGACACCAGGCATGGTCGGCCAGATTGAAGCGGTCGGCATGCCGCACCAGGAAGCGCAGCAGGTCGGCGGCGCTGCGAAGATGGAAGTCCCGTGCCGCGCCCAGCCGGTGGAGTTGGTGCGCCAGGAAGGCGCCGATGGTCAACTCCGCCTCCTCGTATCCGGGGGCGGGGCGGGTCAGGCGCGGATCCTCCACCCGGTTGCGGGCACGCTTGGTCAGGTTCAGGGTCTCGGCGAGCGCCGTCCGGCACAGGGTCTTGCGTTCAGGCGTCATCCCGGACAGAGCGGTGTCGATGATCGCCCGATGCAGGCTGGTGACGATGGGGGCGTTGGGAATGGAGGCGGCGGTGCCGTGGATGCGGATGTCGACGACGCAGTCCTCCACCCCCAGCAAGTCGGGCGGCAGCGGGATGTTGAAGACGCCGAATCCCTTGTGCCCCGGCAGTGAGGCGAGCGCCTCGTGATACTCATTGCACGGATAGGTCCCCATGAACCAGCCGTTGACGTAGAGATCGACCAGGCATTCCAGCTCCGGCTGGGTCTTGTTGACCAGCCAGCCGTAGATCTTGCCCGTGGTGATGAACTCCAGCCTGCCCTGGTAACCGATCTCGCTCATAATCCGTCCTGTTCCAATGAAGGCTGGTGACGTGAAACCTGAAATCACAAGAGCGAAATGCTCGAAAGATGTGCAGGGCTCCCGCATGGAGGCGCCGCTTGCCATCCCGGCCGGATATCCATTCCGCAGGGGCTGGTATAGCGCGACGGAGAGCGCGTCGATAGGGAGGCGGCGTGTTGCACGGAGGTGATGCAGGCCAGAGGAGCCCTCTCCCGTGCCGTTGATCAGGCGCTGCGGACGGAGTTCGGGCTTCCCAGGTCAAGCATGCGATTGAGCACGTTGACGGCGATCCTGACCTCGGTGGCCTGCGCCGCGGCGGTGTGGAAGCGCAGCGCCGGTCCGAGGACCTGTTTCCAGCGCGCCATTTGGCTCTCCACGCGAGCCCTCGCGTTGTACCCGCTGGTGCGCTGCCAGGCCATCCGCCCCGTCGCGGCGATCGCCTGGATTTGGCGGTCGCGCGGCGTGGGCGCGGTCTCGGCGGTGTCGCTGAGCACGGCGTCGCGGCGGGGCGGCGCCACCACTGCGGCGTCGGGATGCCGCTCGTGCACGGCGGCGTAGACCCCGGTGTGGTCATAGGCGCCGTCCCCCGTCAAAGAGGCCACCGATTCGGTGAGTTGGTCGAGCAAGGGGCCGACCTGCGCGGCGTCATCAATGCCGCGCTCGGTCAGCGTGGCGGCGACGATCCGGCCGCTGGTCGCGTCCAGGCCAATGTGCAGGACCGGCCAGGAGCGCCGCTTCGTCGTGCCATGCTTCTCATACCAATTCCGGAAAGTTCCGACCTGTGGCCGGAACTTTCCGGACCCTCATACCGCCTCCAGAAACTTCTGACTCGGGTTGTGTCGCAGGGGATTGAGGCTGCGGCTTTGGTGTGATTCGCTGTCGGCTCTATTCAGCGGGGGAGC
>NZ_CALRWL010000096.1:0-6834 GCF_943371865.1 Azorhizobium sp. AG788 | reverse complement strand
TCGATGTCTTCGTAGGCGCCGTTCTCCTCCAGGAAGTTGATGGAGGTGATGACGCCGCGACCGGCGCAGCCGACGCCGGGCTCAGGCCCGCCGGACTCGACGCAACGGATGTCGCGATAGCCGACCTTCATCACCTCTTCCAGCTCCAGATCCTCGACGCTGCCGGCGGCAGCGGCCAGGCTGAGGATGGTGTCCTGGGCCTTGGCGTGGAGGATGAGGCGGGTGGAGTCGGCCTTGGGATCACAGCCGACGATGAGGATGCGATGCCCCATCTCGGCCAAGGCCGCCAAGGTGTTCTGGGAGGTGGTCGATTTGCCGATGCCCCCCTTACCGTAGAATGCGATCTGTCGTAGTGCCGACATCTGGATCTCCTTCCAACCGTTCACAGGAACTGGGGTCCCTGCGCAGTGCCGCCGGTGTCGGCGGCTTCGTGTTGCGGTGCGGATGCAAACTTGCTCTTTCAAGCCAGAGCGCGGAGCCAGCAGCCAAATCGCTTTGCACAAACTGATTTTGCAACTCCCATGCCAGTGCTTTCGGTTTGCTTGGCGCTTGATTGAAATCATTCAAAATCAATGTTTTGCGCTTGATTTGGCCGAAGGGCGGACAGGTGTTTCAAACCCGACATCCCTGCACCTGATCCGACGACTTCGAACGAAGCTGTCCGAAAGAACACAGCGCCTTTCTCAGGGCCCGCGCGTACGCGGGCGGGATTGCGCCCGCGCGCGGAGCCGCGCGGAGAGAGGGGGGAGGGAACCCGGCACGCCGCGGGGCGGTATGAGGATTGCTTGCGCTGACCTATCGGGCGCGCGTGGCGCGTCTCGGACGTTCCTGCCCCGGCGCCGCGCGCGGGGCGCCCCCTGCGAGGCCGCCATGGATATGGACCTGACCACCGCCCCGGAGCTGCCCTCCATCGAAGACATCACCGAGAATTTCGCGCTGCTGGACGATTGGGATGACCGCTACCGCTATGTGATCGAACTGGGGCGTGCACTCGCGCCTCTGTCGGAGGCGGAGCATGACGGCCAGTACAAAGTGCCCGGCTGCGTCAGCCAGGTGTGGCTGGTGACGAACGTCGGCCCCGGCCCGGTGCTGCACTTCCGCGGCGACAGCGATGCGCAGATCGTGCGCGGGCTGGTGGCGATCCTCCTCGCCATGCTGTCCGGCCGGAGCGCCGCCGACATCCTGGCGGCGGACCCGGTGGCGGTGTTTGAGCAATTGGGGCTGCGCGAGCATCTCACCCCGCAGCGCTCCAACGGTTTCCGCTCCATGGTCGGGCGCATCCGCGCCGATGCCCAGGCGGCGATGCGGCAGGCGGCCTGAGGCGGCTGGGGCGCGCGCTGCGTCCGGTGCGATGGGGCGGGGCGGGCTGTCGGACACGGGCCTGTCGCAGTCGCGACAGCCTGTCGGGGGCGCGACAGGGTGGGGCCGACCGCACGGCGCAAGTCCTTGTAAAATCGTTCCAAGGTGGGCTGGCACGGGGCTTGCGTTGAACAGCGGGCGAGATGTCGAACGGACATGTCTCGCGCGCTCGGGAGATCCGTTGATGGCCTACAAAATCGTCGCCTCACAATGCACCGTGTGCGGTGCCTGCGAATTCGAATGCCCCAATGCGGCCATTCGCCTGAAGAACGACATGTACATCATCGATCCGAAGAAATGCACCGAATGCGAAGGCAGCTTCGACACTCCGCAATGCGCGGCGGTGTGCCCGGTGGAGAAGACCTGCATTCCCGCATGAGGCGCCGTGCGGCCCCCGCGGATGGGGCCGCCTTGCGGCATCCGGCAAGGGGCATGGCCCCCTTAAGGGCTTGAAACTGTTAAGGGGACTTGAGCATGGCAGCCGTACAGGAGACCGTCGAGCAGGTTCGCCGCATCGACGTCGAGCAATATAAGTATGGCTTCGTCACCGAGGTCGAATCCGAGAAGCCGCCGAAGGGCCTCTCGGAGGACATCGTGCGCTACATTTCGGCCAGGAAGAACGAGCCGGAGTGGATGCTGGAATGGCGCCTGGAGGCCTATCGCCGCTGGCTGACCATGCGCGAGCCGGAATGGGCACGGGTGAATTATCCGCAGATCGACTATCAGGATCTGTATTACTACTCCGCGCCCAAGAAGAAGCCGGAACTCTCCTCTCTCGACGAGGTGGATCCGGAAATCCTGAAAACCTATGAGAAGCTGGGCATTCCCCTGCGCGAGCAGGAGTTGCTGGCGGGCGTGGTGCGCCCCGAGGGCGAGCGCAAGATCGCCGTGGACGCGGTGTTCGACAGCGTGTCGGTGGCCACCACCTTCCAGAAGGAATTGAAGGATGCGGGCGTGATCTTCATGCCCATCTCGGAAGCCATCCGCGAGCATCCGGAACTGGTGAAGAAATATCTCGGCAGCGTGGTGCCCACCTCCGACAATTACTTCGCCACGTTGAATTCCGCTGTCTTTTCTGATGGTTCCTTCGTCTATGTGCCCGAGGGCGTGCGCTGCCCCATGGAGCTGAGCACCTATTTCCGCATCAATGAGCGCAACACCGGGCAGTTTGAGCGCACGCTCATCATTGCCGACAAGGGCGCCTATGTGAGCTATCTGGAAGGCTGCACCGCCCCCCAGCGCGACGAGAACCAGCTGCACGCCGCCGTGGTGGAACTGGTGGTGATGGACGACGCCGAGATCAAATATTCCACGGTGCAGAACTGGTACCCCGGCAATGCGGACGGGGTGGGCGGCATCTTCAATTTCGTCACCAAGCGCGGTGACTGTCGCGGCCGGAATTCCAAGATTTCCTGGACCCAGGTGGAGACCGGATCGGCCATCACCTGGAAGTATCCCAGCTGCATTCTGCGCGGGGACAATTCCAGCGGCGAATTCTATTCCATCGCCATTTCCAATGGCCACCAGCAGGTGGATAGCGGCACCAAGATGATCCATCTGGGCAAGAACACGTCCAGCCGCATCATCTCCAAGGGCATCGCCGCCGGCGTGTCGCAGAACACCTATCGCGGTCTCGTCTCCGCCCATAAGAAGGCGGACGGCGCGCGCAATTTCACCGCTTGTGACTCCCTGCTCATCGGCGACCAGTGCGGCGCGCACACCGTGCCTTATATCGAGGCGAAGACGCCGTCGGCGGTGTTCGAGCATGAGGCCACCACCTCCAAGATCTCCGAGGACGTGCTGTTCTACTGCGTCCAGCGCGGGCTCTCGCAGGAAGAGGCGGTGGGCCTGGTGGTGAACGGCTTCGTCAAGGAAGTCCTCCAGCAGCTGCCGATGGAATTTGCCGTCGAGGCGCAGAAACTGATTTCGATCTCGCTGGAAGGCAGCGTCGGCTGACGCCGGCGCCCTCCGCTCTCCCCTGTGCAATGGAAGGAATTCGCGATGACGGCCCTCCTGGAAATCCGAAACCTTCAAGCCGAGGTCGCCGGCCGGCAGATCCTCAATGGCCTCAACCTCACCGTGAACAAGGGCGAGATCCACGCCATCATGGGGCCGAACGGCGCGGGCAAGTCCACGCTCTCTTATGTGCTGGCGGGCAAGCCGGGCTATGAGATCACCGGCGGCGAAGTGGCGTTCAATGGCGAAGACCTGTTCGCCATGGCCGCCGACGAGCGCGCCGCCAAGGGCCTGTTCCTGGCGTTCCAGTATCCGCTGGAAATTCCCGGCGTGGCGACGCTCACCTTCCTGCGCGCCGCTCTCAATGCCCAGCGCCGCACCCGCGGCGAAGAGGAATTGTCCTCGCCGGACCTGCTGAAGCGGGTGCGCGAATTGGCCAAGAAACTGTCCATCGATGCGGACATGTTGCGCCGTCCGCTCAATGTGGGCTTCTCCGGCGGCGAGAAGAAGCGCAACGAGACCCTGCAGATGGCCCTGCTGGAGCCGCTCTTGTGCGTGCTGGACGAGACCGATTCCGGCCTCGACATCGATGCGCTCAAAGTGGTGGCCAATGGCGTCAATCAATTGCGCGCGCCGGAGCGGGGGATGATCGTCATCACCCATTATCAGCGCCTGTTGGATTACATCGTGCCCGACGTGGTGCATGTGCTGGCGGCAGGCCGCATCGTGGAAACCGGTGGCAAGGACCTGGCCTTGCAGTTGGAAGCCACCGGCTATGCGCAGTATCAGAGCGAGGCGGCGTGATGAACGCCCCCGTCAGCATCAAGACCGAGGCCGAGACCGGCCTTGCGGAGACCTTCGCCGCCGCCCGGCCGCATCTGCCCGGTGGCCCCACGGTGGCTGCGGCCCGCGCGGCCGCCTTCGCCGCCTTCTCCGCCAGCGGCCTGCCGCACCGGCGCATGGAAGCGTGGAAATATACCGATCTGCGCCGGCTGATGCGCGATGCCAAGCCCTTGGCCGGCGCCCCCGATGCGCTGGCCCTGGATCAGGCCGGCACCGCCGGTGCGCTGCTGGCAGGCCTGGATGTCCGGCGGCTGGTGGTGGTGAACGGCACCTTCGTGCCGGAGCTGTCCGATCTGGCCGATCTGGAGCCGGGTCTCGCCATCCGCGCCATGGCCGATGCCCTGGCGGCGGACAATGCGGTGCTGAACCATGGCCTGGGCGATCTGGTGCCGGAGAGCGAGCCGGCCTTGGCGCTCAATACCGCTTTGGCCGGTGACGGCGTGGTGGTGACGGTGGCGCCCGGCGCGCGCATCGAACGGCCGCTGCATCTGGCCTTCATCGCCACCGGCGCCACGGCGACCGCCATGGTCACCCGCTCGCTGGTGGTGATCGGCGCCGGGGCGACGGCCAGCCTCATCGAGACCCATGAAGGGCCCGGCGGCTGCGACTATCAGGTCAATACCGCGTTGCAGCTGGTGCTGGGCGACGGCGGGCAACTGGACCATGCCAAGATCATCCAGGAGGGCGGCGGCGCGCTGCATCTGGGCACGCTGCTGGCCCATGTGGGCGCCAACGCGATGTTCAATGCCTTCGCCTTCACCCTGGGCGGGCTGGTGGTGCGCAACCAGATGTTCGTGAATCTCGCCGGCGAGGGGACGCAGGCTAACATCAGCGGTGCCAGCCTCTTGGCCGGCAAGCAGCATGGCGACACCACTTTGTCCATCGTCCATGCCGCGCCCGGCGGCCAGAGCCGCGAAGTGTTCAAGGCGGTGGTGGATGAGAGCGCCCGCGCGGTGTTCCAGGGCAAGATCAGCGTGCAGCAGGCGGCGCAGAAGACCGATGCCCGCATGATGGCGCGGGCCTTGCTGCTCTCGCCCGATGCGGAGGCCGATGCCAAGCCGGAGCTGGAGATCTTCGCCGACGACGTGCAGTGCGGCCATGGCGCCACCACCGGCACGCTCGATGAGCAATTGAAATTCTACCTCCAGGCTCGCGGCATTCCACCGAAGGAGGCGGAGGCGCTGTTGATCCTGGCGTTCGTGGGCGAGGCCATGGACGGCATTGCCCGTGAAGGCCTGCGCGCGGCGCTGGAAACGGCCACCGAGGCGTGGCTGGCGGCGAGAGACTGAGACGCGGCTGAGACGAGGATGAGATGATGCACCCGGCGGTCCACAATGGCAGTTACGACGTCGCCCGCATCCGCGCGGATTTCCCCATCCTGGACATGAGCGTCTATGGCAAGCCGCTGGTCTATTTGGACAATGCCGCCTCGGCGCAGAAGCCGCAAATGGTGCTGGACCGGATGAACCAGGCCTATACCTCCGAATACAGCAATGTGCATCGGGGCATGCATTATCTCGCCAATGCCGCCACCGAAGGCTATGAGGGCGCCCGCCAGCGGGTGGCGAACTTCCTCAATGCCCGGCACACCGACGAGATCATCTTCACCCGCGGCGCCACCGAGGCGGTGAATCTGGTAGCGCAGACTTGGGGCCGCGCCAATATCGGGCCGGGCGACGAGATCGTGCTGTCCATCATGGAGCATCACGCCAATATCGTGCCCTGGCATTTCCTGCGCGAGCGCCAGGGGGCGGTGATCAAATGGGCGCCGGTGGACGAGGACGGCAACTTCCTCCTTGAGGAATTCGAGAAGCTGCTGACGGACCGCACCAAGATCGTCGCCATCACCCAGATGTCCAACGTGCTGGGCACGGTGGTGCCGGTGAAGGAGGTGATCCGCATCGCCCATGCCCGCGGCATTCCGGTGCTGGTGGATGGCGCCCAGGCCAGCGTGCATCTGGATGTGGACGTGCGCGATCTGGATGCGGATTTCTATGTCATCACCGGCCACAAGCTCTATGGCCCCACCGGCATCGGCGCGCTCTATGGCAAGGCGGAGCTGCTGGCGCAGATGCCCCCGTTCAATGGCGGCGGCGAGATGATCCGCGAGGTCTCCCGCGAGACCATCACCTATGGCGATGCGCCCCATCGCTTTGAGGCCGGCACCCCGGCCATTGTCCAGGCCATCGGCCTCGGCGCGGCGCTCGATTATATCGGCTCCATCGGCAAGGCCAAGATCCGCGCCCATGAGGCGGATCTGGTGGACTATGCCACGCAGCGGCTGCGGGAGATCAATTCCCTGCGCATCTATGGCTCGGCGGTGGGGAAGGGGGCCATCGTCTCGTTTGCCATCCAGAACGCCCATGCCCATGACATCGCCACCGTGATCGACCGCTCCGGCATCGCGGTGCGCGCCGGCACCCATTGCGCCATGCCGCTGCTGGAGCGGTTCGGCGTTCCGGCCACCTGCCGGGCCTCGTTCGCGCTCTACAACACGCGGGCCGAAGTGGACGCTCTGGCGGATGCCTTGGTGAAGGCGCAGGCGTTTTTTGCGTGATGTTGTTGAGCGATCGATCATAAAAAGAGGTGATCGGGTGATCGGTCGTGCGTCAGGTCGCTGGGTCGCCAGATTGACCGGGCGCATCCACGCTCCCTCCCCCCATGGGGGGGGGGGGG
>NZ_CALRWL010000095.1:0-6970 GCF_943371865.1 Azorhizobium sp. AG788 | reverse complement strand
GAGGTGATCCGGTTGCGTGGCGGTTGGGCTGTGCCCCTTCTTGGCGCGTCCTCCGATGGGGCCTTCTCCGGAGGCGCCCCTTCTGACGAGGGCGCCCCTCCCCCCTTGCGGGGGAGGGCAGGGAGGGGGGTGAAACGGGTGCCGCCTGTGGCCGGTTGGATGAAGGCGGAGTTGCCGTGGTGAGGGGGTGGCTCAAAGTTGAGTGTATCGAATAAGTATAAAAAGAATCCGTATTGTCTCTGCCCTCCGGATCACCGCTGATCTCGGAGCTTATCTGCGTTTAAATTACCGCGTTACGCTCAAAAATATTGCGATACATCAATTGTATGCTTGCATCGCACCATGGACATCTGCTTATCTTGCCTAAGATAATGCTGCCGAAAAGGTGGCTCCAGAAGGAGAACGGGACATGAAGACCTCTTTGATCGCCGTGGGTGCGGTGATGGCGGCCCTGCTGTCCGCGCCGGCGCAGGCTGCCGACAAGCTGGTGGTGAGCACCTGGGGCGGCAGCTTTCGCGATCTGATCGCCGACACCATCGGCAAGAAGTTCACCGCCGAGACCGGCGTCGAGGTGGAATATATCACCGGCGGCACCATTGATCGGCTGAACAAGGCCAAGCTCGCCAAGGGATCGCCGGAGAGCGACATCACCTTCACCACCTCGCACGTGGGCTGGCTCTATGCCGGCGACAATCTGTTCGAGAAGCTGGACGAGACCAAGATCCCCAATGCCGCCAATCTGGTGGCCCAGGCCAAGGTCAGCCCCTATCACATCGGCACCTGGGGCTATGTCTACACCATCGGCTATCGCGCCGACCTGACCCCGAAGAACATCAAGTTCGACAGCTGGGGCGATCTGTGGAATCCCGAGCTGAAGGGCATGCTGGCGGCCCCCGATTTCGACCCCAGCCACATCATCGCGGTGTCGGCGCTGCTCTCCGGCGGCAGCCCGGCGGACTGGCAGAAGGGCGAGCAGAAGCTGCTGGCGCTGAAGCCCAATTTCAAGGCCTTCTATACCAATGACGCCAACTCGCAGCAGCTGATCGCCACGGGGGAAACCCCGGTGCAGATCATGCTGTCCATGAATGCTTATTACATGATCGGCCAGGGCGTGCCGATCACGGTGGCCACCCCCAAGGAGGGCGGCGTGCTGGGCGTGGATACGGTGGCGATCATGGCCGGCTCCAAGCAGCAGGCGCTGGCCTACAAGTTCATCAACATCGCCCTCGATCCGGCGGTGCAGGGCGAGATCGCCAAGCTCAAGAAGGGCTCGCCCACGGTGACCAATGCCAAGGTGGACCCGGAGATCGCCAAGCTCCCCGGCGTGCTCACCACCGCCGACCAGTGGTCGAAGCAGATCGTCATCGACCCCAAGCTGCGGGCCGAGAAGACCGCCGAATGGCGCAAGTGGTTCGCCGAGAACATGATGGGCAAGTGAGTCTCAGCTCACCATCGCCCTTGCCCGGCCGGTGATCCGGCCGGGCGTACCGGCGGCACCGCGACACCCGGCTTCCCCCTGGCTGCGCGGCGCCGCCGGCCTCCTTCTTCCGCAGGCGGCCCCATGAAGACACGCCCGTTCCTGGCCCTGTTCGTCTCCCCCGCCATGCTGGCCGCCGGCGCGCTGGTGGCGGCGATGGCGGCCATCCTGCAGTTCGCCTTCCGGGCCTTCGTGCCGGGGTCCATGGAGCCGGGCGGGTTCACCTTCGCCAATTTCACGGCGATGCTTCGGCCGCTTTATGCCGATGTGTTCCTACAGACGGTCGCAATCTGTCTCATGACTGCGCTGGCGACGCTGATTGTCGCGTATCCGCTGGCTTACGCCATTGTGCGATCCCGCTCCATCCCGTTGAAATCCTTTCTGTTGGTGACAGCATTGACCCCCATGTTCCTGGGGGAGGTGGTGCGCACTTATTCGTGGATCATCGTTTTGGGGAATTCCGGGTTCATCAATTCGATTTTGCTCGGTCTCCACATCGTCGACCGTCCGGTGCAGATGATGTTCACCACCTTCGGCGTGGTGGTGGCCTTGGTGCATGTGACCCTGCCGGTGATGGTCATCATGCTGGCCGCGGCCCTGTCCCATGTGGATCTGGACTATGAAAAAGCCGCCACCAGCCTCGGCGCCGGGCCGGTCCGCACCTTCCTGACCGTGACCTTGCCGCTGTCCATGCCGGGCATCGTCGCCGGCCTGACCACCGCCTTCGCCTGGACCTTCTCCGCCTTCGCCACCCCGCAGATGATCGGCGGCGGGCGGGTGCCCATGGTGTCTACCCTCATATACCAACTGGGTTTTTCGTCTTTCAACTTCCCCTTCGCCGCCGCGCTTTCGATCACCGCTTTGGCCCTCACGGTGGCGGTTCTGGCCCTGGCGCGGGCTGCCTTGAAGCCGCTTGAACGCCTGGGAGCCCATTGATGCGCCGGCCGCTCTCCCACCGCCTCATCACCTGGAGCTCGCGCCTGTTCGTGGCCCTGGTGGTGGCCTTCATCATCCTGCCGGCCTTTGTGGTGACGCTCTCGGCCTTCAACGACAAGGCCATCCTCACCTTCCCGCCCACCAGCTATTCTTTGCGCTGGTTCTACCGGGCGTTCTCCTACAAGGATTTCGCCCTCGGGTTCCAGAACGGCCTGATCATCACCGCCTTCGCCTCCACCATCGCCTTGGTGATCGGCACCGGATTTGCCTTCGCATTGGATCGCTATACGTTCCGGGCCAAGCGGACACTGGAGGGGATACTGGTCTCGCCTCTGGTGATCCCGCATTTCACCATCGGTCTGGGCTTCCTGATCCTGGCGGCACAGATCCAGGCCAACCGCACCTTTGCGGTGGTGATCCTCACCCATGTGGTGCTGGTGCTGCCCTTCGTCATGCGCTCGGTCTATGTCTCCTTGCGCAATCTAGACAGCCGCCTCGAACTGGCCGCCGCCAGCCTCGGCGCCCGGCCGGGGCGCGCGCTGGTAACGGTTACCTTGCCTTTGCTGCTGCCAGGGTTGGTGTCCGGCTGGCTGTTTGCGGCGATCCTGTCGTTCAATGAGTTCACCGCCTCGCTGTTCGTCACCGCCCAGGCCACCCAGACCTTGCCGGTGGCCATGTACAATTATGTCCGCGAATATGCCGACCCGACCCTGGCGGCGCTGTCCGTGGTCTATATCCTTGTGACGGCAACGCTTTTGACGCTCGCCAATGCATTCCTCGGCCTCGGAAAGGTGCTGAACGTTGAGCATGCCCGCTGAACGCATTCCCCCTGGCGCCCCCGCGCTCGCCCCCGGCGCCGTCGGGGTGCAGATCGACGGCGTCACCAAGCGCTTCGGCGCCTTCACCGCCTTGCACGAGGCCTGGCTGAAGATCGAGCAGGGCACCTTCATGACCCTGCTGGGCCCCTCCGGCTGCGGCAAGACCACGCTTTTGAACCTGCTGGCCGGCTTCCTGGAGAGCGACGGCGGCGAGATCTTCGTCGACGGTCAATTGATGACCGAGACCCCGCCCTATGCCCGCGAAATCGGGGTGGTGTTCCAGAACTACGCGCTCTTTCCCCATATGAGCGTGGCCAAGAATGTCGGCTATGGCCTCGCCGCCCGCGGCGTCCCCAAGGCGGAGATCGCCGCGCGGGTGGCGGATATGCTGGCTTTGGTGAAGCTCTCCGACTTCGGCCACCGCAAGCCAAAGGAACTCTCCGGCGGCCAGCAGCAGCGCGTCGCTCTGGCCCGCGCCTTGGTAATCCGGCCCAAGCTGCTGCTGCTGGATGAGCCGTTCTCGGCCCTGGACAAGAATCTGCGCGGCTCCATGCAGGTGGAACTGAAGGAGATCCAGCGCCGGCTGGGGGTCACCACCATCTTCGTCACCCATGACCAGGGCGAGGCGCTGTCCATGTCCGACCGCATCGCCGTGATGTCGGCGGGGCGTATTCGCCAGGTGGGCACGCCGGACGAGATCTATCGCCGCCCCACCGACCGGTTCGTCGCCTCGTTTGTGGGCGATATCAATGTCTTGCCGGCCCGCTTGGAGCGGCGTCTGGGCGACCAGGCAACCGTGCTGCTGGGCACCCTGCGGGTGGCGGTGCCGGCCGAAACCGTCGAAGGCCTCGCCCCCGGCGCCCCGGTGGATCTGTTCGTGCGGCCCGATGCCCTGAGCATCGGCGAGGCAGGTTCCGGCGTGCCGGGCACCATCGCCGCCCATGTCTATCAGGGCTCCCATGTGGACGTGGTGATCGACAGCCCGGCGGCACAGGGTGGGCGCCTGCTGGTGCGGGTGCCGGGCACCGAGGCCCCGGCGCGTTGGCCCGTCGGCCAGCCCGTGGGTGTCACCCCGGCCTCCGGCGGCGGCATCGCCTTTCCGCCGGAGGGGTGAGTGCTTCAGAAGGCGGGCGCCACCGACGGCACCCGCGCGCGGGCCTCATAGGCCGCCTGCTGCGGGGCATAGAGCGTCCAGAGGTGGCGCAGTTCGGCGATGGGGTCGTCGTGCCAGTCCACCCGCAGGTCCACCACGGGCCAGTCATAGGTCTGGGCCACATGCAGGCCGGCGGCATGCTCGTCTCCGGTTTCGCCGCCCGCGGCCAAGCCGGCCTCCAGGCCACGCAGCAGGCGCTCGGCCAGCGGCGGCGCCTCGTCGGCGGCGAAGGCGGCGAGCATGGCGGCGGGCACTTCGGGATCGGCCAGAAGATTGCCCAGCGCGATGCTGGCGGGCCCGACCGCCATGCCGACCAGGGGCAGGGCATGGGCGCCGGAGTGCCAGGCCACTTGGCCATAGCGGTCGATCACGCTGGCCTGGCGGTAGGCAGGTTCAGGGGTGCCGGCCAGCAGGGTGTCGAGCACCGCCTTGGCGCCGAGACCCTGGCGCAGCAAGGCAAGACCCGCGGGACCGAGGGCGGGGTCGGTGATGTTTTGTGTGGTGACCAGCCCCAGCGGCCCGACCCAGGCGCAGCGGCTGGCAACGCAGATGCTGGACGAGGTAATGGCGACGCCGAAAGCGCCCGTCTTTGGGCATCTTGCGGCAATAGAATAGGTCATTCAGGCTGTCCTTCGGTTTCTATCTTAGAAAGTGATGCTTTTTGATTATAATATAAGAGTATATATTATTTAAAAGTAGATTTTAACTTAAATTTTCTAATATGTTGCCTTCTTGTGTGGGTGGAAGGTGGAATTGCATTTCCTTTGAATTGTCGCTGTTGCCGGGATTCAATATCTGCAGCCGGGTGGCTGGTGCCGCGATGATCGGCTTTTGCCCCGGCTGTTGCACAAACGCCGGAGGGGGCCTCTATAGTCCCGTCGGCGTCAGCCGGGCGCGCGCTGAAACGCGGGTGCGCTGCCGTCGGCAGGGTTCCTGGCTCGCGTTCGGCCGGAACTGATTCCATTTCAGGGGAGGCCTGCTTGAACGATTACACCCGTTCCGCCGCGAAATTGACCCATGTGGGGGCGTTGACAGCCCTTGGGGCCGCGGTGGCCAAGGCCCATGAATTGGGCGTGCCGCAGAATATCTCCATCGTCGACGAGGGCGGCAACCTCCTGGCGTTCGTGCGTATGGATGGCGCCAAGCTGTTGTCGCGGGAAACCTCGGTATCCAAGGCCATCAGCGCCGCCTCCCATCGCCAGCCGACCTCGCGGCTGTTGCCGGAGCTGGAGGTCAAGCTGGCACTGGCCAGCGGCGGGCGGTTGACCAATCTGGAGGGCGGGCTGCCCATCCTCATGGGCGGGATCTGCGTCGGTGGTATCGGCGTCGGCTCCGGCACCGGGGCGCAGGATGTGGAAGTGGCCCGCGCTGCCCTGCGCGCCCTTGGTGCAGATGCGGTCTGACGCAGCGGTGATCGGAAAACTGCAAAAATCGGCACCTTGCCCCTGACAAAGGCCTGGACCCCTCCCTATATCCAACGCGCATGCCGTAAGGGCATGGGCTGCGCAGTTCCTGCGCGATCGAGGATGAACATGAGTGTTTTCAAGCGTCTGTCTGGGTTTGTCGCGGTCGTGGCGCTCGGCGCAGCCATGACGCTACCGGTGTTGGATGCGGCGGATGCGCGGCAGGGCGGCAGCATGGGCAGCCGCGGCTCGCGCACCTATCAGGCCCCGTCCAGCACCACTACGGCTCCGAACGCCAGCGCGCCGATCCAGCGCTCGACCACACCTTATAACCAGCAGGGCGCGGCTTCGACCGCTGCGGCCAGCCGTGGCGGTCTGTTCGGCGGCGGCTTCGCCGGCAATCTGATGCGCGGCCTGTTGATCGGCGGTCTGGTGGGCATGCTGTTCGGCGGCGGTCTGGGTGGCCTCTCGGGCTTCCTCGGTCTGCTGTTGCAGGCGGCGCTGCTGGCCGGCGTGGTGATGCTGGCGATGCGCTTCTTCGCCAATCGTCGCCAGCCGGCGCCTGCCGGTGCCCCCATGGCCCGTGACAATCAGGGCGGCATGTTCGGTGGCGGTGCCCCGAATGGTTCGTCCGGCAACGGTTCGTCCGGTCTTGGTGGCATGGGTGGTCTCGGTGGTGGTCTCGGCGGTGCCCTCGGCGGGCTGGGGGGCGGCCGTGGGCCGGCCCCGGTCAATGCGCCGCCGCGGGTGAAGGACGAATTGGGCATCAAGCCCGCGGACTTCGACGCCTTCGAGAAGACCCTCAGCGATGTCCAGGCGGCCTTCAGCCGCGAGGACCGGTCCGCCCTGGCCAATCTGGTGACCCCGGAAGTGCTGGGCTATCTGGAGGAAGAACTGCGCGCCAATGCGGAGCGCGGCCTGCGCAATCAGGTCAGCGACGTGAAGCTGCTGCAGGGCGACCTCTCCGAGGCCTGGCGCGAGGGTGCGCTGGAATATGCCACGGTGGCCATGCGCTACGAGGCCCGCGATACCCTGCGCGATCGCACCACCGGCGCGCTGGCGCCGGGCTCCAGCGATGCCCCGAGCCAGAGCGTCGAGCTGTGGACCTTCATCCGGCCCCGCGGCGCGCCGTGGAAGCTCTCGGCCATCCAGGAAGCCTGATCGGATCCGGCCCGGGCGTGCG
>NZ_CALRWL010000094.1:0-7371 GCF_943371865.1 Azorhizobium sp. AG788 | reverse complement strand
AACGGCAGCCTCTTCACGCACACTCAAGAGCCGGGCGCCTCCATCAGGCCGGTCGCCATCGGCGCGCGTTTCACCCCCCTCCCTGCCCTCCCCCGCAAGGGGGGAGGAGCCCGCGTCGGTCCGGTGACACGGACCTGGTGACAAAGAATAGATATCGCGTTATTATAGTCAGACAGTGCAAGCTATATTTGTACTGGCGCCATCATAAGTAATCCATGCCATCCATCTGGCGCCGCAAGACTTGCCAGCGCGAATGGCGTGACGGGCATCGTGACGTGCATCGCGTCTCGCGCGCTCGAACGGCTATGGGCGCGGCGCCAGAGCAAACCGGGCGCCTCCTCCGTCCGGCACCCATGACCTGCCCACTCGTCGAGCGTCGAAAAGATAATCGCAGCGCCATCGGCGGATCAATACTTATTGCATACTATCTTTATATTTCCGAATGCGGCCTCAACCTGCAGTTGACGGCATTTTACATTCGCGCAATATTTGCGCGTGCGCTTTGCACGCTGTTCTCATGAGGACCACTCCTATGGCACAGAAGACCTCCTATCAGCGGCCCATCGTGACGGCGTCCAAGACCAAAAGCAGCCAGTGCGCTTAGGTCTTCGACGCGGACATGGAAACGGGGAGAGCGCAACAACGCTCTCCCTATCCCATCAGGATCGACAGCATTGAGGCTGCCATGTTGGATCTCGCGCTGGATCAGGGGGATATGGCATATCCCATCGACTTGCTTTCACAGGCCGACGTTCTTGCGCGCATTCGCCATGACTTCCGCTATCGCCCGGATGTGCAGCTTCTGTTCAACTGGCAGACCGGCACCACGCTGCGATTAGAGAATGCGGTTGCTATCGACATCATCACGGAGATCTTCCACGCCCAGGCCGCGTCGATCGAGGCCATATCGCAGGCCTTGGGCCGGAAATACGATATCGCACCCCAGGATTGCATCGCAGATATATGGGACTTGCTGAATAGCACGCTCTATGCCGAGCCCGAGCCGATCGAGACTTGGGACTCGCTGGAAAAAGACCATCAGACGGAGATGCCGTTTCCGCTGCGGATCGAATTCGAATTGACCTCCCTGTGCAATTGGCAATGCGGCTTTTGCTACAATGTCTGGAAGATTGACCCCAAGCTCAGTGATCGGGATGTTCTTCTGAAATCCCGCGAGTTGCGAACCAAGAACATGGCCAAGGAGGACATGTTCCGGCTCTTGGACGAGTGCGATCGGAATGACGTTTTCATCGTCCGCTATTCCGGTGGCGAGACCATGCTGAATCCGGATTTCCAGGACATCATCGCCTATGGCGCGCGCAAGCGCCTGTATCAGGTGGTCTTCACCAACGGTCATTTTGTCGATGCCGCCACCGCCGAGAGTTTCGTTCGCAACAATGTCCGGGAAGTCATGATTTCCCTGCACGGCACCGAGCAGGCCCATATTCAACTCACCAAGAACACTCTGGCGTTCCAGAAAGCGGCCTCCGCCATCAAGCTGTGTACGTCCAGCGGCATTTCCGTGGTGGTCGAATCCATCCTGGTCAGGGACAGCATCGCCGAACTGCCGGAGATCGTGACGTATCTGAACGGACTCGGCGTTACCGAATGGCGCATCATGCGCTATGTGGAAACCGGCAAGAATGATGAACACTTCGGGGTCTCATCCCGGGACACCTTGCCGATCATGCTGATGCTGGACCGCTATCTGGCCGACCATCAGATCAAGATGAATATCGGCTGGCCATGCAGCCAGAAATTCTGCGCCAGCGACACCAAGACCGCGATCAAGGCCGATGACCCGACCCTCGCGGTGCGCCGCCGGCAGATCGTCAACCACTGCGAGGCCGGTGTCACCTGGTGCAGCATATCGTTCGACGGCCGGATCCGGACGTGTCCGCACAGCAACCACTATTTCGGCGACGTCAAGGCCCGCGGCATTGCCGAGGGATGGAACCGCATGGCGCCCAAGGTGTCCGAGGTTCTGCGTGAACAAGTGACCGCTTCAGAATGCAGCACCTGTTCGGTTCTGAGCGCCTGCAAGGGCGGCTGTCACCTGGAGCACTTCTTCACCCCGCATTGAGGCGAACCGCCATGGAAACCGCACGCGCGATCACGGCCGATATTCAGCCCCCGACCGGGTGCCAGATGTGCATGAACGGGCGCAAGGCGCAGCTTCACCTGACCTTGGAATGCAATATTCACTGCTATTTCTGCCCCATCAAGGAGAGCGAATTCGGCACCGACGTGATGGAGGTGCGGGGCCGGAAATACGATGCCTCCACCCCCATGGCGGTCATGCTGGACGACATCGTCAACGACCCGAGCGTGGATGGCGCCGCGATCAGTGGCGGCGAGCCGCTGATGCATCCGGAGCGGACCTACCAGGCGATCGAATATCTGCGGCTGCGGCGCGGGCCGCAGTTTCACATTCATCTCTATTCGAACGGCATCGCCATCGACGCGGCGGTGCTCCGCCGGCTGAATGCGCTGAAGATCAATGAGCTGCGCGTCAACAGCCTGAAGCCGCGCATCTTCAGCCAACTGGCGGGGGCGCAATTCCAGGTGGTTTGCGAGATCCCCTGCATCCCCGACCCGCGCTATCTTGAGCGGCTGTGCGACTTGCTGCCGGAATTGCCCCGATACGGCGTGCACGCCCTCAATCTCAACGAATTGGAAGCCACCGAGGAAACCCGGCAGATCTATCTGCGCAAGGGCTTCGCCATCGAGGGCAACCGGGCGGTCGAAAGCGCCGCTTATGCGCGCCAGATCCGGCAATTCATCGCCGAGCGCGATCTCGATATCTCGGTGTTCTTCTGCAATTTCGAGATTGCGGAGAAAATTCGGATTTCCCGCAACCGGCTGGAAAACGGAACCCTGTCATGAACACACACGTCATGAGCCCCCATACGCGGGTGAAGCTGGCCATCGTGGACGGGTGCAATCTGTCCTGCAGCCATTGCTATATGGGCGAGATGAAGGAGACCCAGAACAGTGCGCCGAACGTCAAGCGACGCATTGACGAGGCCGCCGAGCTCGGCGTCCGGATCCTGGATTTCACCGGCGGCGAGCCAACCCAGCACAAGGACATCGTCGAGCTGATCGATTATGCCGGGAGCAAGCATTTCTCAGTGCTCAACCTCAGCACCAACGGCATGGCCCTGGCCAAGCGCGAGCTGTTCGAGGCCGTCCACCGCAACCATGTGACCTGCAATATCTCCATGGACGGGGCGACCGAGCAGACCGTTGACCGGATCCGCGGCAAGAACGTCTTCCGTCGCCTGGAGGAGGTGCTGTCCCGGCTGGACGCGCACAAGATCCGCTTCTCGCTGCGCTTCTCCATCAACAAGGTCAACATGCGCGAGATCGGCGCCATCATCGATTATGGCGAGCGGTGGGGCGCCAAGATCGACATGGAACCGACGCAGAAGATCGGCAATGCGATCGAGAACCAGTTGATCCTCGACGCCACCGAAAAGGCCGATGTGGCGCAGGAGATCGCCGCCCGCAAGCCGCACGCCACGATCGAAATCGAAGAGAGCTTCACCGATCAGATTCCCTGCGACGGCGGGATGTCGGACCTGCTGACGGTGAATGCGGACGATCAGGCGGTTTCGTGCCTGATGATCTCGCGCAGCTACGCCATTCCCGTTCCCGAACAGCGGGTCTCGCTGAGCCAGCAGTGGAGCAAGATCCAGGGCCTGAAGACAAAGATGCGCGATTTCAAACCGGTCTTCCCGGCCTGCAAGACCTGCGAATATCTGCACATCTGCGAAACCGGCTGCCACGTCACGGCCCACGCCAAGGGCTGCATCTGAGCCGTCGGCGGCTGCCGCCCCCGCGGCAGGCTTTACCTTCGGAGTCCTCGCCTCCGCAGTGCTCTTCTCCGCAGCCGCGTGGTCGCCTCAGGCGTCCACCATCTCCTCCAGCACCAGCAGTTCGGCGCCTTCGTCCACCAGATCGCCCACGGCGCAGTTGACCGTCTTCACCCGCCCGTCGCGCGGCGCGGCGCGGCGACCGCGTGCTCCCCCCTTGGGGGGTGTGGGGACGTGGGAAGCGGCACCCTCTTCACGCCCGCTCAGAGGCCGCGCGCCTCCATCAGGCCGGTCGCCATCGGCGCGCGTTTCACCCCCCTCCCTGCCCTCCCCCGCAAGGGGGGAGGTGCCCGCGTCAGCAAGGGGAACGTCTCCGTAAGGTCGCGACGATGGGGCGCCCGTCGCCTCAGGCGTCCACCATCTCCTCCAGCACCAGCAGTTCGGCGCCTTCGTCCACCAGATCGCCCACGGCGCAATTGACCGCCTGCACAATGCCGTCGCGGGGGGCGGCGATGGTGTGCTCCATCTTCATGGCTTCCACCACCACCAGCGGGGCGCCCTTCGCCACCGTCTGGCCCGGGCTCACCGCCACGCGGATCACCGTGCCCGGCATGGGCGCCACCAGCCGGCCGGCGGTGCCGGTGGCCTCGATGGAGGCGATGCGCGGATCGATGAACTCCACCATGCGCTCCGCGCCGCCGGCAAACACCGTCAGCCGTGTGCCGGAGCGCACCACGCGGGCCTTGAGCCGCACGCCGTCGAGGCGGGCCACCAGGGTGCCGTCCGCCGCCACCGTCCCCGACACGGTCATCGCCCGATCGGGCAGATCCAACGTGAAGCCGTCGGTGCGGTAATGGGCGCGCACGGCGATGCGGGCGCCGCGATCGTCGAACGTCAGGTCCACATAAGCGGCGCGGTTGAGCCGCCAGCCGGGCGCCAGCCCCCAGGGCGAGAAGGCATCCGCCGGATCGGCGGAGGCGGCGGAGGCCCGCGCCTCCTCCAGCAGCACCGCCAGCGCCGCCAAAGCCACGGTGCGGTCATCCACCGGTGCCGGCGGCGGCAGCAGATCGGCGGCGAAGCGCTCGATGAAGCCGGTGTCGAGATCGGCGGCGGCAAAGGCCGGATGGCCGGCGATGGCCTGCAGGAACGCCCGGTTGGTGGGCAGGCCCACCACTTCGGTGGCCGCCAGCGCCGCCTGCAGCCGGCCCACCGCCTCGGCCCGATCGGCCCCCATGCCGATGATCTTGGCGATCATGGGATCATAATGGATCGACACCGTATCCCCGGCCCGCACGCCCGCATCCACCCGCACGCCGGGCACATCGAACGGCAGCCGCAGATGATCGAGCCGCCCCACCTGGGGCAGGAAGTCCCGCGCCGGGTCTTCCGCATAGAGCCGCACCTCGATGGCATGGCCCGCGAGCGGAATGGCCGCCTGCGCCAGCGGCAAGGGTTCGCCGCGCGCCACGCGCAATTGCCATTCCACCAGATCCTGCCCGGTGATGGCCTCCGTCACCGGATGCTCCACCTGGAGACGGGTGTTCATCTCCATGAAGAAGAACTGCTCGCCCTCGGCGATGAATTCCACCGTGCCGGCGCCCACATAGCCCACCGCCTTGGCCGCATCCACGGCGGCCTTGCCCATGGCGGCGCGCCGCTCCGGGGTCAGGCCCGGCGCGGGGGCTTCCTCCACCACCTTCTGGTGGCGGCGCTGGATCGAACAGTCGCGCTCATGCAGGTAAACCGCATCGCCCTGCGTATCGGCGAACACCTGCACCTCGATATGCCGCGGCCGGGTGAGATATTTCTCCACCAAGACCCGGTCATCGCCGAAGGCGCTCTTGGCCTCGCGCTGGGCGGAGCCCAGGGCCTCGGCGAAGTCTTCCGCCGCGCGCACCACCTTCATGCCCTTGCCGCCACCGCCGGCGGAGGCCTTGATGAGCACCGGATAACCGATGCGATCGGCTTCGCGCGCCAGCAGAGCGGGATCCTGGTCGGCGCCGTGATAGCCCGGCACCAGCGGCACGCCGGCGGTTTCCATCAGCGCCTTGGCCGCGCTCTTGGAGCCCATGGCCCGGATCGCCGAGGCCGGCGGACCGACGAAGATGATCCCCGCCGCCGCGCAGGCATCGGCGAAATCCGCATTTTCCGACAGGAAACCGTAGCCGGGATGGATGGCATCCGCCCCGCTGGCCTTGGCGGCGGCGAGGATGGCGTCGATCTTCAGATAGCTCTCGCGGGCGGGCGCCGGGCCGATGGGATAGGCCTCGTCGGCGGTCTCCACATGCAGCGCGCGGGCGTCGGCGTCCGAATGCACCGCCACGGTGGCGATGCCCATGGCCTTGGCGGTGCGCATGATCCGCACCGCGATCTCGCCCCGGTTGGCGACCAGAAGCTTGCGGATTGCCCGGCTCATGCCCCACCCCAGTTCGGTTTGCGTTTTTCGAGGAAAGCGGCGAGCCCCTCTTGGCCCTCGGCCCCGGCGCGCTGATTGGCAATGCGGCGGGCGGTCTCTTCCATCACCGCGGGGGTGATGGGGCCGTCCACGGCGGCCACCAATTGCTTGGCGGCGGTGAGCGCCTGCGGGCCGGCGGCGGTCAAAGCCTCCAGATGGCCGGCGATGGTGGCATCCAGCGTCTCGGCGGACACAACTTGGTGCACCAGACCCAGTTCCAGCGCGGTCTGCGCGGAAAAGCGCTCGGCGGTGAGGAAATAGCGCCGCGCCTGCCGCGCGCCCATGGTGCGCACCAGATAGGGGCTGATCACCGCCGGGATGAGGCCGATGCGCACCTCGGTGATGGCGAATTGCGCCTCGGGCACCGCCACCACGATGTCGCTGGCCGCCAGCAATCCCAGCGCCCCGGCAAAGGCCGAGCCATGCACCCGCGCCAGGGTGGGCTTGGGGCAGGTGTCGATGATGTGCAGCAGCGCGGACAGATGCATGGCATCGGTGAAATTCTCGTCGCTGCCATAGGCCGCCATGCGGCGCATCCAGGTCAGATCGGCCCCGGAGCAGAACACCGGGCCTTCCGCCCGCAGCAGCACGGCGCGCACCGCCGGGTCGGCGCTCGCGGCGTGGTAGGCGGCGGTCAAGGCGGCGATGACCGCATCGTCGAAGGCGTTGCGGGTTTCGGGACGGTTCAGGGTGAAGGTGGCGACGCCCTGATCGTGGGTGACGGAAACACTCATGTCACGGCTCCTGGCCGGGGCGTATGGCCCGCTGCGGTTCTGGCGTGCCCGACAACCCGAGGTCGGCGGACACGGTCAAGCTCGCGCTGGCAGATGAAAGTGGGATGACGCGGCAGAGCGGCTGGACATGCCAGTGCCCGCGCGCCGTTTCCCCCAAGCGGCCGCGCGCCGGAACAGCGCGGGCTCCTCCCCCCTTGCGGGGGAGGGCAGGGAGGGGGGTGAAACGGGTGCCATCGGCGACCGGCCGGAGGGAGGCGGAGGCGGAACCTAAGTGGACGCGTAAGAGCGACAAAACGGTGCGCCCATCAGAGCGCACGCCGACCGGAGGCCGTTTCACCCCCCTCCCCAGCCCTCCCCCGCACGGGGG
>NZ_CALRWL010000093.1:0-7633 GCF_943371865.1 Azorhizobium sp. AG788 | reverse complement strand
GTCCTCGGTGTCAAGCCAGCGATGCGCCGGTCGATCTGTGTGATGTGAGAACTGAGCAGCTCGATCATCGCCTCGATCTGGGCGCCGATCTCCTCCTGGCCGGCGCTGTGGCGACGCAACTTTTCAGCCTTGCGCATCTCGACCAACTGTCTGCGACGACGTAGGAAATCGGCAAGTTGGGTGCGGGCGGCGCTGACCGGGATGGTGACCGGCAGGCTGAGGGCACGACCCATCTGGGCGAGCACTCGGGCATCGACTTTGTCGGTCTTGGCCAGGACGCCGGAGGCCCTGGCGAACTCTCGGGCTTGGCGGGGATTGACGCGGGAGAATGGGTGGCTCCGCTCGGTCAGGGCGGCAATGAGATGGCCGTCACAGCCGCTTGTGGCCTCGAAGACGACAAGGGTATCGCCCTCGATCTCGGCGGCCCAGGCGGCGATAGCATCCGGGGTATTGGGGATTCTCAGCGTCTGGCCGGACGGCAGAACGCAGAGGTCGAGGAAAGCGCGCGACAGATCGCAGCCGATGACGGGCTGTGGCATGGTGATGGCTCCTGTCCATGTCGTGCGGGATCTGCAGTCCCAAGCAACTGTTCAGGGTTCAGCGAAAGCGGAAGGGACCCTTGCTCCCGCACGGGCTGCACACCCTCGGGGGGGACGGGCTCCCTTCCGCACCATCACTCTCTCACAGCTTCAACAGACAGGGGGGGGCGGCCGCCCTTTCAGGCGTAGTAGTAGGTTTTCTCGGTGCCATCCGCGAGCACCTTACAGCGGGAGTTGAGCCCCTTAAGTCTGACGCGAGCCATGGCGGGCCGCCCCTTGCCAACGCGGATTGCCCATCGCAGGTGATCGCGGATTTTTGGGGCGAGGACCGTGACGCCGCTGTCGATGGCGTATTGAACATCGCGCAACACATGGGCGAGGCAGACTTGGTGCTCTTTGCCCAGTTCCTGCTGGCCTGCATAGTGATGAGACACCCACACCTCGGGCTGATGACCGCTCAGGACGTCCTCGGCGACACTGCGCGCGCGACGCGTGGCGATCTTGTGCAAGACGGCCTTGTCCGAGAGAAATACCCACTGCGAATGGATGGCACTGTTGGTGCGCGTGGTTGTCTCAGGACATGAAGCGGGGGCGGTGCCAGGCAAAGGGTGACTCAAATCTCGACTCCCGGCGCAAGCCTTTTTTGCCAACCACGTGAGCAGTTACAAAAATGAGCTCATCAATCCGGGATGATTTTCGTTGATTTTGAAACGCATCAAATTGAGACGTATAGACTAGTCTTGAGACGTATAGCCCATGCGGACTCTGAGCCATTTCGCTAGACGTGAGATGTTGCATGTGAGCTTGATTGTACATGAAGCTCATGTGTATCCGGGCCCCGACCTCTTATATTGGGGTGCCGACTCCTGCGGGTGCCGGGACGAGGATCGGTGGTTATGCGAGCTCATGGTCGTCGTGTCGTCAGCCTGTTGACGAGCGTTGCATTTCTTTCAGCTTCCCTCCCGGTGGGGGCGCTGGCGCAGCAGGCGGGCGCCATGCCCACCGCGGGAAGCGTAGTGTCCGGCGCGGCGGCGATCTCTTCGCCTTCCGCCACCAGCGTGTTGATCACGCAGTCATCACCTAATGCCATCGTCAATTGGAGCAGCTTCTCCATCGGCGCCGGCAATGCCGTGCGCTTCGAGAACGGCAGCGGCGCGACGCTGAACCGGGTCACCGGCCTGTCGCGCTCGCAGATCGATGGGGCACTCACCGCCACCGGCAGTGTCTATCTGGTGAACCCCAACGGCATCACCGTGGGGCCGACGGGCACGATCACAACCGGCGGCTCCTTCGTCGCCTCCACCCATGACGTTTCGGATGCTGCCTTCATGGCCGGCGGCGACCTGACCTTCAGGGGCACCAGTACTGCCTCAGTGATCAATTACGGTAGCATCGGCGCCCTGGGCGGCGACGTGGCGCTGATTGCCCGCACGGTGGAAAATGCCGGCACCATCACCGCGCCCAACGGCACGGCGGCCTTGGCCGCCGGCTATGAGGTGCTGGTGCGCGACAGCGCGCTGTCCGACGGCAAGTTCGTGGTCAAGGTGGGCGGAGCGGACACGCAAGCCAAGACCTCCGGGGTGATCAAGGCCGCCGAAGTGGAACTGCGCGCCAATGGCGGCAATGTCTATGCCCTGGCGGGCAACACCTCCAGCATCACCAAGGCCACGGGCGTCGCCAGCAAGGGCGGGCGCATCTTCTTCACCGCGGGCGATGGCGGGTCCGTGGAGGTCTCCCAGAAGGTGGCGGCGCGGGGCGCCAGCGCCAATGGCAAGGCAAAAGGCGGCGAGATCCGCGTGTCCGCTGGCGCGGTGAAGGTGAGCGCCTCGCTGGACGCTCGCGGCGAGGGCGACGGCGGTGGCACCATCGTGGTGACCGGCCGCGACATCGCCCTGGCCTCCGGGGCCGATCTGGATGTGAGCGGCACGACCGGCGGCACCTTGCTGGTGGGCGGCGATTTTCAGGGCGGCAAAGATGCCGCGTCCAAATATCTGCCCGAGACCGTAGCTACAGCGCGGACCACGACGGTGGCTGCCGATGCCGTCCTGCGGGCGGATGGTTCGCAGGGCGCGGGCGGGAAGGTGGTGGTGTGGTCGGATCAGGCGACCAGCTTCGCCGGGAGCATCTCCGCCACCGGCCTCACCACGGGCGGCGATGCAGAAGTATCCGGCAAGGCGTTGCTGGACTTCACCGGCACGGCGGATCTGCGCGGTGCCAGCGGCGCGTTCGGCACGCTGTTGCTGGATCCCTACAACATCACCATCTCGAATGGGTCGGCCTCGAACTCATCGGGCGTGACGCCGACCGGCGATGACAGCGTCATCACCGTCGCGACGCTGGTGAACGCGCTTTCCAGCGCCAATGTCACGGTCACCACCGGCGGGTCCGGCTCGGCCGGGTCCCAGGCGGGTAACATCACGGTTGCGGATGCGGTGAGCTGGAGCAGCGGCTCCACCTTGACCCTCTCCGCTTATGGCAACATCGCGGTGAATGCGAACCTGTCCGGCGGGACGGGATCCAGCATCGTGCTCCAGTCCGACAATTCCGGCACCGGCACGGGCACGGTGACGTTCGGTGCGGGCGTCACCGCCACGGCATCCGGTGGCGTGTCGATCTTTTACAATCCCACAAGCTATGCGTCCCCGAACGACTATTCGAGCACCGCCGGGGCCAGCACCACCCTCACCGCCTACATGCTGGTGAACACGCTTCGGAATCTTCAGGACATCAACACCAACCTTGCCGGCACCTATGCGCTGAGCCGGGACATCGACGCCACCGCCACGTCGGGCTCCGACGCCACGGCGGGCTGGGGCATCGGCGCCGGCCTCGTGCCGATCGGGGATTCTGTTTCACCATTCACGGGCACCTTCGACGGCCAGGGCCATGTGATCAGCGAGCTGACGATCAATTGGGCGACGAAGGAGCGGGTCGGGCTGTTCGGATACGCAGGCCTCGGTTCGATAATCCGCAATGTCGGCCTAGTCGGCGGCCGCGTGACGGGCTCGGACACTGTCGGCGCGCTGGTCGGGTACAACAACGGCACCATCACCCGGGCCTACGCCACGAGCGCCGTGACGGGTTGGGGCAACAATGTCGGCGGGCTGGTCGGGATCAACAACGGCACCATCACCCAGGTCTACGCCACGGGCAGCGTGACGGGTCAGAACTTTGTCGGCGGGCTGGTCGGGCAGGTGTATGGCGGCACCATCACCCAGGCCTACGCCACGGGCGCCGTGACGGGTCAGAACCTTGTCGGCGGGCTGGCCGGGAACAACTACGGCACCATCACCGCCTCATTCTTTGACACGCAGACGACCGGGCAGGCGAACGGCATCGGCGGCGGCATCACCGTCGGCTACCGGGCCGAAGTTACCGGCCTGACCACGGCGCAGGCACGGCAGTCATCCTCATATACCGGCTGGGATTTCACCACCGATTGGTACCAGTCCGCCGACATGCGGCCGATCGGGCGCTGGGAGGCGGCCGCAGTGGTCAATGGGGTTGCGACCGTCAGCAATCTGCACCAGCTCGCGCTGATTGATACCAACCGCTCCGGTTCCTACGTCCTCGCCGCCAATCTCGACGCCTCGGCCACCGCCGGCACCACTGCCGCCGGCATCTGGGGTACCGGCGGCTTCGTGCCGATCGGGCCCAATTCGGACAAGTTCACCGGCACCTTCGACGGCAAGGGCCACGTCATCAGCGGGCTGACGATCGACCGGCAGAGCGAGGATTATATCGGTCTGTTCGGCGCCATAGGCAACGGTTCGACCATCCGCAATGTCGGGCTCGTCGGGGGCAGTGTGAAGGGCGGTTCCTACGTCGGCGGGCTGGTAGGGTACAACAATCTTGGCACCATTACCCAGGCCTATGCGACAGGCAGCGTGGCGGGAAGTGGCAGCTATGTCGGCGGGCTGAACGGCTATAATGGCGGCACCATTACCCAGGCCTATGCGACAGGCAGCGTGGCGGGAAGTCGCAACCATGTCGGCGGGCTCGTCGGCCTTAACTACGGGACCTCCACCCAGGCCTACGGGACCATCACCCAGGCCTATGCGACCGGCCTTGTGACGGGGACCGGCAACAATCTCGGTGGGCTGGTGGGGTATAACAACGGCGGCACCATCACCCAGGCCTATGCGACAGGCAGCGTGGCGGGAAGTAACAATGTCGGCGGGCTGGTGGGGATTAACACCGGCACGATCACTTACACCTATGCGACCGGGCTTGTGACGGGGACCGGCGACGATATCGGTGGGCTGGTGGGGTATAACACTGGCGGCACCATCACCCAGGCCTATGCGACGGGCAGTGCGACGGGAAGTAACAATGTCGGCGGGCTGGTGGGGATTAACACCGGCGCGATCAATTACACCTATGCGACCGGCCTTGTGACGGGGACCGGCAACAATCTCGGTGGGCTGGTGGGGTATAACAATGAAGGCACCATCACCAAGTCGTTCTGGAACAAGGATACCACGGGGCGAAGTGTCGGCGTTGCTTTTTTCACCGGCACCACACCCGATGTCACCGGCCTGACCACGGCGCAGACGCAGAACCCCTTCACCTTCATCGACGCAGGTTGGGATTTCGCGGGCGTCTGGGGCAAGTCCACCACGGGCGCGAACGGCGGCTACATGATGCTGCGCGCACTGTCGACTGGGCTCTATGACAATTACGTCAAGGTCTCGGGAGATACCTCCAAGGTTTACGGAGACGCCAACCCTTCAACGTCCAGCATCACGATGACGGGCGTCGGGACAAGCAATGTGACGCTCGCCTGGGGCAGCGCCATCACGACGCAAACCAATGCGGGAGCTTATAATTACTCCGACGCGAATGTCCTCACCGCCACGTCAGGATCGGGCGGCACCACCTATTTGGATTACGGCACGGGCAAATTGACCGTGAGCCAGCGTGCGATAACGGTGACGGCAGACAGCCAGAGCATGGTTTATGGCGACAGCCTGCCGACCCTGACCTATGTGGTTGGCGGCAGCGGACTGGTGAATGGGGACAGCCTCGCCGGTGCTCTGGCGTCGGCGGCCAATTCCACCTCCAATGTGGGCACCTACGGCATCACCCAGGGCACGTTGGCGGCTTCGGCCAACTACACGCTCACCTCCTACACCGGGGCGAACGTCTCAGTAACGGCACGTCCGCTCACGGTGACGGCGGACGGCCAGAGCATGGTCTACGGCAATGCCGTCCCGACCCTGACCTATACGGTGGGCGGCAGCGGGCTGGTGAATGGCGATAGCCTCACCGGCGGGCTGGCGACCACGGCCAGTTCCACGTCCAATGTGGGCACCTACGGCATCACCCAGGGGACGCTGGCGGCCTCGGCCAATTACGCGCTCACCTATACGGGCGCGAACGTCGCGGTGACCGCCCGCCCGCTCACGGTGACGGCGGATGGCCAGAGCATGGTCTATGGCAACAGCTTGCCGAGCCTGACCTATGTGGTGGGCGGCAGCGGGCTGGTGAATGGCGATAGCCTCACCGGTGCCCTGGCGACCACAGCCAGCTCCACGGCCAACGTGGGGACGTACGGCATCACCCAGGGCACGCTGGCGGCCTCGGGCAATTACGCGCTCACCTATACCGGCGCCAACGTCGCGGTGACGGCCCGCCCGATCACGGTGACGGCGGACGGCCAGAGCATGGTCTATGGCAACAGCCTGCCGACGCTGACCTATGTGGTGGGCGGTAGCGGTCTGGTGAACGGAGACAGCCTCGCCGGTGCGCTGGCCACATTCGCCAGCTCCAGCGCCAATGTGGGGACCTACGGCATTACCCAAGGCACGCTGGCCAACAGCAACTACGCGCTCACCTATACCGGCGCGAACGTCGCGGTGACGGCCCGTCCGATCACGGTGACCGCGGATGGCCAGAGCATGGTCTATGGCAACTCCCTGCCGACCTTGACCTATGTGGTGGGCGGCAGCGGGCTGGTGAACGGCGATAGCCTTACCGGTGCCCTGGCCACCTTGGCCAGTTCCACGGCCAACGTGGGGACCTACGGTATCACCCAGGGGACGCTGGCAGCCTCGGGCAACTACGCGCTCACCTATACCGGCGCGAACGTCTCAGTGACCGCCCGTCCGCTCACGGTCACGGCGGATGGCCAGAGCATGATCTATGGTAACAGCCTGCCGACGCTGACCTATATGGTGGGCGGCAGCGGGCTGGTGAACGGCGATAGCCTTACCGGTGCCCTGGCCACCTTGGCCAGTTCTACGGCCAACGTGGGGACCTACGGCACCACCCAGGGCACGTTGGCTGCCTCGGCCAACTACGCGCTCACCTATACCGGCGCGAACGTCGCTGTGACCGCCCGTCCGCTCACGGTGACGGCGGATGGCCAGAGCATGGTCTATGGCAACAGCTTGCCGGCCCTGACCTATGTGGTGGGCGGCAGCGGGCTGGTGAATGGCGATAGCCTCACCGGTACCCTGGCCACATTGGCCAGCTCGACCTCCAATGTGGGGACGTACGGCATCACCCAAGGGACGCTGGCGGCCTCGGCCAACTACGCGCTCACCTATACCGGCGCGAACGTCTCGGTGACGGCCCGCCCGCTCACGGTGACGGCGGACGGTCAGAGCATGATCTATGGCAACAGCCTGCCGACGCTGACCTATATGGTGGGCGGCAGCGGGCTGGTGAATGGCGATAGCCTCACCGGTGCCCTGGCGACCACAGCCAGCTCCACGGCCAATGTGGGCATCTACGGCATTACCCAAGGCACGCTGGCCAACAGCAATTATGCCATCACCTATACCGGCGCCAACGTCGCGGTGACGGCCCGCCCGCTCACGGTGACGGCGGATGGCCAGAGCATGGTCTACGGCAACAGCCTGCCGACCCTGACCTATGGGGTGGGCGGCAGTGGGCTGGTGAACGGCGACAGCCTCACCGGTGCCCTCACGACGACCGCCAGCTCGACCTCCAATGTGGGCACCTACGGCATCACCCAGGGCACGCTGGCGGCCTCGGCCAACTATGCGCTCACCTATACCGGCGCCAACGTCGTGGTGACGGCGCGTCCGCTCACGGTGACGGCGGATGGCCAGAGCATGGTCTATGGC
>NZ_CALRWL010000092.1:0-7708 GCF_943371865.1 Azorhizobium sp. AG788 | reverse complement strand
TGCGTCAGGTGGCGCACCATCGACTGGTTAAGACCAGACCGGTAGCCGTAATTCTCGCCGTACATCTCCCCGGCGTCATAGGAATGCGCCAGTTGCAGCAGACCGCTGTCCGGGCACCACACCAGTTCCAGAGGCCCCCGCGTGACCGGAATGCTCTTGGAATGGGGGAAGACGCCGGTCAGTTCCTGCCGCCCAAGGTCCAGGACCGAAACAAGGTGATCGCTTCCGCTGATCCGGCACTTGTCTATCCGCTTGTATCCAACGTTTTCCACAAAAGCCGCCTTCGGTTGTCAATGCGCGCTGCGCAGCTTGCCAAAACTCTCAAGACCACTCAAAAAACCTCACGATCGCTGAAGGCCGCGTCCGTACCCTTCGAAGCGGATGATGTCATCTTCGCCCAGACAGCCGCCGGACTGGGCCTCGATCGTCACCAGCGCGACGCCTTCGACCACGATCCAATGCTCGGCACGGTGATGGTACATCTGCAGCGACAGCTGCTCGCCGGGCTTGACTGTGATCCACTTGCCCTGGACGCGCAAACCGCTCCCCGACGACCCGCCGCGCGGTTTCCTGGCTCATCTTCAGATCGCTTGCCAGCGGCAGGAACTGCTCGGGATAAAGCACACGGGACAGAGGCCACAGGCGGCTTCCCGATCCACCCGACAAAATGACCGGGATCACCGTGGCGGCAACGGAGATGGTCTTCATGATTGTGCTGCCCTCGGCCAATCCCAGCGTTTCCGCCTGCAGGCGCCGATGCAGCGAGGCCCGGACGCCCATAAAAATTCCGGCGTTCGAAATGCCTCACGGTAGACCCATCCACAGGACATGTCCTCCAGATCTTTCACCCCAACCAGTTGCCAGAGCCGCCCTCTCAGCCATGCACAACGTGACATCGGAAGGCCAAACTTTTACCGCACACACTCACTTTCGATTTACCTCTAATGCCATAATCCTCCCTCGACAACAACATATTCGCGCTCTGGGGCAGATGATCTCTGACTCAAACGCTATAGACTCTGAAACATAAAAAGTGCAAATCGTCCGAATTCGATCGTGTGCATTGCGGAAGGGGGCGCGCATCCCTTTTCCCAGGGGAATCACTTCAGGTTACGGATCGGATTGTCGAACGAGTTTTTTCGAGACGATCGGGATCACGGTTGGCACGCTTTCGTCGGATCTTGAGGCTGAGTTCATCGACTTGTGAGACCGTCGCAAACCTGGGGGCCTTCACGCCGCGGGGCGGAAGGGGCGGCGGGCGTATGGCTCGGCGGCGGCGTGATCCGCTGCGAACGTCCCGTTCATCACTGCGATGCGAACCTTCAGCATGCGGTGAGCGCCACGCGGCGACCAGCGCATCTGCTGATTGGCGCCCATGCGCCGGTGCAGGAGTCGCTGGACCGTGCTTTCGGTCGTCGCCGTGGAGATGGGATCGCCCCGGCCTCGGGCGGCAGCATAGTCAATGATCAGGTTGGCCTGTCCGGCAACGTAGGTTTCCAGGGTGCGCAGCAGCGTAGCCACTTTCCGGGCCTGCCGGTCGTCGGCGGCTTCCAACAGGACGCCGAGGTCGGTCAGGGTGTCACCGATCAAGCCCAGCGCCCGCTCGGTCTGGCCATGCCAGAGCCGCCAGCGGACGCGGGATACGGCGTCGGCTATGGTCACCGTCCGCGCCGCGGCGTCCGGCTCTGCCGCTGCCCATCCCTTGACCGCTTGCGCCACATGCTGGACCCGCATCGACAGATGAAACCAGTCGAGGACATGGCGCACCGGGCCGGAACTGGCCGCCCCGGCCAGGGACCGGGGGCCTTCCGCGCCGTCGCTGAGAATGGTGACCGGCGTGGTCGCCGTCGCTCCCAGACGGCGCAGGACGTGATGAAGCTGCTTCACCTGGCGGTCAGCCTCGGCCGGCATGCTGCCGAAGACCACCTCCTGACCCTCATCGTTGGCCGCCCGCGCGATTGTAGGCGGACAAAAATGTTTGCTCCCAGCTGTACGCTAACTCTTTGAATTTCCGAGAGCGCCCGATGTACTGAACTAGGAAAGTTTGCTCTTCCTGGCGCTCTCTGAACGGCACATGCCATGGAATTTCGACAAAAATGATTGCTCCTGAAAGCCTCTTGCCGATCTGTTGCAACAGCGTCTCAAGGCTTCAGCAGGGTTGCCGCGATCATGGCGGCGTAGAGCAGGATGAAGCCCCAGGGGACTGCGCTCTCGATCCAGGACAGCGGAAGCCGCCGCGCCGACTTGTAGATTTGCCGTTCGCGAGTGAAAGGCTTCAGCGGCAGCTCGGCCTCCATCTCCATCAGCACCGAGAATTTCGCGCGGTTGAGCTGGCGGTAGGAGGCGAGCAGCGTAGCCCAGGCGAAACAGACCACGATTCCGGCCGCCGGGATCGCCCACAGCCACACCTGTTTGCCGCCGGCCCCGACCGACGCCTTGCCCTCCTGAAGATAGCCATGGAGCCCGACGATCGCGCTATTGACGCTCAACAGATAGGTGTTCGCCTGCGCCCGCCGGTCGCTGACCTTCTCGGCGGTGGCGAGAAGCAGGTCATACAGCGCGTTGTACCGCGCTCTATCCTCATCCATGCGATGGCTCCGGTTTGGGAAGGAAGGCCGCAGCCTCCAGCACGTGAATCCGGCCGAGGCCGTCGCCGAGGGCGATCAGGCAACCATGGACGGCAAATGCGGTGACGGTGGCGTCCAGGGTGATCCGCGTGATTTCGGCGCCCGTGGCGGCGTTCCACAGCCGCGCCGTCTTGTCCCAAGAGGCGGTCACGATCCGGGTGCCATCGGGCGAGAAGGCCGCGCTGGTCACTACGCCGTCATGACCGATGAGCGTGGCGGCCTGGGTGCCGGTGGCGATGTCCCACAGACGCGCCGTCTTGTCGGCGGAGGCGGTGACGATCCGGGTGCCGTCAGGCGAGAAGGCCGCGCTGTTCACTGGCTCGTCATGACCGATGAGCGTGGCGGTCTGGGCGCCGGTGGCAACGGCCCACAGCCGGGCCGTCTTGTCCCAAGAGGCGGTCACAATCCGGGTGCCATCGGGCGAGAAGGCCGCGCTTTCTACCGAGCTGTCATGGCCAACGAGCGTGGCGGTCTGGATGCCGGTGGCGGCGTCCCACAGACGCGCCGTATTGTCCCAGGAAACGGTGACGATCCGGGTGCCATCGGGCGAGAAGGCCGCGCCAATTACCCATTTGTTATGGCCGATGAGCGTCGCGGTCCGGGTGCCGGTGGCGGCATCCCACAGTTGGACCGTGTCTTTCCAGTAGGAGGCGGCGACGATGCGGGTGCCGGTGGGAGAATAGGCCACTCTGCTCACTGTGCCGTCATGACCGATGAGCGCGGCGGTCTGGGTGCCGGTGGTGGCATCCCACAGCCGCACTGTGTCGTCGTGGGAGGCGGTGACGATCTGGGAGCCATCGGGCGAGAAGGCCGCGCTGGTCACTACGCCGTCATGACCGATGAGCGTGGCGGCCTGGGTGCCGGTGGCGATGTCCCACAGACGCGCCGTCTTGTCGGCGGAGGCGGTGACGACTCGGGTGCCGCAGGGCGAGAAGGCCGCGCTGCTCACTCGCTCGTCATGACCGATGAGCGTGGCGGTTCGGGTGTCGGTAGCGGCGTCCCACAGCCGTGCCGTCCCGTCCGAGGACGCGGTGATGACGCGGGTGCCGTCGGGCGAGAAGGCCGCGCTTTTTACCGAGTTGTCATGGCCAATGAACGTGGCGATCTGGGCTCCGGTGGCGGCGTCCCACAGTCGCGCCGTATTGTCGTCGGAGGCCGTGACGATTCTGGTGCCATCGGGCGAGAAGACCGCGCCGGTCACCGAGCCGGTATGGCCGCGGAGAGTGGCGGCCCGGGTGCCAGTGACGGGGTCCCACAGCCGCGCCGTCTTGTCCCAGGAAACGGTGACGATCCTGGTACCGTCGGGCGAGAAGGCCGCGCTGGTCACCCCGCCATCATGGCCAACGAGCGTGGCGATCTGGGCGCCGGTGGCGGCGTCCCACAGTCGAGCGGTTCCGTCGTCGGAGGCGGTAACGGCGCGGATGCCGTCGGGTGAGAAGACGGCGCAGGTTACGGTACCGTCATGGCCACAGAGGGGGGTCGTCTGGGCTCCGGTTGCGGCGTCCCACAGCCGAACCGTCTTGTCCCAGGAACCGATGACGATGGGGGGGCCGTCGGGCGAGAAGGCCGGGCTGTCTTCCGTGCCGTCATGACCGATGAGCGTGGCGGTCTGGGCGCCGGTGGCGGCGTCCCGCAGACGCGCCAACAGATCGTCGGAGACGGTGACTACGCGGGAGCCGTCGGGCGAGAAGGCCGCGCTGGTCACCCCGCCGTCGTGACCGAGAAACGTGACAGTCAGAGCGCCGGTGGCAGCGTCCCACAGCCGAGCGGTTCCGTCGTCGGAGGCGGTGACGACTCGGGTGCCGCAGGGCGAGAAGGCCGCACCGGTCACCGCGTCGTCATGACTGAGGAGCGTGGCGGTCAGGGCACCGGTGGCGGCGTCCCACAGTCGCGCCGTATTGTCGTCGGAGGCGGTGACGATTCTGGTGCCATCGGGCGAGAAGGCCGCGCTGGTCACTGCGCCGTCATGACCGATGAGCGTGGCGGCCTGGGTACCGGTAGCGGTTTCCCACAGCCGCGCCGTCCCGTCCGAGGACGCGGTGACGACGCAGGTGCCGTCGGGCGAGAAGGCCGCACTGCTCACTGTGCCCTCATGGCCGACAAGGCGAAAGCGTTCCAGCCCAGGGGGAGTCAAGCCTGGCCAGCGAGGAATCAGATGGAGATCCGCGGAGCCGCACGCCGTCGCGACCAGTTCAGCAACAATCGGGTGGTTCACCGTCCCGAGCCGGCCGTAAAGTTGGAGCGGCAGTTCACGCGGATTGATGGCGAGCGTTTGCATGGACAGCGCGAGCGCACGGCCGATCAGCCGAGTGCAGGGTTCTTCCGGTTCCGGGCAGTAATCGGCGAACAGCCCCTGCGCTCCGGATACTGCGAGCTTCGCGGCGATCCAGCCGTAATCGGCCAGCAGCCTGTTGGCCTCGGCCTCCTGACCCGCTCCGCGCAGATGGTGGATCAGAAACCGCCCACCGTAGGCATCGGCCGACGGCAGGGCGGGCCAGTCGCCGCCGCAGGCCGCCTCGAACACCCCAACCAGGACGGCGTGAGCGGCGCGGCATCCGTTGGGGCCGATGCGGTTGCGCAGATACCAGATCATGGTGTCGTGCAAGCGCAACGTCCGGGCGCCAAGATCGAGGCTCTGCACCAAGGAGCAAGCCCGGAACCGCGCGGCGAGCTCTTCCGCCTCGTCCTCATCCAATCCACCGCTCTCTGCCCACAACGCCGTGACGACGTCCAGGGGAATCGCCTCGTCCTCTGGCAGGATGGCTAATTCACCCAGCCGGGCGACGTCTGCGCTGTCCAGGCCGTCCAGGCTCGCTTCGACGCATGCCTTGATCGCTCGGTTGCGGCTGGCTTCGTCCTTAGGGTCGAAGGCGGTCAGGCCGCGCTTGTCCAGGCGCTCCTCGAAACGGGCGACGGCGGCGGCAGGTGCCTCACCCAGGCCGATCCGCAGGCGCAGCCAGCCATTGGCGATGCCGAGCATCAGCGCCCAGCCGCCGAGCCGTTTGGCGAGCGCCGCCAGATGCCGGTGCGCCGCCGGGTCGTCCGCCACCGGCAGACCGGTGGACAGCAGGCGCGCAGCCTCTGCAGCGCGCATGGCGTCGACATCGATGGCCGTGTGCCCAACCGGCAGGACCTGCGGTAGCCGCGTCGTCACAAGTCGGACGCAGCGCGGGCCACCGATCAGGAAGGGCTGCAACTGCGCCTCGCGCCAGACGTCGTCGATCACCATCAGCAGCCGGGCCTCGCCGATCAAAGCGCCGAGATGCTCGGCGGCGGCCGCGGCGGTCACATAGCCGGGCCGTCGTCCCTTCGGATCGAGCCGCTCGATCAGGTCGACAACGAGGCCGGTCACGTCGTCACGCTCGTGGCCTATCTCGACGCGAAGAATACCGTCGGCGAAGGCGAAGCGCACTTCCTCGTCGCGGCACAGGGCGTTTGCCAGCGTCGTCTTGCCATAGCCGCCAGCCCCCCTCAGCGCCGTGGTCAACGCCACCGTGCCGCTTCCGTCCGTCGCCAGGATCGCGCGCTTCAGTGCATCATACTCGGCGGGGCGCGGGACAAAGCCATCGGGAGGCGGGCCGCCCGCCATGTAGGGAACCCGGCGGGGCGCGCCCGGCCCACGGAGAACCTGGAGGAGTTTTGCCCAGCGCTCCGGCTCGGCCAAGTCATAGACCTCGGCGCGCCTTATCCAGTCGGGCAAGTCGCCGCGCTTCAGGCTCGGGTCGGCGAGGATCGGACTGACCATGCAGCCGACCGAGCGGGCGTGCGACCATTCGCGCTTGACCCAGTCGGAGGCCAGGGCGCCGCCCGTCAAGATCAGCACGAGATGCTCCGCCTGTCCGATGGCGTCCAGCACCTGGGGCCGGATGTCTTCACCGCCAACGACGTCACGGATATCGCGCCATGCTGTGATGCCCGCCGCCTTCAACCGCCCCTCGAACGCCTCGGCGGCGGCGCGGCCGTCCCGGCGGGCGTAGGAGATGAAGATGCGAGGTGGCGAAAAACTCATGCTCGGCATGCTCGCGAGGGGCGTATCGGTTGGCAGTTTTGCCTATATATAAGCGCGCGTTCAACCATCCAATCACAGCTGATGAGAATTTCAGGTTGCGCCGATTCCTCAAAGTCGCGTGGATGCTATAATCTGCTCGCTGATGTCGAGGGGAGGTCCAGGCTCCGCAGCATGGCGGTGGCCATCCTGCTGGTGCTGATCGCCGGCGTGCTACCGACGAGTTGCTGGCGGATGAAGCCGTGCGGGCACTCGCTCAGATTTGCTGGGACAGCTTGGCGGCTGGATAGGCGGTGATCTTGCCGCTCGCCGGCGCCGTCGGCGCGCAAGGTCTACAGGTGCAGGAGCGATAGCTGCAGCCGCCCAATTCCTGAGGAGTAAACATTTTTGTCCATGCGCAAAATATTTTGTCTATGTGCAAACATTTTTGTCCGCCGACAGCGATCATCACCTCGAACGAGCGCATCTGGTAGGTCCGCACCGATTTCACGTGCCCCGCGTCGATGGCCAGCGTGATCGCCTGCGCCGGGGCCGGCGATCCCTCGTCCGGCGGAACCAGTGCCGCCCGTTCGAGCCGAGCCCCAACCTGGAGTGTGCGCCGGCGGATCGTCTCCACATCCGGAGCCGTATCCAAGGGCAGCAGCTCGGCCAGCAGCGCCCGCGCCCGCCGGTACGGCAGCGCGCTGCCCATCTCGGCCAGGACGCGTTCGTACTCCGGAGTGCAGCGATCGGGCATCATCTCCGCGACCGGGGTCAGGCTGCGCCGGCAGGCCACACCACAGTGGCAGGGGCCGAAGCGGGGCGCGCGCACCTCCACCGTGCCGAACAGCGACACCAATTTGCAGGTGCGGTGGTCCTTGAGCGGGCGCAATGCCCCACAGTGGCTGCACCGGCGACGGCGGCGACAGTGCGCATCGGCCTGCGCGGTGACCAGGACGCGCTGCAGGCCGGACAGGGTTGCCTTTCCCTCAGCCAAGCTCAGCCCGAGCGTCGCCGCCTGACCCACTTCGGTGCGCTCATCCTCGGAGATCACGTGCCGCGTCACCGCACCATCCCCGCCCGTCACCTCAACCAT
>NZ_CALRWL010000091.1:0-8009 GCF_943371865.1 Azorhizobium sp. AG788 | reverse complement strand
CCCTTGCCCATCTCGCCGGCGCGGGCCGCCTCGATGGTGGCGTTCAAGGCCAGAAGATTGGTCTGGCTGGCGATGTTGGTGATCAGGATCACCACTTCGCCGATCTTGGCCGCCGACTGCGAGAGCTCGATGATCTCCGTCTGGGTGCGGGCGGTCTCTTCGGCGGCGGACGCGGCGATCTTGGCGGCGTGGGACACCTGCGAGCCGATCTCGCGGATGGAGGCGGTCATTTCCTCGGTGGAGGCGGCGACCGTCTGCACATTGTTGCTGGCTTCTTCGGCCGCGCCGCCCACGGCTTCCGCCTGGCGGGAGGTCTCCTCGGCGGTGGAGGCGAGATTGCGGGCCGCTTCCGACACTTCATTGGAGGACTGGGCGAAGGCGTTGGCGAGGGCGCCCATGCTGGCTTCGAACGTGCTGGCGATCTCGAGGCGCTCGTTGCGCACCTTCTCGGCGGAGCGCTGCTCCTGCAGGGCGGCATCAGCGCGCATCTTCTCGGCCTCGACCAGGCCGAGGCGGAAATCTTCCACGCTCTTGGCGATGGTGCCCACCTCGTCCTTGCGATCGGTGCTCGGCACGGTGACCGTGAGCGCGCCGCCCTGGATCTCGCCGATCACCGCCAGGATGTCGTTGATCGGCTTGACGATGCCGAAGCGGGTCACGAGGGCCGCGATCAGCAGCGCGGCAACCACGACGCAGCCCATCAGGATGTTGAGGAAGGTGACCGTGGACGCGGTGGCGGCTTCGAGGGTGACGAGGTTCTGCTTCGACTGGACCACGGCGTCGTCGATGATCTTGGAGATGGCGTCCACCTGGGTGCGCAGCGCCGGGTCGCAGTCATTCACCATCAGGCGCCCCGCCTTGACGATTTCGTCGGCCGAAGTCGTCGCCCGTGCCGCCTTGAGGGTGGGCCCGCACGCGCCAGACAAGGTGGCTTTGATGGCCGTAGAGACCTGGTCGATCTGCGGCACCAGGGCCGGCAGCAACGCCTTGGCATCCGTGACGCGGGTGTCCAAGGTCGCGACCGTCGTGCTGTAGCGCTGTTCCGCCGCCTTCACTTCGTCGGCGTTGGCGGCGATGACCAGTTGATAGATGGAGCGCTGCACGCCCACCAGCTGACGGTTCAACCGCGCGAGCTGGAGAAACCCGGCGTCTTCCTGCAACGCCTCTTCATACTTATGGGCGACCTGATCGATCTTCGTGCCTGAAAACAGGGTGCCGCCAATGGCGCAGGCGCCCAGCATCAAGATCAGGATGCCGATCTTGAACATGATCGGAAGATTTTTGAACGACATGGCTGCCCCCTTTGATGTGAAACGGGATGTGCGATCGCCGATCGACCACAGCCCCATTGAACGATGATGCTCACGCGGCGCCGTGCCGGATCGCGTTATGAAATGTTTCTTGTGAATCAGCGTGATCTGGCGGGCTTGCCTCAGACTTGCGTCATTGCAATCCAGAGGATGCCGCAGTTTCAATTTGCACCATTATGGAGCAATTTCAGCGACCGCCGCCGCGGCCGGGCATATGAGGCGGGTAGGATCGGCCGATGTTCGGCCCGAGATGTGCCCGCGGCGCCGACGTCCCGAAGGCGTTGCGCCCCTATTGCGCGCGACCGGGTCCGTCACGCCGTCGCATTTTACCACCGCGACGGGGGATCATCCTGAACGCACCACGCGTCCCGCAAATATATACACGCAAAACCGCGTATAAGTTCGGGACCAGATTCCGATTTACTAAAACAGACGCATCAAGATTGCGAGCAGTGCGGCTGAGCTGCCCATCACTGCGCCGTATCCGACGAATTCAACCATCATTTTCCCCCACGACATTGATTCTTCTCTCTTCATAATTCGTCGGGCTGCACTTTTCTCCTCCAACCCTTTCCGTTCTGGAGTGGTCGATGCGGGGACTCCTCCAGAACGAAGGGTGTTGCCCCCTTCGCCTGCGGCGCACGCGCCATGGGCCAAGGAACCTTCTGCGGGCTGGCCCGTTTCCCTGACGTCTGGCGATGGGAGCATGTGATGAATACGGACACGATGACGGGCGCGGCCAATGAAGTGGGCGGCCGGGTGAAGGAAGCTGCCGGAGCGCTGTCGGGCAGCGCGTCGCTGAAGGCCGAGGGCCTCTATGACCAGGCGGTCGGCGGCACGCAGCGGGCGTTCGGCGAAGCCAAGGACGTGGCGCAGGAAACCGGCCGTGCGGTCAGCCGCAAGGTGGAGCAGCAGCCGCTGCCGGCGATCCTCACCGCCGGCCTGATCGGCTTTGTGGTGGGCTTTCTGATCGCCCGCTGACTTCGCTTCGGCGCTCGAGACTGACCTTGCCTTCACGCCCGGCCCTGTGCCGGGCGTTTTCATGTGCGCCGGCCTCTGCCCCGTCGCATGGCGGCCCTATTCGTGCTGCCGCCGCGGCATGGGCACGGCAATCGTATGGCGAGATGGAACCATATGGTTGACGGGGTGTTGATATCCCGAACGCCACGCCAACGGTCAGGGTTGGCAAGCGTGCAGGTTTGAACTCAACGCATGCGGAAGACGGGAACCCGAAGCTGCGGGCCGCTTCCAGAACATCGGAGTACGACCAGATGGGCACCCATTCGGATCCTCGTTCGCTCACCTCCTCGCGCATCCTCATCGGGACCAAGGAGCGGGAAGTGACCTCGCTGGCCGACGTGCTCGGCTTCATCCGCGAGTGCGACGGCGATGCCCTCGCCGAGCTGCTGTCCAGCCAGGCGCAGGATGTGGATGCCACCGACGGCCAGGTGATCCTGGCGCTCAAGGGGCGGCTTGAAGCCTTCCGCCACGTCCTTGCCGAAGAAGCGGTGCCGAGCGCCTGAGCAAGTCCGATGTGGCGCGGAGCAAGGTTCCGGGCCGCAAGTCTTCCTCAATCAGCGAGACCTACCGTCATGACCGTTCACGTTGGCACACTCAGCGATCTGGATACCCCGCCCGCGCGGCAGGCAGCCGCGCGCCGGGTGCCGAACTGGGGCGCGTTCCTGTCGCGACCGATCCTGCTCGCCGACGGCGAGACCGTGCTGGAACGCTTGTGGGATGCCGCGGACGTGCTGCACCGCAAGCCCGCCTCCAGTGTCGAATTCCAGCTCTCGGACTCGTCCCTGATGCAGGCGGCGGCCTCGGGCAAGAAGACCGACATCACCGAAGCCACCACCCATCTGGAACGCTATCTGCGCTCCCACGCGCTGATCTGATCCGGCGGGACATGGTCCCGCTGGCCCAGCCGGCGCCCGGACACGGGCGCGGCCGGTCACGCCCCGACCTCAGCGCCCCTCCATGGCCGCGCTGGGCCGACGCAAGGTGGGATCGAACGGATTGAGCCGCGCGCCGATCTCGCTCGCCTCCCGCTTCAGCAGTTCGGCGATCACCTTGTTGCGCTCCGGCGTCATGCGGTCGGTGGTGCTGCCGACACTGAGCGCGGCCACCGCATGGCCCTCGCGCCCGAACACCGGCACCCCAAGGCCTGCCATGCCGGGGATGAGACCGGCGGCGCCGTCCGCATAGCCCTGCCCCCGCACCCGGGCGATCTCCGCGCGCAAAAAACCCTCGTCAAAGGCGGACAGTGCCCGCATTCGAGGCAGATTGTAGCGGATCACCTCATCCTGCTCGCCCTCGGGCAGGAAGGCGAGGATGGCCATGGCGCCCTGGCCGATGCCCAGCATGACCGTGCCGCCCACATCGCCGGTGAAGCTGCGAATCGGCAGCGGGCCACTGGAGCGATCGATGCACACCGCGTCGAACCCATTGCGCACCATCAGGAAAATCGTCTCGCCCAGGGCCGCGGTCAGGCGCAGCAGCGCCGGGCGGGCGAGGTCGCGCAGGTTCATGGGACTGCCGGCACTGGCCGCCAGCACGAACAGTTCCAGCCCCAGGCGATAGAGCTTGGCCTTGCTGTCATGCTCGACCACGCCCTCCTCCATCAGGCCATGCAACAGCCGATGCACGGTGGGACGCGGCAGATCAACGGCTTCCGCCAGATCTTTCAGCCGCACGCCCCGTCGCTCGGAGCGCGCCAACTGGCGCAACAGGGCGAAGATGCGGCTGGTTCCGGACGCGTTATCGACCATGAAGTCCACTCACCGATATTTTATAAAGACAATAGGACATAAAATTCCATTGGATGAAACTGTCTTCGAAACAAGCACATTGAATGGAATTTTTGCGCTTGCGCCAAGTCTGGTCTGGTTCCAGCCTAACAGCCACTGAAGTGAAATTGGGACCGTGATTATGGCTCGTTGGCGCGTCGGGGTGGATTCAGGCGGAACCTTCACGGACATCTGCCTGTTCGACGAGGACGATGGCCGGGTTGAGGTGTGGAAGGTGTCTTCCACGCCGGACGATCCGTCTCGTGGCATCGCCGAAGGCGTTGAACAGGGCATGCGCCGGGTGGTGCCGGATGCGGGCGATGCGCCCGCCGCCAGCGTGTCCTATTTCGGCCATGGCACCACCGTGGCCACCAATGCGCTGATCCAGCACAAGGGCGTCGCCACCGGGCTGATCACCACCGACGGCTTCCGCGACCTGCTGGAGATCGGCCGCCAGAAGCGTCCCGATCTCTACGACCTCTCCGCCGACAAGCCCCCGACCCTGGTGCCCCGCGCTCTGCGCATGGGCGTGCCGGAGCGGGTGCGCCAGGATGGCGAGATCGACCTGCCGCTGGACGAGGTGGCCATGCGCGCCGCCGCCCGCGAGCTGAAGAAGGCCGGCGTTGCCGCCATCGCGGTGAACTTCCTCTATGGCTTCGTGCGGCCCGAGCATGAGGCCCGCGCCGTGGAAATCCTGAAAGAGGAACATCCCGACGCCTTCATCTGCTCCGGCCATGAAGTCGCCCCCGAGTTCCGCGAGTTCGAGCGGCTCTCCACCGTGGTGCTGAACGCCTATCTCGGCCCGGTGATGAAGTCCTATATCGAGAAGCTCTCCCCGCGCCTCACCGCGCTGGGCATGACCGCGACGCCGCACCTCACCCAGTCCAACGGCGGCGTCATCGGCTTCTCCACCGCCGCCGCCATGCCGGTGCGCACCATCCTGTCCGGCCCCTCCACCGGGGTGGTCGCGGCGCAGGTGGTGGGCGAGCTGGCCGGCTTCCCGGACATCATCACCTTCGACATGGGCGGCACCTCCACCGACGTGGCGCTGCTCAAGGGCGGCGTGTGCAAGCTCACCTCGGAAGCCACCGTGCACGGCTATCCGCTGAAGGCCCCGATGCTGGACATCCACACCGTGGGTGCCGGCGGCGGCTCCATCGCCTTCGTGGATTCCGGCGGCTTCCTGAAGGTCGGCCCGCGCTCCTGCGGCGCCTTCCCGGGTCCGGTCTGCTACGACAAGGGCGCGGAAGAACCCGCCACCACCGACGCCAATGTGGTGCTCCAGACCCTGAACCCCACCCATCTGCTGGGCGGCCGCATGGCGGTACACCAGGATCTGGCGAAAGCAGCCATCGGCAAGCTGGCGGACAAATTGGGCCTCGGCGTCATGGAGACCGCGCAGGGCATCCTGTCGGTGGTCACCGCCAACATGGCGAAAGCCATCCGGGTGATCTCGGTGCAGCGCGGCCATGATCCGCGCGACTACACCATGATGGCCTTCGGCGGCGCAGGTCCCCTGCATGCGGCCCGGCTCGCCAAGGAGCTGGACATGCGCCGCGTGCTGGTGCCGCGCAATCCCGGCATCCTGTGCGCCATGGGCCTGCTGCTCACCGATTTGCGCGCCGATTTCGCCGCCACCAAGCTGATGCCGCTGGCGGACCGTTCCCGCCCGGCGGTGGAAGAAGCCTTCGCCGCCCTGGGCGCCCGGGCGCTGGCCTGGTTCGACCATGAAGAGATCGCCCCCGATGCCCGTCAGCTGACCCGCACCGTGGACATGCGCTACGCCGGGCAGAATTACGAACTCTCGGTGCCCCTGCCCGACGGCCCGGTGACCGCCACCAGCCTGGAGCATCTGGCCGAGGGCTTCGAAGAGGCCCATCGCCAGCGCTACGGCTTCATCGCCGATGGCGAGGCGGTGCAGATCGTCACCCTGCGGGTGGAAGCCGCCGGTCTCGTCAAGAAGGCGACGCTGAGGTCCTATCCTTCCGAGGGCCTGGATGCCTCGTCCGCCATCATCGGCAAGCGCGGCGTGTGGTTCCCCGAGGCCGGCGACTTCGTGCCGACCCCGATCTACGACCGCGAGGCGCTGAAATCCGGCAATCGCTTCTCCGGCCCGGCCATCGTCGAGCAGATGGACACCACCACGGTGGTGCCCCCCGGCATGACGGCCCGCGTCGATCCCTATCTCAATCTCATCCTCGAGGTGGTGGCATGACCTCCCTCAAGACCAGTCCCGCGCCCGCGCCGGCCCCCGTGCTCGATCCGATCACCGTGGAAGTGATCGGTGCCTCGCTCTCCTCCATCGTGGAAGAGACCGGCGAGGCGCTGATCCGCGCCTCCTATTCCACCAACATCAAGGAGCGGCGCGACTGCTCCACGGCGCTGTTCGACGCCGCCGGCAACACGCTGTGCCAGGCCGAGCACATCCCGATCCATCTGGGCAGCTTCATCGGCATCGTGCCGCATATCCTGAAGCTGCACCCCACCGCCGAGATGCAGCCCGGCGACGTGTTCGTGGGCAATGACGCCTATGCGGGCGGCGGCACCCATCTGCCGGACATCGTGCTGGCGGAGCCCATCTTCATCGACGGCGTCATCGTCGCCTGGACGGTGAATCTGGCCCATCACTCCGATTTCGCCGATCGCGGCCATGCCCATATCTATCAGGAAGGCCTGCGCATTCCCCCGGTACGGCTGTATCGGGCGGGCGAGCTCAACAAGGACGTGCAGGATCTGATCCTGCTCAATTGCCAGGTGCCGCGCGAGCGCCTGTCCGACCTGCGGGCGCAGATGGCGGCCAACCGGGTCGGCGTGCAGCGGTTCCAGGCGCTGTGCGCCAAGTATGGCACCGCCGTGGTGCTGGCGGCGGGCGATGCGCTGCTGGATTATGCCGAGCGCCGCATGCGCGCCGGCATCGCCGCCATTCCCGACGGCACCTATCGCTTTGCCGACGTGTTCGACAATTCCGAGATCGACGGCACCTTGCCGCTCAGCGTTGCCATCACCGTGGCCGGCGATTCCATGACGCTGGACTTCGATGCTCCGGACCAGATCCGCGCCGGCATCAACATGACCCACACCGCACTGCAGGCCACCGCTTATTATGTGGTCAAATCGGTGGTGGACCCCACCATCCTGCCCAATGCGGGCCTGGCCCGTCCGCTCACCGTCACCGCCCGCGCCGGCTCGGTGGTGAGCTGCGTGCATCCCGCCGCCGTCAACGGCCGGGTGCAGACCTGCCAGCGGGTGGCCGACCTGATCCTCGGCGCGCTGGCCCATGCGGTGCCGCACAAGGTCACCGCCTGCTCCAACAGCGCCTGCACGGTGGCCACCTTCATCGGCCAGCGCAAGGACACCGGCGCCATCTGGGTCTATCTGGAGACCATGGGCGGCGGCTCCGGCGCCCGGCATGACAAGGACGGGCTGGACGGCGTGCACGTCCACGTCACCAACACCTCCAATTTGCCCATCGAGGCGCTGGAGAGCGAATATCCGCTCACCGTGCTGCGCTACGAACTGGTGGACGGCTCCGGCGGCATCGGCCGCTTCCGCGGCGGCCTCGGCCTGCGCCGGGTCTATCGCGCCGATGAGGATTGCCGGGTGCGGGTGGACGTCTCGCGCCTGGAGTCCCGCAGCTGGGGCCTGGACGGCGGCGGCGCCGGCGGCCATGGCGGCGTGGAGTGCGGGCCGGGCGTGCTGCGCGAGCGCGACTGCCTCACCCTCAAGGCCGGCCAATGGTTCGCGGTGGTCAGCCCCGGTGCCGGCGGCTATGGCGCCCCGGAGGACCGCGAGCGCGCGGCCGTGACCCAGGACATCAGCGAGGGTGTCATCACCCTGGCCGGCGCCCGCGAGGCCTACGGCTACTGAACCGCCCGTTTGCCGGCTCCTGAGAGGTTGCCGGCAAACGGGTCGA
>NZ_CALRWL010000090.1:0-8067 GCF_943371865.1 Azorhizobium sp. AG788 | reverse complement strand
CTGCCCTCCCCCGCAAGGGGGGAGGGTTCGCCCGATGGAGAAGGCCCCCCTCAGGCGTGCCCGGCCTCGCTGGAGAGCATGCCGGGCTGGACGCCGAGCTTGCGCAGGGCCAGTTCATATTTGGCTTCCACCACGTCGCCGAACACCAGTTCGGGATCGGCCGGGCAGTGCAGCCAGCCATTGGCCTGGATCTCGTTTTCCAATTGCCCCGGCGCCCAGCCCGCATAGCCCAGCGCCAGCACCGCGCTCTCCGGGCCGCGGCCGCCGGCGATGGCTTTGAGAATGTCCAGCGAGGCGGTGAGGCAGATGCCGTTGTCGATGGGCAAGGTGGAATTCTCGATGAAATAATCCGCCGAATGCAGCACGAAGCCGCGCCCAGTCTCCACCGGGCCGCCGCGCAGCACCTTGATGGTTTCCGCCCGCTGCGGCAGCAAGATGCGCTCCTTGGCCGGCACCACGTCCAGTTGCACCAGCAGGTCACCGAAATCGATATGGGTGGCGGGCTGGTTGACCACGATGCCCATGGCCCCGTCGGCGGAATGGGCACAGACATAGACCAGCGAGCGGGCAAACCGCTCGTCGCGCATGCTGGGCATGGCGATGAGCAATTGCCCGTCCAGAAAATCGCGCGGGCCGCTGGAGGTGGAGTGCGAGCGATCGTCCATCATAGGCGAGAGCGTAACCCGCATGCGGCCATTTGGGAACGTGCTCCGCATGCGACCCGCAGCGCCCGCGCCCCGCAAATGGCCCGCCACGGCCGACGGGCGCTGCATCGCGCCCTCCCTGTCACAAGAAATTGCGTACGCGGCCTTTGCACCACGCCCGCGCACGCGCTAGCGCATCGGGATGATCCTCACCCGCCGCACCCTTGTCCGCACCCTGGCCGCCCTGAGCCTCGCCCCGCCGCTGACGGCGCTGGCCCAGGCCGCGCTGGCCAAGGCCGCGCCGCTGCCTGGGCCGCAGGCCACCACCGAAGGCGCGACGGTGCGCCTGCTGGCGGGCCGTGAAGCCGCCGGCATCGTGCAGGCCGGGCTGGAACTGCGGCTGGAGGCGGGGTGGAAGACCTATTGGCGCTATCCCGGCGACAGCGGCGTGCCGCCACGGTTCGACTGGAGCGGCGCGCAGAATGTGGCCAGCGTCACGGTCGGCTGGCCGGCGCCGCGGCGCTTCTCCGACGGCTCGGGCGGCTTCTCCATCGGCTATAAGGATACGGTGATCCTGCCCCTGACGGTGCGCCTGGCCGACCCCGGCAAGCCGGCCCTGCTGGATCTCAATCTGGACTTCGCGGTCTGCCAGGCGTTGTGCGTGCCGGCGCAGGCCCGTCTGGCCCTCGCCCTGCCCGGCACCGGCGCGGACGATCCCTCCCTGGCGGCGGCGCGGGCGCTAATGCCGGTGGAGACAGCTCTGGGCGCACCGGGGCCGTTGTCGGTGCAATCGGTGTCCCTCGACAGCAGCCGGACGCCGCCGCAGATCATCGTCACCGCCAAGGCGGGCGCCGGCGCCACCTTGCTTCTGGAAGGGCCGGACGAGGGGTGGGCGCTGCCACTGCCGGAGCCGGCGGGCGCCGCGGGGGCCAATCTGCGCTTTGCCGCGCCCTTGCTCGGCGTGCCCAGCGATGCGCCCGCCACCGGCAACCGCCTGCGCCTGACCCTGATCGAGGGCACCCGCGCCATCGAGACGCTCGTCCCGTTGCCACCGCTCCCCGCGCGCCGCTGAGCGGGATGAAGACGGGGCGCGGCCGGTCGCCGGACGGCCGGCTTGCGCGTTTCCACATCGCCCGTTGAGGGGAAGTGGCGATTGCCGCGCTTTGCCGCTTTCCTCCGGCGGAAAACTTCCTATTCTCCCGGCGCAGTGGCCCATGAAGGCCGCATGTCAGCGGAGATGAAGATGCCCATCCAGGTCGGCGACAGCCTGCCCAACGTCACCTTCCGCGTGTCCACCTCGGACGGCCCGGTGCCCAAGACCACAGACGAAATCTTCAAGGGCAAGCGCGTGGTGCTGTTCGCCGTGCCCGGCGCCTTCACCCCCACCTGCCACAAGAACCACCTGCCGGGCTATGTGGCCCGCGCCGCCGAGATCATCGCCAAGGGCATCGACACCATCGCGGTGGTCTCGGTGAATGATCCGTTCGTCATGGGCGCGTGGGAAGCCGCCTCCGGCGCCGACGGCAAGATCCTGTTCCTGTCCGACGGCAATGGCGAATTCGCCCAGGCCCTGGACCTGTCGTTCGATGGTTCGGCGGTGGGCCTCGGCGTGCGCTCCAAGCGCTATTCCATGGTGGTGGACAATGGCGTGGTGAAGGTGCTGAACGTGGAAGACGTGCCCTCCAAGGCGGACGTCTCCAGCGCCCAGGCGATCCTCACCCAGATCTGAGACCAGCGCCGGCCCTCACCCAGATGTGATCGGGCGGGCGTCACGGCTGCATTCTACCGGCACGGGGCGTCGCGCAGGCGGCGCCCCGTTTGCCGTTTCCGGCCCGCCGCCGCTCAGGCGATGATGTCGGGAAACAGCTCGTCTTCCAGATGGCCGATGCGATCCTTCAGCTGCAGCTTGCGCTTCTTCAGGCGCTGGATCTGCAGCACGTCCGCCCCCGCCACCGCGGTCAGGGCCGCAATGGCCGCATCCAGATCCCGGTGCTCCTGACGCAGGCGCTCCAGATGGGCCTTCAGCTCTCGCTCGTCGTCACTGGTCATACTTTTCCGCCGCCGTCCCGCTGAGCTGTGACATCGAATATCGCACGGGCTTGCGCGCCTGCAAGCCGCCTTCCGTCCAAGACGGCACAATCCGCAGTCGACTCTTTGCCGCCTCCATGACAGCATGACGAACATTGCAGACAGGGAGACGCCAAGAATGTCCGTCCAGTCCCACTTGCAGCAGCTCGAGCGCCGTCATGCCGCGCTTGAGACGGAAATCCACCGCGAAGCCACCAGCCCTGCCGCGGACCCGTTGAAGGTCGCGGAAATGAAACGGCGCAAGCTCGTCCTGAAGGACCAGATCGCCCGGCTGCGTGGGGAATCCACCCTCCACTGATCGTCGCCTGAAGCCTGTTGCCGCGTCCCTGCGACTGGAGGGCGCGTGCAAACGGGTCGGTGTCTGCCGCATGCGCGCATGCGTGAGACAGCCGGGTGAGTGCGCGTCATCGCCGTGAGGATCACGGGATGAGACGCACGCACCGGCGCCGGCCCGCGGCTTCCCGGCGGCGACACTCCCGCCGTGAACCCGACATCCGCTGCCGCATCTTGTGCCCGACCTACCTGGGGCCGACCTACCTGGGCCCGACCGGCCTGAGCAGCCTGCCTTGGGCGGTGGCGTACTTAGTGGCTCGAAGCCCTATCCTGACGGTCGGGGCAGCCATGCAGGCTCACGCACCCTTTGCGTTCGCGCGCAAGGGAGGCTAAGCCCGGCCTATGGCTCCTCCGCTCGTCCTTCTTCAAGATATCCACCTGCGCTTCGGCGTGCAGCCTTTGCTCGCCGGCGCGGAACTTTCCGTGTCCGCCGGCGAGCGCCTGTGCTTCGTCGGCCGCAACGGCTCCGGCAAATCCACGCTGCTGAAAGTGGCGGCGGGATTGATCGAGCCGGATTCCGGCACCCGCTTCGTGCAGCCCGGCACCACGGTGCGCTATCTGCCGCAGGAGCCGGACTTTTCCGGCTACGCCACCACGCTGGCCTATGTGGAAGCCGGCATGGGGCCGGGCGATGAGGAATATCGCGCGCAATATCTGCTGGACCAGCTCGGCCTCACCGGCCGCGAGGACCCGGCCAATTTGTCCGGCGGCGAGGCCCGGCGCGCGGCGCTGGCCCGGGTCATCGCCCCCGAGCCCGATGTGCTCATGCTGGACGAGCCCACCAACCATCTGGATCTGCCGGCCATCGAGTGGCTGGAAAGCGAATTGAAGTCGCTGCGCTCGGCGCTCGTCATCATCTCCCATGATCGGCGCTTCCTGGAGACGCTGTCGCGCGCCACCTTGTGGATCGACCGCGGCACCACCCGCCGCCTGGAACAGGGCTTTTCCGCCTTCGAAGGCTGGCGCGACCAGGTGCTGGAGCAGGAAGAGACCGATCGCCACAAGCTCGATCGCAAGATCGTCGCCGAGCAGGACTGGCTGCGCTACGGCGTCACCGCCCGGCGCAAGCGCAACGTGCGCCGCCTGGGCGAGCTGCACTCCATGCGCAAGGACCGCCGCGAGGATCGCCGCGCCCAGGGCAATGTGTCCATCACCGTCACCGAGGGCCAGACCTCGGGCAAGTTGATCATCGAGGCCAAGCACGTCGCCAAGGCCTATGACGGCGTGCCGATCGTCAATGACTTCTCCACCCGCATCCTGCGCGGCGACCGCATCGGCATCGTCGGCCCCAATGGCGCCGGCAAGACCACCTTGCTGAAGATGCTCACCGGCGAACTGAAGCCGGACAGCGGCAGCGTGCGCCTCGGCACCAATCTGGAAGTGGCCTCCCTCGACCAGAAGCGCGCGGCGCTGCGGCCCGAGACCACCTTGCGCGACGCCTTGACCGGCGGCGGCAGCGACACGGTGCTGGTGGGCGGGCAGCCCAAGCATGTGATGGGCTATCTGAAAGACTTCCTGTTCACCCCCGAGCAGGCCAATTCACCGCTCTCGGTGCTCTCCGGCGGCGAGCGCGGCCGGCTGATGCTGGCCCGCGCTCTGGCGCTGCCGGCCAATGTGCTGGTGCTGGACGAGCCCACCAACGATCTGGATCTCGAAACCCTCGACCTGCTGCAGGAAATGGTCGCGGATTTCCCCGGCACCGTCATCCTGGTCAGCCATGACCGCGACTTCCTCGACCGCACCGTCACCTCGGTGATCGTGGCGGAGGGCCATGGGGTGTTCAACGAATATGCCGGCGGCTATGCCGACATGGTCAACCAGCGCGGCAAAGGCGTGGAAGCCAAGGAGCGCGCCGACGAGCCCAAGGCCAATGGCGTCAAGACCAATGGCGCCAGCGCCCCGGCGGCCAAGGCCAATGGCAAGGCCCCCAAGGAGACCAAGCGCCGCCTCTCCTTCCACGAGAAGCACGCCCTCCAGACCTTGCCCAAGACCATGGAAAAGCTGAAGGCCGAGGCCGAAGTGCTGGCCGCGCGCCTCGCTGACCCCGCCCTCTACACCCGCGACCCCGCCGGCTTCGAGAAGACCAACGCCGCGCTGGCCAAGGTGCAGAAGGAGATCGACGGCGCCGAGGAGGAATGGCTGCGCCTGGAAATCCTGCGCGAAGAAATCGGCGCCTGAGCGGCGCCGCGCGTCGGCGTGCCCCGAGCGGGTTCGCCTGACACCACGGTCTTCCATTGGACTCATCCGCGGGCGCTGGTATCTTCAGCGCTCTGGAGGCTCCATGCGGACGGTGAACATCGACGCTGCGAAGACGGATTTGTCCCGTCTGGTGGATGACGCCGCCGGCGGCGAGGAGATCATCATCGCCCGCGCCGGTCGCCCCGTCGCCCGGCTGGTGCCGCTGGAGGGCTCAGCCCCCCGGGCCAGCCGCCGACTCGGCCGCCTTGCGGGACAGTTCACGGTGCCGGCGGACTTCGACGGCCCCCTGCCCACCGACCTCCTGGATGCCTTCGAGCGGCGCTGATGCGCCTGCTGCTGGACACCCACATCCTACTCTGGGCGCTCGCGGAGCCGGAGCGCCTGGATGCGGACACCCGCGCCGTGCTGGAAGACGCCGGCAACGACGTGCTGTTCAGCGCTGCGAGCCTCTGGGAAATCGCCATCAAGGCGGGGCTCGGACGCCCCGATTTCACGGTCGAGCCGGACGTGGTGCTCCATGCCGCCCGCGCGACCGGCTTCATTGAATTGCCGGTGCGCGCGCAAGCCACCGTATTGGTGGCGCGGCTGCCGCCTTACCATCGCGACCCGTTCGACCGTGTGCTCATCGCCCAGGCCATGGCCGAGACAGTGCCGCTGTACACCGCCGATCCGCTACTGCCACCCTATTCCGATCTCGTGAGGCTGGTCGGGTAAAGGTCGCCTGCCATTCGACGGGCGACCTTCACGTGGCGCCGGCGCCCTATTGCACGAAGATCGTGCGCAAGGTGCCGATGCCGTCGATGATCACGTCCACTTCGTTGCGCGGCTCCTTCATGGAGCCCACGCCGACGGAGGTGCCGCAGGCGATGAGATCGCCGGGGTTCAAGGTCATGTCGCGGGACAGCAGCGACACCAGTTGCGCCGGCGGGAAGATCATGTCGGCCAAAGGATAGTTCTGCCGCTCGGCGCCGTTCAGCACCGTGCGCACGCTGGCGCTGGCGGCATCGAAATCGGTGACGATCCACGGGCCGAACGGGCCGTAGCCGTCCAGCCCCTTGGCCCGCGCCCATTGCGGGAAGGTGGGATCGCGGTTGAGGATGTCGGCGGCGGTCAGATCATTGACGATGGTGTAGCCGAGAATGTGGTCGGCGGCCTCGGCTTCGGAGATGTTGGTGGCGGTCTTGCCGATGACGATGCCCAGCTCGCCCTCATAGACGGTCTTGCCGTCATAGGTGACAGGGCGGCGCACTTCCGCATCGGGGGCGGCCACCGAGGTCACGGCTTTCAGCAGATAGAGCGGCTCGGCCGGCTCGGCCACGTTCAGCTTGGCCGCAAGCCCATGGAAATTGTTCCACAAGGCGATGATCTTGGAGGGCTCGGAGGGCGCCTCCAGCCGCACGTCCGCCAGGGCCAAACTCTGGCCGGTGGGGGTCGGATGGTCATAAAGGCTGCCGGCGTGGACCGTGATGGTCTCGCCGTCCAGCGCGCCGAAGCCGGTGCCGTCTTTGGTGGTGAATCGCACCCATTTTGCCATGTGGTCCTCCCGTGGCGCCCCGCGCCACGGTGGGCCTCAGGGCATGCGTTGTTGATTGTGCAGGGAGGCCAGCAGCTCGCGGTGCCGGCGCTCCTCATTGTCGTTATTGACCACCACCACCGCCCAGATGGCCGCCGGCAGCCAGCCGATGAGCGTGACCTGGAGCACCAGGCACAGCAGGCCCTGGAAAATCCTGCCGCGCAGGAACAGGGCCAACCAGGGCAGCAGGACCGCAACCGCAATCATGTTCACATCTCCACGTTCAGCTCCCTATGTAGGAAGCCACCGTGGAGGAATGAAGACGCCCGGTTGCAGCGGCGTCCGTCAGCGCCCCAGCAGCCCCGCCAGGGTCTTGCCCAGCCGCGCCGGCGAGGGCGAGACGGTGATTCCGGCCGCTTCCATGGCGGCGATCTTGTCTTCCGCGCCGCCCTTGCCGCCGGAGATGATGGCGCCCGCATGACCCATGCGGCGGCCGGGAGGGGCGGTGCGGCCGGCGATGAAGCCCACCATCGGCTTCTTGCGGCCGCGCTTGGCCTCGTCGGCAATGAACTGCGCCGCATCCTCTTCCGCCGAGCCGCCGATCTCGCCGATCATGATGATCGACTCCGTCTTCGGGTCGGCCAGGAACAGTTCCAGCACGTCGATGAACTCGGTGCCCTTCACCGGATCGCCGCCGATGCCCACCGCCGAGGTCTGGCCGAGGCCCTCCTGGGTGGTCTGGAACACCGCTTCATAGGTCAAGGTGCCGGAGCGCGAGACCACGCCCACCGAGCCGGGCTTGAAGATGTTGGCCGGCATGATGCCGATCTTCGACTGGCCGGCGGTGACCACGCCGGGGCAGTTCGGCCCGATCAGGCGCGACTTGGAGCCCGACAGCGCCCGCTTCACCCGCACCATGTCCAGCACCGGAATGCCTTCGGTGATGCACACGATCAGGCCGATTTCGGCGTCGATGGCTTCCAGGATGGCGTCCGCCGCGCCCGGCGGCGGCACATAGATCACCGAGGCGTCGGCGCCGGTGGCTTCTTTCGCTTCGATCACCGTGTCGAACACCGGCAGGCCCAGATGGGTCGAGCCGCCTTTGCCCGGCGAGGTGCCGCCCACCATCTTGGTGCCGTAAGCGATGGCCTGTTCGGAATGGAACGTGCCGTTCTTGCCGGTGAAGCCCTGGGTGATAACCTTGGTATTGGCGTCGATCAGCACGGACATCACGCAGCTTCCTTCTTCACGGCCGCGACGATCTTCTGCGCCGCATCATCCAGATCATCG
>NZ_CALRWL010000089.1:0-8443 GCF_943371865.1 Azorhizobium sp. AG788 | reverse complement strand
AGCCCGGCATTGACCAGATAGACCCCCAGCAGGGCCGCGGCGGCGGCGGCGATCAGGCCCCAGTTCTGGGCGGGGAGCAGATCGTCCACGAACAGCTTCACCGCCATGGGGAAGCCCAGTTCCAAGAGGCCCGAGACCACCGCGCAGGTGAAATCCAGCACGAACAGGCCTTTGTAGGGCCGGTAATAGGCGAAGAACGCACGCAGCAAGGGCATGGTTGATCCGTAAAGGTCAGGGGCGGCCGACGGGCGCCGGTCAGGAGGGCGCGTGCGCATCATTCCCCGATGTCCACGCCCTGATAGCCCCGCCGCCAATAGGCCGCAACCGAGCGGCGGGTCTTGGACAGACCGCGCGCGGTGAGTCCGGCGCGGATGGCGCGGGCGTTGGCCTGCTCGCAGCCGGCCCACACATAGGGATTTGCCGCATCCGGGGGGAGAAGCACGGCGTTCACAGCCGCCGCCAGCAGGGGGGAAGCGCCCGCCGCTGCCCCGTCCCGATGCAGCCAGGCGAGGTCGAGATCGGCAACGGTGCGGATGGCCTGTTCCTCGGCCGCATTCGCCACCTCGATCCGGGCCACGGCGCGGGTGCCGGCGGGCAGCGCCTCCAGCATGCGGGCGATGGCGGGCAAGGCGGTCTCGTCGCCGGCGAACAGATACCAGTCGGCGGCGGGCAGTTCGCCGCCGCCGGGACCCAACAGCCCCACGATACTGCCCGGCTGGGCCGTGCGCGCCCAATCGGAACCGGGGGCGGCGCCTTCATGCAGCGCCACGTCGATGGCCGCCTCGCCGGTGTCGGGATCAAGGTGACGCAAGGTGTAGACGCGCGGCGTCAGGGCATCCGCGCCCTCCGGCCACAGCACCCGTCCATCCGCCTGCGCTGTGGGCCAGCGCGGCATGCGCCCGGCGGGCGGGATCAGCACCCGCACATGCAGCCCGCCCTTGGACAGGCGCTGCACGTCCCCCGTCACCAACACTCGGCGCATGCGCGGGGTGATGGCGAAGGCGTGGCGGACGGTGACCGCCTGGAAATAGGGCAAAGTGGCCCCGGCATCGGCGTCGCCGGTCCAGACGAAGGCTGGGTGCGCGTCATCGGCGAACTGGAACAAGTGCTCGGCGACCACCATCTTGGCGATGGAAAGGCTGCTCTGGGAGCCGCATTCCACCCGGCAGTGCAGCATGTCGGGCGTTGCGGTGAGCAGGGCTTGGCCGAAGGGGCCGGTGATGATGCCGTGATCGGCGGTTCGGGCGACGGTGCCGTGGCTTTCGAAATGGTCGCACAGTTTGGCCAGCATGCCGGCCGGGTCGGCCAGCGGCACCTGGGCCTCGGCCACGAGCAAAGGGGAGGGGACCATGGTTCAGTCGCCTTTCACCGGGCCGCGCCGCAGCAGCCAGATCAGGTAGGGACCACCCACCAGGGCAGCGAACAGGCCCACGGGGATCTGGTAGGGAAAGGCGAGCACCCGGCCCAGCCAGTCCGCCAGCATCATCAGGCCGGCGCTGAGGATGGCGGCGGCGATGAGTTGCGGTGCGCCGCGGACAAGGCCCAGCAGGCGTGCCAGATGCGGGCCGATCAGCCCGACCAGGCTCAGTGGCCCGACGATGAAAGCGGCCGCCGCCGTCATCAGCGCCGCGCACAGCGCAAGAACCAGCCGGCTGGCGCGGACGCTCACCCCCAAGGCACTGCTCACCGCCCCACCCAGGGGAAGGATGTCCAGCCAGCGACCCAGCAGCGGCAGGGGGGCGATCAGCACCGCCGCCGCGACGGCGGCGACGGTCGCCTCCGACGGGCCGACGCGATCGGTGGAACCGGACATCCACACCAGCAAGGTGAAGGCGCGGCGATCGCCCAATGCCAGCACGGCGGTCATGAAGGCCAAGCCCATGGCACCCAGGGCGATGCCGGCCAGCAGCAGCCGCTCCGGGCCGAAGCCGGTCCAGGCGGCAAAGGCGAGGATGGCCAGGATGGCAGCGAGCGACCCGGCGGCGCTGCCGGCGAGCATCAGGGTTAGGCTCGGCGTGGCGGCGAGCAGGAGCACCGCCGCCAGCCCGACGCCGGCCCCCGCGCTCACGCCCAGCACTTCCGGACCGGCCAGGGGATTGCCGGTGAGGCGCTGCATCACCGTGCCCGCGGTCCCCAGTAGGGCGCCCGCCGCCGCCGCTGCGGCGATGCGCGGCGCGCGGAACGGCAGCAAATCGGTGAACATCTCCCCGGTGGCGAGGCTCCAGCCGTCATAGCTACGGCCCAGCACCAGGGCCACGCCCGCAATCAGGATGGCGCCGGCCGTGAGCAGGGCAAGCGCCCGCAATGGCCGGTGCAGTCGGAGCACCGGCGTGGGCGCCGGGGCCGGGCGCTGGCGCACGGACAGGCGGGGCAAGAGCCACAGCAGCAGCGGGCCGCCCAGCAGGCCGGTGGCAGCGCCGGTGGGGATGACATCGGAGAGGCCGTGGGAGGCCAATTGCACCAGCCCGTCGGTAAGCCACAGCAGCAGCCCGCCGATGAGCGGCGCCGCCAGCAGCATGCGACCCTGGGTGCGCACGCCGCTCAAGCGGGCGAAGGCGGGGGCGGCAAGGCCGACAAAGCCGATCACGCCCACTTCGGCGGTGACGCTGGCCGCCAGTCCCACCGCCACCGCGATCACCAGCAGCCGGGCGCTGTGAACCGCCGTGCCGAGGCTGCGGGCGCTGGCATCGTCCAGCCCCAGCACCGCAAGCGGCCGCAGCAGCAAGCCGGCCGCCAGAGCCCCCAGCGCCAGGCGCGGGGCGATCGCCAGCACACTGTCCCAACTTTGCTGGTGCAAGGAGCCGGCGCCCCAGATGAACAATGAGAGCACATATTCGCCATGGCTCAGCACCAAAGCGGCGCTCAGCGCCGAGGCCACCAGCGACACCACCATGCCCGAGAGCACCACGGTCACCGGCTCCAGCCCGCGCTTCCAGCCCAGCAGCAGCACCAGGAACACCGCCGCAACGCCACCGGCCAGTGCCGCGCCCTCGCGGGGGATCTCCCCCACCAGCGGCGCATAGAGAATGGCCAGGGTCATGGCCAATTGCGCCCCGGAGGCGATGCCGAGGGTGGAGGGATCGGCAATGGGATTGCGCAGCACCCGTTGCAGCAGCGCACCCGACAGGCCTAGCGCGGCCCCAGCCAGCAGGGCGATAGCGGCACGGGGCAGTAGGCTCTGCCACAGCAGGATGCGGGTCAGGCTGGGCGCGTCGGCGGTGCCGTCGGGCACCAGCGGGCGGGTGGCGAGCGATATCGCGAACACCGCCACCGCCAGCAGTGCCAGCAGGCTCCAGAGGCCGAGGCGCGGGCGGGCGGGCATCAGGGGATGGGCCATGTCAGCCATGGGCACCGCCGGGTTTTACCCGCGCCATAGCGCCGGTCAACAAGCGGGCGAAGCGCAAGGCCGCGGGCAGGCCGCCGAACGGGTCGATCGCCGCAAGCCGCAGCACCCGTCCGGCGCGCACAGCGGGCAGCGCCTGCCAGAAAGCGCTGGCCGCCAGCATGCGCTCCGCATCGGCGGGCACAGGCGGGATGAGGACGATCCAGGCCTCGCCCACCTGCGCCAGGGCCTCCAGGCCCATGGGGGCGGTGGCGGAATAGCGGGTGGCGGCGGTCCAGGCATTGGCAAGGCCGAGACGCTCCAGCACGGCGCCGAACATGCTGTCGGTGCCGAACACCCGAAAATGGCGGGCGTCGCCCAGATTGATCACCATCAGCGGACGCCCGTCGCCGCCGGCCAACCGCGCCTTGAGCCGGTCCAGTTCGCTCCGGGTATCGGCCACCAGCGCCGCGGCCGCCGCCGTTCGCCCGGTGCGCGCGCCGAGGTCCAAAGCCACCCGTTCGGCGCCCGCAAAAGGCGGCACGCCGCGGGCATAGATGGACAAGGTCTCCACCGGCGCGATCAGCTTGAGTTTCGGCTCCGCCCAGGCGGAAAAATTGGAGGTGAAGATCACGTCCGGCCCCAGCAGCCGCAGCGCCTCATAGTTGGGCGTGCCGCGCAGGCCGATGTCGGCCACGGATGCCGGCACCGGCGGCTCCACCACCACTTGGCGGTAGAGCACCAGCTCGGCGGCGGCGACGGGGGTGACACCGATGGCCAGCAGCGTCTCCAGCAGCGCCCAATCCACCGTCGCCACCCGCAAGGCGGGCGCCGCCCGGGCGCCGCCGAGGGTGGCGAGCAAAGCGCCGGCGACGAAGCCGCGGCGGGTGATGCGGGCGCGTGGAGTGTCCGCGCTCACGGCACATATCCCAGGGGCTCGCCGGGCACCGGATGCGGCAGCACACCCAGGCGGCAGCCATAGACCCGCCCCGGCGTCAAGGAGAAGCGCAGCGGGGCGAGGATCTCCCGCCCAGCCATGGCAAACGCCACATCCTCCGGCGCCCAAACCGGGCCGTCCGCGGCAACCGCGGCGGCATGTGCGGGAACTGGCCGCCGCGGGGAGGGCCAGCTCAGGCTCACCATCGGTAGGTCACCGTGCCGGTGATGGTGCGGCCGTCGCCATAATAGCAGCCGAACGAGCCGCAGGAGGCCACATAGGTCTCGTCGGCGATATTGGCGACGTTGAGCTGGGCCTTGAACGGGCCCTTCTCATAATGGACCGCCGCGTCGAACAGGGTGTTGGCCGCCAGAAGATTGGCGTTGGAATCCAGGTCATAGCGGCTGCCCACGTAGCGCACGCCGCCGCCGAGGCCGAAGCCCTTCAGCGGGCCGCTCTGGAGGGTGTAGTCCAGCCATGCATTGGCCGCGTTCTCCGGCACGTTGGCCGGGCGGTTGCCAGCATTTTGGCCCTGGGTGATCTCCGCATTCATGTAGGTGTAGTTCAGGATCAGCTTCAGCCCGTCGGTGAGGCTGGTGACGGCGGAGAGTTCCACGCCCTTCACATGCACTTCGCCGGTCTGCACCGTGTAGCTCACGCCATTGATCAGGTCCGTGGACTGGACGTTGCTCTGGGTGAGGTCGTAGACGGCGGCGGTGAAGAAGCCGTTCCAGCCCACCGGCTGGTATTTGATCCCGGCCTCATACTGCTTGCCCTCGGACGGCTGGAACGCCGCGCCCCCGAGCGCCGTGGGCATGTTGCCGATCACCGGCTCGAATGAGGTGGAATAGCTGACATAAGGGGCGAGGCCATTGTCGAACAGATAGGTCAGGCCCACACGGCCGGTGGTGGCGCTATCGTCCTGGTTCTGCTGGGTGTTGCCAAAGTTCGAGACGGTGGTGGAATCAACGCTGGCCCAGTCCTGCCGGATGCCCAAGGTGAGCAGCCAGTTCTGCAGCTTCACCTGGTCCTGGGCATAGAGGCCCACCTGATTGAGCGTGCCGTTGACCTTGGACGTGTACCAGATGCTGTCCGGGATGCTCATGCCGTAGACGGGCGCGAAAATGTTGATCGATGGCGCAGTCCCGAATTGCGTCATGGTATCCGTGGTGTGGCTACGTACGTCCAGGCCCACCAGCGCCGTGTGCTTCAGCGGTCCGGTGGCAAAATCGTATTGCAGCTGGTTGTCCATGGTGAACGTGCCGAGGTTCTCCTCATTGATGGAGGTACCGCGGTTGGCGATGAGCGCATTGCTGCTGTCGAGGCCGCTATAATAGAGATTCTGGTAGTCCCAGTTCATCTTCAGATAGCGGGTGTTCTGGCGGAAGGTGACGTTGTTGTCGAAGCTATGGCTGAACTCATAGCCCATGGTCGCCAGCGTGCGGCTGGACGCATTGAAATTGGGGTCGCCGAGATAGAGGCTGCGCGCGGCCCGCAGGCCGTTCAGGGACTGCAAGGTATATTGGTTGGGCAGGCCGACGGTGGCGTCGGGGGTGTCGTACTGGATGCTGGCCAGCACGGTCAGCGAGGTATCGGCATTGGGCCGGAAGGTGAGGGCGGGTGCGAAATAATAGCGGTCGTTGCTCACGTCATTGGTCTGCGAACCGGAATCGCGCACCAAGCCGGTGATGCGATACGCCACGTCCGAGCCCTTGAAGGTGGGGCCGCCGAAATCGAAGCTGCCGGAGAAATTGTCGTAGGTGGCCGCCTGGAGGTTGAACTCGCCGAAGGTTTCCCAGATCGGGCGTTTGCTCACCATGTTGATCAGGCCGCCGGGATTGCCCTGGCCGTAGAGCACCGAGGACGGGCCGCGCAGCACGTCGATGCGCTCCAGCCCATAGGGTTCGATGGCGATGGCGCCCTGGTCGCGCATCAGCTTCAGGCCATTGAGATACTGGCTGTTCGCCGCCGAGAAGCCGCGGATGATCGGGCTGTCGAATCGCGGGTCGCTGCCGAACGGCTGCGAGACCACGCCGGCGGAATAGTCCAGTGCCTGGCCGACGGTCTGCACCGCCCGGTCGTTCATCTGGTCGCGGGTGACGACCGAGATGGACTGCGGCACCTCGACGATGGGCGTGTTGGTCTTGCTGCCGGTCACCGTCTGGCGTGCCACATAGCCCCGTACCGGCCCGGTGGGGCTCTCGGTCTGCCCGTCGGTCTGCACGCTGATGGGGTCGAGGGCGATGGCCGGCGTCTGGGCGGCTTGCTGGGCTTGGGCCGTGCCGGACAGCAGGCAGGCGGGCACGAGGCTGGAGGCCGCGACCCCGAGCAGGAGGAATGTGTGCAAAGACCTATGGTGCCGCATCAGAGCCTACCAATTGACCGATCCGACAGTGTTCGCAGTTCAGAAGTATTCAAATTAAAGTCTGCGTGCCGGATCAATAAGTGCGATAAACGGCTCATATCAACGGAAGTCTAGCGGTGATTGTCGCTTCCTGTTGCGCATTGAACGTTTTTGGTCTGTTATCACCCTATGTGCAAATATGCATCACTTGGAAAGCGGTGCCTGGCGGCCGCTACAACCTCGGCTCAACGCCGCAGGTTGGCATGCGGCAGGGGGCGCGCATGAAGACGTCCTGCTCCACCCCTCGGTCCCGACCTTCGCCCCGTGGCCTTTCCCCGATGATCCTGGCACAATGACGTTCCAGCCCCGCATGACCTCCCACCGGGAGGGGATCACGGTGCTCGAAGACCTGCGCTGGCGTCGCTGGAACGGTGCGGTGGCGGATCTTTGGCATGCGGCCTGCGACGCGGGGGCGCACGGTGAGTATGTCTCCCAGGACGCGCGACTGTTCGTGCTGCTCGAGCATACAGGTAGCGATCTGGAGCTGAAGCTCGGGCCATCCAGTCGTGAGGTACCCGGTGCCAAGGCACCGCAGCACCTCAGCTTTGTGCCCGCCCACATGCCGCTGTGGTCGCGCATGGATGGGCCGATGACCCTGCGCCATCTGGATATTCATTTCGACGTGACGACCCTGGCCACCCGCCTGGGCGAGGATCTGGATGCCGGACGCCTCGCGACTCCGCGTCTACGATTCACCAACGCTCGCATACTCGGGCTGGCGCAGCTCATTGCCGCCGCTTGCGAGGACCCCGATTCCCATCATGAGCTGTATGGCGATGCGCTGATGCTGGCGCTGTTCATCGATCTGATGCAGCTTGGCCGCACCACCCGGCGCAAGCGCGGGGCGCTGGCGCCTTGGCAGCTAAGGCGGGTGACCGATTTTATCGAGGCCAACTGCCTGCGCAGCATCCGCCTGCAGGAATTGGCCGACCTCACCGAGCTGTCGCAATCCTATTTCAGCCACGCCTTCAAGGCAGCCACCGGCCTTGCGCCCTATCAGTGGCACATGAAAGCGCGGATTGAGAAGGTGCAGGATATGCTGGTGGACGCGGATATGCCGCTGACCGAGATCGCGGCCGCCGCCGGCTTTGCCGATCAGGCCCACCTGACGCGGGTGTTCCGCCGCACCCTCGGGGAGACCCCCGGCGCCTGGCGCCGCGCCAATCGCGCCTGATCGGCGGGACGGTCTCGCTCTCGCAGACGGCATCGGCGACTTCCACATTGCGGGCGATCACCGTGGCCATTCATTCGGCGGCCTGCTCCTTCAAGCGTGTTGATCGTAGCCTGGAGGACGCCATTCTAGGCAGCCAGTCATGCCACCGTCCGATCCCCGCGCAGCGCCTCCAGGGCCACATTCGCCTTGAACTCCGCTGAATACCGCTTTCTCTTCCCGAACATCGGGGGCGTTCTTCCGACAGGCCGAAGCAACCCCAGCCCCGCATCCCGGACTGACGTTGCCCCAAGTTTCTATAATCGGACTTGGTCACGCGATAAAAGGCACAAGGCTATGCGAACCGACATCGCCTATAGTGACATCGCTGCCTCGCGGCTGCCGCCAAGTCGCTTGGTTCTTCGAATGACAAAGCACTGCATCCGAATTCTAGAGTTGTTATAAACTATTGGATTTGCACATATAAATTGAAATCTGTATGGCTAGCTTCCAGATGATAGACGGTGCCGTGTGTGCGCCGCGTGTCTACTGAGCTGGGCGGATATTCATGACGGGCGCCATCCTGGGTCTGCTGCATGCCGAAGAAGAGGGGCGCCTCAAGCGCTTCTT
>NZ_CALRWL010000088.1:0-9230 GCF_943371865.1 Azorhizobium sp. AG788 | reverse complement strand
CGGGTGGCGCTGGCCCGCGCTTTGGTGTTCGAGCCCCGTGCCTTGCTGCTGGACGAGCCGTTGTCGGCGCTGGACGCCGCCCTGCGCCACGGCATGCGCGACGAGATCATGCGGGTGCAGCGCGGCGCCGGCATCGCCACTTTGCATGTGACCCACGATCAGGAAGAAGCGCTCTCCATGGGCGACCGGGTGGCGGTGATGCATGCCGGCCGGCTGATCCAGGTGGCGCCGCCGCGCGAGCTGTATGACCGGCCCATCAACCGGGTGGTGGCCACCTTCGTCGGCCACGCCAATCTGTGGGACGGCCGGGTGCTGGGCGAGGGACGGGCGATGACGCCCATCGGCGAGATGGCGTGCGATACCACCGGATTTGCCGCCGGCACACCGGTGGGCGTGCTGGTGCGCCCGGAACATGCCCTGCCGGTTTCCGGTGCGCTGCCTGCGGGCACCGCCAATGTGTTTCCCGGACAGGTGTCCGAAGATCGTTTCCTCGGTGCGGTGCGCCGCTGCGACCTGGCGGTCGCCGGCGGCCTGATCCGCATCGAGACCAATATCCGGGCGGCCATCACGGCGGTCCAGATCCCGCCGGAGGCGATCCGGCTCCTGCCGCACGAAGCGCACGCTTCTTCCGGGTCCTCTGGGCCTGCCACCACAGGAAATGTGTCATGACGCACTGGCTGATCAAGGCCGCAACGGCGGCTCTCGTGGCGTTGCCGTCCATCGCTCTTCCCTCCCTGGCGATGGCGCTGGAGGGGCCGGAACTGTTTCCCGGCGAAAGCGCGCTCTATGAGCAGGCGAAGAAGGAAGGCATGATCGTCTCCTTCGACACCGGCCCCACCTGGGCCAATTGGGGCGAGCAGTTCAAGGCGTTCCAGAAGCGCTATCCCGGCGTCGAGCTGGTCTATAACGACATCGGCTCGGCGGCCACCGTGGTGGCTCTCGACAAGGCCCGCAACCGGCCGCAGGCGGACACCGCTTATTACTTCGCCGGCTCCGCCCTGGATGCGGTAACCAAGGATGTGGTCGCCCCGTTCCAGCCGGTGAATTTCGGCAAGCTGGTGCCGCAGTTCAAGCAGGCCGACGGCAAGTGGTTCACCATCCACACCCTGAGCCCGGCGCTGCTGGTGAACACCAATCTGGTCAAGAACCCGCCCAAGAGCTGGGCGGACCTGCTGAAACCCGAATATGCCAAGACCGTGGTCTATCTCGATCCCCGCTCCACCGGCCAGGGCCAGGTGGTGGTGATCGCGGCCGCTTATGCCAATGGCGGCAGCATCGACAACGTGGCGCCGGGCATCGACTATCTGGCCAAATTGCACAAGGCCGGCAATGTGTTGCGCACGGTCGGCACCACGCCCTATGCCCAGTTCCTCAAGGGCGAGATCCCGATCCTGATCGGCTATGAGAACGATGGCCTGAAGGCCAAGTACAAGGACGGCATGGGCGATGCGGTCCAGGTGGTCATCCCCTCGGAAGGCACCGTTGCCGCCCCTTATGCCATCAGCCTGGTGAAGGGCGGCCCGAACCCCGACGCCGGCAAGCTGTGGCTGAACTTCATCATGAGCGAGAGCGGCCAGGCCCGGTTTGCGGAAGGCTATGTGCGTCCCTCGGTGCCCGGCGTGGCGCTGCCAGCCTCGGTGGCCGCGCAGATGCCGGCCATCACCGCCATTCCGCTGGACGTGAAGAAGGCCAGCGATCGCAAGGCGGAGATCGACCAGTTGTGGGCCAAGCAGGTGCTCGGCCAGTAGCACGCTTGAGCCGGCGGCGCGGGCCTCTGCGCCGCCGGGTCTGTTCACGGTTGGAGTGACGGCGCGAAGACGCGCCCGTTCAGGAAGCGCAGGCCGCATGGCAGTCCAGGGCAAAAGCACGCAGACGCAGGGGCGGACCATTGCGCTCGCCAGTCCGGGCATCCGGCTGGCCTTTGCCACACCGGCGCTGGTGGTATTTGCGCTGTTCTTCGTGCTGCCCTTGGCGGTGGTGCTGGTGGAGGCCAGTGCCGACCATGGCTCCGCCTTCGGGCGGGTACTGACCGATCCGGTATTCTGGGCCGGCATGCGGGGCAGCCTGGTGCTGGGCACGCTGGCCCCGGCCTTCTCGGTGGCGGTGGGCTTCCTGGTGGCGCTGCATCTGGCGCGCCTGTCGGCGTCGGTCCGGGCGGCGACCTTGTTTGCCATCTCGCTGCCCTTGACCTTTTCCGGCCTGGTGATCGCCTATGGCTTCATCCTGGTGTTCGGCCGCTCCGGCTTCGTGACCCTGCTGCTGGCGCGGCTCGGGGCAGATCCGGCGGTGGTGGGCGGCTTCATCTTCTCGCCGCTGGGCCTGGGGCTGGCCTATTCCTATTATCTGATCCCGCGGGTGGTGCTGGTGATGCTGCCGGTGCTGATCAATTTCGACCGCGCCCAGATCGCCGCCGCCCGTTCGCTGGGCGCCTCCAATATCGTCGCCCATTGGGACATTCTGGTGCCGCAGGTGATGCCGGCGCTGCTCACCGCCTTCTGCCTCACCTCGGCGGTGGCCATCGGCGCCTATGGCACGGCGCTGGCGCTGGTGGGCACGCAGGTGAACATCCTGCCTTTGGTGCTCTACAGCAAGATTTCCGATGCCGGATCAGACTTTCCCGCCGCCGCCGCCATCTCCATCCTGCTGATGGGACTGTGCTGCGTGGTTGTGGGGCTGGCAGAGCTTCTGGGCCGGGCCGGGCGCGGGCGGGCATGATCCCGGCCGGGCGCCTGCGGATCAGCGCGCCGGCTTGCGGCTGAAATATTCCTCGGAGGCGATGGGTTGGCGGCGCGGGTTGCGGGCCATGGACCGGGCGCGCTCCGTCGCCTTCTGGATTTCCGCCACATCCGCCCCCGGCGCGACGATGGTGGTGACGCAGCCGATGCGGGCGCTGGCCGTGACGGGCTGGCCGTTGCGACCGGCCGCCGGCACGCTCTCGATGGCCTGCTTGAGCCGCTCGGCGATGCGGGCGGCGCCGGTGCGGCTGGTGTCGGGCAGCAGGACGGCGAATTCATCCGTGCCATAGCGCGCGACCGTGTCCGCCGGGCGCTTCAAGGCGCCGCGCAGATTCTCGGACACGTTCCTGAGGAACTGATCGCTGGCCGCGTGGCCGAGCAGGGAGGTGATGTGGCTGAAGCGCTCGATCTCCACCATCAGCACCGACAAGGGTTCATCGCTCCGCGCCGCCTTGCGCCATTCCCGGTGCAGCATCTCGTCGAAATGCCGGCGGTTCGGCAGACCTGTGAGCTTGTCCGTATAGACCAGCCCTTCCAATTCCTGCTCGATCCGGAAGCGCGTCTCCATGGCCCGGAAGAAGGCGATGATCAGCCCGATCACCGCCAGGCACAGGCTCGCCCCGCCGATCATCAGGAACAGCGCCTGCTGGTGCCATTGCGCCAGCACGTCATCCACCGAGAACGCCACCGACAGCATCACCGGTGCGTTGGTCAAGGGCCGGTTTACATAGAAGCGGTTGACCCCATCGGTGGTCGAGACGTCGGTAAAGGCGATCGCCGGATCGGCCATCATCCGCCGGAACGGCCGCGCGGCGGAGAGATCGCGGCCCGCATTGCCCTGCCCATCGGTAGAGGGCTCGCGCATGAGGATACGGCCATCGTTCCGCACCAGGACCACGATGCCATGGGGGCCGATGTCCACGGATGCCAGCAGGCGGTGCACCACATCCAGGGGCATGGTGGCCACCACCACCCCGTCAAACAGCCCATCGGGCTGCGACAGGCGGCGGCTGAACACCAACGTCGCGACATTCTGACGCAAGAGGCCCGGATATGGCCCGCCCAGGTAGGCCTGGCCCTTGCCGTTCAACTGGGACTTGAAGAACCCCTGGTCCGACAAATCCCGCCCGTCCGCTGGCCCGGCGGGAAACCGATAGAGGGCACGCCCGTCCGGCGAGACCACCATCAGGGTCTCCAGAACATTCAAGCGGGCGGCGGCGCCGAACAGCACGCTCTCCCGCAGCTCCGGTGAAAGTTTTGAAATGTCATGCGTTTCCGCCGCAGCTTGGGCGGACGCCAAGGCGCGATCGATGTCAGCGAACGCTTCATCGACACTATGGGCCAATGTGGTCGCGATATTCTCCGAGGCGCGGGCCGCATTCTGCCACGCGGCGATACCCTGTTGATCCAAAAGGTAAAGCTCGGCGCAAAACGCTGCCGTCACCGCGAGGATGACCGCAATCAACGCGCTCAGGCGCAATGTCTTCTTGGTGCTCATCCTTTGGTCAGCGCGCGTCTCAAACCGAGGGGAATTCTCGAATCGCCCTCGGCTCCCGCAGAATGGAAGCCTGTCGGCGCGCGCATATGACCGGAACTGCCCCCCCGCGTCATCCCCTAACAGGCGCTTTGGCTCCGAGGGCTTGGATCCACCCGCCGGCGCCGCCACGCGCCGCCGGTCTCAGGGACTAGCCGGGCACCGCCAGACGCGGCGGCGCCGCGTGGTCCAGCGCACTCTCAGCGCCCGCCGCCCGCAGCGCGGCGGCGAGGGCGGCGATCTCATGGCGATCACACGGGGCATGGGGCGGCCGCAGGCCGTCATGGCTGAGCCGACCCAGCAACTTGAGGCAGGTCTTCAGCCGTGCGGTCGCCCGCCCGCCGGGGGCATCACGATAGATGGCCACCGACAGCGCATAGAGCCGCTCGTGCACGGCGCGGGCGGTGACCCAGTCGCCGGACTCGGCGGCTTCCCATAGGGCAACGACCACCTCGGGCACGACGGCAGCCAAGCTCACCTGGCTGCCCACGCTGCCGATCATGTAGCTGGTCAGCAGATGCTCGTCGCCGGAGCCGAGCACGGCAAAGCCGGGACGCAGGCCGCGGATCAGGCGCAGGTTTTCCTCGTAGGTGGCAACCTCCCAGCTGCCTTCCTTGATGGCCAGGATGCGCGGGTCCGCCACCAGCCGGGTCAGCAGCGCCGGCCCATAGGACATGGCGCCCGCGCCCACCGGCGCGCCATAGAGCATCAGCGGCACCGTGGTGGCCTCGCCCACCAGGCGGTGGTGCAGCAGCACGCACTCGTCCGCATGCCCCAGCGCCCAGCTGTTGGGCGGGAAGACCAACAGGCCGTCGGCGCCGGCCTGTTCCATCTGGGCGGCTTCTCGGGCGGCCTCCAGGCTGGATTCATGGTTCACGCCGGAGACGATCAGGCAATCACCCGGGCTCACCGCGCGGGCGATCTCCACCACCCGCCGCTTTTCCGCCAGGGTGAGCACGAAATTCTCGCCCGCATGGCCGTTCACCAGCAGGCCGTTGATGCCGCGCACGGCAGTGACGGCGGCGATGTGGGCGGCGAGCGCGTCTTCATCGACGGAAAAATCCGGCCGCATGGGGACGATGGTGGCTGCATGGATGCCGCGCAGGCGATCGGTGAAGGTCGTGGTCATTGGGGGCCTCGCGGGGCAATGCTGCTGTTCAGCAAACGATCAATAGGAAACAGGGGCAGATCCGGTTCGCGGCCGAGCAGATGCTCCGCCAGCAGGCGCGCGATATAGGGGCCGCTGGTGTAGCCGGAGTGCACCGAGCCGCAGACATAGGCGCCCGGCACGCCGGGCACCGGGCCCACCGCCGGCAGCGCGTCGGCGGTCTCCGCCTCCAGCCCGGCCCAGGCGCGCGCCATGCGGGCGCCCTTCAATTCGGGAATGGCATGGCAGGCGAGGCGGACATTGCCGACCATGCGGTCCGGCAGCAGTTCGACCCCGCCGTGCTCGCGATCGCCAATGCCCTGCCAGCCGCCGCCGATGACCACGGTGCCGTGGGGATATTGCTTGAGCGATAGCAGGCCGTTGGCGATGCCCACCACGGTGCGCATGACCGGCCGCACCCGCTCGGTGACCACCAATTGGTTCACCAGCGTCTTGATGGGCAGATGGACGCCGAGCCACGCCAGCATGGGCTCGATCCACACCCCGCCCGCCAGCACCACCCGCCGGGCGCGCACGGTGCCGCTGGAGGTCTGGATGGAAAAGCCGTTCGCCTCGCGGTCGATGCCGGAGACCGGGGTATTCTCCCGCAGGTCGACACCGGCCTCCAGCAGCGCCCGGCGATAGGCGAGGCCGGTGAGATAGGCATTGGCGAAGCCGTCCACCTTGCAATAGCCGGCGAGCCGCACCTGGTCGGAGACACCGGGCTCGATGGCGCGGGCCTGCGCGCCGCTCACCAGTTCGATGGGCGCACCCGCCTCGCGGCGCTTGCCGGCGCGATAGGTGAGCAGTTCTTCTTCCTGCTGGGTGAAGGCGAGCGAAAGGCCGTCGCACACCACCACGCCCACGTCATGGCCCAGCCATTCGCGGGCGCTGGCCCACATGGCGTGGGCGCGCAGCGCATAGGGGATGAGGGCGACGCGGGTCATCTGCATGGTCAGCGTGCCGGCATTGACGCCGGACGCCTCGCGGCAGAGCGGGCCGCGCTCCAGCAGGGCCACCTTCATGCCGCCGCGGGCGGCGAACAAAGCCGTGGTGCCGCCATGCACGCCGCCGCCGATGACTGCGAGATCGTGGATCATAGCGGCGCCGGGGCTGGAATGGGGATGTCGGAATAATCGAAGGCGCCCATGAGGTCGGCCAGGGCCACCGGCCGCAGCGGCGGGCGGGCGGTGAAGGCACCGGCCGCTTCGCGCGAGCCCACCTTCAGCGCCAGCAGTTCGCCGGCGACATCGCCGCAGAACCGGCCCTGGCACGGGCCCATGCCGCAGCGGGTGAATTGCTTCAACTGGTTGAGGTCGCAGGCGCCGTCCGCATGCGCGGCGTCGATTTCGGCGCGGGTCACGTCCTCGCAGCGGCAGACCACGGTGTCGGCGGGGATGGACGCCACTTGCGCCGGGCGCAGGGCCATCATGCCGGCCATGGCGTCGGAGAAGGGGCGGGCCTTGGCGATGGCGGCGCGGGCGGCGCCGCTGGCCGTGGCGAAGGCCGTTTCGGAGAGAGCGCCGGCATCATGGGCAGCGGCAAGGCCGGCGAGGCGCCCGGCCTGTTCGGCCACGAGGGCGCCGCGAATGCCGGCGCCGTCGCCGCAGGCATAGAGGCCGTTGAGGCTGGTGCGCCCCACGGCGTCCAGCACCGGCACGAAGCCGCCCCGGCGCCGGTCGAAGGTCTGCGTTGCCCGCAACAGCCGGGGCACCTCGCCACCGGGCACCAGGCCGTGGCCGACGCATACGGTGTCGGCGTCGATCACCCGCTCGGGGCCCGTGATGAAGGCGCCCTGTGCATCCACCGGGGCGATGCGCACCCGTTGCAGCTCTTCGCTGCCCTCGGCGGTGCGGATGGCGTGGCGGAACAGCATTGGCACGCGGGCGGCGCCGATCTTCAGCGCCCAGCCGGCGCCGCGGGCCACGAGGGCGGGCTGCGTCGCCATGGCGGGCAGGGCTTTCAGCCAATCGCCGGGGCCGCTGAGATCCACCACCGCGGCGACGGAGCCGCCGCTCTTGAGAATGCCGGCGGCCACCACTGCCAGCAGCGGGCCGCAGCCGGCCACGACGATGCGGGTGCCGGGCACGCCGCCCTGGGCCTTGAGCAGCACGGTGGCGGCGGCAAGGCCGATGACGCCGGGCAAGGTCCAGCCGGGAAACGGCACCACCCGCTCGTGGGCGCCGGTGGCGGCGATCAGGCGCGGCGCCTCGACCGATTCGTTGCCGTCCGGCCCCACCGCATCGACGCGGAAACGCTGGCCCACCGACCACAAGGTGCGGCCGAATCGGGCGTCCACGCGGGAGGCTTTGAGGCGGGCGCGCAGACCATCGCCGCTGGTGCGCTCGGGCGAGGCGGGCAGGGTGGTGTCCAGGCCCGGCAAAGGCGCGCGCCAGACCTGGCCGCCGGCCGCAGGCTGCTGCTCGAACAGAATCACCTTGAGGCCGGCGTCGGCGGCGGCGATGGCCGCGTTGGCGCCGGCGGGGCCGGCGCCGAGGACGATGAGATCGGCGCTCACAGCACGCCCCGCCGTTCCACGCGCATGCCGGCGCGGGCCGGGGTGAGGCAGGCCTGGCGGATGGTGCCATCCACATGCAGCGCGCATTCCTGGCACACGCCCATGTAGCAGAAGGCGCCGCGCGGCGCCCCGGCGCGGGGGCTGTGGCGCAGGCGCTTGAGATCGGCGCGCGCCAGAATGGTGGCCAGCATGTCGCCCTCCCGCACCGCCAGAGGGGTGCCGTCGATGGTGATGGACACCATCGGTCGCGGGTCTGTCCCGCCTGAGGTTTGCGTGGCTGCCATGCCCGAATGTCCCGTGACCCGCACCCCCATGGAGCCGGGGATGTGCGCGATTTCCGCTTTACAGATGCCTCTCGTTGTATACAAATTGTCTACCGTTTGGCAATGGGAAGTCATCTCGAAGGTGGCACCAGCCGGGATCCAGAGGTCGGGAGAACCACGCATGTTGAAGTCATTGCTCGCCGCCGGGGCGATCGCGGTTGCGATTGCCGGCGCCGTTCTGCCAGGGGCCGCGCAGGCGCGGACGCTGGATGAGATCATCAAGTCCGGCACCATCCGCGTAGGCGTGAACCCCACGCTGCCGCCGCTGGGCAAGTTCGACGAGAAGAACGAGATCGTCGGCTTCGACGTGGACTACGCCACCGAGATCGCCAAGATGCTCGGGGTGAAGCTGGAAGTGGTGCAGGTGGGTTCGCCCGACCGCATCCCCTTCGTCACCGCCGGCAAGATCGACTTCGTCATGGGCGCCATGACCCGCAATCCGGACCGCGCCAAGGTGATCGACTTCACCTTGCCGGTGCACACCGAAGTGCTCGGCGTGCTGACCACCAAGGACAAGCCCTATACGGACTGGAAGCAGCTGGATGATGCCAGCGTCACCTTCGTGCAGGTGCGCGGCTCGACCCCGGTGAAGTTCATCGAGGACAACCTCAAGAACGCCAAGGTCACCTTGCTGGACAATTATCCCGACGCCGTGCGCGCTCTGGCGCAGGGCCGCGGCACCGCCATGATCGACGTGATCGACTTCATGGGCGAGCACATGTCCAAGCACAAGGTGGACTGGAAGATCGTCGAGACCCCCATCGACGTCTATTACTGCTCGCTGGGCGTCGCCAAGAATTCCGCCGGGCTCAAGGATTGGCTGAACGTCGCGATCTTCGATCTGTATCGCAAGGGCAAGACCACCGAGCTGTGGAAGAAGTGGTTCGGCATGGACATGATCAAGCCGGTGGGCGCGCAGCCCTTCTTTTGATCATTAGCGATCGTGCGCGCCCGGCGGGTGGTCCCGCCGGGC
>NZ_CALRWL010000087.1:0-9362 GCF_943371865.1 Azorhizobium sp. AG788 | reverse complement strand
GGGGGGCTGCTCACTCGGCCCCATGCTGAATCTGCGCCTGGCGCGCCCCTGCGTGGTGGTGGATCTGCGGCGGATCTCGGGCTTGCGCCTGCTGGTGCGCGAGGACACCCATCTGGGGCTCGGCGCCGGCTGGGCCCATGCGGAGATCGAGGACGGCGTGGTGCCGGACGTGACCTTGGGACTGATGCGGCGGGTCGCCCATGGCATTGCCTATCGGGCGGTGCGCAATCGCGGCACCATCGGCGGCAGCCTGGCCCATGCGGACCCCGCCGCGGACTGGATCTCCACGCTCACCGCGTTGGATGCGGAACTGGTGATTGTCGGGCCCAGAGAAACCCGCACGGCCCGGCTGCCGGCCTTCATGCGTGCGGCCTATACGCCGGCGCTGGCGGAGGACGAGATCCTCACGGCGGTGCGCATCCCGATCCTCTCCGAGGGGGCGTGCTGGGGCTATCACAAGATCTGCCGCAAGACCGGCGAGTTTGCCCAGGCCATCGGCGCCGTGGTGCTGGACCGCCCCCGCGGCTTTGCCCGCATCGTCTGCGGTGCGGTGGAGGCGCCGCCCGTGGTGCTGGCGCAGGCCTCCGCAGCCCTGCTTGCCGGGGAGACCGCCCGCGTGCAGGCGCTGGCGCGGGAGGAAACGCTGGCCGCTTTGGCCGGGCACGATGCCACCTTCCGGGATCTGCATGTGGTGGCGGTGGAACGCAGCTTGAACGAGGCGGGTCTGTGATGAATGCCATCTCTCTCACGGTGAATGGCACGCCGGTGAACGCCAGCGTCGCACCCCGTACCCATCTGGCGGATTTCCTGCGCGAGCACCTCGGCCTCACCGGCACGCATCTGGGCTGCGAGCAGGGTGTGTGCGGCGCCTGCACGGTGATGATCGACGGCAAGCCCATGCGCTCCTGCATCGCCTTTGCCGCCACCTGCGACGGCGCCGAGGTGCGCACCATCGAGGGGTTCGCGGATGATGCCTTGATGGGCGAATTGCGCGAGGCGTTTTCCCAGCATCACGCCTTGCAATGCGGCTTCTGCACGCCGGGCATGCTGGTGTCGTCTCATGACATCGTCTCGCGGATGGGCGCCATCAGCGAGCAGGAGATCCGCGCGGAATTGAGCGGCAATCTGTGCCGCTGCACCGGCTATGTGGGCATCGTCAATGCGGTCCACGCCGTGGCCGAAGGCAAGGCGGCGGCGGGCGTTTCCGTCGCGGTGCCGGACGTCGGCAGTGTGGGCGCGGGGCAGGGCGCGCCGATTGCGGCCAAGGCGCCGCCGCCATCCGTTGCCGCGCCGCCGCTGGCGTCCGCAGCGCCAATCCTGGGGGACATGCCCGGCGGAAGCACCTTGTCGCAAAGCGTGCGGATCGCAGCGCCTGTGGATGCGGTGTGGCCGGCGCTGAAGGACATGGACACGCTGGCGCTCTGCCTGCCCGGCGCCGAACTGGAGAGCTTTGATGGCACCACGGCGCGTGGCCGCATGGTGGTGAAGTTCGGCCCCATCAAGGCCGGGTTCGGCGGCGAGGCGCAGGTGCGGTTCGACGATGCGGCGCGTACCGGCACGGTGTCCGGTGCCGGCCGCGACGGCGGATCGGGCTCGCAGGTCCGTGGCGAGATCAGCTTCGCGTTGCGGCCGGACGGGGCGGGCAGCCTGCTGGACGTGACCCTGCGCTATCGCATCACCGGCGCCCTGGCGCAGTTTTCGCGCGGCGCGCTGGTGCAGAATCTGGTGGGCCATCTGGCGGAGATATTCGCCGCCAACCTCGCCTCGCGCTTGGGTGGAAGCGGCGGGGCGCCGGCCGCCGCGGCCGCGGTGCGCGAATTGAGTGCCTTCGCCCTGCTGCTGGGGGCGGCACGCGCTTGGCTGAAGGGGCTGTGGGGCGGCAGGGGAACCGGCGCCTAGGGCGATCCGGCGCCCGCGAGAAAGAGCGATACGCATCGCTTGATGACACGAAAATAAGAAGTACACTGATTAAAATCGAAAAAGCTTCGAGAGGGCAGGATGCAGTGGCAGAAGGTGGCGGCGCTGGCCGACCTGCGCGACGGTGGTGTGGTGGGCGTCGAGATCGACGGCCTGCCGCTCGCCTTGTACCGGCTGGGGGACGAGGTGTTCGCCACCCATGGCATCTGCACGCACGCCCTAGCCTTCCTCAAGGATGGCTGGGTGGAGGACGGCACCATCGAGTGCCCGCTGCACCAGGGCGTGTTCGACATTCGCACCGGCAAGGCCCGCTGCGCGCCGCTGACCCAGGACGTGCAGACCTATGCGGTGATGGTGGTCGGCACCGATGTGTTCGTGGATCTCAAAACAGGGGATACACATCCTAATACCGAAGCGGACGCGGCCCCGCCCTCGCTGCCTTCGGCCGCACCGCGCCGTCTGGTGATTGTCGGCGCTGGACAGGCGGCCGCCGCCGCCATCCGGGCGGCGCGGGAGGCCGGTTTCGACGGGGCCATCGATCTGGTGGGGGCGGAGCTGCATCCGCCCTACGAGCGTCCGCCGTTGTCGAAAGACGTGCTGAGCGGCAAGGCGGATCTGACCAATTGCGTGCGCCTCGCCGTGGCGGAGGCCGAGACCTTGGGCGTGACGCTGCATCTGGGCATCCGCGTGGACGCCATCGACGCGCAGGCGCACACGGTATCGCTCTCGGACGGCCGCCAGCTGCCCTACGACGCGCTGCTGCTGGCCACCGGCGGCACCGCCCGCCGGCTCGCCATCCCCGGTGGCGACCTGCCGGGCGTGCGCTATCTGCGCACCATCGAGGATGCGCAGGCCATCGCCGTAGCGCTGGATAAGGCGCGCACGGTGGCGATCATCGGCGGCGGCTTCATCGGCCTGGAAATGGCCTCGGCGGTCATCGAGCGGGGCCTTGCCGCCGTGCTGTTGGAGCGCGAGCCGGAGGTGATGGCGCGCCTGCTGCCGCCGCAACTGGGCCACGCCTTCCGCGCCACGGCGGAAGCCGCTGGGGTGGAGGTGCGGCGCGGGGTGAGCGTCGAGGCCATCACCGCGGATGGCGCCGGCTATCGCCTCCTCACCTCCGCCGGCGCTGTGGCGGCGGATCTGGTGCTGGTGGGCGTCGGCCTGGAGCCGGACACGGCGCTCGCGGTTGCGGCGGGCTGTGCGGTGGAGGGCGGCATCGTGGTGGATGCGGCCGGGCGCACCAGCGTCCCCGGCATCTGGGCGGCGGGCGATTGCACCTTGCACCATGTGCCGGTGGCCGGCACCCGCCGCCGCCTGGAAAGCTGGCAGAATGCGGAGGACCAGGGCGCCGCCGCCGGGCGCTCCATCGCCGGATCGGAGCAGGGCGCGGCGGACAGGGCGCCATGGTTCTGGAGCGACCAGTTCGGCCTGAATATTCAGATGCTCGGCACGCCGGGGGCGCTGGATGAGGTGGCGCTCAGCGGCGCGCCCTCGGGCCCCGGCGCCATCTATCGCACCCTGGATCCGGACACCGGGCACGTGACGGCGGTGGTGGCCTTCTCCGCCCCCGCCGCCATCCGCGCCGGTCGCGCGGAACTTGCCGTGCCCACCCGCTTCGATCTTGCCGCGGCCGGCGCCCGCCTGCTGCCGCGCACCCCTGACACCCCACGGCCGGAGGACGTTCCCATGAGCGCAACACCGAGCGCAGAGCCTGTCGCCCCGCTGGCGCCGACCTATGTGTGGCCCAAGGACGGCCTCTCGGCCATTCCCGACTGGGTCTATACGGACAAGGCCATCTACGAGCGCGAGGTGGAGCGCATCTTCCATGGCCGCACCTGGAATTATGTCGCCCTGGAATGCGAGATCCCCAATCCCGGCGACTTCATCCGCTCCAATGTGGGGCCGACGCCGGTGGTGGTGGCCCGCGCCGAGGATGGCACCATCCACGCGTTCGAGAACCGCTGTGTCCACCGCGCCGCCGAATTCTGCCGCGACCTCTCCGGCAATGCCAAGGAGTTCGTCTGCCCCTATCACCAGTGGTCCTATGATCTGAAGGGCAATCTGGTTGGGGTGCCGTTCCGCCGCGGGGTGGACGGCAAGGGCGGCATGCCGAAGGACTTCAGACCCTCCGAGCATGGCCTGCGCCAGCTTTCGATCACCACCCATCGCGGCGTGGTGTTCGCCTCTTATGTGGACGACATGGAGCCGTTCAGCGAATATCTGGGCGAGGAGGTGCTGCGCGAGTTCGAGGCCACCTTCGACGGCCGCAAGCTCACCTTGCTGGGCCATTATCGCCACAGCCTGCCGGGCAATTGGAAGCTGTATCACGAGAACCTCAAGGACCCCTATCACGCCACCTTGCTGCACACCTTCCTGGTGACGTTCGGCCTGCTGGTGGCGGGCAACAAGTCGCTGATGCTGGCGGACCCCACCGGACGGCATGGGGTGATGGCTTCCGCCAAGTCCACCGCCAAGGTCTCCGAAGACAAGAAGAAGGAAATGCGCGCCTACAAGGAGGGCATGACCCTGGAAGAGCCGCGCTTCATGGACTTCATCGACGAGTTCGACAGTCCCTGGTCGGTGACCATGGCCACCATCTGGCCGAACCTGATCGTCCAGCGCGAGATGAACACCCTGGGCATTCGCCAGATCGTGCCCACAGGGCCGGACGAGTTCATCATGAAATGGACCATGTTCGGCTTCGAGGGCGACGACGAGGAGATGACCCGCCACCGCCTGCGCCAGGGCAATCTCATGGGGCCGGCGGGCTTCCTCGGCCTGGAGGATAACGAGGCGATCAAGTTCGTGCAGGACGGTATGCTGCGGGTGCCCGGCGGCGAGCACATCGTGAAGCTCGATCCCGATACCGAGACCGGCACCGCCGACACGCTGATCTCCGAGGCGGCGATCCGGGCCATGTACCAGCATTGGCGCCAAGCCATGGGCATCGGGTGAGGAGGATCGACATGCTGACCGTTACCGACATCACCACCGTCCCCGCCGACCTCACCCCGGAGGCGCGCCTCAACGCGCTGCTGCTGAAGAGCGAGGTGGAGGATTTCAACACCGCCTATTGCGCGGCGCTGGATGCCCAGCGTCTGGCCGACTGGGCGGAGATGTTCACGCCCGATGGGCATTACATCATCATCTCGCGCGAGAATTACGACCGCAATCTGCCGGTGGGCCTGATCTATTGCGAGAACCGCGGCATGATCCGCGACCGCGCTTTCGCACTGGAAAAGACCGCCATGTTCGCCCCGCGCTATCTGCGCCATCTGGTGGGCAATCTCCAGGTGCGCGAGACGGCGGAGGGCATCGTCGCCTCGGCCAATTATGCGGTGTTCCAGGTGCTGTTCGATCGGCCCGACGCCACCGTGCACCAGGTGGGGCGCTATGAGGACATCTTCCAGCGCACCCCCGACGGGCTGAAACTCAAGAAGCGCGCGTGCATCTATGACAGCCTGCTCATCGACAACGCCCTGTGCATTCCTGTGTAAGGCGCGCCGGGAGCGCACGGCCATGAGCGAAACCCAAAGCCAAGCGGCCGCCGTGCCGCCCCTGGCGGCGTGCGGCCCGCAGGGCGAGGTGGCCGCGCTGGTCGCCGCCCATGGCGGCGGCGCGCGCCGCATCAGTGACACCATCGGCGCGGCTTTGGCCCGCGCCCATGAACTGCAGCCGGTGCACGGCGCCTTCGCGGCCATCGACGATGCCGGCGCCCGTGCGGGGGCTGCGGCGGTGGAGGCGCGGCTGGCGACGGGCGAGGCATCCTTGCCACTGGCCGGCGTGCCAGTGTCGGTGAAGGACATTCTCGACGTGGCCGGGCTGCCCACCCGCTGGGGCTCGCCCTTGTTTGCGCAGGCGCAGCCGGCGGCGGCGGACATCGCCGCCGTGGCGCGGCTGAAGGCGGCGGGCGCGGTGATCCTCGGCAAGACCACCACCACGGAGTTTGCCCATTCGCCGCTGGGCACGTCGCCGCTCACCGGCCTCACCCGCAATCCGTTCGCGCCGGACCTGACCTGCGGCGGCTCCTCCTCCGGCGCTGGGGTGAGTGTTGCCACCGGCATTACCCCGGTGGCGCTGGCCACCGATGCCGGCTGTTCCACGCGCCTGCCGGCGGCCTGCACCGGCACCTATGGCTTCAAGCCGACCCTGGGGCTGATCCCGCACGAAAAGGTGCCGGATGCCTTTGGCAGCTTCATCCATCTCGGGCTCATTGCCCGCCATGTGGCCGACATCGCCGCCGTGCTGCCGGTGGTGGCCGGCCCCCATGCGGGCGATCCCTGGAGCCAACGTCCGAGGCCCGTGGTTGCATCTGGGCCGGAGGCGCCGCTGCGGGGCGCCACGGTCCTGCTGTGGCTGCGCACCGGCAACAGCCGGGTCTCGCAGGAGGTGGAGGCGGCGACTTTGGCTGCCGCCGGCATTCTGGAGGCGCTGGGCGCACGGGTGCAGCAGGAGGATTATGCCTTCACCCATCCCGATCCCATCTGGACCACCTTGCAGCAGACCAACTGGGCGCTGCGGTTTGCGGCCACGCCCGAGGCGGATGTCGAGCGCCTGTCGCCGGCCTTGAGGGCGGGCATCGTCGCGGCGCGGGGCTATAGCGGCCTTGATTTGCAGCGGGCGCAGGTGGCGCGGACGGCGCTGTACCGGGCGGTGCAGGGCAAGCTGGGGCAGGGCTTCGATTTCATTCTCACCCCCTGCGTCTCCGCTGCCCCCGTCGCCGCGGATTTCGATCTGGCTGCGCCCTTGGTGGTGGATGGCGTGGAGGCGGGGCCGTTGCGCTCGGAATGGACCGCAGCGCTGTCGCTGTTCGATCTGGCCGGAAATCCGGCCATCGCCATGCCGGTGGGATGTGCGGCCAATGGCGGGCCGCTGGGCGTGCAATTGGTGGCCGGCTGGAACCAGGATCTGGCCCTTTTGGCGGCGGCGCGAGCGTTTGAGGCGGCCTGCCCGCCGCCGCGCTGGACACCCGCCCCCTAAGAGGCGGCCGCGGCGGCCGCCCCTGAGGTGGATCGGAGCAAGGTCAGCGACCGCCCTTGGTCGCCTGGCTGATGAGCACCGGATCAAGCAGGGCATTGGTGTAATAGCCCTCCACACTCTGACCCGCCGGGATCAGCCCGCCCTCGGACAGGACGGTGAGCGCCGTCGTCCAATCTTCCGCCGCCATGATGCCCATGGGCTTGTCCTTGGTGGCCGGGGTCGCCACCAGGCCGCGCAAGGTCTCGATCTGCGCCCGCAGGATGGCCGGGTTCAGCTTGGCATTGGGCCGGGCGGCGATGATGGCCTCCACCGCCTCGTCTTCGTGGCCGGCGAAGACATAGGTCCAGGTGCCGGCGACGATGCTGGCGAAGCGCCGCAGGGCATCGCCTTTCTCGGCAATGGTCTTCTCGGTGGCGAACAGGCCGAAGCTGGGAAACTCCAGCCCGTAATCGGCGAATTTGATCGCGGTGGACGGGCGCTGCGCATCCACCACCGCCAGCAGGAACGGAATGGAGGAGAAGGCGCCGTCGGCGCGGTTCATCATGTAGGTGCCGGCCTTGGCGGCGGCATCCACGCTGACCAGTTCCACGTCCGCCCGCTTCAGCCCGCCGCTGGCCAGAAAGCGATCAATGAACGGGGCTTCCAGGGAGCCGGCGGTGAACACCAGCTTCTTGCCCTTCAGATCCGCGGGGGTGCGGATGCCGCTGTCCTTCGGCACCAGCAAGCCGATGTCGTTCTGGCGCACAAAGGAGGCGATGGCCTTCACCGGCAGCCCCTTTGCCCTGGCAATGGCCATGGGCGCCAGCGAGGCATGGCCCACGTCATACTCGCCATTGCCGACGATCTGCACGGTGGAGACCGAGCCGTTGCCGTCAATAATCTCCACGTCCAGACCGTTCTGCGCGAACAGGCCCTTCTTGGCCGCCAGATGGAACGGCGCCTGGTTGCCCCACGGTGTCCAATCCAGGCGCACCCGGATTAAATCCGCGGCGCTGGCCGGATAATTAATCAGCATACAGCCTAATAGGGCGGCACATACAGCACGGGCGATTTTTGCACGCATCGCGTTGTTCCTGATTATCTGGAGGTTTTATAGGTCTAAAACGAAAGCAGAAAAGGCCATGCCCGGCAAGGGACAAAAGGGGTATGCTGTATGAAATCAGACGCTGCCCCAAGGCCGCGCGCGGCGGCCCGCCCGGGCCGGGACGAAATCCGGAGTTTGCATGGAAGACGTGATCACACGGACATTGCCGCCCCATGGCCGGCCGTGCTCCCATGGCCAATTGACCGAGATCGCCCGCCATGGGTAAGGCGAAGGTGGCCGTGGGCCTGAAAAGCGAAAAAGAGGACGCCGTGAAGACAAAAACCGTTGCCGTGGAGCCGGCGGCCCCCGTACAGCCGGTGCCGCTTTGGGCACGGCCGGGCTTTCTGGTGCGCCGGCTGCATCAGATCCACTCGGCGATCTTCCTGGAGGAGTGCAAGGACTTCAACCTCACGCCGGTGCAATACGGCCTGATGACCGCGCTGTTGCAGCATTCCGGCAGCGACCAGCGCACCTTAGGCGTGGAGGTGGGCATTGACCGCACCAACGTGGCGGACGTGCTGGAGCGGCTTCAGGACCGCGGGCTGGTCCGCCGCGCCCGCAGCGAAAAGGACCGGCGCTCGGTGAATGTCTTCATCACCGATGAAGGTCGCGCCCTGGTGGACCAGATGTACGCCAGCATGATCCGCGCCCAGGAGCGGCTGCTGGCCCCACTCGATCCGGAATACCGCTCCGCCTTCATCGCCATGCTGGCACAATTGGTGGAAGGCAATAATGAGCACAGCCGCGCCGAATTGCGGGCCGACTTCACCGGCCGCAAGCGCAGCCGCCGCGGCGAGGAGTGAGGCGCGTCCGCACCCTTGCCCATTCGCATCGCCCGCCCTCGCACCCGTGGTGACCAGCCCGATGATGCTTGAGGTTCGCCCCGTGTCCGCTCAAGATGCGCTGCACCCTCGACTAGCTCATGATCGGAGATAGGGCCATCGTCCAGGCCGGTCACCGCGCGCAGCTCGACGCGGCCATTGGTGGTTTCGAACATCCTGATCTGCTCGGCGCGGTGCGCCGTCAGGCCATATTGCAGATTGATGCCGGCCAGCGCGGCGGAATGTGATCCCGTGCGCGTGCCGCAGACAACACGCCCCGCGCCCAAGACAGAATCCACCAGAACCTAACAGTCATCGGAGATGGTACTTCATGGTTCGCCGGTGAAGGCCGCCGAGCGGTTGTGTTTGATGAAGGCGCGCACCGCCGCGGATAGCTCGCTCTTGCGATGGGCAATCGCCAGCTCCGACATTGTCTGGATGCCGCGGATATTGCGGTACTGAACCCCAGGCAGTCTGAGGCAGTCGAGAGATTTTGGAACCAGCGCTATTCCCAGGCCGACGGCGACCATGCTGGCAATGGTCGTGAAGTCCCTGCCGGT
>NZ_CALRWL010000086.1:0-9366 GCF_943371865.1 Azorhizobium sp. AG788 | reverse complement strand
CCTATGTGGGGTGCGCCAGGGGCGCTGCCATGTGCTTTGGCTGGAAAGAGGTGGGGGCGGGCGCTGTCGGCGCGCGTTTCACCCCCCTCCCCAACCCTCCCCCGCCACTCCTCCCCCGCAAGGGGGGAGGGCGCGCGGCGCGCCGGGGCGGCAAACCTGTCTGCCGGCCCCGCAGCGATGATCTGATCGTCTCTCTTCGCTTTCGGACCCGCTCCCCCTCTGGCGCAGGCTCCTCCCCCCTTGCGGGGGAGGGCAGGGAGGGGGGTGAACCGGCCGGGGACGCGCGCGACCTAGGTTGGGCGCGCCAGGGGCGCTGCCATGTGCTTTGGCTGGAAAGAGGTGGGGGCGGGCGCTGTCGGCGCGCGTTTCACCCCCCTCCCCAACCCTTCCCCGCAAGGGGGGAGGGGGCGCGGCGCGCCGGAGCGGCACGGGATTGAGCCGGGTGAGGTGCAACGAAGCGGGGAGAGATCGCGTCGCCTTTCTTGACACCGGGAAGGCACCGCTTCTATATCCCTGCTTCCAAGCGTCGGGCATGTCCTGGCGGGTCGGGGCAGTGTAGCTCAGTTGGTGAGAGCGCCGGATTCATAACCCGGAGGTCGGCGGTTCAAATCCGCCCGCTGCTACCAGTTTCGCCGCCAGTGAGCGGTGTCCAGAAATCAGCCCTGCGAAATCACTCTGTACGTGAACCCTCACCCGAGGCCGATATTGGCTGGGGCGCTGAGGTCCGGGCGGAACTGCGGGTGTCCCTTCTTCCTTGGAGCTGTCCTGCCGCTCGTGGCCTGGGCGCTGGGGTTCGCTTCTTCATCTTGCACGGGTGAGGCCGCCTCGGGAGCGACCAGGACAGTGATCTGCGGCCAGGCAGCTATCGACCCCAAGGCCGTCACTGCCATATCATTTGATTTTTCCGGAAGGCAGCCATAAGCCAGGGACAGGAATTGAGAGAAGAGTTGAGCCTGGTGGAAGATTATCGTCCCGTCGCCCTGGTCACGGGTTCAACATCTGGCATTGGCGAATCCGTTGCCCGGAGGTTCGTGCAGGAAGGGTATAATGTTATCCTTCATTCTCGTAATTCCGAGGATAAAGGTCGGTCTCTTGCGGCCGAGCTTAAATCAGCCAGCTATATTCAAGCCGACTTGGCCCGAGAAAACGACCGCAGACGTCTCATCCATGACGCTGTGGGCTGTTGGGGGCGGTTGGACGTGTTGGTGAACAATGCTGGTCTGAGCGGTGTGATACCCCACGCGGATCTGCGTGCAGCCACTTCGGAGATTTGGCACGAACTGTACGAAGTCAATATGGTGGCGCCCTTTCACCTTATTGCTGAAGCTGAGACCGCGCTGCGCAACGCGGCGCGGCGTGGACGACCGGCCTGTGTCGTAAACATCAGCTCTCACGCCGGAGTTCGGCCAAAAGGGGCCTCAATTCCGTATGCAGCCACCAAGGCGGCGCTCAACCACGTGACACGGCTACTTGCATTGTCACTGGCGCCAGCCATCAGGGTAAATGCCGTTGCGCCCGGCCTTGTCGATACACCGCTAACAGCCGACTGGACAGCAGCCCAAGAGTTATGGAGAACGCGCGCGCCGATGCGGCGGTCGGCCAGCCCGGAAGACATTGCGCAAGCTGTCATGATGCTCGTGCAATCGGATTATTTGACGGGCGAGATTTTGCTCTCCGATGGTGGGCTCAACCTCACGTGACCGAAACCGACAAGAGGGAGCATCCCGGCCACACTCAAAATGCCGGCCCTCGAACACTCCATGGTCCCCCGCTGATCGGAACCATATCCGCTTTCGGGGTATCCGCGCTGTAAGCCGACAGCCAACTTCCCACCCCATTTCGGTCATTCCCGGTGTATGGGACCGCGCGCGCTCCCCCCCCGGCCGCGCGCTCTCCCCCTTGTGGGGGGGCGGGAGCGGAGGGGGAAACGGCTGGGATCACATGCGTCCTGCCCAAGTCGGCCATGGAAGATGGCACCCATCCCACGCCCTTGATCAGCGCCCAGGCCGGCGGCCCCTCACTTCAGCGACCCGTACAGATCCGCGAACGGCACCATCACGTGCGTCGCATAGGCCGGGCGGGCCTGGAGGCGGGCGTAATAAGCCGCCAGATGCGGCATCTCCGGGCGGGCGATGTCCATGTTGAAATAACGGTAGAGCGAGGTACCCACCGTGAAGTCCGCCAGACTCAAGCTCTCCCCCAGCATGTAGGGACGGTCCGCCAGCCGGCGGTCCAGCAGGGCCAACAGCTCGCCGCAGCGGGCGATGCCGGCGGCGACGCGGGCTTGATCGCGCCGGGCCTCCGCGGTGCGGAAGAAGCCGATGAACACCTCGTTGATCAGCGCCGGATGCAGCGCGGTGGCGCACCACTCCATCCAGGCATCGACGGGCGCGCGGGTGCGGGGATCGGCGGGCCACAGCGCCTCGCCGCCGAAGCGGGCGGCCAGATAGCGCAGGATGGCGTGGGATTCCCACACCACCGTGCCGTCGTCATCGATCACCGGCACCCGGCCGTGCGGATTCATGGCCAGGAACTCCGGCGTGTCGATCAGGCCGAAGCTGCCGCCGGCGGGCATATGGCTGTGCGGCAGGTCCAGTTCCCCCACCAGCCACAAGACCTTCTGCACATTGAACGAATTGCGCCGTCCCCAAACCGTCAGCATGGCTCGTCTCTCCCGTGCGCCGCTTCGGCGCATCCGGGGGAGAGGCTAACGGGATCGGGCCGCGCGGTCACCGCCCTTTCAGCCGCCCCGCGCCAGATGATGCAGGACGATGCCGCTGGTGGTGGCCACGTTCAGGCTGTCGAAGCCGGGCGCCATGGGGATGGCGACGGTCTGGGTCGCCGCCAGCACCTGCGGCGGCAGGCCCGGCCCCTCCGTGCCGAAGATCGCCGCCACCCGCGGCGGGCGGGCCAGGGTGGCCAGATCCTGCGCCCCGGACGGGCTGAGGGACAACAGCGCGAAACCTGCATCGGCTAATGCACCGAGCATGGTCGGGGCATTGCTCGACCATGCGGTGGGCACGATCAAGCTTGCCCCGACCGAAACCCGGATCGCCTTGCGATAGAGCGGATCGCAACAGCTGGCATCCAGCACCACCGCATCGGCGCCGAAGGCGGCGGCATTGCGGAAGATGCCGCCCATATTGTCATGATTGGCCAGCCCGATCACCGCCACCACCAGCGCCCGCGGCTTAAGGCCCGCCAGAAGATCGGGCACCTCCATCGGCGCCCGCGCCCGACCCACCGCCAGGATGCCGCGATGGATGGGAAAGCCGACGATGCGGTCCATGACCTTCTGGCCGGCCACATAAATCTCCACCTGCGGCGGCAGCAGGGCCAGGGCGTCGGCGATGCGCGGCGCGCTGGCCTCCGACACCAGCACCGAGACCAAAGCGCCCGCCGTGCCGGCGCCGCCGCGCCCGGCCAGCAGCCGCAGCACCACCTCGCCCTCGGCCATGAACAGGCCGCGCCGGCCCACCAGATCGCGCTCGCGCACATCGCGATACTCGGCGATGCGCGGGTCGTCCGGATCGGTGATGGCGTGTGTCACGGGCGGAATGGCCGGCGGCGTGTCGTGTGACAGCGTGTGCGACACCAGCGGAACAGTGGGGAAGAGGGCGGACATGCGCGTATCATACAGCGGTCGGCGTGTGTTGCATCACACCGGGCGCGGCGCCACCGGGCGGGGGGCGCCGGTGGTGGCGCGGATCACCAATTGCGGCGTCAGCACCACCCGTTCCACCGGCCGGTGCGGATCGGCCATGCGGGCCAAAGCCAGCTTGGCGGCCAGGGGGCCATACTCCGGTATCCGGGTATAGACTGTGGTCAGGGCCGGGTGCCAGAGCGCCGCCTCGGCAATGTCATCATAGCCGACCAAGGAAAAGTCCTTGCCGGCGGCAAGTCCTGCCGCCTGCAGGCCCATCAGGGCGCCGAAGGCGGTGAGATCATTGAAGCAGACCGCCGCGGTGGGCGGCGCGTCCAGGGCCAGCAGCCGGGCCATGCCCTGCCGCCCCATGTCCCGCAGGCCGGGGCCGTCGGTGACCAGCGTCGGGTCGAACGGCAGCCCGGCGGCGGCCAGACCGGCCTTGTATCCCGCCAGCCGGCGGCGGCCGGTGGAGGCGGCGGGATAGCTGCCGATCAGCCCGATCCGCCGATGCCCCAGCCCCACCAGATGGGCCACCGCCAGCCCCATGCCGGTCTCGTCATCGGAGCCGGCAAAATCAAACCCCGACCCTTCCACCTCCCGCGTCACCTGAACGACCGGAATCCCGCTGGCCGCCAAGGCCTTCAGGTCCGCCACGGTGCTGTTGGCGGCGGGGGACACGATGAAGGCATCAGGGCGATATTCCGCCAGCGTGCCCAGGGTGCGGGTCTGGCGGGCGACGTCCTCCTGGCTCACACCGAGCAGAACCGTTTTGCCGGCTATGGAGAACGCATCCTCCAGCCCTGCCAGCAGTTCGGTGAAGGAGGGATTGATGATGTCATGCAGGCCGATGCCGACGATATTGGTGCGCGCGGTGCGCAGCGAGGCGGCGCCGCGATTGGCCACATAGCCCCGCGCCCGTGCGGCTTCCTGGACCTTGATGCGGGTGGCATCCGCCACCACCGCGCTGTCGCGCAGGGCGAGCGAGACCGTGGCGGTGGACAGGCCCAGCTCCCGCGCCAGCCGCTGCAGGGTGACCCGTCCCGCGCCGCTCGATGCCTCGGTCATGCCCGCGTCCTCCGGCGCCACTCTGTGTCCCCGGTCGCAGGCGCTTCGCCGGGTGTTGGTGTCATGCTAAACGATTTAGGAAGCAGGAACATCAACAAGATGTCTGGGAGGAACGCCAAGTGACACAGCCCCGTATCGGTTTCATCGGTGTCGGCCTGATGGGCCACGGCATGGCCAAGAATCTGGTGGAAAAGGGTTTTCCCCTCACCGTGCTGGCCCATCGCAACCGCGCCCCGGTGGAGGATCTGCTCGCCCGCGGCGCGAGCGAGGCCAAGAGCGCCGCCGAACTGGCTGCCGCCTCGGACATCGTGATTCTGTGCGTCACCGGCGCCCCGCAGGTGGAGGCGGTGGTGCGCGGCGAGAGCGGCCTGCTGGCCGGCGCGAGGGCGGGCCTGCATATCATCGACACCTCCACCTCCGAGCCGGTGCTCACCCGTGCCCTGCATGCGGAACTGGCGGCGCTGGGGATCGCCTTCTGCGACTCGCCTTTGGGCGGCACCCCGGCAAATGCCGAGGCCGGCACGCTGAGCGCCATGGTCGGCGCGGAGCCGGAGGCGCTGGCGGTGATCCGTCCGGTGCTGGAGGCGTTCTGCGCCCGGATCACGCCCGTGGGTGGGCCAGGCGCCGGGCACACCATGAAATTGCTGAATAATTTCCTGTCCATGGGCTATGGCGCGCTCTATGCGGAAGCCCTGACCCTGGCGCAGAAGGCCGGGGTGTCGCCGCAGGTGTTCGACAGCGTGCTGCGCGGCTCGCGCATGGATTGCGGCTTCTACCAGACCTATTTCCGCTATGTGCTGGAGCGGGACGTGAACGCCCACCGCTTCGCTTTGTCCAATGCGCTCAAGGACATCACTTATGCCTGCAACCTCTCGCCGGAGACGGCGGCGCCGGGCTCGGTGAGCGCGGCCATCAAGGCCAGCTATGCCGCCGCCGTGGAGATGGGGCGCGGCGACTGGATGCTGCCGCAGATCTCCGACGTGGTGGCGGAACGCAATGGCGTCAGCCTCGGGCTGGTGCCAGCGCCCGGGGCGTGAGGCGCCTATTCGATCTCACTTTCCACCGGACCGCTTTCCATGAGCCGGCGCAAGGTCAATAGCGCGGCGCGCAAGGTGGCCAGGGGCGGGGGCGACAGGGCCAGGCGCACCGCGTTCGGGGCATAGCCCGGCGTCACGGAAAACGCGCTGGATGGGGTGATGGCGATGCCCCGGCGGGCGGCGGCGGCGGCAAAGGCCTCCGCCCGCCACGGGTCCGGCAGTTCGAGCCATGCGTGGTAGGAGCGCGGGTCGGTCTTCAGCGTTTCCGGCGCGAAGATCTGGCTGAGGATGATCTGCCGCTCGCGGGCGTCGGCCCGCTTGCCCTCAATCAGTTTGCCGGCAATGGGGTGAGCCATCACCTGCAAGGCGCAGGCCAGCGGCAGGCCGGTGGCGGCCCAGGAGCCCGAGCGCACCGCGGTCGCCATGCGCTCCGCCCAGGCGGCCGGGGCGGCGACGAAGCCCAGGGTCAGGCCGGGTGCCACCCGTTTGGACAGGCTGTCCACCAGCAAGGTGTGATCCGGCGCGAGGGCGGAGATGGGCTCGTCCTGCGACAGGAAGCCATAGATCACATCCTCCACCGCCATCAGCTCCTCGCCCCGCAGCAGAGCGGCAATCTCGTGGCGGCGGTCCGCATCCATGGAGACGCCGAGGGGATTGTGCAGGGTCGGCTGCAGATAGACCCCGCGCAGGGGCGTGGCCCGATGGGCCTTGAGCAGGGCATCCGGGCGCAGGCCGTGGGCATCCATGGGCAGCGGCACCAGGGTGATCCCGAGGCGGGCGGCGATCCATTTCACCGCCGGATAGGTCATGGCCTCGACGCCGATCCGCTCGCCCGCCGGGGCGAGGGCGGCGAAGGCGGCGGCGATGCCCTGGCGGCCGTTGGCGGTGAAGACGATGCCGTTCGGGTCCGGCCGCCAGCTGCCGCGGGCGAGAAAGCTCGAGGTCAGCGCCCGCGCCTCGCGGGTGGCGGCAGCCCCCGTCGGCCGGAAGGCGGTGGCGAGGGCGCCGGGGCGGAGCAGGTCCGCCAGCACCTGGGTCAGCTCCGCATCCTGGCCGGGGAGCATGGGGAAATTGAGCTGGAGATCCACCGGCGCCCGCACCGGCTCGCCCAGCGTGCCCACCGGCACCACCTCCGGCGCCCGCACATAGCTGCCCCGCCCGACCTCGCCGGAGATGAGGCCGCGGCGGATCAATTCCGCATAGACCCGGCTCGCCGTGGAGGGGGCGATCTTGTGGGTGTAGGCAAAGTCCCGCTGGGTCGGCAGGCGCGTGCCGGGGGGCAGGCGGCCGGAGGTGATGTCGGCACTGATGGCGTCGGCGAGGGCGCGAAAGTCGTTGCCGGACATTTATTGCTCCGAGTGCAATGTATCGATTGCACTCATAGCATGTTCGGGCAATGAATGCGAGCAATCGCTGATGCTCGTTCAGCGGTCAGCTCTTGGGAGCCACAACCATGATCCCGCTCGCCCGCCTTGCCGCCCAGATGTCCCGGACCCGCTCTCGGACCACGCCCCGCCCGGGCGTGCCGGGATTGGCACGCACCGGCGACGTGTCCCCGTTGCTGCCTGCCGCCGCACCCGAGGTGCCGCGGGGCTGGGGACCCATTGGAATGATGCAGCTCTGGTGGTGGCGGGCAAAGTCACGCCAGGAACTGGCAGAGCTGGATTCGGACCGCCTGCGGGATGTGGGCATTCACCCGCGGGTCGCCCGGCGCGAGTCCGACAAGCCGTTCTGGCGGGCATGAGCGCCTGAGCCGGGCACCGCAAGCGGCTCTGCCTTTCCTGACGTTCGTGCGCCTAGCCTGAAGGCGGTCCATCCGCCCTCAGGCCGGCTATACCGCTGGGCCGGTTTTATCTGCTGGAAGAGGGCTAAGCCGTCCAGGGATCGCCCGCATGGGGATGTCGCTCTCCAGGGAGGGGGAACGAGAGTGCTGACAGCCGGCTGATACCCGCTGGCGTCGGACATGGCGCAACCCGGTCGTCTCCGGACGGCCGCATCGTGTCCGACATCCCTCAGCGATGGACGCCGTAGACCTTCATGAACAAGGTGACGGCCCGTCGCACCACCTGCTCCATCTGCTGCGGCTGGATGGTCGCGGCGGCGCCGAACAGGACCGGGGCCAGGATGGTATCTTTCGAGAGCGACAGGAACTGGCTGGCGGCCGCATCGGTATCGTCGATATCCAGCACCCCTTGCTCCACCTTGGCGCGCAGGAAGGCGGAGAGGCGGCGCGTGCCCGAGTTGGGGCCCGCTTCCAGGAAGCGCAGGCCGATGGCGGGGAACTTTTCGGCAATGGCGATGACCGTGCGCACCGTCGCCACATGGCAGGGCCGCAGCATGGCCTCCAGAAAGGAGACGCCCAGTTTCATCAGGGCGGCTTCCAGGTCCGGCTCGGAGGCGTCCAGCACGAACAGGCGTTCCGCGGTCTCATCGCATTCGGAGATCACCAGGGAGCCAAACAGGTCCACCTTGTCTTCAAAATAGACATAGAGCGTGCCCTTGGACACGCCGGCGGCGCGGGCGATGTCTCCCATGCTCGCGGCGTCGAACCCGCGCTCGAAAAACACCTCCCGCGCGCCGGCCAAGATCTGGCGACGCTTCTCCGGATCCTGTCCGGCTCCGCTCGGGGGGTCTTTCACATCCGTCAGGCTCAAAGCTCTAATCTCCTCTGTCATTCTCTTCTCCGGTACTGGCGCCGGACATTGCAAGGCCTTCCTGCACTACGGCTCACATACGGTGTCGTTTTCGGACGTAGGTGACGGCTCCGGCAGAAAAATGACCGAACCGTTCAGTTCGCTATTGAAATGTGCTTTTCCCTGTCGTATGTCAATCTCGTTGTGACCGAACCGTTCGGTCAAGGCATCGGATCCGCAACCCGGCGCCTTGACTGGCGTGGAGGGAGGAGAGCAACCGCCCCCGCTCTCCTCCCTCTCTTTTCACTTCGGTCCAGCGGTTCTGACCGCCTGTTGCACTGAAATGATTCCATGACCGTCGCTGCCAAGCCTTCGCCCAATCTCGTCCCTATGGAACCGCGCCCCGATGGGGCTGCGGCATCGCCGGTGTCCGACCTGCCCAAGAAGGGCGGCTTGCGCCGGGTGTTGGTGATCGGCGGATTGGCGGTGGTGATCGCCGGCGCGGCGGTGTGGGGTTATCGCTTCTGGACCGTCGGCCGGTTCATGGTGTCCACGGACAATGCCTATGTGGGCGCCGACGTGGCCATCGTGGCGCCCAAGGTGTCCGGCTATGTGGCCGCTGCGCCTCTGGTGGCCAATTCCCATGTGAAGGCCGGCGACGTGCTGGTGCGGCTGGATGACAGCGACTATCGGGTTGCCGTACGTCAGGCCAGCGCCAAAGTGGATACGCAGGATTCCACCATCGCCCGTCTCGGCAAGCAGGTGGATGCCCAGGCGGCAACCATTGACCAGACCAAGGCGCAACTTCTCTCTGCCGCAGCGGACGAGGCGCGCGCGGCCGCCGATTTCAACCGCACCGCCAAGCTCGCCAACAGTGCGTTTGCCAGCCAGCAGTCCCTGGACAGTGCGCGTGCCGATCGCGACAAGACCTCCGCGGCCACCGTCGCCGCCAAGGCTGCCGTGGCCTCCGCGGAGGGCACGCTCG
>NZ_CALRWL010000085.1:0-11987 GCF_943371865.1 Azorhizobium sp. AG788 | reverse complement strand
TGCCGGCTCCTGAGAGGTTGCCGGCAAACGGGTCGACGGGGGGCGCCCGTACGCCCCCCGTCTTTCCTCGCCCGCGGCGTCGCGCGCGGGCCAACAGCACAGCTTCACGGCATCCACCGCAGATACAGGCCGGGGATATAGCGCTCGCTATATTTTACGGCGATACTTTTGAAACGCCGACCTTTGTTCAATCCCGGGGCCGCCCGCGACCGCGGTGCCGCCCTGCCCGACCGGAGAGCATGGACATGGCCGCCTTTACCCGCCGCTCGCTTCTCAAGGGTACCGCCGCCGCCGCGGCCGGGCTCGGCCTGGTGCCGATGCTGCGCATCCCCGGCGCCCAGGCCCGCACCCCGGGCATCCTGACCTTCGGCATCTCCAGCTTCCCGCCCAGCATCCAGCCCTGGAACAATGCCGGCACCGCCTCCGCCACGGTGAAGCTGTGCATCTATCGCGGCCTGCTGTCCTACGGCCCCGATGGCAAGCTGCGCGGCGAACTGGCGGAAAGCTGGGCGCCCGATGGCAAGAATGCCTGGGTGTTCAAGCTGCGCGACGCCACCTTCCACAATGGCGAGAAGGTCACCTCCGCCGACGTGAAATGGAGCATCGAGCAGGTGGCGGCGGAGAAATCCACCGCCTTCCTGCGCACCGAGATGCAGAGCCTGGAAAAGGTCGAGACCCCGGACGACAAGACCGTGCGCTTCGTCACGCGCAACCCCACGGTGACGCTGCCGCTGTGGATGGCCAGCTACCACATGCCGATCATGTCGAAGTCCTCCACCGGCACCGCGCAGGTGGGCGCAGGTCCCTTCGTGCTGAAGGATGCCGAGCGCGGCGTCTCCATGGATCTGGAGGCCCATGCCGGCTTCTACCGCCCCGGCCTGCCCAAGGTGAAGGGCATCCGCGTGATCGCCTATTCCGACGAAAATCTGCGCGTGGCCGCGCTGCAAAGCGGCGACGTGGACCTGATCGAATATGTGCCGTGGCAGGCCATGGCCAGCATCGAGAAGGACCCGGCCCTGAAGCTCGACGCCGTGGACGGCCCGTTCATGTCGCTGATCTTCAACGGCACCCGCCCCCCCTTCAACGATGCCCGCGTGCGCAAGGCGGTGGCCCATGCCATCCGCCGCGAAGAGATCGTCAAGGGCGCCTTCTTCGGCCGCGGCGCGCCTTTGGCCCATCTGCCCATCGCCAAGGCGAGCCCGTTCTACAATGCCGATCTCGCCGAGGGCTGGGCATACAATCCGGACCTGTCCAAGAAGCTGCTGGCGGAAGCCGGCTTCGGCGGCGGCCTGTCCTGCAAGCTGTTGTCCACGGCGCAATACGGCATGCACAAGGACACGGCGGAAGTGGTGCAGCAGCATCTCGCCGCCGTCGGCATCACCGCCGAACTGAACCTGCCGGACTGGGGCACCCGCGTGGCACTGGGCAATCGCGGCCAGTATGAGATGGCGGTGATGGGCACCTCCACCGACAGCAACGATCCCGACGGCATGGCGCCGTACGTGGACGGCAGCCTCTCGCCCTCCTACGTGCGCAGCTACAACCTCTCGATCCCGCGCATCACCGAGCTGTTCCAGGCCGGCCGCGAGGAGTTCGACGAGACCAAGCGCAAGGGGATCTATCACGAGCTGGAAAAGGTCGCCATCGACCAGGTGCCCATGGTGGGTCTGGCGCTGCGCAGCCAGGGCTATGCCATGCGCAAGGACGTGACCGGCTTCACCAACATGCCCGGCGCGCTCACCTTCTATTCCGGCGAAACCTTCGAAACCACGGTCGTGGGCTGAGTGATGGCGGCGCGCGCGGCACCCGTTCTGCCAAGCGCCGGCCGCGCGCGTCCTGCTGTTCCGTCGGCTTTTCGTAGTGCTCCTCCCCCGCGCACCCTGCCCCCTCCGCTAGGGGCAACGCGCGCCCCACGGAACGCTATTCGCGAAGGGCAGATCGCTTGCCTGGAATTCGCTTGCCAGGAGATCGCTTGCCAGACGATCGCTTAACGAGCGAACGCGGGCCGCACCAAAGCTCCGCGACACCTGCTCCTCCCCCGCGCACCCTGCCCCCTCCCCCCCTGCGGGGGAGGGTTGGGGTGGGGGGTGAAACGGGTAGAGTTGGTGAGCGCAATGGAGTGATCTCCGACGGGGTGCGGCAGGCGGGCTTCGGTGATCGGGCCGACCACCCGGCCCCGGCCGTTTCACCCCCCTCCCTGCCCTCCCCCGCAAGGGGGGAGGGTTCCCCCTCCGCTGGGGGAAACCTCATTCCCCTCCGCCATTCCCCCACGAGCCCCCCCATGAGAGGCCCCCGCTGATGCTGGCCTTCGCCCTGCGGCGCACCGCCGTTGCCTTGGCCCTGGTCTGGCTGGTGGCCAGCCTGGTGTTCCTGGTGATCCATCTGATCCCCGGCGATCCGGCGGAACTGCTGCTGTCCCAGGGCGGGTCCGCCCCCGATCCGGCGGCAGTGGCGGAATTGCGCGAGCGGCTCGGCCTCGATCTGCCGCTGTGGCAGCAATATCTGACCTATTGGCAGGGGCTGTTCCAAGGCAATTTCGGCACCTCCCTCCAGGACGACCATCCGGTCGCCTCCGAGATCGCCCTGCGCCTGCCCCGCACGCTGGAGCTGATCGGCGCCGCCGCGGTGATCGCGCTTTCCATCGGCATGCCGTTCGGCACCGCTGCCGCGCTGCGGGTGGGCGGGCCTCTGGATCGCATCGCCTCGGTGGTGGCGGGCGTGGCGCTCTCGGTGCCGGTGTTCGTGGTGGGCACGCTGTCCATTCTCCTGTTCGCGCAGAAGCTGGGCTGGGTGTCGGCGGGCGGCTATGTGCCTTTGGCCCGCAACCCCATGCAGCATTTCATCCTGCTGCTGATGCCCGCCTCCACCATTGCGGTGGGGCTGGGCGCGGTGGTGTTCCGCGTCACCCGCAGCTCGGTGCTGGAGGTGCTGAGCCGCGACCATGTGCGCGCCGCCCAGGCCCGCGGCGTGAAGCCCCGCATCATCATCCTGCGCCATGTGCTGCGCAACGCGCTGTCCCCGGTGCTGACCGTGGTGGCGCTGCATCTGGGCGCGCTGCTGGGGGGCACCGTGCTGGTGGAATATGTGTTCAACTGGCCGGGCCTGTCCGGCTATCTGGTGCGGGCGGTGGAAGCCCGCGACTATCCCGAGGTGCTGGGCATCGTGCTGGCCATCTCCATTCTGTTCGTGTTCCTCAATCTGATCGTGGACCTGTTGTACGCAGCCCTTGACCCGCGGGTGCGCCACGCATGAGCGCCGTGTCCGCCAAAACCTCGAAATATCGCCGCCTGCTGCTGCCGGGCCTGTTGCTGGCCCTGGTGGTGGCCACCGTCGCCGCCGCCCCGCTGCTGCCCTTGGCCGATCCGGTCAAGCAGCAGGTGGCCGCCCGCCTCACCGGCGCCTCCGCTGGCCATTGGCTGGGGCAGGATGAATATGGCCGCGACGTGCTTTCGCGCATCATCTGGGGCGGGCGGGTCTCGCTCACCGTCTCGTTTTTGGCCGCCAGCTTTGCCTGCATCATCGGCTCGCTGCTGGGGCTGGTGGGCGGCTATTTCCGCGGCGTCATCGAACTGATGAGCGTGCGCCTGGCCGAAGTGGTGCTGTGCTTTCCGCCCATGCTGCTGGCGCTGCTGGTGGTGACGCTGCTCGGCCCCGGCGCGGTGACTTTGGTGCTGGTGCTGACCATATTGTTCACCCCCGGCTTTGCCCGCGTGGCCTATGCGGAGACGCTGACCGCCCGCACCCTGGATTATGTGACCGCGCAGACCGCGCTGGGCGCCAGTTCCGGGCGGGTGCTGTTCCGCACCCTGTTGCCCAACATCACCCCGCCGCTGCTGGTGCAATTCTCGCTCACCGTCGCCGCCGCCATGATGCTGGAGAGTGGCCTCTCCTTCCTCGGCCTCGGCGTGGTGCCGCCCTCCCCGTCATGGGGGCTGATGATCCGCGCCGCCCGCTCGGTGATGGAACAGGCGCCGCTGCTGCTGCTGTGGCCCTGCCTGGCGCTGGCCGGCACGGTGCTGCTGCTGAACGTGGTGTGCGATCGCCTGCGTGATGCGCTGGACCCGCGCGGCGCCGCCGTGGGCGCCATTCCCGGCTTCCTGCGCCGGCGCAGCCGCGCCCCCTTGATGGCCGCGCCCGCGCCCACTGCCGCCCCCTCGCTGCTGGCCATCGAAGGCCTGACCCTGCGGCTTGAGACCGGCACCGGGCCGCTGGATGTGGTGCGCGGCGTCTCCTTCAGCGTGCCGCCGGGCGAGACCGTGGCTCTGGTGGGCGAGAGCGGATCGGGCAAGACGCTGACCGCTCTGGCGGTGATGGGCCTGCTGCCCACGGTCATCACGCCGGTGGCCGGACGGGTGAGCTTCACCGGCCGCGACGGCACCGTGCGCGATCTCCTGGCGCTGCCGGAAGCCGAGTTGCGCCGGCTGCGCGGCAACGACATCTCCATCGTGTTCCAGGACCCCTCCTCCAGCCTCAACCCGGTGCACCGCTGCGGCAAGCAGGTGGCGGAAGCCATTCTCGCCCATGGCGAGGGCACCGGCGCGGCCGCCGCCCGCAAGGTGGTGGACTTGCTGCGCAAGGTGGGCCTGCCGGACCCGGCCAAGCGCGCCGGCGCCTTCCCCCATGAACTCTCCGGCGGCCAGAAGCAGCGGGTGATGATCGCCGCCGCCGTGGCCAATACCCCCCGCCTGCTGATCGCCGACGAGCCCACCACGGCGCTGGACGTGACCGTGCAGGCGCAGATCCTCGACCTGCTCCAGGAGCTGAAGCAGGAAGCCGGCGCCGGGGACGCCGCCGGCATGGGCCTGTTGTTCGTCACCCACAATCTGGCGGTGGTGCGCGAGATCGCCGACCGGGTGGTGGTGATGTATGCGGGCGAAGTGGTGGAGGAAGGCCCGGTGGCAGAGGTGTTCGCCCGGCCCCGCCATCCCTACACCGCTGCCCTGCTGTCCAGCGCGCCGGAGAGCGATGCGGAAGAACTCACCGCCATTCCCGGCACCGTGCCCTCGCCCGCCGCTTTGCCGCCGGGCTGCCATTTCGCGCCGCGCTGTGCGTTCGCGCTGCCCACGTGCGACGCCAGCCATCCCGCCGGGGTCGAGGTCGGGCCGGGCCACACCGCCCGCTGCATCCGCTGGAGGGAAGTGGCATGAACGCCCATAGCCCCGTGCCCCCCGCCTCCTCCGTCGCACCAACGCCTTTGCTGCGGGCCGAAGGTTTGGAGCGCGGCTTCAAGGGCCGCAGCGGCCTCTTGGGCCGCGCCTCCACCGTGCTCGCCTTGCGCGGGGTGGACTTCACTTTGGCCCGCGGCGAGGCCGTGGGCGTGGTGGGCGAGAGCGGCTGCGGCAAGAGCACGCTCGCCCGCGTGCTGCTGCATCTCACCCCCGCCAGCGCCGGGCGCGTGACCTTCGACGGCCACGATCTGGCGGCACTGCCCAAGCCCGCCTTGCGGGCGCTGCGGCGGCGCATGCAGCTGGTGTTCCAGGATCCGTTCGCCAGCCTCGATCCGCGCCGCTCCATCGGCGCGCAGATCGGCGACGGCATTGCCATCCATCATCTGGCCCCGGCCGGCGACATTCCCGCCAAGGTCGGCGAACTCCTGGCCCAGGTGGGGCTTGATCCCGCCCATGCGGGGCGCTTGCCGCACGAATTCTCCGGCGGCCAGCGCCAGCGCATCGCCATCGCCCGGGCGCTGGCCACCGGGCCGGACCTGCTGGTGGCGGACGAGCCGGTCTCGGCGCTGGACGTGTCGGTGCAGGCGCAGGTGGTGAACCTGCTGAAGGATCTGCGCACCCGGCTCGGCCTCGGCCTGTTGTTCATCAGCCACGATCTGCATGTGGTGCGCCATCTGTGCGACCGGGTGGTGGTGATGTATCTGGGCCGGGTGGTGGAGGAAGCCCCCGCCGCCGAACTGTTCGCCAATCCGCTGCACCCCTATACGCGCTCGCTGCTGGCGGCGACGCCCTCCATGCACGCGCGGGATGGCTCCGGGACCGAGCGGGCCAAGGCGGGCCTCGCCGGCGAGATGCCGAGCCCGGCCAATCCGCCCTCCGGCTGCGCCTTCCGCACCCGCTGCCCCCGCGCCTTGCCATCCTGCGCCGACACCGTGCCGGTGCTGGCGGACGCGGGCGCCGGCCGCCGCATCGCCTGCCCGCCGGTGCTTTCGGAGATCGCCCATGCTTGAAACCGCCGGCCGCGTGGCCCTGATCTCCGGCGCCACCCGTGGCATCGGCCGCGCCATCGCCTTGCGCTTGAAGGCGGCGGGCTACGAGGTCTGCGCCGGGGTGCGCGATCCCAAGCGCGGCACCGTGCCGCCCGGCGTGTTCGCCACCCGCTATGACGCCGCCGCGCCGGATGGCGCCGTCGCCTGGGTCATCGCCGGCGTGAAGGAATTCGGCCGCATCGACGTGCTGGTCAATGCCGCCGGCATCAATCCCATGGCCCGCCTGATGGACCTGGACGAGACCGCGCTGGACGACCAGTGGACCCTCAATGCCAAAGGCCCCATGCGCGCCATCCGCGCCGCCTGGCCGCATCTGGTGGCCTCGGGCGAGGGCCGGGTGGTGAATGTGTCGTCGCTGTCCGGCAAGCGGGTGCGCAACGAGAATGTGGGCTATGCCATGAGCAAGTTCGCGCTCATGGCGCTGACCCATGCGGTGCGGCGCGAGGGCTGGGAGCACGGCATCCGCGCCACCGCGCTGTGCCCCGGCTTTGTCGACACCGACATGACCAAGCATGTGAGCAAGGTGCCCCGCGCCCAGATGACCCGGCCCGAGGACATCGCCGCCTTGGTGGAGACCCTGGTACGCCTGCCCAACAGCGCCAGCATTGCTGAACTCCTGGTCAATTGCCAGCGGGAGGACATGCTGTGAAGCTCAAGCGCGTGCGCGACGCCGCGCGGCCGGAGATCGCGCTGACCCTCGACGGCCAGCCCATGACCGGTCAGGCCGGCGACACGCTGCTCACCGCTTTGCTGAGCGCCGAGGGCGGCTTTCTCAATACCAATCCGTTCCTGAACGAGCCCCGCGCCGGCTTCTGCTACATGGGCGCCTGCCAGGATTGCTGGGTGGACGTGGACGGCCGCGGCCGGGTGCGGGCCTGCTCCACCCTGGCGGAGCCGGGCATGAGCGTGAGGCGGCTATGAAAATCGCGGTGGTGGGCGCCGGCCCCGCCGGGGTGCGGGCGGTGGAGCGATTGGTGGCCGCCGGCCTCAGGCCCATGTGGCTGGACGAGGCGCCCGATGGCGGCGGCCGGGTCTATCAGCGCCCGCCCCCCGGCCTCAAACGCGACCCGCGCACGCTCTACGGCTTCGAGGCCAAGCGCGCCAATGCGCTGCACGGCGCCCTCGACGCCCTCAAGGCCAAGACCCATTGGCGCCCCGACACCTTGGTGTGGAACATCGATCCGCGCGCGCGCACCCTGGAGCTGCTGCATGGCAGCCATCAGGAGACGGTGGGCTTCGACGCCGCGCTGCTGTGCACCGGCGCCATGGACCGCATCATCCCCATCCCCGGCTGGACCCGCCCCGGCGTCACCACCTTGGGCGCGGCGCAGATCGCGCTGAAGACCCAGGGCTGCGCCATCGGCGAGCGGGTGGCGCTCCTGGGCACCGGGCCGCTGCTGTGGCTGCTGGCCTATCAATATCTCAAAGCCGGCGTCCGCATCGCCGCGGTGCTGGACACCACCGCCTTCGCCCACAAGGCCAAGGCCGCGCCCGCGCTCATGGGCGGCGGGGCGGTGTTCGCCAAGGGGCTGTATTACATGGCCGCGGTGCGGGCGCGCGGGGTGAAGATCTATGAGGGCATCGAGCCGCTCGCCATCGAAGCCACTGCCGAGCGGGTCACCGGCCTCAGCTTCCGCACCCGCAAGGGCTATCCCTGCTCGGTGCGCTGCGACGCGGTCGCCATGGGCTGGGGCCTGAAGCCGGAGGCGCAACTGGCGGATCTGGCCGGGGTGCCATTCCGGTTCGACGATCTCCAGCACGCCTGGATCCCCGAACGGGACGGCGCCGGGCGCACCCCGGTGGCCGGGATCTATCTGGCCGGCGACGGCGCCGGCATCGGCGGCGCCGAGGTGGCGGAACTGGCGGGCGCCCGCGCCGCGCTGGCTCTGCTGGAAGACACCGCGCACGCCGTAGACGCGCCGACGGTGGCGGCACTGGACGCCAGGCTCGCGGCGCTGGCCACCTTCCGCGCGGCACTGGAACAGGCCTTTCCCTTCCCCGCCGCATTGGCCCGCGATGTGCCCGACGCCGCCGTGGTCTGCCGCTGCGAGGGCGTGACCGCCGGCGAGGTGCGCGGCATGGCGGGAGCCGCCCCCACCGGCATCGCCCGCGAGTTGAACCGGGCCAAGTCCATCACCCGCCTCGGCATGGGCCGCTGCCAGGGCCGCGTCTGCGGCCAGGCCGGCGCCGACATCCTCGCCGCCGCGTTGCATATGGACGTGGCTGCCATCGGCCGCCTGCGGGCGCAGGCGCCGGTGAAGCCGGTGCCCTTCACCGCCCAGGCCGCCGAATGAGCAGGACCCACTCATGACCTGGATCGAAACCGACGTTCTCATCATCGGCGCCGGCGGCGCGGGAACCTCGGCCGCGCTGCATCTGGCCCGGCGCGGGGTGCGCTGCGTGCTGCTGGAGCGCGGGCTGGTGGGCGGGCAGGCCTCCGGCGTCAATTACGGCGGCGTGCGCCAGCAGGGCCGCCACCCGGCCGAACTGCCCATCGCCCGCCGCTCCATGACCCTGTGGCATGCGCTCAAGGACCTGGCCGGCACCGATGCGGAATTCACCGTCAGCGGCCATCTGAAGCTGGCGCGCGACGCCGCCGAGGAAGCCGATCTGATCGCCTATATGGAGATCGCCAAGCGCCACGATCTGCCGCTGCGCCTCATCGGCCGCAATGCGCTGCATGACGATTATCCCTGGCTCGGCCCCGCCGCGCTGGTGGGCTCGCTGGCCCCCGAGGACGGCTCGGCCAATCCGCGCCTGCTGGTGCCGGCGCTGGCCCGCGCCGCCCGCGCCGCCGGCGCACAGATCCGCGAGCATGCGGAGGTCACGGCCTTCTCCCATGACCGGCGCGGCTTCCAGGTCATCGCCAACGGCACCGCCTGGCGGGCGCCGTGGCTGATCAACACCGCCGGCTATTGGGGCGGGGCGGTGGCGGCGGCGTTCGGCGAACCGGTGCCGGTGACGCCGCTCAATCCCAACATGATGGTCACCGAGCCCTTGCCCTATTTCATGGAGCCGAACCTGGGCGTGGTGGGCGGCAATGTCTATCTGCGCCAGATCCCGCGCGGCAATGTGGTGATCGGCGGCGGCAATGGCACCAGCGATCCCGCCGTGCCCTGGTCGCGCCCGAGCGCGGAGGAAACCCGCGCCGCCATGGCGCTCGCCACCGCGCTGGTGCCGCGCCTTTCGGGCGCCAACGTCATCCGCACCTGGACCGGCATCGACGGCGAGATGCCGGACCATATTCCGGTGATCGGCGAGAGCCACACCACCCCCATGCTGCTGCATGCCTTCGGCTTCTCCGGCCATGGCTTCCAGCTTGGCCCCGGCGTCGGGCAGATCCTCAGCGAGCTGGTCATCGACGGCCGCACCGACGTGCCGCTGGAGCCGTTCGACATCGGCCGCTGGACCGGCAAGGCGGCGTAACGGCGCCCCGCTCACGCCCCCGGCGTACGCGCCATGCCGGGGACCGTGGCGATGGCCTCCACCAGATAGTCCGCCAGCAGGCGCACGCGGGAAATGCCCGCGCGCTCGGGCACGATCAGCATGCTGAGCGGCATCGACGGCAAGAGATAGTCCGGCAGGATCACTTCCAGATGCCCCGCCGCCAGCAGATCCGCCACCAGCCACAGATGGGTCTGGGCGATGCCCCGCCCGGCCAGCACCGCCTCGCGCACCGCCAGGCCGTGATCCACCCGGAAGCGTCCGGCAAACGGCACCCGGTGGACCGCGCCATCGGGCGCGGCGAGAACCACCATGTCGCTGCCGGCCACATTGGTCATGCGAATGCCCTCCAGGGCGGCAAGATCGCGCGGCTGCGTCGGACGGCCATGGGCCTGCAGATAGCGCGGCGCCGCCACCAGCACCCGGCGGGACTGCCCCAAGGTGCGCAGCCGCAAGCTGCTGTCGGTGAGCGGGGCGAGGCGGATGGTCATGTCCATGCCCTCGCGCACCAGATCCACCTGAGTATCGGAGAGGCTGAGGTCGATGGTGATATCGGGATAGCGGTCCTGAAAGGCGTACAGCAGCCGCCCCACATGCAGCAGGCCGAATGACGCCGTACAGGACAGGCGGATGGTGCCGGCCGCCGCCCGCTGGGTGTCGCGTACCGCATCGCCCGCCAGTTCCACCAGCCGCAGGATATTGAGGCTTTCGGCATAATAGCGCTGGCCCTCCTCCGTCAGGGTCACGCGGCGTGTGGTTCTGCTGAGCAACGGCACACCCAGTGCCGCCTCCAGCTCGCTGAGATGACGGGTGACGGTGGACTGGCCCACCCCCAATTCCCGCGCCACCGCCGACAGGCTGCCGCGCTCGGCAATACGCACGAAGGTGCGCATGCGCTCCAGGGTGACGTCTGACCTATCCATTTTTCGGCATAATCCTATCTGATGCCGATATATAGCGGATAAGCGCCGCATCGGCTACGTCACGGGCAACCCATCCGTTTCGGAGCCCAGGCCATGACCCAGACCATTCCCGCCCCCACGACCTCCCCCCGCAAGGTGCTGCTGGTGTTCGCCCACCCCGAACCCCGCTCGCTCAATGGCGCGCTGCGCGACGTGGCGGTGCGGGAGCTGGAAGCCCAGGGCCGTGAGGTGAAGGTGTCCGATCTCTATGCGGACGGCTGGAAGGCCAGTGTGGACCGGGCCGACTTTCCCGCTCTGGCGCCGGATGCGCGCCTGGTGGTCGCCGCCGCCTCCGGCGAGGCGCTCACCACCGGCACCCTCACCCCCGACGTGATCGCCGAGCAGGAGAAGCTGCTGTGGGCCGATGTGCTGATCCTGCAATTTCCGCTGTGGTGGTTCAGCATGCCCGCCATCCTCAAGGGCTGGGTGGAGCGGGTCTATGCCTATGGCTTTGCCTATGGGGTGGGCGAGCACAGCGCCACCCGCTGGGGCGACCGCTATGGCGAAGGTCGGCTGGCGGGCAAGCGCGCCATGCTGATGGTGACCACCGGCGGCTGGGAGGCGCATTATTCCGCCCGGGGCGTCAACGGGCCGATCGACGATCTGCTGTTCCCCATTCATCACGGGGTGCTGTTCTATCCCGGCTATGCGGTGCTGCCGCCGTTCGTGGCCTACCACACCAACCGGCTGGACGAGGCCGGCTTCGAGGCCCTGGCGGAGCAGCTGCGGGAGCGCATGCGCACGCTCGGCACCACCGCGCCTTTACCCTTCCGCACGCAGAATGGCGGCGACTATCTCATCCCCAGCATGACCCTGCGCCCCGACCTGGGTGCGCCGGGCGCCACGGGCTTTGCGCTGCATCTGGAGGACGGGGGCCAGACCGCGGCCGGCATGACGGCGGCCTGACCGGTCCTGCGTCCAAGCCGGTGGGGGCGGTGGCGCTGAGCGCGCATAACGCTCCCCACCCGCGCACACTGCCCTCTCCCCCCTTGCGGGGGAGGGAAGGGAGGGGGGTGAAACGCGTTCCGATCTCGCCCGCGGTGTGTGGGGGAGGGGTGGCACGGCGGGTGTTCTTTCGCCCTGGCCGTTTCACCCCCCTCTCCAACTCTCCCCCGCCAACTCTCCCCCGCAAGGGGGGGAGAGCGCACGTTGCGTGGGTGGGGAGCGTTATGCGCGCTCAGCGCCACAGCCCCCACCGGCTTGGGCGCAGGACCGGTCAGGCCGCCAAGTCCAGCTCCTGCGTCCTGTCCCAGCCGACGCGGGCTCCTCCCCCCTTGCGGGGGAGGGAAGGGAGGGGGGTGAAACGCGTTCCGATCTCGCCCGCGGTGTGTGGGGGAGGGGTGGCACGGCGGGTGTTCTTTCGC
>NZ_CALRWL010000084.1:0-12115 GCF_943371865.1 Azorhizobium sp. AG788 | reverse complement strand
GGGTCGGGCTCTTCAGCAGGTCGCGATGGCCGGTGTTATTGGACAGCACCACCGGCACGCCGCAGGCCATCGCCTCCATGGCGACCAGGTTGGTGGCACCCTCGCAACGGTTGGGGAACAGGGCGGCGTCGCAGTCGGCCAGCACCCCGGCGATCTGGTTGCGGCCGAGGAAGCCGAGGTCGAGGAACCCCTCCTCGTCGGCGCCGTTCTCCATCGCCCAGGTCTTCACATCGACCATCCGGTTGGGCAGGATGCGCGGCGGCATCGGCACCAACGGCGATTCAGCCATGGTCATGCCGACCTCCGGCCAGGCGTTCTGCCAGGCGGTGACCAGCAGCGCCTCCGGGTGGCGTTGGCGGAAACGCAGGAAGGCGGCCAGCACGATATCCTGACCCTTGCGGAACTCCAGCTTGCCGCCGGAGAAGACGACGAAGCGGTCCCCGAATCTTCCGCTGGGGGAGGCTTCCACCATTTCGGCCGGATCGATGCCCTGGAAGGAGAGGCCGACATTGTCGAAACCCCAGATCTCCAGCAGCTGCTTGTTGTAGGTCGAATGCACGACGATGCGGTCGTACTGGCGGGCGCGGGCCATCACCTCGGGCGTGAAGCGGGTGTTCTCGTAGGCGATGACGCCGACGTTGCGGCGGCCGCGGAAGCGGGACGACGGGCCGCCGGCGGTGAAGCCGTTGCCCAGCGCGTGCAGAACGTCGAACTCCTTCAGCAAAAGCATGTGGCCCTTGGCGTTGTCCGCCATGGCGATGATCTGCTGGCAGGGGCCTTCCAGGGGCTGGAGCTTGGCGCGGTTCTCCGGGCGCAGGGTTCCCATCAGCGGCCGTTCCAGCAACAGGAGCGGTCGGCCCATGTCGGCGAGGTACAGCGCGGTGTGGACGCCCACCAGTCCCCAGCCGTGGACCTCGGTGAGCTGCCAGGTGAAAGCCAAGTTCGGAATCATATGGGAAAACCCTGTTCTGGCGGGCCGGTCCTGCCGGGCGGCGAGCGCCGGCGGACGATCCCGCGCCGGTGGCCGGTTTGTCAAGTTAGGCCGCCGGCTTGCCGAGCCGACGCGACCCGGCCGGCTGTTGGGCATCGCGCCGGCAAACGCATCTTCCGGGGTTCAGGAGATACCATCCATCACGCTCAGGCGGCGGGGTGCGCCATCCAGTCGCGCCACATGGCGCGGTAGGCCGCTTCGACGCTGTGAGCGAAGCCCCGGTAGTCGGTCAGCGGAGCGGCGTTCAGCCGGTCGCGCATGGTCTGCCGCAGGACGGACAGCCGCTCCGGATCGCCGGCGAGATCCACCGCCGTGGCGATGTAGCCGGCCTCGTCGGCGGCGATCAGGTCGGTCAGGCCGCAATGAGTCAGCAGGCTGGCGCCGACGCGGGAGACGTGCGTGTTTCCCGCTACGGTGACCACCGGCACGCCCATCCACAGCGCCTCGCAGGTGGTGGTGGTGCCGTTGTAGGGGAAGGGGTCGAGGGCGATGTCGATGCGGTCGTAGGCGCGCAGATGCCCGTCGGCGGCGTGGATGCGGGCCAGCAGGTCGATCCGGCCGGCGTCGATGCCGTGCTGGACGAAGCTGTTGAGATACCGCTGGCGTGTTTCCCCGTCGCCCATCTGGGCACTCTTGATGATCAGGCGCGATCCCGGCACGCGCTTCAGGATCTCGGACCAGACCCGCACCACCTCGCCCGTCACCTTGGAGGTGTTGTTGAAGGAGCCGAAGGTGACGTGGCCGTTGGCCCCCATCGGCGGCTCGGCGGGCGGGCCGACATCGACCGGCGGCCGGTAGCTGTGGAAGCCGTGGGGCAGGCGGACGATGCGCTCAGCGCTCAGCCGGTCGGCTTCGCCCATGGGATCGGCGACGGCGTCGCTCAGCCGCCAGTCGATGGCACGCATGCCGGTGGTGTCGGGATATCCCAGCCAGGTCGCCTGCACCGGCGCCGGCTTGCGGGCGAACAGGGTCAGGCGGTTGTTGGCGGTGTGGCCGGTCAGGTCGACCAGGATGTCGATGCGCTCCTGCTCGATCAATGCCGCGGCGCGGGCGTCGTCGACCCCGGCCAGGGAACGCCAGCCGTCGGCCATTCCCTTCAGCCGCTCGGTGACCGTGTCCGACCGGGTGGCCGCGTGGTAGCAGAAGACCTCGAAACGGCTGCGGTCATGCTCGCGGATCAGCGGTTCGGCGAAGAAGGCCACCGAATGGGCGCAGAAATCGGGCGAGACATAGCCGACGCGAAGGCGCCGGTCCGGCTCGCGCGGGTTCGCGTACCGCTTGCCGGCGGGCAGCAGCGGGTCGGCATGGCGTTGCGCCCACACCGCATGCGCCTTGAAGATGGTTTCCGGCGGGACCGCCGGGGTGTAGTGCAGGGCCAGCAGCAGGTTGGAATGCATCAGGGCGTGGCCGGGATGCGCCTCCAGCCCCTTCTGGAAGATGGTGATCGCCTCCTCGATGCGGCCCATCTCCTTCAGCGTCTCGCCCAGGTTGTTCCACGCCTCGGCCGATGTCGGGTCGGCCTTCAGCGCGGCGACGAAGCACTCCACCGCGCGGGCAAGCTCGACCGCGCCCTTGTGCAGGTCGCCCAGGTTGCACAGCGCCGCCGCCATGCCGGGCTTCAGCCGCAGCGCCTCCCCGTAGGCGGCCTTGGCCCCCTCGCGGTCGCCGCGGTTGCGCAGGATGTTGGCGAGGTTGAAATGCGCTTCGGCGTAGTCGGGCTTGAGCGTGATGGCGGTGCGCAGAGCCTCCTCCGCCTCCGCCGCGCGGCCCATGTCGAGCAGCAGGCAGCCGTGGTTGCTGTGGACGAAGGGGTCGGTGGCGTTGCGGGTCAGCGCCCGGCGGTAGCAACCCAGCGCCTCCTCCCAGTCGCCGCGGGCGCGCAGAATGATGGCGAAGTTGTTGTTGGTGTTGGGGTGGCCCGGATCGGTGGCCAGCACGGAGCGGTAGCCGGCCTCCGCCTCGGCGGTGCGGCCGGCCCGGTGCAGGGTCAACGCCTGGGCGAAGGCGGCCTCCGCCGCCACGGCGCCCGCCGCCGGGGGGGCCGGCCGGAAGGGTACTGCAGAGGCAACCGGGCGTTTGGCCTTGGTCGGCTTACGTGAAGGCTTTTTCATCGGGACCGCCCGCTTGGCTTCTTGCCGTTCCATCGAGGAGTTCGTCGGGGGTCGATAGCAACGACCGTGCCGTGTCCGCAAGCGGCATATCGTCCGTCGTGCCGTTTTGGGCAGGGTGATCGCATCAGGAAATCATATTCCCATGAAAGGGCCGGTATAATAGATTTGTTCGGCATGTTGTTACCCCCTCAATAAAGCATGATATCTTTCTTGGTCATCGTACTGGGCGCACTGTCCTGTGCCATTGCCACGGTGATGGGATCCAAGCTTGATCCCCGGCGTCCCGGAAAATTGGCGCTGCCTTCAGAGGAAAATCAGTTGCCCAAGGACGCCCACAACGCCACATTCCGCGACGACATCAAGGTCATCAAGACCGCGTTACACGACACGATCTGATCAGACCGTCACTCAATTCGCTGATATCTCGGGGTAATAGGCGTGAGATACTTCAATAGCACAGATGAAATTATTCAATACATCGACAGCCTGAGTGGAGAAGAACAGAGAAATGAGATGTTTAATACTGCTATTGATAAAAGTTTTGTGGAAGACGTAAATTCGCTAGACCCTTTCTCCGATGATTATAAAAAAATTTGCCTGTCAATTTACGAGAAAATTTCTAATCGGAGCTATCAGCCATTCGTTGGCGAGCTTATGCCAGAGCATAGTCATATTGAATCAAACTATCCTTCCCCACCATTCAGCTCTGGGTCAAGCATAAATGTTGGTGATTACTTTATGGCATGGGGAGGTATAATAAAATTACTTAACATTAATTCTGGAATGTCCGTCTTAGAACTTGGCGCTGGTGATGGGCATATCAGTTTGGCTTTGGCTCGTATGCAGTGCGATGTGCATGTTCTGGATGCAGAGCCTCGCTATCTGAATTCTATTCAAGAAAATGCCGCGAAATTTGGTGTGTCGGTTGCCGTCAAGCATGCTTTGTTCACCGATGGATTCGATGGAAAGAAATTTGATAGAATTCTATTCTTCCAATCATTTCATCATGAGCTCCACCATGGAGATCTTCTGGATACGCTGCGAGGCATGTTGAATCCAGGAGGATTTATCGTGTTCTCTGGTGAGCCTATTGTAGAGCGAGGAAATCCTTTTGTCCCATACTGCTGGGGGCCTCGTCTGGATGGCCTGTCGGTGTGGTGCATGCGTAAATGGGGCTGGCTTGAGCTTGGGTTTGAGACTGGGTTCTTTGTTGAGTTGCTTATGCGGCATGGGTTTGTTGTGCGGCGCTGGATGAATCCAGCCACCGGCATTGGGAATTGCTTTATCGCTGAGCCAAACAGCAGCATTGTGAAGCTTGGTGAGTGTGACATTGACATCGCGATTGGCGATGCGGGGTGGCATCAGGCAGAAGGAACTCATCGCTGGACCGGAGGACAGGCGTTCATTCCCATTGACCTTGCTCACTCCTGGCGCTGTGCCGTGTTGCGAGGCACCAATCACCTTCCAATGGGTAAGTTCGTTACCTTCCGCTGCGGGTCGAACGTGGTGGAAAAGCCCGTTCCTGCCGGTCAGACTTTTGAGCTGGCCGTCGCCCTTGTGCCGGATGCCACAAGATTTGAAATTCTTTGCCCTTTAACAGAGCCTGGAGAAATTGGGAATATAGATCCAAGGAGTCTCGGAATCGCGATTCATGAAATTGAGTACTACTCCTGAATATAAGAAATATTCTTCTGTTTATTTGGCATGATAAGGCAAAGGTGTCGCATCCGATAACATCTGGTATTTGCGGCGATATGAAATATATTCTATTTTTTGTAGAGGACTCGATCGCTGACGGCTGGAGACCCTGATGTCATGGTTTGGGGAATCGTTTGAGCGCTGTCAGATCCACGCAACTGGCAACGCCAAGCGACGCGACCTGCTGGAGTGCCCGGACATCGAAGACCATCTGGTCACGGCCGACGCCCTCCACGGCCAGGAGGAGGCCACCCGCCTCATCCGCGCCCGTGGCGGCGATCGCCCGCTGCAACTGAAGGCCCCCCTCAGCCTTGCAGACCATGGTCGAGGAATGCTCTGCCGCCCCGGAGACCGGTGCCGGGCTGGCCAGTGCCACCATCCCAATCCGAATCACGGCCAGATCGGAACCCGGCGAGTCTTGGTCGGTCGTGAGCCGGACTGGCTGTGCGGACCGGAAACGGCAACCGCAAGAACCATGGTCCGGAAAACCTGGCCACCTTACGCGACTTCGCCATCAACATCCTGAACCGCTCCCGACCCGACATCTCCGTGCGCCGCAAACGCTCGGGATGATCGGGCGAATTCGCTCACTCCATCTTCTGCCAAATGCGATGATCGGGCCGTTTCGGGACAGATGACTTGCCGCTGTCACGGCAATTCTGCTATTTCAGCGGTACCGCGTGAGTAGGCATCGTCCACCGGATAGTACACACACGCCCCGTCGCGCCCCCGGCATGGAGCGCATGGTCGATTGAGGCCGGGTGACCGAACGGTATGAAGACCTTGCTTTCGCGACGCTTTTTTCACCCTCTACGGCGGATCCCATGACCCTTGCTGCGGAAGTTCCGTGCGCCCACACCGGGTTGCACTCCCTGGCCGCGGTCGCACGCCAGCGTGGTCTCGACGTCTCGGCTGAGCGGCTTCAGCACAGCAATGTGATCGGGAACGAGGAGCTGGACACCGCGCGCCTTCTGCGCATCGCGAAGTCGATCGGCCTGAAAGCCGAGGCGACGACGCTGGAGTGGGAGGATCTGGGCAAGCTGCAGGACGCCTTCCCCGCCATCCTGCGCCTGCGCAACGGCAACTCGATGGTGGTCGTCGGCTTCGGCAAGCAGGGCAATACCGACGTCGCCATCCTGCAGGATCCGCTGGCCGGCCAGGAAACCATCCTGCCGGTCGACCGCATCCGGCTGAGCCAGGCCTGGGCCGGCGAGATCGTGCTGCTGAAGCGCGACTACGGCCTGACCGACGTCGAGCAGCCCTTCGGCCTCAAATGGTTCCTGGTGGAGATCCTGCGCCATAAGCGCATCTTCCGCGACATCGGCATCGCGGCGATCCTGATGAGCCTGTTCGCGCTCGCCGTGCCGATCTTCTTCCAGCTGGTGATCGACCGGGTGCTGGTCCATCGCAGCCTGGGCACGCTCAGCGTGCTGATGATCGGGATGGTCGGCGTCATCCTGTTCGAGACGGCCTTCTCGTACCTGCGCCAGTACCTGATGCTCTACGCGACGAAGAAGATCGACGCGAAGATGAACGTCCAGGTCTTCAACAAGCTCGTCGGCCTGCCGATGCATTATTTCGAGCGGGTGTCGTCCGGCGAGATCGTCAAGAACGTCCAGCAGGCCGAGCGCATCCGCAACTTCCTGACCGGCCAGCTCTTCATGACGCTGCTGGACACGGTGTCGCTGGTCATCTTCCTGCCGATCATGTTCATGTACAGCGTGCCGCTGACCGCCCTGGTCCTGGGCTTCTCGCTGCTGATGGCGATCAACATCGGCATCATGATCCCGCTGATCAAAGGCCGGCTGAAGGATCTGTACCAGGCGGAGATCCGCCAGCAGTCCTTCCTGATCGAGAACATCCACGGCATGCGCACGGTGAAGTCGCTGGCGCTCGACTCCCGCCAGAAGCAGGAATGGGATCACCGCGTCGCCCGCGCCGCCGAACAGCGTTTCGACGTCGGCCGCATCATGATCATCGGCCAGACGGTGGCCCAGCCGCTGAACCAGCTGATGATGGCCTGCCTGCTCGGTCTCGGCACCTATCTGGCGCTGAACGGCGAGCTGATGATGGGCGCGCTGATCGCCTTCTACATCCTGGCCGGCCGCGTCACCCAGCCGCTGCTGCAGATGGCCCAGTTGGTGCAGCAGTTCCAGGAGGTGTCGATCTCGGTCCAGATGCTGGGCACGATCATGAACCACCCGCCGGAAGAGGGCCGCACCGGCCGCGGCCTGCGCACGCCGCTGCGCGGCACGGTGGAGTTCCAGGACGTGCGCTTCCGTTATGCCCCCTCGTTGCCGCCGGCGCTCGACGGCGTGTCCTTCGCCGCGGCCGAGGGCATCATCCTCGGCGTCATGGGCCGCAGCGGCTCGGGCAAGACCACGGTGACCCGGCTGCTGCAGGGGCTGCACCGGGCGCAGGAAGGGCTGATCCGCATCGACGGCCGGGACTTGCGCGAATATGATCTCGACCATCTGCGCGCCTCGATCGGCGTGGTCCTGCAGGATAATTTCCTGTTCACCGGCACCATCCGTGAGAACGTTTCCGCCGCCAAGCCGGGGGCGACGACCGACGAGATCCTGAAGGTGATCCACCTGGCCGGCGCCGACGAGTTCGTCGAGCGGATGCCCAAGGGCCTGGACACCATGCTGGAGGAAGGGTCGTCGAACCTGTCGGGCGGGCAGCGCCAGCGTCTGGCCATCGCCCGCGCCCTGCTGACCAACCCGAAGATCCTGATCATGGACGAGGCGACCTCGGCGCTCGACGCCGAGAGCGAGGCGATCGTCCAGGCCAACCTGATGAACATCGCCCGCGGCCGCACCGTGATCATCATCTCGCACCGCCTGTCGTCGCTGGTGCCGTCCGATGTCATCCTGGTGATGGACCGCGGCAAGGTGGTCGACAGCGGCCGCCATGACGAGTTGCTGGGGCGCTGCGACATCTACCAGCATCTCTGGCACCAGCAGAACCGGCACATCTAGGAGCGCGTCCCCTTGACCGCACAGAAGCTCGCGACCATCCAGACGACGCGCGTCCCTGCGAACGATGTTGCGCGGGAGGGGCCGGTTCCGCCGCTCGACAAGCGTGCCAAGGCGCGCGGCAAGGCGGCGGTCGGCGCCTTCCAGAAGGATACGGAGGCGATCCAGAACGCCCCCGATCCCTTCCTGGCGCGCATCACGCTGCATCTGCTGGCGCTGTTCGTCATCGGGATGATCGCCTGGGCCACCTTCTCCTACCTCGACAAGATCGTCGCCTCCCAGGGCAAGATCATCTCGACCGAAGCCAACATCATGGTCCAGCCGCTGGAAATGGCGGTGATCAAGAAGATTCTGGTCCATGCGGGCGACGTCGTGCGCAAGGGCGACGTGCTGGCCACGCTGGATCCGACCTTCACCCAGGCCGACGTCCTGCAGCTGGAATCCCGCCTCGCCAACGCAGATGCGCAGATCGCCCGGCTGGAGGCCGAGCATGACGGCAAGCCCTTCGTGGCCGGCAGCGACCGCTATGGCTTCAGCACGCTGCAGCATGCGCTGTGGCGCGAGCGGCAGGCCCAGTACCAGTCGCAGATGCAGAATTACGAGGAGAAGCTCGCTCGCCTGCAGTCCAACGTCTCCAAGTACGAGATGGACCGCATGCATCTGAACGAACGGCTGAAGGTGGTGCGCGAGATCGAGACCATGCGGTCCACGCTGCTGGCCTCCCAGGTCGGCAGCAGGCTGAACCTGCTGCAGGCCACCAGCGACCGCATCGACATCGAGCGCAACCTCGTCCTCAACCAGAACGAACTGCAGGGCAACCGCCACGATCTGCAGGCCTTGCTGGCCGAGCGCGACGTCTTCATCCAGCAGTGGAACGGCAAGGTCATCGAGGAGCTGACCACCCAGAGCAACGAGCGCGAGGCCCTGCGCGAGCAGTTGACCAAGGCGCGCAAGCGCCAGTCTCTGGTCCAGCTCGACGCCCCGGCCGACGCGATCGTGCTGGAAGTCTCTCCCAAGGCAGCCCCCGGATCGATCGCCAAGGAGGCCGAGGCGCTGTTCACCCTGGTGCCGGTCGGCGCGCCCCTGGAGGTCGAGGCCAACATCGACGCCCGCGACCTCGCCTTCGTCCAGGTCGGCGACAAGGTGCGCGTGAAGCTCGACGCCTATCCCTATCTCCAGCACGGCTCGCTGGAAGCCGAGGTGTCGACGATCAGCGAGGATTCGTTCTCCAGCAAGGACGATCCGGCCAAGGCGCTCTACTACCGGGCGCGGGTCAAGCTGCTGACGACGACGCTGGACAATGTCCCATCCAACTTCCGCCTGATTCCCGGCATGCCGGTGACGGCCGACATCAAGGTCGGCGAACGCCGCATCATCACCTATTTCCTCCGCCCCATCCTGCGCGGGGTCGACGAAAGCCTGCGGGAGCCCTGATCTTGTTCGGCAAGCTGCTGAAGCGTACCAAAAGCACCTCTTCCCGCAAGCCGGACTTCAAGCGCGGTCTCGCCGCCTTCGAGGCGGAGGACCATGCCGGCGCGGTCGCCGACTGGCTGCCGCTGGCCGAGCGCGGCGACGCCGAGGCGCAGTACCGCATGGGCCAGCTCTATGCCCGCGGCCTGGGCGTGGTGCGCGATTTCGGCGATGCCGCCCACTGGTTCCGCAAGGCGGCCGACCAGGGCCATACCGAGGGGCAGTTCTCGCTTGCCCTGTGCTATGCCAACGGCGAGGGAGCGGCGCAAGACACCGCCCTGCCGGTGCGCTGGTACAAGACCGTGGCCAAGACCAACCCGGCCGCGGCCGAGGCCAATCTGGCCCTGCTCTATCCCAACGGGCTTGGCATCGGGCCCGACATCGCCCAGGCCGTGCACTGGTACCGGCTGGCGGCCGAAGGCGGCCATGCCGAGGCGCAGCACCACATGGGCCTGCTGCACGCCTTCGGCCAAGGCGTGCCCCAGGACCATGCCGTCGCCGCCGACTGGTACCGCCGGTCGGCCGAGGGCGGCTATGCCGTGGCCCAGCATGCGCTCGCCTCGCTCTACGCCAACGGCCAGGGGGTGGAGCGCGACCTGGAGCAGGCGATGGCCTGGTACGGCCGCGCCGCCGCGCAGGGCTTCGCCAACTCTCAGATGGCGCTCGCCATCATGTATGAGCAGGGCAGCGTGGGGGAGGCCGACCCGGCCCGGGCGGCCGAGTTCTACCGGCAGGCGGCCGAGCAGGGCCATCCGGTGGCCCAGGTCAATCTCGGCCTTCTCTATGCCCGCGGCCATGGCGTGCCGAAGGATTACCGCGAAACCCTGAAATGGTGCCGCCTGTCGGCGGAGAAGGGCAACGTCAACGCCCAGTTCAACCTTGGCCTGATCCATTCCAACGGGCTGGCCGGCCCGCCCGACCATGCCGAGGCGACGGTCTGGTACCGCAAGGCAGCGATGCAGGGCAATGTCGGCGCTCAGGTCAATCTTGGGCTGATGCTGGCCCATGGCTGGGGCGGGCGGCCCGAACTGGTCGAAGGGGTGGACTGGCTGCGCAAGGCCGCGGCGCAGGGGCATGCCGGTGCCATGAACAACCTGGGCGCGCTTTATGCGTCGCGCGACAGCAAGGCCTACAACCCGGTCCAGGCCTATGTCTGGTACATCATGGCCGCCGCCGCCCAATCCGGTCCCGAGCGTGACGGTTTGGAGGCCAAGGCCCATGAGATCGGCGCCAACCTCAGCAGCGAGGACCGGCGCAAGGCGCAGGTCATCATGGAAGACTGGAAGAAGGATCCCAAGCTGGTAGCGACTGTCTGATACCGGCGGCGCTGGTCATTGACCTGTGTCGCTGGAGGGCCGCGACTGCGGCCCCTCGGGCATATGCCCGTCCCGGCGATTAGCTCTACTGTGTCATAAAATATGGAATGGGATAACGGTTTGTTGTAGAAGGCCTATGCGTCTGAGCGGTACGGTGTACTGTAATAAGCTGTTGGTGCAGCGAGGCGCGGGTTTGCCGGTCCTGGGTCGTGGTGTAGAAGGGCGCCTTCCCTTGTTTCCCGGATTGGTCAGCCTCGGCATGCCGAACAAGCACAATGACGCCCGCCGCCATCACATTCCGAAGATGAAGTTCCAGGTAACGAACTGGGCGGCGTATGAGGCGGGCTTGCGGCGACGCGGCAGCCTGACGCTGTGGGTCAGCGACGCGGCGATCGCCGCTTGGCGAGCGGCACCGCGGCGCACGCCGGGCGGTCAGGCGGAACGTGTCAACGATTATGGGCTCTTGGCCAGTTTTGGTGAATCGGTGGCCAGCAGGAACCGGCGGTTGAGGAGATCGAAGCTGGCACGGCCAAACATTTGACGCTTGATCATCTTGAGCCGGTTGATCTGTCCCTCCACCTTTCCGGTGCTCCACGACAGGGTCATGGCGGCACGCACGGCGGCCTCATCGGTGCGGAGCTTTTTGGCGAAGTTCCGGAAAGCCGGGAGAGTGCTGTCCTGCGCCCGGGCCAACCATGGATCGAAGCGTTTGGGGGCACGGTCCCGCAGACCGGCGACGAAGTCCTCGGCCAAGGCGATCGCCTCGGTCAGCGCGGCATGCTGTGTGCGAAGCCGCTTCAACAGGTCGGCCTCCTTGGTGTCGCGATGCTCGGCGCGCCGCAGCACCAGCCAGGCGGCGTTGCGCGGCGTCAGCGGCCGTTTGCGCGAATCGCTGACAGGGGGCACGGGGTGCGGCGGTGCTGATTGGCCAAGAGCGGCGTCGTCCTGGGCCTGATGCAGACGCTGGGTATAGCGGGCCAGCGTCCGATAGCTGCCGCGATAGCCGCGTCCCTGGATCTCCCGAAACAACTGGCGGCTGCGGCGACCGCCGGTGTTCCAGCGCTCCAGGATCATCGGCTTCCAGGGATCGAGCAGACCCCGGCCAGCGTCGTGGCGTTCCTGGCGCTCGGGAAACGTCGCGTGCCGCAGGAAACGAACGACGGTGCTGCGGCCGAGGCCAAGATGACGGGCGATGGCCACGCCGGACCAGCCCTCCTGGTGCAGCGCCCAGACGCGCTGGTAGGTGGCCAGCCGGCGCTCCCGACTTTCGGCCGCCGCAGCCTGTTTGGTGGCTGTCCGGTGTGGCGGAGCCGGCGGGACGCCGTGTGCCGGAACCACGTTCTGGTTCGCCGGCTCCGCCATGCGCAGGTCCGCCGCGTGAAGGGTGAAGACGGTTTCTAGAGTACGCATCCGGTGAGTGACGCGGATACGGATCGAAGCGGTCAGCGGCCCGTTCGGTGGATTTGGATGAGTTCCTTGAGGTTCTCGACGCCATCCTCGGTCAGGGCATAGAACCACTGCTCGCCTGGGCCGAACACGGTCAGGCAACCG
>NZ_CALRWL010000083.1:0-13156 GCF_943371865.1 Azorhizobium sp. AG788 | reverse complement strand
ACCTGCGCGGTGGTCTCGGGCCTCTTGGAACTGGGCTTCCCCATGGCGGTGAAGCTGTTCGTGGACGATCTGCTCCCCGCCCAGAACTGGGGCCTGATCGCCGCCGCCGCCGCGGCCCTGCTGGGGGTCTATCTGGTCAATGCCGGGCTGATGGCGGTGGTGACCTATTGGGGCCACATGCTGGGCATCAATATCGAGACCGAAATGCGCCGGCGCAGCTTCGATCATTTGCAGAAATTGTCGTTCAGCTTCTTCGACAACCAGAAGACCGGGCGGCTGGTGGGGCGCATCACCAAGGATCTGGAAGAAGTGGGGGAAGTGGCCCATCACGGCCCCGAGGATGTGGTGATCGCGGTGATGACCTTCATCGGCGCCTTCATCCTGATGATGATGGTCAATGTGCATCTGGCGCTCATTACCGGCGCGGTGGTGCCGTTCGTGGCCTGGTTCTCCAGCCATTACAGCGCCCGCATGACCGAGAATTTCCGCGCCTTGTTCGGCCGGGTGGGTGATTTCAACGCCCGCATCGAGGAGAATGTGGGCGGCATGCGGGTGGTGCAGGCCTTCGCCAATGAGGACCATGAGCGGGCCCTGTTCGCCCAGGACAATGCCCGCTATCGCGAGACCAAGCTCTCCGCCTACCGCATCATGGCGGCCAACATGTCGCTGAGCTATCTGGGCATGCGCCTCACCCAGGTGCTGGTGATGATCGCCGGCACCTGGTTCGTGATCCGGGGCGAACTGAGCAATGGCGGCTTTGTCAGCTTCCTGCTGCTGGTGGGGGTGTTCTTCCGGCCGATCGAGAAGATCAATGCGGTGCTGGAGATCTATCCCAAGGGCATCGCCGGTTTCCGCCGCTATCTGGAACTGCTGGCCACCCGCGCCGATATCGCCGACCGCCCCGGCGCGGTGGCGCTGACCGGCCTGAAGGAGGCGATCCGCTATGAGGCCGTCAGCTTCAGCTATGGCGGCTCCGCCCCGGTGTTGAGCGATCTCAGCCTCACGATCAAGGCCGGGCAGACGGTGGCCTTCGTCGGCCCCTCGGGCGCGGGCAAGACCACCATCTGCTCGCTGCTGCCACGCTTCTACGAGCCCTTGTCCGGGCGCATCACCATCGACGGGGTGGACATTCGCGACCTCACCCTGGCCTCGCTGCGCTCCCAGATCGGGATTGTGCAGCAGGACGTGTTCCTGTTCGCCGGCACCCTGCGCGAGAACATCGCCTATGGGCGGCTCGACGCCTCGGAAGCGGAGATCCGCGCCGCCGCCAGCCGCGCCCGGCTGGACGACATGATCGCCGGCCTGCCGGCGGGCCTCGACACGGTGATCGGCGAGCGCGGGGTGAAGCTCTCCGGCGGGCCGAAGCAGCGGGTGGCCATCGCCCGCATCTTCCTCAAGGACCCGCCGATCCTGATCCTGGACGAGGCCACCTCGGCCCTGGATACCGAGACCGAGCGCGAGATCCGCCAGTCGCTGGCCGCGCTGTCGGAAGGCCGCACCACGCTGATGATCGCCCACCGCCTGACCACGGTGCGCAACGCCGACCAGATCGTGGTGGTGTCGGAAACCGGCATCGCCGAACAGGGCCGCCACGGCGAACTGGTGGCGCGCGACGGCCTCTATCGCCGCCTGCACGACACCCAGTTCGCGGAGGCCGACGACCGGGTGTGAGGGCGCGTCCGCCGCTGGCTGGCGTTTCGACGACTTGAAAGCGCCATTCACACGAGCGGTCATGGGATTTGCGCCAGAAAGCGGCCACGCGGGGTTGGAACCGTTCATCTCAGCGGGCACAGTTGCGGTGTTAATCTATGGCTCTTTCATGCCGTCGATTATCATGTGCGGTCGACCTCTGGAACACAACTCGATCCTCGCCTCAACGTGGAACACGGCCTGCATCATCTGTGCGGAGATGACGTCCAAACTCCGCCCGCTGGCAACTATCTGCCCCCGCGCCATCACCATGGCGTGGCTCGCGAAGCGAAGGGCAAGGTTCACATCGTGCAGCGAGACCAGCACGATGACACCCCGCGTTTGCGCCAGATCACGAATGACACCAAGGACTTCCAACTGGCGGTGGAGATCGAGCGCGCTCGTGGGCTCGTCCATCAAAAGGACTCGCGGTTCCCTGACGAGCGTTTGCGCGATCGCGACCATCTGCCTTTGACCGCCGCTCAGGTCCTCCAACTCCCGGGGGGCAAGGCCCGTGATCCCGAGCATGTCCAACGTCGCATCCACCTGCGTCAGTTCGGCAGCCGACACGCTCCAGGCCCCGTTGCGCTTCACGGCAAGGATCACGGATTCATAGACCGTCACCCCCGCGGGGGACGCGTGGTGCTGCGGCAGGTAGCCAATCTCCTCTCGCTTGGCCCCGACGATGTCGACCCGGCCGGGGCCCGTCAGCAGGCCAGCGATCCGTTTGAGCAATGTTGACTTTCCCGCGCCATTTGGCCCGAGAAGCGCCACGACCGCGCCTGAGGCGATGGCGGAGGTGCTGACGCCATCAACCACCTTATGGCGCCCGTAAGATACGCCCACGTTGATGAGCTGAAGGCTGACACCCGCGCTCATCACCCGCGCCTCGCATCGCGCAGGATAAGGGCGAGGAAGAAGGGCACGCCGATAATGGCCGTCACGATTCCGACGGGCAGGAGCGTGCCGGGCACCAGCGTCTTGCTGAGTATTGAGCTTGACGACAACAGCAAAGCGCCGCAAAGGGCCGAGGCGGGCAGGAAGAAGCGTTGATCCTCGCCAATGAGAAGGCGCGCGATATGCGGCCCCACGAGCCCGATAAAGCCAATGGTACCGACGAAAGCGACGGGAACGGAGGCCAACAGCGCCACCAGCGCCATGGTCTCCAGCTTCAGGCGGCGCACGTCGATACCAAGGCTCGCGGCCCGGTCTTCCCCGAGGCGCAGCGTGGTCAACGACCAGGCCCGGCGCATGAAGACCGGCAACACGAGAGCGAGCATAACGATGCAAACGCCAAGCTTCGGCCATGTCACGCGAGAGAGGCTGCCCATGGTCCAGAAGACGACAGCCGCCACCGCCTGCTCGGAGGCTAGGAACTGTACCAGCGTGAGGAAGGCGTTGAAGGAGAAAACAAGCGCGATGCCAAGTAGCACGATCCGCTCCGTGGTGGCGCCCCGCTGGAGGCTGAACACATGGATGATGCCAGCCGCCAGCAGCGCCATCAGCAGCGCATTCAGTGGCACCATATAGTCCACGAAGGCCGGCAGGATCGCGAAGCCGAAGGCAAGGGCAAGCGACGCACCAAATCCCGCCGCGCCGGAGATGCCGAGCGTGAACGGCGAGGCCATTGGATTGGCCAGAATGGTCTGCATCTGCGCGCCCGCCACCGCGAGTGCGGCGCCCACCGTCACGGCCATCAGTGCTGTCGGCAGGCGGATGTTCCAGAGGATGGCGCGGATTTCGGGCGCCGCCCCATCCGCACCCACCAGAGCCGGAATGATCTCGCCCAACGAATAGCGGGCGGGGCCGGTGGCAAGGTCCAGCAGAACCGTGCCTAGCAGCACTGTCGCGATGAAGGCAAGCACGGCCTGCTTGCGATGGGTACGCCGACGATAGGCGGCAGCGGCGGCGGAGAGGGCCGGCCCGGCAACCGGTGAGGCCCCCTCAACGCTCCGCGCGCGGCCGCTCATGCGTTCACCGCGTGGGCGCCCACGGCGATGATGTCCTCCTCGCTCATGCCACGACGCCAATGGGAGAACGCAACGACGCGCGCGGCCGGAAGCTTCAGTTCGTCCCGCACGAAACGCCGGATGGCGCGGAAGTCATGGAATTCGCACCCCACCCAGACGAAAAGGTCGTCATGAGCGCCTCTCCAGTCGAGGGCATGCACGGCCCTGCTCAGCGGCTCATCACCCGCCACATGGGATCGCTGCAGCCACCGCACCTCAACGCCCGCAGGTGCGCGCAAAGCCTGCCGATCTTCCCCGTCGGCGACCAGAATGAGCGCCAGCCCTTCCGTTTCCGGCGCGGCGTCCTCCAGCATCCGGGCGATGCCCGGCAGGCCGGTCTCGTCCCCCACGAGGAGGACGCGCGGGGCCGGCTTCGGCCCATGGGCGGCGGGGCCCACCGCACCCACGATATCGCCGGGGCGGGCGCGGCGCAGCCAGCGGGTGCCAGGCCCCGTGCCGCCATGATCGAAGAAGTCGATCCTGAGCTGGCCGGCCGCCACATCCACATGGCGCACCGTATAGACGCGCGACCCCAACCGCTGCCGGCCGCCGGGCCAAGAGATCAGGCCCGCATCGTCCAGTGTCGGCCATTCGGGCCGGGTCGCGTCTTCCGGCTGGAAGAGAAGGCGCGTGTGCATTTGCTCGCGCGTATCGAAGCGCGCAAGATCCTCGCCTGCGAAAATGACGCGGCGCATCCGGGGCGTGAGGCGCTGGATCTCCTGCACGGTGAGGAGGCGCAGGTCGGGCGGAAAGGTGCGGCCCACCTCGTCTCCCTCCCATACGATCTGGAGCGCCTCGCTCTTGGCCACGAAGCCGATGAGGCCGGTGATGGAATAGCGCACCCGGTTCAGCTCCGGCGCGGTGGGTGCAGAAATCTCGATGGCGAGTCGCTGTGGACCCGCCACCAGCCGCGCGGCGCCGAACGTGCAGGTTGCCACATAGCTGTCGCCGATGGCGGTGACCGACATGTCATGGGCCGCAAGGGACTCCAGAATGTCGGTCAGGAAGGCGTCGATGCGCGGAAAGGAAACGGTGGTGCGGGCTGAAAGCATGGCTGGCCTCACTCGTTTTCAGTCTCAGACCCGTCAGGACGGCCCCATAGCGGCATTCCGAGCGGAATGGCGAGGAAACGCTCATTCAGCTCGCGCACGGTTTGCCCGGGGTCGATGGCGCGGCAGGCCTGCGGGTGCAGCCAGCTGGCCACGCGCTCGACGAACAGGATGTTGAGCGGGCGTATGACCACAAGCCCGGTCCAGATGCCGCGCACCTGGCCTGCCTTGACCGCCGAGAGCAGGTCCATGCCCGGCCGCGCGATGAGCGGGCGCAGGCTGGAGCGGGCCTCATCGCGCGGCATGCCGGGTGCGATGGCGGGCCGTGTGCCGCGCGCGAAGGCGCCGCCCGAGGCGATGTAGAGCTCCGGTTGTTCCTTGACCAGTTGCTCCACATGCACCTTCTGGAACCAGGGCGCGGTCACCGCATCAAGGCTCCGTCCGCCCGCAAGCGTGAGAAGTTTTCCCCAGACCGCGTGACCCGCCGCCCAGCAGCAGTCATCATAGGTGGACTGGAGTTCCAGATAGACCTTGCGCGATGGCACCCGCGCGACGCAGTCCGCCACCTGCGCGAAACGCGCATCGAGGAAAGCCAGCAGCGCCTCCACGCGCGCCTCCTGGTCGAGCACATGCCCCCACATGCGCATGAGCGCGGGCAGATCATCGCCCGCGCCGCGGCCCGTGCTGCTACTGCTGCTATCGCTGAACAGCACCGGAATGCCGAACGCGGCCAACTGGGCGGAGACGTCTCCGTTTGCCCCATCCGCATAGCGGGTGGTGACGATGAGATCCGGCTTCAGCGCGACGATGGCCTCCGCTGAGATGCTGCCCGGTGCCACTCCGCCGATGACGGGGATGGTCCGCCCCGCCTTGGCCTTGAGGGCGGCGAGAACACCGTCGCTGTCGAGCCCCTCCAGCCCCGCCCAGCCAACCACCCGTGCCATCGGCTCGGGATCGATGAGAGCCATGCTCACCGCGTCGCGGGCATCCAGCAGCACGATGCGTTCCGGCCGCGCCTTCAGGGTCACCGTGCGCTTCAGCATGTCGGTGACCTGAAGGTCGGCGGCGGAAGCCGGGCCGGCCCGCAGGGCGGGCAGGCAGGACAGCGCCCCACCCAGCACGCCCCTGCGGGAAATCACCCCCCTCACCATGTCTTGCGCAGGCCGGCGAGGAAGGTGCGCCCCGTGCCGTACTGGCAATAGATGTCGTAGGTGCAGCTCGTGTAATAGACCGTGTCGAACATGTTGCGGATATCGAGCGTCGCGGTCGCCCCCTTCATCCGCGGCGACAGGCGGGCGAGGTCATAGCGCAGCGACATGTCGACCAGCGCATATCCGTCCACCTTGATGTCGTTGGCATCGTCCGCATAGCTCGGGCCGATCACCCGCACGCCGGCTCCCGCCGCGAGGCCGCTCAACATCCCTTCCGTGAACTTGTAGTTCATCCAGAAGGAGCCAAAATAGTTCGGCACCGCCTGCGGATGCTTGCCCACATAGCTCGCGACCGTGGACTGTGTGACCTCGGTGTCGAGCAGGGTGAGGGCACCGATCAGCTCCAGATTGTCGGTCACGTTGCCCCGCGCCTCGAACTCGAGGCCCCGGGAGCGGATCTCGCCGGTCTGAACGGAAAAGCCGAGGATCGGGCCGGCGGTGAGAACGTTCTGCTGGTGAATGTCGAAGCCCGCGACGGTAAAGAGGGCATTCATGAAGGTCGGCTGATACTTGAGGCCGACCTCCACCTGCTGGGCTTCCGTCGGCACAAAGGCCTCACCGGAGGCATTGACGCCGATCACCGGCTCGAACGAAGTGGAATAGCTGGCATAGGGCGCCAGGCCATTCTCGAAGAGATAGAGCAGCCCGGCACGGTAGGTGGCCGCGGACGAGGACTGGTCCGAGGTGGAGTTGCCGGCGAGATGGTTGACGGTGGACTGCGTCGTCCAGTCCTGCCTCACGCCCAGAACCGCCCGCCAGTTGCCCAGCGCCAGTTGATCCTGAAGATAGGCACCGGTCTGCTGCACATCCTGCGTATTGTCGATCAGGGTGGCGAACGGCCCCACGCTCACGCCATAGACGGGCAGGATGACATTCAGGCTGGGCGCCACCGCGTACTGGTAGGTCCAGTCGCTGGAGAACCACTGGTAGTCAAGCCCTGCGATGACCTTGTGGCTGAGTGGCCCGGTATTGAATGTGAATACCGCGCTGTTGTCGGTGGAAATGCCCCCCGCCTGCTCGGTGGAGATGAGAGCCTGTCGCGGCAGAATGCCGTCCGACGTCATGGCGCCCGACATCTGGATGCCCTTTAGCTCGCTGGAGACATCCGAATAGCGGGTGTTGGAGCGGATCTGGAGCCAGTCGTTGAACCTATGCTCAAAAGAATAGCCGACACCGCCCTGCTCGCGCTTGTAATTGTCGAAGTTCGGATCACCCACATTGAAGCTGCGGTTCAGGAAGCTGCGATACTGGGGCGCGGCAAGGAAAGTGGGGTAGATGGAGTTGAAATAGCCACCTTCCGGATCGTTCTCATAAAAGCCGCGGATGGTGAGGCGCGTGTCGACGTCCGGTTGCCACGTGATGGCCGGCGCGACGCCCACGCGCCCCTCGTTCACATCATCATAAGCCGTTCCGGAGACGCGTCCGATGGCGGACAGGCTGTATCGCCAGACGCCCATTTCGTCGAAGGCACCCTGCGTGGTCAGGCCCGCCTGCATCCGGCCGTAGGAGCCCACCTCTAGGCGCATCTCATTGTAGGGCACAGCGCTCGGATCGCGGCTGACCATATTGACGAGGCCACCGGGGCTCACCTGGCCATAAAGCACGGCGGAGGGGCCTTTCAGGACATCCACCCGCTCCAGCAGGAAGGGATCCACCTGAAACTGGCCGAAGGCTTGTCCGCGCGGCAGCCTCAGCCCGTCGAGATAGCCGACGAAGGTGCTGGACGTGCCAAAGCCGCCGAATCCACGGATGAAGTAGCTGTCAAAGCGGGTGTTTGCATCCGGCATGAAAACGCCAGCGGTATACTCCATCGCCTGGCCGACGGTCTGCGGATTCTGGTCATCCATCTGCTTGCGCGTGATGACATCTACGGACTGGGGCGTCTGGAGAAGCGGCGTGTCGGTCTTGGTGGATGCGGAGTCGCGTCGCGCCACGATGGTCCCATTCGATCCGCGCTCGGCATCGGTCTGGACGACGATGGGATCGAGCGGGACAGCATCCTGGGCGTGTGCGAAGCCTGCAACCCAACCAGTACAAATTATAGTTGTTCCAAATAGTGCGATGTGCCTGCCATGCTTTCGCATTGTAATGCTCTGCCTTGCTATCCCGCGCTCGAACATGAACTCCGGATAACAGAAACGGGACGATGCCGTCCAGTTAAATTTGGCCGCAAAAAGGGGAGCCACCAGCCCTGTGGCGATTTGGCAACGGAACGCTCGCGTTTGGTTCTTGAAATAGATTGTATTGCTTCTAAATAGTGGCCGAACACATCCGTATTCGTAGGGCATGAGAGATGACGAGCCGTCGTGCCGGAGCAACGCTGGCCCCCACCCCACCGCCCGGGTCCGCCTCGCCCGTACCGCCGACCCGCCCGCGCGGCGGACGCCCGACCAAGCAGGCAGCGGAGGAACTGGGCCGGCTCATCCTCGAGACCGCCGCACGCCTTTTCGCCGAACAGGGCTTCGCCGCGACCACCATGGAACAGGTGGCGGCCACCTGCGGCGCCGGCAAGGACACGATCTATCGCCGCTATCCGTCGAAGGCGGCGTTGTTCAGCGCGCTCATGGACCAACTGCGTCTGCGCGTGGTCGCCGAGATCGACGACGCGTTGGCAGAGGAAAGCCCGCCGCTTGAACAGCTGCGCGCCTATGCTCGGAAGCTGTTGGCGATCAACCTGCGGCCGGAGCTCATGGCCCTGAACAGGGTTGCGTTGGCCGAGGCCGTGCCGGCGGGCGGCGTTCGCCCACCCGCCATGGCGGAAGACCCACTGATGATCCGCTTTGCCGCATTGGTACGAGCCGCGCAGTCGAAGGCTCTCGTCGCAGATGGTGATCCGCTATTCATCGCCGATCAGATCCTCTACGCCACCTCCATCAAACCAATGATCCGGGCCATGCTCGGAGACGCTCAGTTCGCAGATGCCGCGCAGCAGGAGCTCTATTTCGCACGAGCCTGGGATCTTGCCCTCTCCGGCATCGCTCGAAACGTTCGACCGGGGTGACCTTAGCAAGGCCGGAAGACAGGGCGTTGCCTTCACCCAAGTTGCCGCCTGTCACCCAACGTGCCGTGGTTAGCGCACCGGCATCAGAGCGCGAGTTCCGGTGCCGCGCCTTGAGGGCCATCCCGAACGCTTGCCCGGGCTGCCATGACGGAATCGGAAGGGGTACACGCGGGCTTTCGCCCCGCCGGGTTTTGGATTACCTCGGATATTGATAGCCGCCCCTGCCGGACAATGATGAATTGCGATCGTCCCGTGCGCAAGGTGACATTTGTGTTCGCACCGCAATGATTTACCCAATCGTCTCGCGGGGCTGATAGTTCCGCATTCGACGGGTTACGCCTTGCGATTGAGCCGCACATGTGGGTGCGACGCAGGGCCTTGCAAACCGGCCTGAAGCGCGTTGCATTGCCCGTGTTGCGGGAACCGCAGGTTCCGGCTTTTGCCGCCCTGACCTTTGAGAGTCGGGCGCTTGATCGACTGGCCGCTATCGCGGACTCCTTAGCCCCGGAGGGGTAATACCCGAAGAAGAGTGAGAGGCTGGACTGGATTTCCGTGACGGGTTGAGGGCCGAGAGAGAGTCTTCCGGCGCCCGTCATGGAGGGTGATCCCCATGAACATGCAGGTTCTGGATGCCAGTCGCGACGCCAGTGGCGGCTACAGGGTGGATGTCACGCGCGGCGAACGGGTCGGCCGCGTGTCGTCGGAATGGTTCTCCCGGCCGGACGACGAACGGTTCCTGTCGCTGGGCGAGCTGGCCGCGATGGTGCGGGGCCGGGCCGATCACAGCCGGTCGCGCCTCGTGGAGACGTCCCGCATCCATGTGGAGGCGAGCCGTTCCAATGCCGAGCGGCTGGCGCTGGTGCTGCCCGGGGCGGATGCGCCCGTCGAACCGAACCATTGGTCCTTCGGCCAGCTCGCGGCCCAGATCGGGGCACCGGCTGCCTATCTGCGCCAGCTTCCCGCCACGCTGGTCGGCATCAATCTGCAATATGGCCTGACCGCGCACCGCGCCGAGCAGATCAAGACCTTTGAAACCGCCAATGGCCGCGTCGAGCTGCGCGCCGTGACCGGGCCGGACTATGGCCGGATCTATGATCATGAGCTGGTCGAGGCAGTGCAGCGCATCGCCGGCAACGGCACCGGCGACACGCGCTGGAAGGTGCCGGGCGTGCTCGACTGGTCGACTGGCGTCTACAATCCGCGTGTGGACATCACCAGGGATACGACGACGCTCTACGCCTCCGACCGCGACGTCTTCCTGTTCCTCGTGGACGACCTAAACCCGATCGAGGCCGGGCGGCTGCCCGACGGCTCGCCGGACCTCTATTTTCGGGGCTTCTACTGCTGGAACTCGGAGGTGGGGGCCAAGACGCTCGGTATCGCGAGTTTCTATCTGCGTGCCGTCTGCCAGAACCGGAATCTCTGGGGCGTCGAGGACTTCCAGGAAATCACCATCCGCCACTCCAAATACGCGGCCTCCCGCTTCGCGCACGAGGCAGCGCCGGCACTCACCCGCTTCGCCAATTCCTCGCCCATGCCCTTCGTCAACGGCATCAAGGCGGCTCGGGAGAAGATCGTCGCGCGCACCGACGAGGACCGCAGCGACTTCCTGCGCAACCGGGGCTTCTCCAAGGCGGAGACGGCCAAGATCATCGACACGGTGCTGGCCGAGGAAGGGCGCAAGCCCGAGAGCATCTTCGACTTCGTGCAGGGCATCACCGCGCTTGCACGCGACAAGCCGCACCAGGATGCGCGGCTCGACCTCGAGGGCCGGGCCAAGAAGCTGCTCGATCGGGCGGCCTGATTTCCGGAAAGCCGGAGATGCCGAAAACTGTGTGTCCGGCTTTGCGGCTTTGCGCTTGTGCGGATCTGCGGTTCTGCGGCGTCGCCCTCCAGAGTGAGAGGACGGCGCTGCGCTTCGTGTCGGGTAGGAGGCCGAGAGAGAGGCTCTTGGCCGCCCGTCGCGGAGGTGCCTTCCATGGCGACCAATGTTCAGAAGATCACGCTCTCGCCCTCGCGTGACATCCCCTTCAACAAGCTCCTGCTCAGCCAGTCGAACGTCCGGTGCATCAAGGCCGGGGTCTCGATCGAGGAACTGGCAGAGGACATCGCCCGCCGCGGCCTGCTGCAGGGCCTCAGCGTCCGGCCTGTGGTTGACGACACCGGCGTCGAGACCGGCATGTTCGAGATCCCGGCCGGCGGGCGGCGCTATCGGGCGCTGGAATTGCTGGTGAAGCAGAAGCGCCTCGCCAGGACCGCGCCGGTGCCCTGCGTCATCCGGGAGGGCGGCATCGCCGAGGAGGATTCGCTCGCCGAGAACGTTCAGCGCGCGCCGCTGCATCCGCTCGACCAGTTCCGCGCCTTTCTGGCGCTGCGCGAGAAGGGCCAGTCCGAGGAGGAAATCGCCGCTGCCTTCTTCGTCTCCGTCGGCGTGGTGAAGCAGCGCCTCAGGCTCGCGTCGGTCTCGCCGGTGCTGTTGGAGGTCTATGCCGAGGACGACCTGACGCTCGACCAGCTCATGGCCTTCACCGTCTCCGGCGACCATGCGCGCCAGGAACAGGTCTTCGAGCGGCTGAAGACCTCCTATGACAAGCAGCCCTATGCCATCCGCCGTATGCTGACCGAGGGGGCTGTCCGCGCCTGTGACAAGCGCGCCCAATTCATCGGCCTTGAGGCCTATGTCGAGGCCGGCGGCACCATCCTGCGCGACCTGTTCCAGGGCGACGACGGCGGCTGGCTGCAGGATGTGGCGCTGGTCGACCGGCTGGTGGCCGAGAAGCTCAAGGCCGAGGCCGACGCTGTTGCCGCCGAGGGGTGGAAATGGGTCGAGACGGCCCCTGACTTCGCCTATGGCCACACCTACGGCCTGCGCCAGCTGCGCGGCGAGACCATCCCGCTCACGGCCCAAGAGGAAGCGAGCCGCGATGCCCTGCAGGCGGAATATGATCGCCTGTCTGCGGAATACGCCGAGGCTGATGATCTGCCGGAGGAGGTCGATGCGCGGCTCGGCGAGATCGAGACGGCGATCGAAGCCTTCGAGGCGCGTCCGATCACCTTCGATCCGCTGGAGGTGGCGCGCGCCGGCGCCTTCGTCAGCATCGCCCATGATGGCACGGTGCGCACTGAGCGCGGCTATGTGCGGCCGGAGGACGAACGGCCGGTGGAGCTCGAAGTCGCCACGGAAGACGCCGGCCCGCACCACATCGCGGCGGCGGCCATGCGTACCGGCGAGGCCGTCACGGCAGACGCGCCCGAGCCCGAGGAGGACGAAGGGCTGTCGGCGCTCTCGGACCGGCTGATGACCGAGCTGACCTCGCATCGCACGCTCGGGCTGCGCCAGGCGCTGGGCGAACGGCCGGACGTCGCCTTCCTCGCCGCCCTGCACGCCCTGACGCTGAAGAGCTTCTACCGCTACGGCTCGGATAGCTGCCTCGAACTCGACCTGAAGAGCATCGCCTTCAGCGCGCAGGCGCCGGGGCTGAATGACAGTGCCTCGGCCGCGGCAATCCACGCACGGCATGAGGGCTGGGCCAAGGTTCTGCCGAAGGACTCGGCCGATCTCTGGGAGGTTCTGCAGGATTGGGACAGCGACAGCCGCTCCAGCCTGTTCGCCCATGTGGTGAGCCTATCGGTGAACGCCGTCCATGAAGCCTGGAACCGGCGCCCCCGCGCGCACCACCATGCCGATCAACTCGCCCGCGCCGTCGACCTCGACATGGCCGCCGTCGGGTGGAAGCCGACCGTGGACAATTTCCTCGGGCGGGTCACCAAAGCCCGCATCCTGCAGGCGGTGGGCGAGGCAAAGGGGCCACGTGCCGCGGAGCGCATCGCGCACCTGAAGAAGGGTGACATGGCCCGCGAGGCGGAAACGTTGCTGGCTGATACCGGCTGGCTGCCGGAACCGCTGCGCGGAGCCGAACCGGCGGCAGGCGAAGAAACGGCGGCGCAGGACGGCACAACGGCCATGGGCGAAGACGAAAGCCCTGAGGATACTGAGGACGCCACGGACATCCCCCCTGCCGTGGCGGCGGAGTAACCCTCAACACGCTCCTGAACCTCGGCCCGCCGGCTCTGTCGGCGGGCCTTTGTTTTTGAAAAGCTCGCCATGTCCGGGATTGCTCACGATCTGTCGCACAGGCTCGCTGATCGGGCCGAAGCCGTCTGCCGTCACTATCTCTCCAATGGGCGCCGGGAGGG
>NZ_CALRWL010000082.1:0-13567 GCF_943371865.1 Azorhizobium sp. AG788 | reverse complement strand
CCTGCGCCATCGATGCGGAAGTAGGCGATGCTGGCCTGGAGCTGCTCGGCCTGGGCCGCCAGTTCCTCGGAGGTCGCCGACATCTGCTCGGAGGCGCCCGCATTCTGCTGGATCACCTTGTCCAGCTGCTGGATCGCCTGGTTGACCTGATCGGCGCCGATATCCTGCTCGCGACAGGCGGCGCTGATCTCTTCCACCAGTTCCGCGGTCTTCTTGATGTCCGGCACCAGCTTGCCCAGCATGTCGCCGGCATCGCGCGCCACCGTCACCGTCTGGGTGGACAAGGTGCCGATTTCCGCTGCCGCAGTCTGGCTGCGTTCCGCCAGCTTGCGCACTTCGGAGGCCACCACCGCGAACCCCCGCCCATGTTCCCCGGCCCTTGCTGCTTCCACCGCCGCATTCAGGGCCAGAAGGTCGGTCTGGCGGGCGATTTCCTGCACGATGGTGATCTTCTCGGCGATGGTGCGCATGGCCGCCACGGCGCGGCCGACCGCCTCGCCGCTGGCCTGGGCATCCACGGCGGACTGGCGGGCGATCTTTTCCGTCTGCGCCGCATTGTCGGCATTCTGCTTGATGTTGGAGGCCATCTCTTCCATCGAGGACGAGGCTTCTTCCGCCGCGCTCGCCTGCTCGGTGGCGCCGGAGGAGAGTTCCTCCGCACCGGCCGACAGCTCCTGGCTGCCCGCCGACACATTCTCCGCCGCGGACATGGAATCCCCCACCACCGCGCGCAGGCGTTCCACCATGGTGTTCACATGCACAATAAGATCGCCGACCTCATCCTTGGGCGGATCGGCGATGGTCTGGGTGAGATCGCCGCTGGCGACCGCCTGGGCCAGGGCTCCGGCGCGGGAGAGGCCCTTGCTGATGCCGATGGAAATCCAGATGCCGGCCACCGTGCTCACCACCAGCATGACCGCGGCCGCGATCAGCGAGGCCTGAATGGCCTTGGCATTCTCCGCGTCCGCATTCGCCTCCTCCTCCACCATCTGGGAGCGGTTGATCTCGATGATCTGCGCCAGGGGCTTGGAGAGTTCGGTCACCAGGGCCCGCCCCTGCACCTGGGACAGGACCGTCGCCTGATCCTGGCCGTTGTGGCGCATCAGATCCTGCATCTTGGCCTGGAGCGCGACCCATTGCTGCCAGGGGGAATCCATGGCGCTGATCAGGGCCTTGCCCCTCTCGGTGGCCATGCCGCGATACTTCTCCAGCGTGGCGACGAACGTGGCGCGATCGGTCACCAGCTCGGCTTCATACCGGCTCAGGGCCTCGGGGGTTTCCGAGAGCACCATGTTCTTTTCCTGGCGCAGCACCTCAAGCATGGCGATGTTCAGATCCGACACCGTCTCGATGCGCTTCACCGGGCCGTGCAGCAGGTTGTCCATGGTGGCGTTCTGATGGAGCAGGCTGGAAATGCCGAACCAGGACATGGCGACGGCCAGCAGAATGACCAGCGTAAAGGTCAGGCCAAGTTTCAATTTGATGGATGCACGCATGGTCTGCCCCTGTTTGCGATGATCTTTCGGGTGCGTGGCCGCGACTGCGAACCGCCCGTATTTCTATTGTTCAATGACTCACGTGTCCGCAGCGCCCCACGCTGCGGCCGCTCAGGCGGCGGTGCGGGGCGCCGCGCGGTCGCCCGCGCCCTCGACGCCGCTGCCCGCCGCGAACACGGCGGCGATGTCCAGCACCACCACGAACACATCGTCGCGCTTGGCGATGCAGTGGATGAAGTCCTGCCGCCAGGCCATGCCGATGCGCGGCGTATCCTGCAGCGAGGCGGCCGTCATTTCGGTCACCTCATGCACCTTGTCGGCGCGCAACCCGATGGTGGTCTGGTCGCCGCCGAGGTCGATCTCGATCACCACGATGCGGGTGTCCACCGTGTCCGGCCGCAGCGCCATGCCGAACTTGTGGCGCAGGTCCGCCAGCGGCACCACCTTGCCGCGCACATTGATCAGCCCGCCCACGAAGGGATGGCTGGTGGGCACTTCGGTGATGGGCACCAGATCGAGGATCTCGCGCACATGCCGCGCCTCCAGGGCGAACAGATTGTCGTCCAGGCTCAAGGTCAGGACTTCGAGATTGGCCCGCTCGCTCAGGTCCGCCTTGGCGAGGGGATTGCGATGCGGGTTGTGGTCGGGAGTGGGCATCACACGGCCGCCTTCAGTTGGTCTTCGCGGGACTGGCCGAACGACACCAGATGCGGAATGTCCAGGATCAGCGCCACCGCGCCATCGCCGAGAATGGTGGCGCCGGAGAACATCTGAATGTCCGAATGCAGCTTCGACATGGACTTGATGACCGTCTGGTGATCGCCGATCACCTGGTCCACCACCAGCCCGACCTTCATGTCGCTTGAGGACACCACCACCACCTTCTGGTAGCGATCCGCCGGGGTCTTGGCGCTGAACAGCTCGCGCAGGCGCAGGAACGGCACCAGCTCGCCGCGGATGTTCAGGAAGCTGAGGCCGCGGGAGCGGGCATCCTCCAGCTCCGTCAGCTCGACGCATTCCTCCACCGCCGCCAGCGGGACCACGTAGCGCCCCTGCCCCACCCGCACCAGCAGGCCGTCGATGATGGCAAGGGTCAGCGGCAGGCGCAGCGTCACCTTGGTGCCTGCCCCCGGTGCGCTCGACATGTCGATGGTGCCGCGCAGGCCTTCCACCGTGCGCTTCACCACATCCATGCCCACCCCGCGCCCGGACAGGCTGGTGACCGCCGCCGCGGTGGAAAAGCCCGGCTGGAACAGCAGCTGGAACAGTTCGGTGTCGTTGAGCACCGCGTCGGGCGTGATCAGCCCGCGCTGCTCGGCCCGTTCGCGGATGCGCTCGCGATCGAGGCCACGGCCATCGTCGGTGAGCGTGATCAGCACCTCGGTGCCCGCGTGCTGGGCGGCCAGAACCATTCGCCCGCGTTGGGCCTTGCCGGCGGCGATGCGCTCCTCGGGCGCCTCCAGGCCATGATCGATGGAATTGCGGATCATGTGCACGAGCGGATCGTTGAGCTGCTCGATCACCGTCTTGTCGAGCTCGGTCTCCTCGCCCTCCATGATCAGATCGACCTGCTTGCCGAGATCGCGGGAGAGGTCATGGACCACCCGGCGGAAGCGGCTGAACAGGGAACCGATGGGCAGCATGCGGATGCCCATGGTGGTGTCGCGCAGTTCCAGCACCAGCCGCTCGATCTCCTCGGCCACCGCCTTGACCTGCTGGTCGTTGGACAAGATGGAAATCTGCCGCAGGCGCGATTGGGTGATGACCAGTTCGCCCACCCGCTCCATCAGTTCGTCCAGCCGCTCCGCCGGTACGCGGACACTGGCATTGGCCCGCGCGTCGCGGCGCTCGGAGCTGACGGCGGCTTGGGTGGCAGCACTTTGGTGTGAGGCTGATGGGGCCGAGACCGCTTGGGGTGCCGCAGCCTGGGACACGGGGACAGCGCGCGCCGCAGATGCGGCGGACGCATCGGCCTGCGCCGGCGCGAGCGGGGCAGCGCCCAGGGCATCGGCGCCGGACGGGGCCGCATCGACGGGGAGAATCTCCAGATCCATATCGTCGCGGATGAAGAGGAACACATCCTCGATGGCCGACAGCGGCTCGCTGGTGCGCAGCACGATCTGCCAGGAGATGTAGCAGGTGGCCGGGTCGATCTCCGCCAGGCTGGGCACCGCATCGGTGCGGGCGGTGACGATGGCCTCCCCCATCTCCCGCAACTCATCGAGCAGCAGCAGCGGGTTGGTACCATTGGCCATGGCATCGCGCGGCAGGCCCATGCGGATGTGCCAGGTGCGCACCGGCGGCACTTCTGCCGGCGCCGTGAGGCTCTCGGGTTCGGGTGCCCCTTCGCCGTCGCAGATGCGCTGCAGCGCCTCCAGGATGGCAGCTCCCGCGGCGAGGTCCGCCGCCTCCGGTGCCTCGATCAGCACCCGCATATGGTCTTGCGCCCGCAGGCCCACGGCGATCAGGTCGCGGTTCGGGGCGAGGCGCCCCTGGCGCACCATGTCGAACGCGGTCTCCACATGATGGGTGAAGGCCGCCACCGCCTCAAACCCGAACATGGCGCCCGAGCCCTTGATGGTGTGCAGGGCGCGGAACGCGGTATCGATCATTTCGCCATCGCCGGGGGCGTATTCCAGATCCAGCAATGTAATCTCGAGCAGAGCCAGGAGATCCTGCGCTTCCTGCTGGAAGATCTCTCTGGGATCGGTCGCGTTCACTGTCCGAGCACCTTTTTGGCCAGGGTCAGCAATTGCTCGGGCTGAAACGGCTTGGTGATCCAGCCGGTGGCGCCGGCGGCCTTAGCCTCGGCCTTCTTCTCCGCATCGGACTCGGTGGTCACCAGAATGATCGGCACCCCGGCAAGGTTGGGCAGCTTGCGCAGTTCGCGCACCAGCGTCACCCCGTCCATCACCGGCATGTTGAGGTCGGTGAGCACCATGCTCACCACCGCGCCGCGCGCCGCCGCGAGCCCCTGCGCGCCATCGGCCGCTTCGATGACATTATAGCCGGCACCGGACAGCGTCATTTTGATCATCTGACGCATGCTGGCGGAATCATCCACCGTGAGGATGGTATTGGCCATCGCTGAACTCCAAAGTGTTTTGCGAGAATATGTGATCGGGATCGGACGGGTTCCCGTCCGGGGCAGCAATGCCGGCCCGCGCCAGGGCTTGCGCCAGCACACCTCCCGCGGGATGCCGCACTGTGAGCGCGATACCGGCGGCCAACGCGCTCTTGCGCGCAGCCAGCAACAGTTGAATAAAACTCAAGTCGACGCGCGTCACATCGGCGCAGCAGAATTCAACATCACCGGCGAACTCGAGGGCGTTCGACATTTTTATCTGTGTTTCTTGCGCCTCGCGCAAAGTGATATCGCCCGAAAATGTACACCGGCGAATTTGACTCTCGTCACCCATGGATACGTCCCCCACACCTCATGAATTCGTGCACTCCGATACCGCCGGAAAATCTCCATGTGCCTCAAATACTGAACAAAAAGAACCACGTAAAACATTGGAAATATTTTTGATAAAATTACAAAATCTCCGAAATAGTTTCAAAAAATTGCATATCTAGGAATGCATTTTTAGATTCCAAGCTTAACAATTCAGTGACACATCTTCTATTTGCTAATAAAGCCATCAAGCTTGCTTGTGGCTGTCGCGTCTTTCGATTGAGGAGGTAGAAGTGTACACGTGCGATACCTGCATTTGACGCTGAAAGTCACGGTGGGTAAGGAATGAGAGCACCCGCACATCGCGCCTCATCCTGCTCGGGATCTTTCCGCTTGGTTCAACCGCAACGTGCGCTGCCGGCTCAACGAGCCTATGTCACCGGAAATATTGGAAATAAACTGTTGGATGCGTCGCCGATGCCAGTCCCATGCAAGCGCCACGCGCGAGGGTGACCGCAACATCCGAATTGGCGCGCACCCAGGTACTCCCAAGTATTCTCTGCGCCCGATTCGCCATGTGGAACCCTATCGCCCGCAATCCGAGAGTTTGAACCCATGGTCCCGCGCAGCGTGTCGCACCCCAGCTCAACCTCGGCCGATTTCGACCCCAAGACCGAGGCCGCAGCGTTTCTGCAACGGTGGATGAGCCTCTCCCTCACCCAGCAGCGCGCGCTGGATGTGCTGATCCGGGAAATCGCCATCGCGTCGGATCATGCGGAAACCAATGTTCAGAGCATTTCCCAGAAGTTCCAGAACATCGCCAGCACCACGCGCAGTCAGGCCGCCACCTTCCATGAGATGATTACCTCCAGCCAGGTGGTGAAGCTCAATGGCGCCGAGGTTCCCCTGACCCAGGTCGCCGGCGGCCTCAGCGAGACCCTGTCGGGACTGGTCAACAAGGTCAGCCAGATGTCGGCCCGCGGCGGTACCATGCTGGGCTCCCTGGACGGCGTATTGAGCGAATTGAAATTAGTGGAAGCCAGCGTCGCGGAGATCGACAAGATCAACCGCCAGACCAATCTGCTCGCCCTCAATGCCAAGATCGAGGCGGCGCGCGCGGGAGACGCGGGCCGCGGCTTCGCCGTGGTCGCCGACGAGGTGCGCGAGCTGGCCAAATCCGTCAATCAGCTCTCCGCGGCCATCCGGCGGCAGATCGGCTCCATCTCCGATGGCCTGCGCACCAGCCATGGCATGCTTCAGGACATCGCCGGGCTCGACGTCTCCAGTGAGAATGCCGCCGCGAACCAGCAGGTGAAGAGCGTGATGCAGAGCCTGCTGGATCAGAACACCGGCTTCGCCGCGGTGCTGCGCCAGACCGCGACCACCACGGAGCAGATCAGCGCCGATGTGGCCTCGGCCATAGTCAGCATGCAGTTCCAGGATCTGACCAAGCAGAAGCTGGAAAGCGTCACCGGCGTCCTCGCCACGCTGGCATCGGCGATGGCGGGCCTCAGCGCCCAGACCGGCACGCAGATCGGCGCGGCAGCGGTCGAGATCGACAGCGCCTTGGCCAACCGCATCATCTCGGGCTGCCCCCTGAGCGAGGTGCGCAAGCGCCTCTCCGCCGGCATCATCGACGGCACCAGCCACACCGCGCCCCGGGCCGCGCTCGCTGCGGTGTCCCAGGGCGCCGATGACGGCATCGAGCTGTTCTAGCGGGCGCCCATACCGGCGACCCGATCGGCGAGGACCGGTCGCGGGTCGGCGACGCTGATGGCTGCTAGGTCGCCGCGGACAGCCCGCCGGCCTTCTCGATGAAGCGCGCCACCTCTTCCACGCCGATGCCGTGCTTGATGGAGGCAAACACATAGGGCCGGGTGCCGCGCATGCGGATGGTGTCCGCTTCCATGATGGAAAGGTCCGCGCCCACCAAAGGGGCGAGATCGGTCTTGTTCACCACCAGGAAATCCGAGCGGGTGATGCCCGGCCCGCCCTTGCGGGGGATCTTCTCGCCGCCGGCCACGTCGATCACATAGATGGTGATGTCGGCCAGTTCGGGGGAAAAGGTCGCCGCCAGATTGTCGCCGCCGGATTCGATCAGCACGATCTCCAGATCGGGAAACTTGGCCTGCATGTCGGCCACGGCGCGCAGATTGATGGAGGCATCCTCGCGGATCGCCGTGTGCGGGCAGCCGCCGGTCTCCACCCCGAGAATGCGCTCGGGCTCCAGGGCGCCGGCCACCGTGAGCAGGCGGGCGTCTTCCTTGGTGAAGATGTCATTGGTGATGGCGCAGATGTCGTAGCGGGTGCGGAACAGCTTGCACAAGCCTTCCACCAGCGCGGTCTTGCCCGAGCCCACCGGCCCGCCGATTCCCACCCGCAAGGGGCCGTTGCCAGACGTGCTTTGAGAAGTGCTCATGAGCGAAACAGCCTCGTGTATTGGGTTTCGTGCCGCATGCTGCCGAGATCGGCCCGGAAGGTGGCGGTGCCGAGATCGTCCAGCGTGAGATCCTGAATGTCCGCCGCCAGCGTGCGCACCTGGGGCATCAGGCCCGCCACCACGCGGGTGCCGGCGGTCTGGCCGATGGGCGCCAGCCGCAGCGCGGCGGACACCAGCGTCTGCATCACCGCGAACAGGAAGGCCTCCACCGCGGCCCGTTGCGGCAGGCCATGCACCGCCGCGGCAAAGCCCACCGCCACCGCATAGGCCACATCCGCCGGCAGAGCGGCGGCGGCGGCCTCCAGCAGCGGATTCGGCCAGGCCATCCGCACCGCATCGATGAAGCTGCGGCCCTGCTGGCCACTCTCCAGCCGCAGTTCGGCAGAGGGCGCCAAGGCCATGGCCAAAGCATTGATCTCCAAGAGCGCCGCCAGATCGCCGTGCGCGCCGGCCGCGTGGGCATGGCGGAACACGATGCCGTCGGCGCGGCAGAAGCCGTGCTGCAGCAGATCGGCCAGCCAGCCCTGAAGCGCCGCCTCGTCGGCGAGATCGCCGGCGTCCGAGGCCCATTCCAGCGCGTGGGAATAGGCATAGCCCCCCACCGGGAATCCCGGTGAGAGCCATGCAAACAGGGCCAGCAAGCCCTCCTCCGGCGGCGCGACCCGCGCGCCGGGATCAGTCATGCTTGTGGGAAGCGTGTCCGCAGGAGGCGCTGTGCACATGGCCCTCTTCGCCATGGTCATGGTCGTCATCGCCCTCGGCGGCGGTGGAATGGCTCTGGGCGGCCTCATAGGCGCCGCGCTCGGGCTTGAACGGGCGCACCACCTGCTTGGTGGAGGCACCGATGCCGCGCAGCATGGTCTCGATCACCGGATCCTGGGTGATATAGAGCGCTTCGGCGGTGATCTCGGTGGGCACGTGGCGGTTGCCCAGGTGCCAGGCGGCGCGCATCAGGCGCAGCGGGTTGAAGGTGGTCACCTCCAGCAGCTTCTCGGGCGCCGCCTTCACCTGCACCAGGCGGCCGTCGTCCAGTTCCATGGCGTCGCCGTCATCCATCACCACGGCGCGGTCGAGATCCAGGAGGAACTCCAGTCCGCCATCGGTGGTCAGCGACACCCGGCGCCGGTGGCGGCCCTGATGGTCAAGGGTGATGGTGTCGGCCACCAAATCCACACGCACGGCAAGGTGACGGACGATCTTTGCGGAACGGATCATGCTTTGGCTCCCGGGGGCGCGCCCAATCGTAGGCCGACGTACGGCTGCGCCTCGCTTAAAACAAAAAATAGCGTTGCGCCATGGGAAGTACATCCGCCGGCTCACAGACCAGCAATTCCCCATCGGCGCGCACGTCATAAGTCTCGGGATCCACCTCGATATGCGGGGTGGCATCGTTGAGCACCATGCTCTTCTTGCCGATGCCGCTTCGGGTGTTTTCCACCGCCACCAGGGTTTTGCCGGTCTGCAACCGCGCCGCCAGCCCGTCCTCCACCGCCACCTTTGAGACGAAGGTCAGCGAGGTGTGGGTGCGGGCGCGGCCATAGGCGCCGAACATGGGCCGATAATGCACCGGCTGCGGGGTGGGAATGGAGGCGTTGGGATCGCCCATCTGCGCCACCGCGATCGCCCCGCCCTTGATCACCAGATCCGGCTTCACGCCGAAGAAGGCCGGGGTCCACAGCACCAGATCCGCCAATTTGCCCGCTTCCACCGAGCCGATGTGGCGGGACATGCCGTGGGCGATGGCCGGGTTGATGGTATATTTGGCGATGTAGCGCCGCGCCCGCAGATTGTCATTGTCGCCGGTTTCGCCCGGCAGAGCGCCGCGCTGACGCTTCATCTTGTCCGCGGTCTGCCAGGTGCGGATCACCACCTCGCCCACCCGGCCCATGGCCTGGCTGTCCGAGCTCATCATGGAGAGCGCGCCGAGATCGTGCAGGATGTCCTCCGCGGCGATGGTCTCCTTGCGGATGCGGCTTTCGGCGAACGCCAGATCCTCGGCGATGGAGGGGTCGAGGTGATGGCACACCATGAGCATGTCCAGATGCTCGTCGATGGTGTTGCGGGTGAACGGCCGGGTCGGGTTGGTGGAGGACGGCAGCACATTGGCCAGCCCCGCCACCTTGATGATGTCCGGCGCATGCCCGCCGCCGGCGCCTTCGGTGTGGAAGGCGTGGATGGTGCGGCCCTTGAAGGCGGCGATGGTGTCCTCCACGAAGCCGCTCTCGTTCAGGGTGTCCGAATGGATCATCACCTGCACGTCGAACAGGTCCGCCACCGACAGGCAGCAATCGATGGCCGCGGGCGTGGTGCCCCAGTCCTCATGCAACTTGAGCGCACAGGCGCCCGCCCGCACCATCTCCTCCAGCGCCTTGGGCTGGGAGGCATTGCCCTTGCCGGCAAAGGCCAGATTCATCGGGAAGCTGTCCGCCGCCTCGATCATCCGCGCCAGATGCCACGGGCCGGGGGTACAGGTGGTGGCGAAGGTGCCGGTGGCCGGCCCGGTGCCGCCGCCCAGCATGGTGGTGACGCCGGAGGCCAGCGCCTCGTCGATCTGCTGCGGGCAGATGAAATGGATATGGCTGTCGAAGCCGCCGGCGGTGAGGATCTTGCCCTCGCCCGCGATCACCTCGGTGCCGGGGCCGATGATGATTTCCACACCACTCTGCACGTCGGGATTGCCGGCCTTGCCGATCTTGAAGATGCGCCCGTTCTTCAGGCCCACATCGGCTTTGACGATGCCCCAGTGATCCAGGATCACCGCATTGGTGATCACCGTGTCCACGGCGCCGTCCGCATTGGCGATCTGGCTCTGGCCCATGCCGTCGCGGATCACCTTGCCGCCGCCGAACTTCACCTCCTCGCCATGGAGGGTGAAATCCTTCTCCACCTCGATGATGAGGGAGGTATCGGCAAGGCGCACCTTGTCGCCCACGGTAGGGCCGAACATGTGGGCGTAAGACGAGCGGGGCAGACGGGCGGGAGCGGACATGGAGACATGATCCTCAGGGAACCATTGAATGAAGAGACGCAGCGGAAATGCGGCCGGCTCTAGCTTTCAACATTTTGAAACAAGGGACGCTCACTGGCCTTGGCGTCGAACGTCCATGTGGCCGCGCACCCGGCCCGCTGGTTCAACGCGCCGATCAGCGCATCGGCGAAATCGAGGTTTTCGGCCTGCATGATCTCCAGGCCATCGATGACGGCATCGCGATCGGACAGGACATAGCTGGGACTTTCCAGCAGCCGCTCCAGCGTCGCCATCAGTTCCGCGCGGCTCGCCTTGTACCGGCGCCCCAGGGTCCACATCAATTCCAGCAGCACGGCCACATTGATGTAGCCGGGGTCATCGGGCGTCAGACGCTCCAGCACGCCCGCCGCCAAAGGCGATTGCCGAACATCATCCTTCAGCATCGCCCGCAGCAGGACGTTGGTGTCGAGCCCCATCATGCGGCGCGGCCCTTGGGTTTGCGCGCCTTCGCATCCCGCGCCGCCGCTTCGTCCAGAATGGCGTCGGCATCGGTGGCATAGTGCGGATCGGCGCGCAGATGCGCCAAGGTGCCGACAATGGCCGCCGCGCTCTGCGCGCGGATGCGCATCTTCAGCGTGCCGTCATAGCCTTCGAAGAACTCGACCAGATCCCCCGCACGGATGGCGAATTTTTCCCGCAGCGCGGCCGGCAGCGTCACCTGCCCTTTGCTGGTGACCGTAGATCCACCCATCAGCGCCATGACCGGTTCTCCTCGTGCGCTTCTCCTTACTTTCAGGAGACGATACCACAAAACGCACTTTTCCTTACAGCTTCCCCGCCACCGCGCCGCGGAAGCCATAGACCTCGCGCTTGCCGCCGAACGGCACCAAAGTGACCTCGCGGGTGGCACCGGGCTCGAACCGCACGGCGGTGCCGGGGGTGATGTCGAGGCGCATGCCGCGGGCTTTTTCGCGCTCGAACACCAGGCCGGGATTGGTCTCGTAGAAATGGTAGTGGCTGCCCACCTGGATCGGGCGGTCGCCGGTATTGGCCACCGTGATCGAGACCCGCTCGGCGCCTTCATTGAAGATGATGTCGCCCGGCGCGGTGATGATCTCCCCCGGCACAGCCTCGGACGTCTCGCCCCGGATCGGGTGATGCACCGTCACCAGCTTGGTGCCATCGGGGAAAGTGGCCTCCACCTGGATGTCGTGGATCATCTCGGCGATGCCCGCCATCACCTGGTCGGTGGTAAGCACGCGCGCGCCGGCGGCCATGAGATCGGCCACCGTGCGCCCGTCGCGGGCGCCTTCCACCACGAAATCGGTGATGAGCGCGATGGCTTCGGGGTAATTGAGCTTCACCCCGCGCGCCAGGCGCTTGCGCGCCACTTCGGCGGCCATGGCCACCAGCAATTTGTCTTTCTCCCGCGGCGTCAGCAGCACGGCAGTCTCCTCAAAGGGCCCAGACACGGGGCATGGGCGCCCCGCGAAAGGCGGTCAGGAATGCGACGGCGTCCCGTCGCAGGGTTTCGATGTCCGGCGCTAGCCAGCGGGCGGCCAGAAGGCCGTTCCATGCGCTGGCGCCGCATTCGCTGCGGTTACCTTCCATGAGGCCGCGAGCTTCGTCCAGCCGCGTTTCCGCATCAGGCGCCACATACAGCAGGGTCGCCAGCGCCCGGTTGCCCGCCGCGATGGCCGGACGCTGCAGCAACTGGGCAATGGGGCCGCTCAGGCGCAAGGCATCGGCATAAATGAGGCCGCCGCCGCGGCGGACATGCCAATGGTCCTCCAGATGGCCGGACGCCATCACCTCGCCCCGCGCCACCCGGCCGAAGGCCAAAGCCTCGAAGGCCAGGAAGCGGGCCTGCGGATCGAGATCCACCGCGAACCGCCGCACCAGCCGGGCCTGATCGAACAGCAAGGTCTCTTGCGGCAGCCAGTGCAAATCGGCGCCCGCCCCCACAGAGAGCGCCACGTCGATATGCGCGGTGCTGCCATCGGAACGGTAGATCTTCTCCGCCGCCGGGGTGGCGAGGGTCACTTGCGCACCGGCCCCGGCCTCCACGGCGATGCGGAACTGATCGCCGCTGCACACGCCGCCGGCGGTGTTGACGAACACCGCTTCCACCGCCGGACCGGGCACGCGCGGCATGCGCACCCGCAGGGCGCCGTCTTCGGCCGCATCCGCCACGCCGGTGGCGGCGCCCATGCGGCTCACCGCCAGGCGGACCGTGCCCTGGCTGCGTTGGCGGCGCGGCGCGTCGGGGATCTTCGGTGCTGGCTCAGATGGCCATGCGGCCGGAGGCTGATCAGATGGCCATGAGGCGGCGGACGTCGTCACCATCAAGTCCGCTCCTGTCGCCACGGGCCACCACCTCGCCGCGCTCCATCAGGATGAAGGAATCAGCCAGGTCGCGCGCGAATTCGAAATACTGCTCCACCAGCACGATAGCCATATCGCCTTTGTCGCGCAGGTAGGAAATGGCGCGGCCGATGTCCTTGATGATGGAGGGCTGGATGCCCTCGGTGGGCTCGTCCAGCACCAGGAGGCGCGGGCGCGTCACCAGTGCCCGGCCGATGGCCAGTTGCTGCTGCTGGCCGCCGGAGAGATCGCCGCCGCGCCGGCCCAGCATGGATTTCAGCACCGGAAACAGATCGAATACCTCGTCCGGGACGTGCTTGTCCTTGCCTTTCAACCGGGCGAAGCCGGTCTCCAGGTTTTCCTTCACCGTGAGCAAGGGAAACACCTCCCGCCCCTGGGGCACGAAGCCGATGCCCAGCGCGGCGCGGTCATAGGTGCGCATCTTGGTGATGTCGCGGCCGTCGAAATTCACCGAGCCGCCAGCGATGGGCTGCTGGCCGACGATGGCCCGCAACAGCGAGGTCTTGCCCACGCCATTGCGCCCGAGCACGCAGGTGACCTGCCCGGTGACCGCCTCCAGCGACACGCTGCGCAAGGTATGGGCGGCGCCGTAATAGAGATCGAGATTTTCGACCTTCAGCATGATGGGCCTCCGCTCAACGGGACTGGGGTGCGCAAGCGTGTGGGAAGGGGCAGCGCGCGCCCTCCCATCCGCGCACCGTGCCCCCTCCCCCCTTGCGGGGGAGGGTTGGGGTGGGGGGTGAAACGATCGCCGCCGGGCGTCCGGTCAGAGGAATGATATTGGGAGAGGCGTGCCCGCAGCCGGACGGAAGGCAGGCCAGCCTCCCGGCCACCGACCAACATCGGCCCGCGTTTCACCCCCCACCCCCCCCACCCCCCCC
>NZ_CALRWL010000081.1:0-13588 GCF_943371865.1 Azorhizobium sp. AG788 | reverse complement strand
TGGCCTTGTCCTTGCTGTCCTTGTTGCCCCTGCTGACCGCGCTGGCCCCGTTGGCCTTGCTGCCCCTGCTGGCCGGGGCGCCCCTCGCGATAGGTGCGGTCGCGCAGGCGCTGCTGCTCCTGGATCATCGCCCCCAGTTCGCTCTGCTGCTGCTGGCCCTGCTGGCGGCCGGCCTGGCGATTGCCGGGCTTCATGCCGTCCATCATGGCCTGAAGCTCGTCCAGCAATTGCTTGGCGGCATCCCGCGAGCCGCTGCGGGCCAGGTTCTCGATGCGGTCCACCATGCGCTGGAGATCCTGCGGGCGGACCACGCGGGTGTTCTGGTCCAGCGGCCGGGCGTCGGTGCCGCCGTCGCGGCGGGCCTCCTCCGCCAGCTGGCGCATCATCTTGTCCATGGCCTGGCGCAGATCCTTGGCCAGGCGCTTGATTTCCTCGTCGCTGGCACCGCGCTGCAGCGCCTCGCGCAGCGCTTCCTGCGCCGCCCGCAATTCGCGCTCGGCGGCGCTCAGCGTGCCGTCCTCGATCAGCACCGCCACGTCCCACAGATAGTCCACCACGCCGCGCAGATCGTCGTCGGAGCGGGCATTGCGCAGGCGGTAGTAAGCGGTGCGCAGGCCGAGATATTCGGCGGAGGGGATGGCGAACTGGTCCGGCGCCAGTGTCAGGCCGGCCAGCATGGCTTCCACCCGCGTGCGGGTGCTGGGGTCGAGGGCCAGCCGGCGCCGCTCCTCGATCAGCGCGCGGGCCACGGGTTTGGAAAACGCCCGGGCGGGAAGGCGGAAGGTCTTGGTTTCGCTCACCCCTTCATTGCCCGCCTCGTCGCGGGCTTTCAGCGTCACCTGCACCCGCGCCCCGGCCCAGGGGTGGGTCACCAGATCCTTGGTGGTCTGGCCCGCGCCGCCCTTGGCGCCGGTCTGGGGCAGGGCAAGGGCGAAGTCCGGGGGCGGCACCAGCGGCGTGGCCAGCACCGGCGCGGGCGAGCCGGGCCGCGGGAACAGGCCGCGCTCCGGCGGCGTGGGGGCGAAGATCGCCTGCGCCTCCTTCACCCCATAGTCGTCCTCCACCCGATAGCTTAGCACCAGCGCATTGCGCGGGCCGGTCTGCGGATCCTTGGCGAAGGCGATGCTCGGCTTGCCGTCGGCGATGGCGGCGATGCGCCAGCTCACGGAGTGCTGATCGGGGCCGGTAAACTGGACACTGCCGGCCTTCGCCACCGTGAAGCGGCGCTCAGATGCACCCTGGCGGGGATCCGGCTGGGCCGGGGGCGCATCGGCGGCGGGCTTCAGTTCCTCAAGCCCGCCCTCGATCTTGAGCGCATCGGTGGCGATCCCTGCCGCACGCACCACCAGGACGCTGCCCACGGGCACCGACACGGCGGCGGCCTGGGTGGTGGTCGGGTCGTCGGACCGCAGGCCCGGAAGCACCAGGGGCGGACGGCCGGTATAAGCGGGCGGATCGATCCAGGCGTCGAGCCGATAGGCCTGGGGCGTCACCGCCCCGCGCCAGTCGAACGCGGTGCGCACCCGGCTCCAGTGACTCCCCGGGGCCAGGAAGAAGGCGGCCACCAGGGCCACCAGCGCCAGGGCGCGGACGGCCCGCGGATCGCGGGCGGCGAGGCCCGGCGTGGGAATTCCGGCGCGCAGGGCGCGGGCGGCGGCGATGGTGCGGGCGAGATGGGCGCGCCACAGCGCCGCCCCGATGGGATCATCCGGCTTGGTGGCCAGGGTGTCGCCAATGGCCGTGGCCGGGCGGTGGATCAGGCCGCTGGCCTGATCCAGCCGGCCCAGCGCCTCGGCGCGGGTGGGCCGGCGCAGACGCAGGACGGGCCAAAGCGAAGCTACCGTAAGGGCCGCAAACAGCAGTACGCCGATGATCCGGCCGATGGGCGGCAGCACCAGCCACAGCCCGGCCCAGGATGCGATCAGAAATAGTGAAATGGCGACGCCGACTGTCACCAGGGCGGGCCAGATACGCTCCCAGAGGACCACGCGCTGGGCCCGCAAAACCGCGCGGTCCAGGAGGACCGTGGCGTCGGTGTCCGCGGGACGCGGCGTCTTCGCTTGCGGTGTCGCCGTCACGCACCCTCCGCCTGGACCATAAGCCAACCAAGAGGGCAGCTTAACACGCATGCGTCCGGAGGCCAGCGCGGGCGGGGCTGCAGGCGGTCACAAGCATGTTTGGCGCGCAACGGCCGGCGCCCGAACGGCAGGATACGGCCGGCACGCATGTGCGCCGCCCGTACCCCGGCTCAGCCCTGGCCTGCGGGTGCAGGGCAGGGCGGTTTGGATTCCGGCGCCCCAAATGCCAAGGGGCACCGGCTTTCCGTCACATGCCCCAGTAATAGGGCGCGCGGTAATAATCGTGGACGCGGGTTTCATAGTCGCGGTCCCAGCGGGGGCTGTCTTCGGCGCCGTAATGGGGCGCACCTTCCAACTGCTCGCGGTTGAGGTTGACGACATAGCCGCCCTGATCGACATTGTAATTCAAGGTCGACCACGGCAGAGGGTGATAGCTCTCACCCATGCCGAGAAAGCCGCCGAAGGACATGACGGCATAGGCGACCTTGCCGGTGCGCTTGTCGATCATCACGTCGTGGATCGAGCCAAGCTTTTCCGACGCCGTATTGTAGACCGCGGTTCCGGAGACCTTGTCGCCGGAAATAAGGTTGGTGGTTTCGTCTTTGACATCCATGGCGTATCTCCTCGTTTATAGAGGGATAACGCCACGGAAGCCTATGCGTTCCCCCTCAGGCGACGGCCACATAGGGGGAAAACGCGCTCTCGCCATTGGACTGGGTGAGCGGGATTCCCAGCACATAGCCACCTTGCCGGGCGTCGTAGACCAGGCCATGCCAGGGCACCTGATGAAAGGTGCCGCCGATGCCCAGGAGGCCACCGAACGTGACGATGGCGCAGGCGATCTTGCCCGTCGTCTTCTCGATCATCACATCCTCCACCTTGCCGAGATGGTTGCCGTCGGTGTCATAGACATCGGTGCCGCTGACCTTGCCGATGGAAATGAGCGAGGCGGTTTCGTCTTTGTGCTCCATGGGTGCTCTCCCGCTTGCCCCGTCACACGGCGCGGCCGGGGGCTTGCGGACCAACCCGACCCGACGCCAGAGGTTCCATGGCGGTTTCCGCTACGGAAGAGGGGAGCGGCCCTTCAATCCCCGTCCAGGGCATTGAAGCCCAGGGGCACGCCGAGGCGTATGGCCAAGGGATCCACCAGGGCGCGTTGGGCGATTTTGAAGGCGGCCACCGCCGCTTCCAGCTGCGGCCGCCGGCGCGGGTCCGCCGCCGCCGCGCCCAGGTCGGTCGGCAGATCATCCGCGGCCTGTTGCGCCCCGGCCAATGCCTGGAGCACGATGGCCTTCGCCGGATCGGGCAGCGGCTCCGCCAACTGACGGGCCAGCGCGTTGGCGCTGCCCAGCTGCAACCGAACGATGTCGGCTTCCCGGCCGGAGAGGCGCCCCTCGCCGGCCAGCGGGCGCACCTCGTCCATGGATCGGCCCAGCACCGCCAGGAGATTGAGGTCCGCCACCGCCTGATAGGCGGATGCCAGATCGGTCAGCATTGCCGAGAGCAGCCGCTCGCCCGTCGCCAATTCCACCGGGGGGCCATCGCGCCGCCTGAGATCGGCCAGTAGGCCACGGGTGTCGTCCCCCCAGCCGGCGCGCGTGTCGCCGGCGATGGTGGCAAGGTTGAGCGCGATGGCGAGGCCCAGGGCGCAGCGGCGTTCCGCGCCGACGCCCGAGGTCAGGGCGGTCGATGCATCGGCCTCGAACAGCAGCCGCTCCATGGCCGGAAGACCCTGCACCGCAACGCTCTGGCGGGTGAAGCGGCCGGGCGATAGCCTGTCATCCTCCCGCCCGTCGAGCACGTCCGCCATGGCCCGGGCCACCGCCTGGCGGCGGTCGGGATAAAAATTGAAACGGTCGTAGCGCAGGCCCGTCCCCGCCGGACCGAAGCTGATGAATGAGACCTGGGTCCAACTGTCCGCGACCGCGCGGAAATCCGCCCGGAGACGATCCACCTGCTCGGCTTGCGGCGCGGCGCAGAAGGCGCGCCAGTCCCGTTCCTGTTGCGCCGTGGTGCCCACCAGGGCGTCGTAGCGCGGTAGTAGCCACGGTTCCAGGACCGCAACGGCATCCAGCGGCGCTGCCGCGGCGCCGCCTATCACGGAGCCGATCATGAGGCAGGCAAGGCCAATCGCGCGAAGGGGCAGCATGGCCAGCACGGGACACCTTATGTGAGTTGTATGATTTAACCGGCCGACGGTTGGTTGCTACCGAAAGATAGCATGGGTCGGCCCCTGCGCGCCACGGGGGCGCGGTTTTTGACAGCCGGGCGGTTCAGGCCCGTTTGCGCAGGATTTTCAGCCGCCCCAGCAGCTCCGCCACCGCTTCCGGCGGCAGGTGGGCGATTTCCAGCGCCAGCAGGTTGGCCAGTTCCGTGGCTTCCGGCGAGAGCCCCGCCGTATCCACGGTGACGCGCGGATGGGAGACCTCCGCCAGGCGTTGCAAGTCCTCCGCCTCGTCCCAGATCACGTTGAAATAGGCGATCGCCCGCTGCACCAGCGCCCAGGTGGGCTTGCCGCGCTTGCCGTTCTCCAGGGCCGACAGATAGGTCGGGCTGACGCCGATGGCGGCGGCCATGTCCGACAAGGTGGCCCCGCGCGCGGCACGCAATTCCCGCAGGCGCCGTCCGAACGGGGTCACGGCAGCGCCCGCCGGCGCCGGATGCGCACATAAAGCGCGCCGTCCCCACCATGGGTGCGGGTGGCGGGCTCAAAGCCGACCACGAACGGGCGCAAAGCGGAATCGGTCAGCCATTCCGGCACGATGCGGCGCAGGACGCCGCGACCGCCCTCCAACCCGCCGCGCCAGTTGGACAGGTCGTCATCCTCCCGCGCGCCCTTGCCGGTGATCACCAGCACCAGGGTGTGGCCCATGGCCTGGGCCTCCATGATGAACAGGCGCAGGCGGCGATGGGCGGCGGCCTGGGTCAGTCCGTGCAGATCGAGGCGCGCATCCACCTCGGCGCCGCGGTTCAGTCGCCGCCGCACCTTGGGTTCCAAAGCGGCGAGCGGCGGCGGGGGTGGGGGCGCCATCGGCCGGATCGGCGCTCCGGGCGGGGCGCGACGTGCCCGTGGCGCGGCCGGCGGATCCGGGAGCGCCGGCTCCGGGGGCGGAACCGGCGCTGCGGGCGGCGGCGCGATCGCGTCCGGGGCCGCGCGCACCGGGCGCAGCGGCTGCACCGAGCGGGCCACATGATCCCAAAGGGCGCGCTCGTCGGGATTGAGAAGGCGTCGGCGGCCCCTGCGGGTCATGGTGCCGAAGCTCCGCCGGACAGGCGCGGCACCAGGATGAAGAAGGCGCCCGGATCGCGTATCCGCCCGGCAATGCGTCCGGCCTCCGCTCCGGCGCCGAAGAAGATGTCCGCCCGCGCCGGGCCGACGATGGCCGAGCCGGTATCCTGGGCGATCATCAGATGCTGGAACGGGGTGTCGGAGACCGTGCTGCGCAGCGGCAGGCGGGCATCGATGAAGAAGGGGGTGCCATAGGTGTGCAATTCACGATCCACGGCGATGGATCGGCCGGGGGTGAGGCCCACGCCCTGGGCGCCGAGCGCCCCTGCGCCCGATGCCAGCGGCACGGCGCGGAAGAACACGAACGAGGGATTCTCCCGCCGCAGGGCCCGTCCCGCCGCCGGGTCGGTCTCCATGAAGCTGCGGATGCGGTCCATGGACATCTGGTCGCGGGGCACCTGGCCGCGCTCGATCAGCAGGCGGCCCACCGGCACATAGGGTTGGCCATTGTGGCCGTCATAATTGAGCCGCAGCACCTGCCCGTCCGGCAGCCGCACCCGCGCCGAGCCCTGGATCTGCATGAAGAACAGGTCGATGGGATCCTGCAGCCAGCAGATTTCCAGGCCCCGCCCGGCCAAGGCGCCATCCTCAATGGCGGCGCGATCCCAATAGGGCACGAGGCGCTCGCCGTCGTAGCGCGAGACCGCGCCCTTGTTGCCGTCCGCCTGCGGGCGGGCGGGCACGAGGTCCAGGGGTCGGCCATAGACCGGCACATTGAAGCGGTCCGTCCGCACCGGCGAGCCGTCCACCTCCGGCTCGTAATAGCCGGTGAGGAAGCCCGCTGGCCGGGCGGTGGGCTGCAAGGCGAACGGCCGGAAATTGGCCTCGAAGAACAGCCGGGCGATGCCTGGCGCCGGTGTCGCCGTGCCGAGGGCGCGAGCCGCGGCACAGGCGCGGTTCAGCCCCGGCACGAGCCGTGGGTTGGAGACCGGGCCGACCTCCGCCGGGGTCTTGGACAAAGCGGCGCAGGACTGCAGGAAGGTGGCGAAGGCGGCGGCGGCATCATCCCGCGCCCAGCCGGGGATCCTGGCATAGGCGACCGGCTGGAGCGTGGCGCCGGCCATCGCCGGCACGGGCGTCAGCATCGCCGTCGCCTGCCGTGCCGGCAGCGCACCCGCCAGGGGGCGGTCGGACCTCGTCGACGCGGTGTCTCTTTGGCCGGCAACAGCCGGCGCAAACTGGGCCGATTGACTCAAGGCCACACCGGCGGAGGCGGGCGTGACACCATGCCCGATCACCGTACCGGCGAGCAGGAGCAGCACATAAGTGAGCGCTGCCCGCGCCACCGGCCGTCGGAGCCGCTCGCTGGCGTGTGCTGCGCGCGGCAACCACATGGGTCCAGGCCTTATTGGGCGGCTTCGGTGGCAACCAGCTTCCAATTGGGGTCGCGGGCGCCGAGATCGCGGGCGAAGGTCCACACATCGGTGACATCGGCCACCGTGTCCGGGCTGCCGTCGATGACCTCGCCCTCGCGGCCACGGGTCACGGAGATCAGCTGCGACACAAAGCGCAGGGTGAGCTGCGCGGTGCGACCCCGCACGCTGGCTTCCACCAGTTCCGCCCGCTCGATGGCCACGAAGCGCGATTCCATGGTCTCGCCCTTGGCCTCGCGCTCGCCGATGGCGGTGACGAAGCCGTCATAGACCTCCTTGGAGAGCAGATCCTTCAGCGACTTGCGGTCGCCGGAGGCGAAGGCCAGCACGATCATCTCATAGGCGGACTTGGCGCCGGTGATGAAGTGCTTGGCATCGAAATCCGGTTCCGCCGCCACAATCTGGTCCAGCGCACCGGCCAAGGGCGAACCGGGCTGGGTGACCCCCTCCCAGCGGAAGGCGCCGGGCAGCGGCGCGGACGCGGGGCCGGGCACCGGGTTCGGCGCCAGATCGGTGGTCCGCTCCGGGAGGTTCACCACATTGTCGGTGGGCGCCGGCGGCGGCCGCGTGGTGTCGCGGGAGAACGGATCATAGGGCGGCCGCTCGCGCCCGCTGCGCTGGCCGAGCACGCTGCGCAGCCGCACGAAGATGAAGACCGCCAAGGCCAGGAAGATGATCGTATAAATATCGAGCACTGCGCTTCGCCATGCTGCCGGTACGCCCGCCGGTGAGCGGGGCATGCCAGTGTTGTCCCTGCCACGGAGCCCGCGCACCGCCGCCATATGGCGCGTGCCTCGCTGCTCCCCTTCTTATGTACGCCGCCGGCTGGCAAGCGCCAGCCCCTCCGTCGCATCACCTTAGGGGACCACGACGGCGGATGCCACCTTTGCGCGCGTTGGAGCGTTACCGTCCGTGCCTGGACATCAAAGCTCCAGCCTGTACGTTGCCCACCCTGAATATCCGGAGCCCCCTCATGGCATTGACGGTCCTGCTGGCAGATATTGGCGGTACGTCCACACGCATTGCGCGCGCGGGTGCCGATGGCCGCCCCTTCGACCTGCGGGTGGAAGCCAATGACGGCTATGAGACGCTGGAAGACCTGTTCAACGCTTATTTCGAGGCCACGGGTGGGATTCGCCCGCAGCTGGGGGTGTTCGCCGTGGCCGGGCCGGTGGACGGCGAAACGGTCCAGATGACCAACCGCGGCTGGTCTTTCACCCGCCAGGACCTGGCCCGCACCCTCGGGCTCCAGGAATTAACGGTGATGAATGACTTCGCCGCTCTGGCCCATGGCGTGCCGACCCTGACCCGTGCCGATTTGATCCAGGTCGGTGTCGGCAAGGCGGCGCCGGCGGCGCCGATCCTGGTGTGCGGGCCGGGAACGGGGCTTGGCACCGCTTTGCTGGTGCCGCAGGGCGAGGAATTCGAGGTGCTGCCCAGCGAAGGCGGCCATGTGCGCTTCGGCGCCGTGACCGCGGACGAGGCCCGTGTTCTCGCCCATCTGGTGCGCGATGTCGGCCCGGTGAGCGTGGAGCGGGTGCTGTCCGGCTCGGGCCTGGCGCGGCTGCACCAGATCCTGAGCGGGGAGACGCTCACCTCGCAGATCATCATCCGCTCGGCCTTGCAGGGCCAGCGGGCGGAGCGCGAGACCTGCAACGTGTTCCTGCGCATCCTGGGGCGCATTCTGGGCGACTTCACCTTGCTGTTCGATGCCCGAGGCGGGGTCTATATCCCCGGCGGCGTGGCCGCGGCGCTGGCGCCGCTGTTCGCCGATTCGCCCTTCCGCGAGGCGTTCGAGGACCATCCGCCCTATCACCATCGCCTGGCGGGCATCCCCACCCATGTGGTGGTGCATCCCACGCCGGGATTGGCCGGCACCGCCGCCATCGGCCGCAAGCTGCTGGCCGTCCGGGCCTGAGCGAACCGCTTACGCGGCGCGGGGCACCGGGGCGGATGACAGCAGGGCCGCGGGGGTGGCGCAGAAGGCCGCCACCACATCGGCCAGGGCGTCCGCTGCCGGCCCGGCACCGTCGCGGACGCACAGGCACAGTTCCGACGCCTTCACATCCGGCAGGCCATTGGCCTCGCCCAGCAGCTGGTGGGTGGGCAGGAGCGCGCGACGCTCCAGCAGGCCGACCCCCAGCCCGTATTCCACCGCCGCCTGAATGCCGCTGAGGTTGGGGCACTCATAGGCGATGCGCCACGACCGGCCGGCGCGCTCCAGGGCATCGATGGCGCGGTTGCGATAGAGGCAACCCAGCGGAAAGGCCACCAGGGGCACCGGCTCGGAGCGGTCCGCCAGCAGCAGGGCAGCGTCCGCCGGTCCGATCCAGACCAGATGTTCCGCCCATGCGGCGCGGGCACCGGGGCGGCCGGGCTCGCGCTTCAGCAGCACCACGTCCAATTCCCCACGGTGCAGGTCCGCCTCCAGGTCGAGGCTCAGGCCGCACCGCACCGAGAGGCGCAGGTCCCGGTGGGCGGCGGCAAAGGCGGCCACCGCCTTGGTCAGGCTTGCCACCGGAATGTCGTCGGGCATGCCCAGGCGCACGGGGATGATCGGCGCGGTGGTGGAGAGCGCCGCCTTGGCCTCGGCGGACAAAGCGAGGATGCGCCGGGCATAGCCCAGCAGCCGCTCGCCGTCGTCGGTCAGGCGCACCGTGCGGCCGGTGCGGGCGAACAGCGGCCGGCCGGTGGCCATCTCCAGGCGGCGGATCTGCTGGCTGACGGTGGATTGGGTGCGATGGACGCGCTCGCCGGCGCGGGTGAAGCCGCCGGCGTCCACGACGCAGACGAAGGCGTGCAGCAGATCCAGATCGAGCATGGGGCCTCCGGCGCGCAGCGGAAACAAGCATTTAGATTTCCACTATTACGCATCAAAACATCGAATTTCTCAATCCATGCGCGGCGTGTCTTTCTGCGCGGAGGAGATGCCCATGCCCGCCGCCAAATTGTCATCCGCCGTCCCCGCCGCCCCCATGGGCAAAGGCACCGCCGCGCCGGTGAAGGCGACGCCGCTGCTCATCGCCTTGTTCTGCGTGCTGTGGAGCTCGGCCTTCGCGGCGGCCAAGATCGGTCTGCTGTATTGCCCGCCGCTGTTGCTGCTGGGCGTGCGCTTTCTGTGCGCCGGGGCGCTCATTCTGATCGCCTGCGCCCTGTTCGGCGCCCTGCGCCCGCTCTCCCGCCGGGACTGGGGCGCGCTGATTGTGGCCGGGGTGCTCAACAATGCCGCTTATCTCGGGCTGAGCTATACCGGCACGGTCACCGTCTCGTCGGGGCTGACGGCGGTCATCATCTCCGCCAATCCGCTGCTGACCGCTCTGCTCGCCGGGCCGGTGCTGGGCGAACGCCTCACCGTCCGCAAGCTGGGTGGGGTGCTGCTGGGCATGGTGGGGGTCGCCATCGTGCTGCGCTCGCGCCTCGCCGACGCCCATGAGGATTTGCGCGGCACGCTGTTCGTGCTCGCAGGTCTGGTGGCGCTCACCGCCGGGACCTTGGTGTTCAAGCGGCTGAAGACCGCCGCCGGCCTCTGGCAGGCGAGCGGCATCCAGAGCCTGGCGGCGGGCATCGCCTTGCTGCCGGTGGCCCTGGCCACCGAGAATCTGGCCGCCGTGCGCCTCACGCCCGACCTGCTGATGAGCTTTGCCTATCTGGTGGGGCCGGTGTCCATCGGCGGCTATAGCCTGTGGTATTTCATTCTCGGACGCTCCAGCGCCACCGAGGCGACGGCGCTGCATTTCATCATGCCGCCCCTGGGGCTGTTCTTCGGCTGGCTGCTGCTGGGCGAGTATATCCCGCCGCTGGATTTTCTCGGCGTGCTGCCCATCGCCGCCGGCATCTGGCTGGTGACCCGCTGAGGCGGGCGGCACTCAGGAAAACGCGCCGTCCGCCGCTGCGGCCAGCGCCACCGGATCGAGCCCCAGCGCCGCGAACGTCTCCAGCATATGCTCCGGGAACGGCGCCTGCACATCCAGCGGGGCGGCATTCTTGGCCACCGGCAGCACCACGCGGCGGGCGTGCAGGTGCAGCACCGGCCCGCCGGGCAGGCGCGAGGCGCCGCCATAGATGGCATCGCCCAGGATCGGGAACCCGAGATTGGACAAATGGGCGCGCAACTGGTGGGTGCGCCCGGTGAGTGGCGACAGGGCCAGCACGGAAAGCCCCTCGGCGCGGCCGATCACCCGCCAATCGGTGATCGCCTCCAGGGCGCCGGGGCTGCCCTTGGGCACCGCCTGCATCCACCAGCCGCGATGGGGCGAGCGCTTGGCCAGCGGCTGGTCGATGCGGCCGCTCTCTTCCAGGGGCGCGCCCTTGATGACGGCCACATAGGTCTTGTCCACCTTGCCCTCGGCGAACAGCTTGTTCAGCAAGGCCAGGGATTTGGCATGGCGCCCCAGCACCAGGCAGCCCGAGGTGTCCTTGTCCAGCCGATGGGCCAGTTCCGGCATCCGCGGCAGGCCGAAGCGCAGGCCGGGCAGATGGTCGTGCAAGGTTTCCCCGCCCTTGGGGCCGGGATGCACCGGCAGGCCGGACGGCTTGTCCAGCACCAGCACCATGGCATCGCGATGCAGCAGCCGCGCGGCGAGCGGGGAGGGCGCCTCGGGGGCGGGACTGGGGGCTGGGGACGGCGTCATGGGGCAGGTTCGCGGGCCGGAGGAAAGTGGGTCGCCCCGCAGGTGCGGCGGGCCGGATGACCCGCAGATAGCATGGTTTGCCGCGCCATGGGGGCTGCGGACCATCGCCCGGGAAAACCCTGTGCGGCAAGGCTGCAACCCCAGCTGTCACAACCGCGTTATGCAAATGCCGGATGACCCCGGCTCCGCTTCTGGAGGTATGGTGGTTGCATAAGCAGCGCCCCGCTCAGGGGCCGAACGCCAAGGGAGATCGACCGTGGCCCATACCCGCAAAAATGAACGCCGCCTGCTCGCCGACACCGAGATGGAGTTTGTGGAGAAGGCGCGTCACCCCATGCTGGCGGATCTCAGCCATGGCGATCTGCATGCGCTGATCCAGCATCTGCGCGACCGGCGCGACCGGGCCCAGACCATCGCCAACAATCAGCGCCGGGCCATTCGCGGCAAGGGCCGCACCGAGACCACCTTCGTTCTGGCGGATGCGGGCAATCGCGAGAAGGCCTCCATTCTCACCGACGCGCTCACCCGCGCTCGCAAGGAAGCGGTGCGCCGCGCCGACAAGGAGGCCCGCGACGCTTTGGTTTCCAGCGCCCGGCGGGCCCTGGAGCTGAAGCGGGCGGCCGGCGGGCCGCACCATCCCGACGCCGGCTTCCGCGCCAATGAGGGCATGCATGCGAAGGAAAAAACCCGGGTGGATGCCATCGGCCGCGTGGGCGAGGCGGGCCGGGTGACCAAGTTCGTCGCCACGGCCCAGGCCATCAAGGATTCCCGCGGGCAGGACTGAGCCTCCCCCGCTGCGCGCCTGACATCGCCGCGCCCCGTGCGGGTGCGGCGGACCCTCAGACGATCAGTCGTCCGCCAGTTCCAGCCGCAGGTCCAGGGTGCTGCGGCGGCCGATGTCGTCATAATGCGCGGTGAGGAAGTCGTCGGCGGCGGCGCGGCCCACATCGCGCAGATGCTGCAGGAAGGCCCATTCCGGGTTCAGCTTGGATGACAAATCGAGATCCGCCAGCTGTTCTGCCCCGCCCACCCGATGCAGCCGCACCCGGCGGAAGCTGGAGCCGCCGAGCGTCCAGCGGGTCAGCAGCCCCTGCTCGATGAGCTGGGAGGCATGGTCGATGGCCCGCAGCTGCGCCAGCAGCGAGGCGTTGAAGGTGATCTCATTGATGCGGTTCTGGATTTCCGCCGCGGTGCGGGGCGTCTCCTCGCGCAGGATCGGGTTGATCTGCACCAGGACGATGTCGTCCGCCTCGGTCTGCTCATAGAGCGGGAACAGCGGCGGATTGCCCATATAGCCGCCGTCCCAATAGGGCACGCCGTCGATCTCCACCGCCTGGAACAGTTGCGGCAGGCAGGCGGAGGCCATCACCGCTTCCGCCGACATCTCCTCATGGCCGAAGATGCGGGCGCGCCCGGTGCGGACATTGGTGGCGGAGACGAACACCTTCACATCCGAGGCGCGGATGGCCTCGAAATCCACATGGGCGATCAGGATGTCGCGCAGCGGATTGATGTTGAGCGGGTTGAAGTCATAAGGCGACAGAAACCGCGAGGCCACATCCATCGCCAGATAGGCCGGGTTCTTGGCCAGGGACCAAGTGCCCAGCAGCCGGTCGAAGGCGGTGCGCTGCAGCGGCGACATATGGCCGTCGCGGGAGACGTCGCGCCAGAAATGGCTCAAGGCGGCGCGGGCTTCGTCCACGCCGCCCTTGGCCAGGCCCGAGGCCAGCACCACCGCATTCATGGCCCCGGCACTGGTGCCGGAGATGCCGGAGATCACCAGCCCCTCCTCCTCCAGGAGGCGATCCACCACCCCCCAGGTGAAGGCGCCATGGGCGCCTCCGCCCTGGAGGGCGAGGCTGATGCTCTTGGGGCGGCCGCGCCGGCTCATGGCCGGGTCGGATGGCTCACTCGGCCACCCAGCCGCCGTCGATCTGCTGCATGGAGCCGGTGATGGAGCGGGCATTGTCGCCCGCCAGGAACACCGCCAGCGCCGCCACTTCTTCCACCGTGACAAATTCCTTGGTGGGCTGGGCGGCCAGCAGCACGTCCTTCTTCACCTGCTCCTCGGTCATGCCGCGGGCCTTGGCGGTGTCGGGGATCTGCTTTTCCACCAGCGGGGTCCACACATAGCCGGGACAGATGGCGTTGCAGGTGATGCCGAAGGTGGCGGTTTCCAGCGCCACCACCTTGGTCAGGCCGGCGATGCCGTGCTTG
>NZ_CALRWL010000080.1:0-15980 GCF_943371865.1 Azorhizobium sp. AG788 | reverse complement strand
ACGATGTAGATTTCCTGCGCCTTGTTCTCGCGGATGGGCATGGCGAAACCGCCGCACACCACGTCGCCGAGCACGTCGTAGGAGACATAGTCGATGTCTTCGTAGGCGCCGTTCTCCTCCAGGAAGTTGATGGAGGTGATGACGCCGCGGCCGGCGCAGCCGACGCCGGGCTCAGGCCCGCCGGACTCCACGCAACGGATGTCGCGATAGCCGACCTTCATCACCTCTTCCAGCTCCAGATCCTCGACGCTGCCGGCGGCAGCGGCCAGGCTGAGGATGGTGTCCTGGGCCTTGGCGTGGAGGATGAGGCGGGTGGAGTCGGCCTTGGGGTCGCAGCCGACGATGAGGATCTTGTGACCCATCTCGGCGAGTGCGGCCAAGGTGTTCTGGGAGGTGGTGGACTTGCCGATACCTCCCTTACCGTAGAATGCGATTTGTCGTAGGGACGACATGATTGGTTTCCTTCGAACCGATTGCCAATGATCACCACGTGCTCGCGTGCACGTGTGTTCCTCGCTCACAAACAGGCTCGCCGGTTACGGGAAGGAGCACATCGCTCGTCGTCGCGTCTGCGTGTACTCAGCCCTCACTCGCCGTGCAGGATACTCATCAGCAACGACCGTGCCATTTTATTGAATTTCATAAGCGATTGATATTTATCGTCATTTTTGAGTTCCGCTCGGTGGTTTCGCCGTGTCTCGAACCGGACAGGGCGTGCCGACCTGTCCGAAATGAAACACGCAGACCTGCGGCGCCGCGCCTGCGGATGCCCGCGAATGCGGGGCAGAACGCGCCGATGATCGCTCGCATTGTGTGAGATGGCGCGGGCGGAACGGAACTTGCTTCTGCCAGAGGCGGACCCGGGCGCAGAGGCCCGGCGGCAGTGCAGCGAGGCTCCCATGCAGATCGGTGTCGAGACGTCAAAGGCAGTGGACCAGCGGCGGGTGTTCGTGGTGGATGATGACGAGATCACCCGCGCGGCGTTGCAATTCATGCTGCACGATGAAATCGAAACCCACGAGATCGCCAGCCTCGAGGATGCCTATGAGAAGGGCGTCGGCTGGTTGAAGCCCGATGTCCTGCTGCTGGGCGTATCGTTCCTGGCGGCGCGCGGCACCGGGATCATCGGCGAGATCAACGCCGCCTTTCCCGGCGTGCGGATCCTGATCGTCTGCGCCAAGGCCGACGAGGCGGTGGCGGTGGAGGGCATGAAGGCCGGGGCCCATGGGGCGTTGGTGAAGCCGCTCACCCTGGAGGCGGTGCGCAAGAAGGTGGATACGATCCTGGGTCGGGGCGGCGCGGCGCCGATCATCCAGCTCGGCATGTTCAAGTAGGGCCGCGCCGTGACCACTGTGCTGTTTTATGAGAAGCCGGGCTGCGGCACCAATGCCCGCCAGAAGCGGCTGCTCGAGCAGGCCGGGCATCGGGTGGAGGCGCATAGCCTCCTCACCGAGCCCTGGACCGCCGCGCGCCTACGCAGCTTCTTCGGTGCGACGCCGGTGGTCAGCTGGTTCAATCCGGCGGCGCCGCGGATCAAGGCGGGCGCCGTCTTGCCGGAGACGCTGGACGCAGATGCAGCCCTCGCCCTGATGCTCGATGATCCGCTGCTCATTCGTCGCCCCTTGGTGGAGGCGGATGGCGTGCGTTGCGCCGGCTTCGACCGCGCGCCGGTCACCGATCTCCTGGAAGCGGAACGTGCGCTTGCGGAGGGATGCAGCCGTCCCATCGCCGGCCCGTGCCCTGAGCCGGAATGAGGGTAGGGGCTATGACATGACCGACACGGCCGTCGTCGCTGCGGAGCCCGTGCCGCTGGCCCTGGCCTATCACGGGCGCACCAAGCATACACTGAAGCGCTACGCGGCTGGGCCGGAGACGTTGGACTGGGACATGCAGCCCGATCCGTTTCGGGTCTTTTCCGGCAGTGCGCAGACCCCGCTTCCATTGAGCGCGCAAGGCCTCGCGGCCCGTTTCGCGGACCTTGGGATGCCGGGCGCGGTGGCGCCAGCTCCCCTGACCCTGGCATCCATTGGCCAGTTGCTGGAACTGTCTCTGGCGCTGTCCGCCTGGAAGGAACTGGGGCCGGACCGCTGGGCGGTGCGCTGCAATCCCTCCAGCGGCAATCTGCACCCCACCGAAGCCTATGTGCTGGCCGCCGGCGTGCCGGGGCTGGCGGATGGGGTGCACCATTATCTCAGCCGCGACCATGGGCTGGAGCAGCGCTGCGCCGCCACCGTGCCGGCCGATGGTGCGGCGAGGCTATGGGTGGGGCTCAGTTCCATCCATTGGCGCGAGGCGTGGAAATATGGCGAGCGGGCGTTCCGTTATTGCCAGCTGGACATCGGCCATGCGCTAGGCGCGCTGCGTTTTGCCGCCGCGGCTCTGGGCTGGACCGCGCAGGTGGTGCCCGGCTTGGACGGAAAGACGCTCTCCGCTCTTATGGGGCTGGATCGGGCCGGCGATTTTTCCGGCGTGGAGCGGGAGGATGCCGACGTCCTGCTGGCCATCGGCCCACCGTGCCGTCCCGCGACCGCGCCACCGGTCGGGCTTGCGGCGGGCGCCTGGGCCGGCCGGGCCAATCGTCTCGACCCGCATCCGCTCTATCGCTGGCCGATCATCGAGGAGGTGAGCCGGGCCACGGCGCCCAGCGGGGCGATGTCGGTGCCGGCGACGCCCGTGGTCTATCCGCCGCCCCATCCGGCGGGTGACGTGCTGGCCGAAGATGTGCTGCGAAACCGCCGCAGCGCGCAGCGCTTCGACAGCCGTTTTTCCATGTCTATGGCCGATTTCTTTGGCCTGCTGGATGCCCTGCTGCCGCGCGATGGCGCGCCCTGGGATCTATGGCCCAACGACCCCCGCGTGCATCCGGTGCTGTTCGTACATCGGGTGGAGGGGCTGGCGCCGGGGCTCTATGCGCTGCCGCGCCATCCGCGCGCGGTGCCCGCGCTGCGGGCAGCGTTGCGGGCGGATTTCACCTGGGCGCCGGTGAGCGGCGCGCCGGCGCATCTGCCTCTGGTGCGATTGGTGGAGGCCGATACGCGCGGCGTGGCCCGCACCATCAACTGCCATCAGGCCATCGCCGGCGATAGCTGTTTTGCCCTCAGCCTGCTGGGAGAGTTTGCCCCGCTGGTGGAGCCGGAGCCGTGGCGCTATCGCCACGTGCAGTGGGAGGCCGGCCTGCTGGGGCATGTGCTCTATCTGGAGGCGGAAGCCATCGGCCTGCGCGGCACCGGCATCGGCTGCTTCTTCGACGATGCCTTGCACGAACTGCTGGGCCTCGGGACGTTGCAATTCCAGGCGATCTACCACTTCACCGTGGGCCGCGCCCTCGTGGATGACCGCATCCTCACCTTGCCGGCCTATCCCGGTCGCTCGCCGGACGCGCCTGTTGCGGAGCCGACCCCATGAGACAGCGCAGTCCATTCCGCCGCATCGGCCTCGCGGAAGCGGAGGCGGTGCTTCAGCGCGCCGATGTGCTCGTGCTGGATACCCGTGATCCTGACAGCTACGCAGCCGCCCATATGGATGGCGCGGTGCGCACTTCACATGCCAATCTGTCGGGGCTCATCGGCGGGACGCCCAAGCACCGCCCGATCCTGATCTATTGCTACCATGGCAATGCCAGCCAGGACTATGCGCAGACCTTTTCCGACTTCGGCTTTGCCGAGGTTTACAGCCTCGATGGCGGTTATGAGGCCTGGCGCATGCGTGCGGCCCCACAGGCGGCAATGGACCCGGCTCTGGCCCCATGGTTGGCGGAAAAAGGCTTTGCGTCGGGAGATGCGGTGCTGGCCAACCAGGCCACGCCGCTGATGATCGCCGCCCATGGCGGCGACGGCGAGATCGTGCGGCGCCTGCTGGCGGCGGGCGCACCTCCGAATGCCCGCAATGGGGACGGCAACACCGCTGTGTGGCTCGCCTGCGTCGGGCGCCATCTGGCGGTGATCGACCAGCTGCTGGCCGCAGGGGCTGACATCGACCATCGGAATGACAGTGGCGCCACGGCGCTGATCTATGCCGCCTCGGCCGGATTGGATGGGGTGGTGGCCCATCTGCTGGCCCGCGGCGCCGATGCCAGCCTGGAGACCCTCGACGGCTTTACGGCTTTGGACCTGGCGGGCACGCGGGAATGCCTGGCGCTGCTGCGCCCGGCTCGCCAGGTGCTCCCGTCGGATGCGGCCCCCGGCGCCTGAGGCGCCCGGGGCCAGCGGACCTCAGAGCGCGCCGGCGGTGATGCCTTTGTCCGCCAGCATGGCGGTCAATTCGCCCGAGGCGGCCATTTCCCGCACGATGTCGCATCCGCCGACAAACTCGCCCTTCAGGAACAGCTGCGGGATGGTGGGCCAGTTGGAGAAGCTCTTGATGCCCTCGCGGATCTGCGGATCGGCGAGCACATCGACGCTGTGGAACGGGATCTCCAGGCGGGAGAGGATCTGCACCACGGCGCCGGAGAAGCCGCACTGCGGGGCGGCGGGTTGGCCCTTCATGAACAGCACCACGTCGTGGGTGGAGATGAGGGCGTTGATGCGGTCGGTGGTGGGCGAAGCCATGGGAATGTCCTTTGCAAATGTGAGACGGCGATTGGCCGGCGCCGAGGCAGCGCCGGCGACGGGCATCAGGCCGGAATGATGGTTTCCAGGGCCAGGGCATGCAGGGCATCGCCCATGTGGCCCTGGAGGGCCGCATAGACCATCTGGTGCTGCTGCACTCGGCTCTTGCCCTTGAACTGCGCCGAGGTCACCCGCGCGGCGTAATGATCGCCATCGCCGGCCAGGTCCATCACCAGCACCTGCCCGTCGGGGAAGGCCTGCTGGATGAGACGCTCGATCTCAGACCCTACCATCGCCATGGTCCTGCTCCATATGATCCAGACTTGGAGCGCGCATCGGCGCTCGCGGGTGGCGGATCCGCCTGCCGCGCTCCATTCGCCATGGTCTTGCAAGGTTCAAACCAACCGGGGCAGCGGAGCGGTGGGATGGCGGCCCCCGGCATGATGCCGCGCCACAATGGGATCTGGGCCGGTGGGGTCGTTCCGGGCACGACAGACGGGCCAGGTCCCATGTCGGACGTCCGACACCCGACACGACAATCGCCCGGAAGGGATGGCGCTGCGGCCCTGATCGTTGGGCGTTGCCCGGCGGCCCCGGTCTTGCATTTCCGCTGTCCATGACCGATCTCTTCCCTGACCGCGACCCGATCAATTTCGGCGATCTTCCGGAAGCCATCGATGCGCTGCTGCAGCAGGGCGTGGCCGCCTATCGCGTCGACCATGCCCGCGCCGACGGCTTGTTCCGCCAGGCGCTCGCCGCTGCGCCCACGGAACTGCCGACCTATTTCTGCCTCTACAAGATCCACACCTATCAAGGCCGCCTGGATCAAGCCCAGGCGGCGGCGGAAGCGGGCTTGCGGGAATCCGCCCGGCAGGCGGGTTGGGATGCGGACTGGCGCAACTGGCAGGCGGGGGACCGCCTGCCGGAAGGCCCCGGCCGGTTCGCGCTTTATACCCTGAAAGCCTTGGCGTTCATCCATTTGCGCCAGGACCAGCGCGGGGAGGCGCAGGCCAAGCTCACCGCGCTCAAGCATCTCGATCCCACTGGCGCCGTCGGCTGGACGGTGGTGGCGGCCCTTGCGGAGGGCTTGGGCTGAGGGCGCGCGCGGCTGGCACCGGCCTTGCACAGCATCCCCCAACAGGGATGCCGCACGGTTCAGGATCTTGCCCCGTCTGGAGTTCAAGCCTTGGGCCGGAATTCTGCGACACATCGGGGGACGCTGGAGGGTGATCGTTTTTCCCGTGGCTGTTCCGCAAAGCGCCGAGAGGGGGGCAGAGCGGGCAGGCCGTCAGGAGGCGGATGGCGATGATAAAATACGATGACTCCGCGAGCTATGATCACAGCGCCGACCCACAGCCGGAGGCCGAGGGCCTTGTCCCTCTTCACCTGCCCGCCGGTGCCGGCGCGGAAGAGACCACCGAGGCGGTCATCGCCGCGCTGCGCACCGTGCATGACCCTGAAATTCCGGTGAACATTTACGATCTCGGCCTGATCTACCGCATCGACCTGCAGCCGGAAAACGGCGTCGAGATCGACATGACCTTGACTGCGCCGGGCTGTCCCGTGGCGGGGGAGATGGTCAGCTGGGTGCAGAAGGCGGTCTGCGCGGTGGACGGCATCGGGCCGGTGAAGGTCAACCTGGTCTTCGATCCACCCTGGGACACCTCGCGCATGTCCGAAGAGGTTCAACTGGAACTGGGGTTGCTGTAGGCCCTCCAACCCGATCAAGGGCGATGACGCCGCGGATCGCGGGGACTGTCCCCATGCTCGGCAGCGCGCGTCGCCATGCCGGTGTCTTTCTGAGGCGTGATCTCAATCTCGGGGATCAAGGCGCGGAGAACTGGCCTCTTATCTGCATCGACACCAGCATAGATCGTCGAAAACCCATGGATGTCTTGCCGCCCGCAAGACACGACGAGATGTGAGGGTGTCATGATCAACATTATCACCGATGACGGCCAGTCCATTTCCGCTTATCGCGCCGATCCCCAGGGCACCCCCAAGGGGGCTGTGGTGGTGATCCAGGAATTGTTCGGGGTGGACGCCCATATCCGCAAGGTGGCCGACGCCTTTGCCGCGCATGGCTATGTGGCCATCGCGCCGGCCTTGTTCGACCGGGTCGAGCCCGGCGTGCAGATCTCCGCCGATGAGGAAGGCTTTGCCGCCGGCGTTGCCCTGGTGGAGCAGATCGGGCTCGACCGCACCTTGGCGGATATCCAGGCCGCCGTGGATGTGGGCCGGGCTGTCGGCAAGGTGGCGGTGGTCGGCTTTTCCTGGGGCGGCTATCTGGCCTATGTGGGCGCCAACCATCTGCGCGATGTGGCCTGTGTCATCGGCTACTACGCCGCCGGCGTGGTGGGCGAGGCGGGGGCCAAGCGCAGGCTGCCCACCCTGCTGCATTTTGCCGAAAACGATCCGCTGATGCCGGCGGAACTGGTGGGCCAGTTCCGCGAGAGCCGCCCGGATGTGAGCGCCTTCACCTATGCGGGCGCCACGCACGGCTTCACCTGCGAAGACCGCCCCACCTTCCAGCCGCAGGCCAGTGCCCTGGCCTTCGAGCGGACGTTGTTCTGGGTCTCGCAATATGTCGAGGGACAAGGGCCGATCGCCCTGAAGAATTCGGGCAATTATGCGCAGGCCAAGCCGGAAAAGAAAAAGTCCAAGAAGCCGGAAGGCGACGACCTCGGTCCGCCGCTTTAGCCGCGCCGGAAGGTGTGGGGCTTGAGACAAAGGCGACGCCGGGATGGCCCGTGGTGTCCGGGATCCGACATCGCACGGGCTTTTGGCATCCAGGACGCCGCGCGGGCGCAAGGGGCCGCGCGGCAAGCATTTTGCTACGGACAGGGTCCGGCGCGGGACTGCGCGCCAGCCACATGAGGGACACCATGACGGCGATTGCGGGCTTCTTCGTGGATTGGAACGGCAACACCCGCGCCACCACCGATCCCGGCGGCGGCTATTTGTGTGAGGCGGATCCGGTGGCGCGCTATGTGGCGATCACCACCCCCAGCGGCATGCTGATGCACGAGGCCACCTTCTACAAAAGCCTGGAGGATATCGCCAAGGCCGGCATCACCGCGCCGCTGGTGCCCGGCTCCCATCCCTGGGGCCGGCCGGACGAGGGGCTCTGAGCTTGCGCGCCGGAGACAAACCACTTGCAGCATGGACGGCCCACCCACATGCGCCGCACATGGTCTCGACCGGAGGGCACCAAAGATGCTTCCCACCACAATCCTGATCGACGAGGCCCCCCGCTGTGTGGTGCGGCCGATGGACACCAAGGATCTCCAGCGCTTCCTGCGCAACGGCAAGACCTATCTGCTGGCGGACAATCCGGTCGGCACCATCAGTCACCGGGTGGCGGATACAAGTGAGCTGGCGCGCTGGCAGGCAGGGCTGGCGCTGCACACCGCCTGGGGCGGGGCCGAGGAGGACTTCTTCGGCCTGCCGCTTTAACGCCTCGCCGCCGCCGACGTCCGCTCAGGGACGCCCGGCGCCGGTGTCGTGCGGATTGCCGGCAGTGTTGCGCATCCAGTCGGCGAGCTTGGTGAGGGCGGCGTCCATGTCGCTGCGGGCGGCGGCATCGGCCACGGTCTCCTCCAGCGCCCCGCGCATGCAGGTGAGCCAGGCATCGCGCTCGGAATCGCCGATGGCGAAACCCAGGTGCCGCTGGCGCAGGCGCGGATGGCCCTTCTCTACCGAATAGAGCTTCGGCCCGCCGGTCCATTCGGTGAGGTAGCGCTTCAGCACGCTTTTGACCTGCCCGAGGTCGGGCGCGTGCATGGCGCGGATGGTGCGCGCCTCGGGGAGCGTGTCCATGCGCTGGTAGAACGACTCCACCAACCGGTCCACGGTGACCGGGCCGCCGATGCGGTCGAACATGGAAATTTGAACTTCGGCGTCGGACATCATGCGGCTCCCGGTTCACGAAACGGTTCAGGCCGAGCCGCCAGCAGGCGGAGCAGCGCAGTGGGGTCGGTCACCGGCAGCGAGCAGGTTTCGCCGATGCAGACGTAAGCGGTGGCTTGGCCGGCGATCGCCGTCTTGCCTGTCGCCGGATGGCTTTCGGGCAGGACCGCATCGGCCGCCAGCACGGTGACGACGCGATTGGGCAGGCTGACCTGCGCCACCGCCCGCAGCAAAGCCTCCAGCCCATCCCCCGCGCGCAGCACGATCTGCACCCCGTGGAGCCGCATGTCGAGCCCCGAGAGGAAGCCGGCCAAAGGAATGGCATTGCGCGCCACCTCCCCGGCGAAGGCGGCGATCTGCCGGTCGGCCTGTTCCCCGTAGGCAGGCGTGCCGGTGAGCAGCGATAGGGTGGCGAGCACCTCCACCATCCGCCCATTGCCGGAGGGCGTGGCGTGGTCATGGGCGCTGCGCAGCCGCACGATGAGGTCGGACGCGTCCAGCGGTGTGAAGAAATAGCCGCCCCGATCCCGATCCGCAAAGCGCGCCTCGAGGTCAGCCACCCAGGCTTCGGCCTGCGCCAGATAGGCACCTTCGCCGGTGGCTTGATGGAGGGCCAGGGCGGCGCGGCTCATGGCGGCGTGATCGTCCAGCGTGCCGGGATGGGTACGGCCGTCGCACCAGGAATGCATGAGGCGTCCGTCGGCGCCGGTCATGCGCGCGCGCACAAAGGCGAAGGCCTCTTGTGCGGCGGTGATCCACTCCGGTCGCTCGAATACGCTGCCGGCGAGGCACAAAGCGGCGATGGCAAGACCATTCCAGTCCGCCAGCACCTTGTGGTCGCGCCCGGGGCGCACGCGGCCGTCCCGGGCGGCCAGCAGGATGGCGCGGCCAGCGGCGAGGCGCGCTTCCACCTCCGGTGCGACGGGGCCCGGATGTTCCGAGCGGTTGAGGATGCACTTGCCATCCCAATTGCCGATGCGGTGGACATCGTAATGGGCCTTGAACGCCTTCGCGTCCGGCCCCAGCAGGGCATCCACCTCGGCGGCGGTCCAGACGTAGAATTTGCCTTCCTCATGCTCGCTGTCGGCATCGAGCGCCGCGGCGAAGGCGGCATCCTCCACCCGCATCTCCCGCAGCAGCCAGCCTACGGTCTCGCGCACCCGTTCCGCATAGAGCGGATTGCCGGTATCCTGGAACGCCCAGGTCAGCAGTTCCAGCAACTGGGCGTTGTCGTAGAGCATCTTCTCGAAATGCGGCACCAGCCAACTGGTGTCGGTGGCGTAGCGGGCGTAGCCGCCGCCCAGATGGTCATAGATTCCCCCCTGGGACATGCGCTCCAGGGTGAGCAGGACCGCATCCCGTAGCTTGGTGTTGCCGGTGCGCTTATAGCCTCGCCACAGCAGCGCCAGTACCGGGGAATGGGGAAATTTCGGTGCCTGCCCGACGCCCCCTTCCACCGGGTCCATCAAGGCGAGCAGGGCATCGCACACGTCGTCCAAGCGCTGTGGCGTCAAGAGGGTGTCGGACGCGGACGCGGGGGCGGACAGGGCCTTGAGGCCATCGCGCAGCACCTGGGTGTTCTTGTGCAGCGTATCTTCCCCTGCGCGGTACACCTGGGCGGTCCGGGCGAGGATCTCGGAGAAGGCGGGGCGGCCATAGCGCCGCTCGGGCGGATAGTAGGTGCCGCCCCAATAGGGCTCGCCGTCGGGAGTGAGGAACATGGTCAGCGGCCAGCCGCCGCTCTGGCCCAGCAGGCCGAGCGCGCTCTGGTAGATGGCGTCGAGGTCCGGCCGCTCATCCCGGTCCACCTTCACCGGAAGGAAGAGGGCGTTCATCTGTGCGGCGGTCTCGGGATTTTCAAAGCTCTCATGGGCCATCACATGGCACCAATGGCAGGCGGCATAGCCGATGGAGAGCAGGATCGGCTTGTCCAGCGCCTTCGCCTTGGCCAGTGTTTGCGGACCCCACACATGCCAGTGGACCGGATTGTCCTGGTGCTGGAGCAGATAGGGGCTGGTCTCGTCCCCCAGATGGTTGCGCGCCTCCGGGAGGCGCACCGCGTCGTCCGGCTGCGGGGGAGGGGGCTTCAAGCCGGTCGCCAGAGGGTCCATCGGCGTGTCTATTCGTCCATGCTGGGCAGCAGGATCACCTCCGCCGGGGCGCCGGGGCCCTGGTCGTCGATGAAGTCGAGTGCATCCACCCGCGACAGGCCGCCATCGCTCTCCATCAGCACAACGGCCTCATTGGGCATCTTCGACAGAGCGGCGATGAGCTGGGCGACGGTCATGGGCGGTTCTCCCGGCGGCTGGCGGTTCACAAGGTCGGCAGCGGCAGGCCGGCTGCATCGAAGCGCAGCGTGGCCGGCTCCTCGTCGAGCATCACGATCTCGGCGCGGCTGAGACCGCCGCCGGGGTGATAGTCGTAGCGGTGCGAGAGTTCCACTTCGCCATAGACCAGCTTGTCGAAACCGCTCAGCCGGCCCTCCGGGTCGAAGTAAGCGCGGATGAAGGTGTTGCGGTTCGACAGTGCGTCCGGGGCAATGGGATTGACCAATGTGAAGGGCAGCTTCACGCCGCTATAGGATACGAAGAACCGGCAGTCCGCTTGCGCCTGCTCCAACATTGGCAGTCTCTTCCCTCTCGCACGCACTGAGCATAAGCTCAGCCGGGATGGATCATGATTTCCATGGTGTCGTCATACTCATTGGCGACCTCGGTGCGCTCGTCCGCCACCAGCGGCTCGCCGCATAGGCAGACATCGCCGGCGATCACCGCCAGCGCCAAGGGCGTCAGGCTCTGGCCGGCGCATTTGCCCGCCACGCACAGGCCGCTGGCGATGTCGAACTGCGCGCCATGGCGGCCGCATTGCAGGGCCTTGCCATCGGCGGTCAAGAAGGTGCCGGCATTGAAGTTCAGCCAACTGTGCTCGTGCGGGCAGACATTGACATAGCCGTAGAAATTGCGCGCCCCGACGCGGGTGATGACAATGGGAAATGGCCGCACCTCGCCCTCGGCGGTGCGGCGCGACAGGCTGAACGCCTTGGCTTCCCCGGGCCAGATCTCGTCGGTGCGGCAGATGACGAAGACCTCGATCTTGTCCTTCGACATGGGCGGTTCCGTTGCCTCTGACATGTCCTTGCGCCCCATGCTCGCGCGTGCGCCTTCAGAGGGCGGAGAGGGTGCGCGGGCCTTTCAGCACCGGGTAGTTCTCTCGCAAGAGGCGCTCCAGCTTGCCGCACAATTGGCTGTCGGAAGCGGCGCCGGGACCGACGAAATCGGTGCCTTCCTCCCAGATCTCGAAGCAGCAGTGCAGCCCATCCTCATAGGCGGCGTCCGGCACCACCGTGAGGTCGTGCAACTGCGCCACCCCGGCGGCGCTGACTTCCAGCCGCCAGCTGCGGTCGTCGGCGACGGAGGCCAGAAGGGCGCTCACATCCGCCTTGGTCCAGGGGGCATTGAGGTCGATGGCCATGTGCGTTCCGTCGCAAACGCGACGCTCCCTGTCGGACATGCCCCAGGAGGGCGCGCCCAAAATCCAGATGTCCCGATATTTGCATGAAGCATGCCGCCCGGCCGCAACGGCGGGCCCGTCCTTTTGTCCGCCGGAGCCCCGCCATGGCCGTGATGACCTTCTATATGACCCCCGGATCGTGCTCCACCGGCATCCATATCCTGCTGGAGGAGCTGGAAGAGGTGTTCCAGGTCACGGTGGTGAACCTGCCGGCGGGCGACCATTTCAAGCCGGACTATGTCGCGATCAATCCAAAATCGACCATTCCCACCCTGGTGCGCCGCGACGGCACGGCGCTGACCGAGGTGATGGCCATTGCGTTCTGGCTCGCCCGCACCCATCCCCGCGCCGGGCTGTGGCCGGAGGATGCGGAGCGCCAGACTCGGCTGATCGAGGCCATGGCCTATATGACCGGAACCGTGCACGGCCAGGGCTTTGCCCGCCTGTTCGCCACCAGTAGCTTCACCCGCAATGGCGCCGACCACGATGCGGTGCGGGCGCTGGGGCGCGAGATCGTGCGCACCGGCTTTGCGGTGCTCGATGCCGCGCTGGAGGAGGGCCCCTATCTGGGAGGCACCTTCTCGGCGGCCGATCCGATCCTGTTCTATCTGGAATTCTGGGCGGATAAGCTGGCCCTGCCATTGCCGGAGCGGATCGCGGCGCATTATCGCCGCATGCTGGCGCGCCCCGCCGTTCAGCAGGTACTCCGTGAGGAGGGCTATAACACTGCCAGCCTCGGGCAGGTCCCGCTCACCCAGCCCGGGACCGTGCCGGCCTGAGACGGCCAGGTCGCGTTCAGCGGATGGTGATGAGCAAAGGCTCAAGGCCAGCGACGTTGGCCTCCAGGCGGTCGCCCGCGCTCACCGCGATCGGACCAGGGCTGCCGGTGAACAGCAGGTCGCCCGGTTGCAGCTCGACCAGCCGCGACAGGGCGCTGATGAGCTGGGGAACGGTGCGCTGCATGTCGCCGAGGTCGCTGGATTGACGCACGCTATTGTTCACCGACAGGGTGATCGCGCCCTTGGCGACGATGCCGGAATAGAATTCCGGGGTGATGGCGGAGAGCGGCGCCGCCCCGTCGAAGCTCTTGCTCATGTCCCACGGTCCGCCTTGCGCCTGGGCGCTGGCCTGGAGATCGCTGCGGGTCATGTCGAGGCCAACCGCATAGCCGAAGATATAATCGATGGCCTGATCCTCGGGGATGTTGCGGCCGCCGAGATTGAGGGCCACCACCAGCGAGACCTCCGCCTGCAAGGCCGCCGTGGCAGGCGGAAACGGCAGGCTGGCGCCATTGGGCAGGATGGAGAGCGCCGGCTTCATGAAGAAGGCCGGCTCTGCGGGCGCTCCGCCGGGATAATTGCCGGCGGCGCAATAGACGTGCCGCACCGGGAACGCCTTGCTGGACATGGCCGGAATGGCGATCACCGGGGCCGGGGGAAACGCGAAGCTCATGGGGGCACCTCAGCCGGGGGGACGTCTCTCCCAAGCAAGGTTGGTGCCGTCTCTGCGGCGCGCACACTTCTTGCACGGCAGCCTTGGCTTCGCCCGCGGCACCGGACCGTGGTCGGCGACGGCGTGGGAGCGTGACATGAGTGAAATGATCGTGGTTGAGGAGCGCAACCAGGACGACATGTCCCGCATGGCGGGCTGCTATCTCTATGCGGATACCCGGATGTGGGTGGAAGACAAGCTGGTCCATCGCGGCGAAGGGCCGGCGATCATCGGCCCCGATGGGGTAGAGCGGTGGTACATCCGCGGCCGCGACGTGACACGGGATGTGAAGACGTTCTTCTATGCCCGGAAATGGCCGGTGGGCGTGGGGCTGGATACGCCGGAGAAGCTCGCGCTGTTTCAGGGAGAGTTTCTGAAATAGCGTTGCGCCGATCAGGAGGACGCGGCGACCGGGCGCGGATCGCCGCGGCCGCCCGTGTGCGTCAGTAGACGTCCAGATGATAGCGACCGGCGGCTTTCAGCCCATCCAGATAGGCGGCTGCGGCGTCATCGTCGCGGTTGCCATGATCGGCGATGATGGCGAGCAGGGCGCGTTCCACGTCCGGGGCCATGCGTTCGGCATCGCCGCACACATAGATGTGGGCACCGTCGAACAGCCAGTCCCACAGCTCTTCGCCCTGTTCGATCAGCTGGTCCTGCACATAGGTTTTCCGGTCGCCGTCGCGGGACCAAGCCAGGGACAAATGCGTGAGCACCCCCTGGGCGCGGAACGCGCGCAGTTCGTCCTCATAGAGATAATCCTCCGCTTGACGGCGGTGGCCGAAGAACAGCCAGGCCGGGCCGCTCTCGCAACGTGCGCGGCGCTCCTGGAGAAAGGCGCGGAACGGCGCGATGCCGGTGCCGGGGCCGATCATGATGATCGGCACATCCCGCGCCTCCGGCAGGCGGAAATGCGGCGTCGATTGCAGAAAGGCGCGGAACCGCGTGCCCACCGGCGCCCGCTCGGTCAGCCAGGAGGAGGCGACGCCGCTGCGGGGCCTGCCGTCGATGCTGTAGCGCAGGTGATCCACCGTGAGAGCCACCACGCCCGGCTGGGCGCGGGTGCTGGAGGCGATGGAATAGAGCCGGGGCTGGAGCGGGTCGAGGCTCTCCACGAAGGCCTCCGGGTCCGGCCGCACGCCGGGGAAGCGCTCCAGGGCGGCCAGCACATCGAGGTCGGCGGCGGCGGGGTCATCGCCGCTGGCGAGGCGCTTGGCCCTCTGCCGCCGCTCGCCGCCGGTGAGGCAGGCGATCAGGCTGAACAGGGCATCGGGGGCGGTGCCCAGGGAGACGCACAGGGTGAGGATATCGCGCAGGGGGCGGCCGGAGACGCGCAGACCGGGCGGGGCCTGCAGAGCGGCCAGGACCGCATCCACCAGCGCGGGGTCGTTCTCGGGATAGATGCCCAGCGTATCGCCGGGCAGATGCTCCAGCCCGCTGCCGGCGAGATCCAGCTCCACATGATAGACGGCCTTCTGCGACGCCGCGCGGGTGAGACGCCGCCGGCATTTCATGGCCACGGTCACCGGGCTGTCGCGATCATAGCCGGTGCGGGTCTCGCGCGGTGCGGGCGCTTGGGCCGCGAGCCGATGGGCCTGCGCATCGAAAGCGATGGCCCCGCCCGCGGCCTCGGTGGCAAGGGCGCGTAGCATGCGGACGGTATCCTTGCCGCCGGGCGCGCACAGGTCGAGCCGGGTTTCCACTCCGCCGGCAATGGCCTGCGCATAGCTCTCGCAGATGTAGCCGCATTGGCGGCAATCCTGCTGTGCCAGCGCCGCCATCATCCGCCGCGCCAGCGGCCGGCCCTCGGCCAGCAGCATGCGGGCGTCCAGCGGCAGACGTGGCTTATGCCAGGGGGTATCATCGCCGTGCAGCCCCCGTGCCGCCAGCAGGAGGGCGACATCGGCCGCAGCCTCGGGTGTCAGGGACGGCAAGGCCAGAAGATCTGCCCCCAGGCCCTTCAGCCACTGGTGTTGCGCGGGGCTGAACGGTGGTGGGGTCTCTGCCGGCATGACTGCGCGCAACGCGTGGGACAGCACCATGGCGGCGGGTGCGGCGGTCTGCGGCGGCACCGTGGGGAGTGCATTCTCCTCAGCGACATCGGCGCTGGCGCCGAGGTCAAGGCCGGCGCCCGGCCCCGCGTGGTCGAGCCCTGCGCGGTCCTCGAGCCGATTGTCGTTCAACGCCGGCTGGGGCGCCTTGGGCTCGCCGTCATCCGCTGTGGGGATTGCCGCGGACGGCTCCGCCCGGACATGTGCGCCGAGCGCCGCCGCGGCCGGAAGAGGCGCCGGCGGCGCGCGCAGGATCGGCAGCAATTGCGTGGGAAGATGACTCATGGGGCCGTCCTTGGATCTGCCGTGTGGCCGTCCTCGCCTTTGGGAGTCCGCAGCCGTGCCGCCTGTCCGGCCCGCCGGCTGTCATCTGCGGGCGCTCGGGTTCGGCAGAGCCGAGCGCCCGTGCGCCGCGCCACAGGCGTGTCGCGTCGCCCGCGGCTTTCGGCGGCGGGCGTGCCGCCGCGGATCA
>NZ_CALRWL010000079.1:0-15999 GCF_943371865.1 Azorhizobium sp. AG788 | reverse complement strand
AACGGCGGGGATACGGTGTTGCCGTATCCCCGCCGTTCGTTTTTCAAACCTGCCACTGACGTCAGACGTGCCAAAGATCAGACGCGGCGCAAGCCCCCAGCGCCGGCGCGGGTGGAAACGGAGTACATCCGTCCGGTTCCCACCTGCCGTTGCTGAAGCCGCCACCCGATCCCGCATCCTGCCAGGGGCAGGGGAGATGGGGCAGGGGCGATAGGGTGATGCGCCGATCTGAAGGCCCAAACCCCAGCTCTGGCGCGGGTGGGAGCGGAGTACATCCGTCCGTCTCCCGCCGACGCCATTGCTGAGCCTGGAGCCACTGCCGCGCGCCACCACGGGGTGAGCGTCGCGACGATCCGCTGGTGCAGCTCCCAACTGAGCACATGCACAGGACCGGAGTACATCCGTCCGGTCCCATGGGCGCGCCGAGGTTGGGGCTGCGATCCGTGGTCTTCATCCCGCAGTGACGCGGACGAAGATCAGGCTTTGCGAGGATCCCCAGCCGGGCAGCGGATGGAAGCGGAGTACATCCGTCCGTATTCCACCTGCATGCCTGAGCTGAGGTTGTCTCGACTGTGTCTCACCAAGCTGGCTTCAGGCTGACCTTTCGCAAGGCTGATCTGAAACCTGAGTTGGTGCTTTCCCTCAGATGGGGCGGGCAAGGCCGGAGTACATCCGTCCGGTCCCGCCGGCGCACCCGGCTGAGGGATGCGGCGCGTGTCAGGCGCCGCAGTGTCTTCCGGTCTGAAAAGGATCAGGCGCTGAAAGGAATTCAGGCTGTTCGGAAAACTCCAGCCGAGGTGCAGGTCGGGTCGGAGTACATCCGTCCGTCCCCCACCTTATCGCCGCGCCTAGGGCTGCGGCGGCGCCTCGTGCCTGCTGGGTTGAGTTGGATATAAGAGGCGTTCGTGGCTTAACAAGGGCAGCGGCGCACATTTCTGCGCGGCGCCGGGCGCTTGCCAGCGGTGTCCCCGCCTCCTAGACCTGACGGGCCTTGGGAACGCCCAAGCCGGACAGCTGGAACGCGATCCCCGTCATGAGCGATCCCTGGCAGCGCAAGCAGGATCACATCGACATCGTGCTCGCCCCGGCGGGCGCGGCCTCCACCCTGCGCACCGGCTTCGAGGCGGTGCGCTTCGAGCACCGCGCCCTGCCCGACCTGCATCTCGACGCCGTGGACCTGACCACCACCTTCCTCGGCAGGGCCTTGCGCGCGCCTGTGCTGATCTCGTCCATGACCGGCGGCCCGCGCCAGGCGCTGGCCATCAATGCCCATCTGGCGGAAGCCGCGGACCATCTGGGCATTGCCCTGGCGGTGGGCTCGCAGCGGATGGCGCTGGAGCAGGGGGATGCGCACGGCCTCGATGCCTCCCTGCGGGCGCGGGCGCCCCATGCGCTGCTGCTGGCCAATCTGGGCGGGGCGCAATTGGTGACGGGCTATGGGGTGGATGCGGCGCGCCGGGTGGTGGAGATGATCGGCGCCGACGGGCTCATCATCCATCTCAACCCGCTGCAGGAGGCGATCCAGCCCGGCGGCGACCGCGACTGGCGCGGGGTGCTGGCGGCCATCGCCACCCTCGCCCGCACGGGTGGCGTGCCGCTGGTCGTCAAGGAAGTGGGGTTCGGCCTCGCCCCGGACCTGGTATGCGCCTTGTTCGAGGCCGGCGTCGCCGCCGTGGACGTGGCCGGGGCCGGCGGCACCAATTGGGCGCTGGTGGAAGGGGCGCGCGCGTCCGGCCCCACCGCCGCCATCGCCGCCGCCTTTGCCGACTGGGGCATTCCCACCGCCGCGGCACTGGTGGCGGCGCGCGCCGCCTGCCCGCACGGCGCGCTGATCGCCTCCGGCGGCATCCGCGACGGCGTGGACGCCGCCAAGGCGCTGCGCCTGGGCGCCGATGTGGTGGGGCAGGCGGCGGGCGTGCTGGCGGCGGCGGTGGACTCCACCGCGGCGGTGGTGGCGCATTTCGAAGTGCTATTGGCGCAATTGCGCCTCGCCTGCTTCTGCACCGGCTCCCGCGACCTCGCCGCCTTGCGCACCGCGCGGCTGCTGGCGGGGCCGGCTGCGGGGTGAGAAGGCGTTAGGCGGACCCTGCGTCATTTCCGATCTCGGCCCGGACTGCTACAAATCAGTGGTTCAAGGGGGGAGGGCGCCGTGGACGCGAGCTCAAGCGCGGTCGGTCTGAATACAGTTGGAGAAATTCTCCGGTCAAAACTGGTTTCAGGCGCCCTCAGGCGCCTTCTGCGGGACTTGCGCCCGTCAAGTGCATTCGAGCAACCCACAGCGGATGTTTCAGCCTATCTCGATCAGGTCATTCTGCTGGGGGCGAAAGGGCAGGATGATAGTAATGGATTCGTCTTTATCCAATTGTCAGACGCATGGGGTCAGAGAAGGTCCGTCTCCGCGGCAAATGTAGAATTGTTGGGGAGTAATGGGCATATTTTTATTTCCGATGGGGTGTCGGCAGCGTTCGCGGATGCGTTTGCTATTCGAAGGCGCACCGGTGGGAATGATGACCCGCTCATGCGGGCCCATGCGGGCTCGACCGCAGCCCTGTCTCACTAACGCCACTCCCCCGTCATCCCTTTCCGTCCGGCGCGCGTATGAGGGGAAAGCGCCGCTGGCGCGCAATCCACGGGCGAGGAACGCATATGGCTCCGGTCGGCATCATCATCGGCGGTGCGGGTGGCATCGGTTCGGCTCTGGCGCGGCGCTTGGCCGGCGCCGGCTGGCGGCTGCATCTGCTGGGGCGCACCGAGGCGCCGCTCGCCGCTTTGGCGCGGGAACTGGGCGCGGACGTCACCGTGGTGGACGTGCGCGAGGCCGAGGCGCTGAAGGCGGCGGTGGCGGCCATTGACGGCCCGGTGGCCGGGCTGGCCTATGCGGTGGGCACCATCGCCCTGAAGCCGGTGGCGCGGGTGACGGCGGCGGATGCGCTGGCGGATTTTCAGATCAATGCCCTGGGCGCGCTCGCCGCCATCCAGGGGGCGCTGCCGGGGCTGAAGGCGGGCGCAGGCCGCGTGGTGCTGTTCTCCAGCGTGGCGGTGGCGCAGGGCTTTGCCAATCACGCCTCCATCGCCATGGCCAAGGGCGCGGTGGAGGGGCTGACGCGGGCGCTGGCAGCGGAACTGGCGCCCCAGGTGCGGGTGAATTGCATCGCCCCCTCGCTCACCGACACGCCGCTGGCCACGTCGCTCACCGCCAATGCCCAGATGGCCAGCGCCATCGCCGGCCTGCACCCGTTGCAGCGCCTGGGCACCGCGGACGACAGCGCCGCCGCCGCCGCCTTCCTGCTGTCGGCCGAGGCGGGGTGGATCACCGGCCAGGTGCTGGGGGTGGATGGCGGGCGCTCGACCCTGCGCACCAAGGGGTGAACCCTGCTGAGCCTGCGATCAAACCGGCCGGCCTCTACATCCGCACCTTCAGGAACAGCGAGCCCATCTGGTTGAAATAACCCGAAGGGCTGGCCTGCACATCATAGGACAGGCCCAGTTCCAGCGCGTCCTGCTGGAAGCCCACAAGCGACAGGCCGCCCGAGGCCAGCCAGGGCGACAGCGAGGCGCCATAGGTGACAAAGGGCGCGCCGCCGCCCGCATAGAAAGCGGTGATCCGGTTCTGGCTGTTGAGCAGATTGTAGCCGATGCCGGCCTTGGCCAGCAGCTTCACATGATCGGTGAGGCCATAGGCGCCGCCCAATTCGGCGGTGAGGCTGAGGTCGTCATAGGTCTGGGAACCCACGTTCAGGCTCAGGGCCCCGGCGCCGCTCTCCCCATAGCCATCGGCGGCGATGCGCGCATAATCCAGCCGCAGCGCCGGGGCGATCTGCAGCGCCGGGCCGAGGGTGACGATCTCCTTGAGCCCCACCCCCACATGGCCGCCCGCGCTGGCATAATCCGCCGAGGCGGTGCCGGCGACAATGTCCACCGTGCGGCTTTCCGCGTTGCGATGATAGGCGCCGTCCAGCTGCACGCTGAGCAGGGTATGCGGGGTGAGGGCATAGCTGGCGTAGAGCGCCAGATAATAGCTGTTGAGCGTCAGCGCATTGGCGACCGCATCGCCGTTCAGGCTCACGGACGAATAGCCATAGGCCCCCGCCGCGCCCAAGGTGAGGCCGGGGGCCACCTCGCGGTCGAAGCCGGCGGTGACGCCGCCGCCGGCGGTGTCATAGCCGGCCACCCCGTTGCGATTGCCCTGGGAGGCAAGACTCCCGAACGGCTTCAGCCAGGCGGCCTGGGGCGCGGTCCCGGTGCCGGCGTAGCTGAGCACATCCAGCCGGTCGCGGATGGTCTGCTCGAACCCCTGCTGCGCATTCCAGGTGGCCTGGGTGGCGGCGGCGTTCAGCACCGGCAAGGTCTGGCTGAGCGCGACGGAGAGCGCCGGGCCGCTCAGCGCGTTCAGCACATCGATGGCCGGGGACATGACGCCGGTGAGGCCCAGCGGCGTGCCCGCCACCGCATAGAGGCTCTGCGCCGCGCCGATGGCGGCGGGCGTATGGGTGGCCAGCACGGTGTTCACATAAGGCGGGATCAGGCTGGCGAAGCTCAGGCTGCCCGAGGCGCCGGCGAGGCTGTACTGGTCCATCACCATCTGGGCGGCATTGGCATCGCCGGTGAAATCGCCATAGAGGCTGGAGAGGGTGCCGGCGGTGATGGAGTTGAACAGCACCTTGCCTTCCGGGGTGATGGAGCCCAGCAAGGTGAAGGTGCCGGTGCCGCCGGGCGTGACGCCCTGGCCCCAGAAATAGCCGTTCTTATAGTCGGTGATGATGAATTTGCCCGGCGCGCCGGTGCCGAAGGTGGTGGGGCTGACGATTCGCCACGGGGTGCCGGCGGTCCAGCTCCATTGCGGCGCGGCGATGCTCACGGGAATGGCGGTGGCGGCGGGAGGCGTGAAGGTGGCGGGATTGTAGGGGGTCATATAGGCCCAGTGGGTCACCAGCAGGCTGGTGCCGGTGATCATCTGCATCTCCATCTCGGTGACGCCGTTCTTGGTCGTCATTTGCCCGAGGCCGATGGTGGTGGCCCCGCCGCTGACGGGGGTGAAGAGCATGGTGATCTGTCCCGATGGCGTCACCAGCCCCTGAATGGTCGACACCGAGGTGGTCAGGATCGGGCCGATGGCCAGTTGCGCGCTGCTGGTGCCGGTGAAGGCGCCATTGGTGGATGTGCCCAGGGTCCACAAGGTCTGGTCGCCGATGGGGATGGGATTGGCGAAGCTGGTGGGCGGGGCGCCATAGGCCAGCAGCACCGGCACCGGCACATACCAATAGGTATTGGAGATGGTGGCATCCCAACTGCTGGACGAGGTGCTGCTGGACTGGGCGCTGGCCGCGGTGGGCACGCCCCCGCCCAGGGCCGCAAGCGCGACCATCGCGATCCAGCGGGCGGGGCGCGGGGGCGTGCAGGATGCGGCGCGGGGGGCAAGGGCAGACATGAGCGGGCTCTCACCGGACGGAAACCATGGCGGTGCGACGAGGCGAACCGTTGCCAAAGTATGACACGCCGGGGCGAGGCTGAGGAAGGCCGGGATGGGGCGGTGTGACCCGGTGGCCGGGCCAGGGGCCGCGCGTCGGGCCGCGTCTCGGGCGGGCAGGGCCGGCCGGCGGCGGGACCAGAGAGACGGGCACGTCCCGCGCGGGCATACGAACGCACCCGCGCGGGACGTGTGCCTGCCGCCGGGGGGGATGGCGGCGGCAGGTTTCAAGCCCGGCCGCTGGGGCCGGTGCGGGGGTGCGGGCGGTCAGCCGCGCGCTAGAATTTTTCCCCGTGTCCTCGAATCGCTGAAATCTTTCAACCAGCTGTTTTATCGCGCTTTCTTCACGCGAGCCGGAATCCACTTCGCTCGAAACGCTCTAAGGCGATTGGCCCGAGGCGGCGGTGCGCGGCCGAGGTGCGACGACGGCATCGTCCGGATCGAACCGGACGATGCCGCGTGATCACCCACCATCTTCAGGGCGTTTCCTGTGGCGCGGACATTGGAGCCATCCTGGTCACGTCCATGATCGCCTGCGTCTTGGTCATGGTGCAGACCCGTGAAGTGTTGAATGGCCCCATGGACGTCCCCTCCGGCGCGCTCTTCTTGCCGAAGACAGTGAAGTGTGAGGGGACGGACGTAAAGACAGACCTGTTCCAAAAATAGATGCAAATACGGATCGAAAGCGGCGTCGCAGCCCCGTTCAAGGCGTCTGCGGCGGGTTGCGCAGGCCGGTGTGGTGCCGCTGCCGCGATGTCAGGAATGAAGGACGGCGGACGGGGAAAGCGGCGCCGCGCAATCGTGGCCATGTGCCCGTGGCTGCGTCGCAGTGGCTGCTCCTCAGTGGACACTCTCCAGTGGACGCATGCTCAAGCGCGATCCGATCCGCTTCACTCACTTGGTGCATGGCCCTCTCATCTCGGGATCGAGCACCCATTGTCCCATCAACTGCCGATGGACGTTGATCGGCGCGGGCTCGCGCGGGCGCAGGAGCGTGCCCGCGCCCCGCTCACAGCCGATAGCAGGTGCGGAAGCCGCCCCAGTGCCGGCCGTCGATGACGATGGGGGCGTCCACCTCCTTCATCATGATCACCTGACCACCAATGTGCCGGGCATAGACCTGCACCAGATGCGGCTTGGTGTTGCGCGCCGCCAGCAGGCCGGCGCGGTCGTCGAAGATGCGGCGGTTGCGGCTGTTGGCATTGTTCCAGGCCGGATCGCCAGGGCGCTGCGGCTGGGCGAACTTGGCATTGTGCACCGGCAGATAGCCGTTGATGTCCACCGCCACGCAGAACACCAGATTGGCGTCCTGCTTCAGCAGCGGCTCCTGCAAGGGCGGCAGCACCGTCTCCAGGAAGCGCAGGGCCTGGGTTTCCACCTGCTCCGGATCGGTGCCGGGCAGCACCTTGTAGTCGGTGTCGAACAATTGGTCGCGGCTGATGCGGCGATCCTTGAGGCCGGCGGCGAATGCCGCGGTCACGGCGGCGGCGGCGGTCACGGCGCGGGCGATGGGCGCGGCCGAGGCGGCGGCCAGAGCGGCGATGCGCGCGCTGACCGCGGGATGGTTGGTCTCGGCAAAGGCCAGATGGCAGCCCAGTTCGCTCACCGCCACCACCCGGCAGGGCAGACGGCCGAGGCCGGCCAGATCCAGTTCGCCCCGCGTTCCCACCCGGGGGGCGGGGGAGAGCGCGGCCAGCAGCACGCCGCCTTGGGAGAGATCCAGGGTCTTGGCCGGGACGCTGGCGCCGGCCAGGGTCACCTTGCCGCTGATCTCCACCGGCCAGCGCTCGAAGGCGCGGCGGTCGCCCATGGGGGTCTGGCGCAGCACGCTGAGCAGATGGCGGGACATCTCGTCCACGCCGCCGGTGACCGCCTCGGTGCTGCGGGCGATCTCGGCGCCGGTGGCGGCGGCGGCGCCGCTGGCCTCGCGGATGGATTGGGCGCGCGCGGCCACTTCCTGGGCGAAGTGCTGCACATCGGCGGCGCCGCGGGCGATAGCGTCGATGCCGGCCACCTGGCCGGCCACCGCATCGGCGACGCGCGCGGCCACCGGGCGGATTTCGGCGATGGTGGCGCCCACCCGCTCCACGGCACCGCCGCTGGTCTTGGCGGCGGCCTCCAGGCGCTCGATCTTGGCGCCGATCTCCCGGGTCGCCTTCTGGGTCTCGGTGGCCAGCGCCTTCACTTCGCTCGCCACCACCGCGAAGCCGGCCCCGGCCGCACCGGCGCGGGCGGCTTCGATGGAGGCATTCAGCGCCAGCAGATTGGTCTGGCGGGCGATGTCGTCGATGAGCGAGACCACCGCCTGGATCTCGCGGATGGCGGTCTGCAATTCCACGGTGGCGGCGGTCACTTCGCGGGTGGCCGCTTCCGCCTGGGTGGCCAGCGTGCCGGAGGATTGGGCCTGCCGGCCGATCTCGCCCGCGGTCTCGGCAAAGGCGCTGATGGCGCGGGCGAGGCCCGCCGCGGTCTCCTGGGCGAAGGTGGTCTCGCCCGCCATATGGTCGCTGTCGCCGCGGATGCGCTCGATGCCGCGCACGCCCTCGGCGGCTGCCGCGCGCATGGCGGCGCCTGAGCCGGCCAGCTTGCCCTGGGCGCGGCGGATGTCGGCTTCCAGCAGCCGGATCAGTTCCGCCTCGTCGCCGCCGGCCTCGCGTGCCGCCGCCGCGACCGCAGGCGAAGGCCCGCTTTCGACCGCCGGTTCAAGCCGTGCCGCATCATTCGCCGGTCGCGGCGGAAGCCCTCCCGATGGCTTCCCGCGACCCCATTTCCCCCACATGATGGCTCTCCGCCAGCGTTTGTTTTCCTGTCCATATCATATGTCCCGGCCCAAACTTGCGCCAAGGTTGCATTAGCCGGCTTATACTTTCGTATGCCCAAGCGTGGGTATGACGTTGCAAGAAATAGCGGAGGTAAGGCTAAGTGTATTGCGGGCCATCCACTTTCGCCATCTGTCGGTTTTGCTGCGGTGCAGTAGGGGCAATGCGGCGCGCGCGGGCGCAAGCGGGCAGAGGCAGGCTGCCGACCCGACGGGGGGCTTTGAGAGGGGACCGCGTGATCGGGCGAGGCGGGCGCGGTGCAACGGCGGATGTCTGGATCGTGACCCAAGCGGGGTCCGAAGGCTCCTGCCGAGGCTGGCTCATCCGGACCAAAGCCCGAAGCATCCCACTCAGGCGGCAAGCGCGCCATGATCGCGACGCACGGTCGGCCCGCGCCATCGGGGGCCTGTCTGAAACCGCATCGGTGCGCGGCGCCGCGTGGGCTGCTTGATCGGATCGCGGCCATGGGCGATGCCACCCCGAACGGGGCAGCATCCATAAGCAATGACTCAATACCGGGCCGCCAGGGGCACCGGCCGGCGCGGTGGCCGCTCCCCCCGTCCGGCCGCGGCCGGGGGGAGCGGGCGGGCCGCATCACGGCATGTATTGGCCGCCGTTCACTTCCAGGATCTGGCCGGTGACATAGCCGCTGGCCGCCTGGGAGGCGAGGTACAGGAACGCGCCCACGCATTCGTCCGGGGTGCCGATGCGGTCCATGGGAATGGTGGCCCGCATGGCGGCCATTTGCTGAGCGGTGGAATAGCGCTCGTGGAACGGCGTGGCGATCACGCCGGGGGAGACCGCATTGACCCTTATGCCGGCGCCCGCCAGTTCCTTGGCCCAGCCCTTGGTGGCGGTGGAGATGAAGCCCTTGGCCGCCGCATAGAGCACCGCCCCGCCGCCGCCGCCATTGCGGGCAGCGATGGAGGAGACATTGATGATCGCCCCGCCATCGCCCTGGGCGGTCATCCGCACCGAGCCGGCGCGCATGAAGGCCACCACCTGGCGCACATTGAGATCCAGCACCTGGTCCACGAAGGCGTCGCTATAATCGGCGATGGCCACCCGCTGCACCAGCCCGCCGGCATTGTTCACCAGCACGTCGAGCCGGCCCAGCGCTGCCACCGCCGCATCGACGATGGCATCCGCCGCGCCCGGCTGGGTGACATCGCCGGCCACCAGCACCGCCTCGCCGCCGGCGGCGCGGATGCGTTCGGCCACCGCCTCGGCCTTGTCGCGGCTGGCATTGAAATGCACCGCCACCCGCGCCCCGCTCAAGGCGAAGCCCTCGGCCACCGCCGCGCCGATGCCGGTGCTGGCCCCGGTCACCAGCACCGCCTTGCCGGCCAGATCAGGAAACACCGGGCGCGCGGACAAAGGGATGGTGTCGGTCATGGCAGGTCTCCGGGGTGGGGAAGGGGAGGGCAACGGGGCACGTCACGGGGACGGCGGAAAATCCAAGCGCGCAGTCTGGCCGGGAAAGTCGGCGCGGGTATGACATATACTGTCTCACATCGGGCCATGCCACAGCGTGTTCAAGGGGACGTGTGGAGAGGTGCGAGCCACGCCGTGCGATCCAGGCGCGATGGATCTGCCGGGTCCGTGTGTCGGCGCGGTGGGCGCGCGGCGGTGGCGATGGCGCACCGTGGCGCAGCCGTCGCCATGCCGCTCTTCATGCCGCTTCGGTCATGGCGCTTCGGTGATGGCGCTTCGGTGAAGGTGGCACTGCTCAGTCATGGCTCAGTACCGCTCGGCCGGCACCGTCGATCCGGTGGTGCAGCCCCGCATCCCGATCGGGTCGGGCGGGGCTGCCGCAGGGCCGTCTATGGCTTGACGGTGAAGCGCTGGCTGAACTCCACCGGGCCGCCATTGTAGCTCACATCCACACGATACTGGCCGGGCGGCCAGCCGGCATCGGGCTTGCTCAGGCTGGACGAGACGGTCGGGCTGGCGCCCAGCGGGATCGCGACCGATGCGATGGTATAATTCGGGGCTGCGGCATCGGTCTTCTCCGCGATCCAGGCCGCCGTGAGTTTGTCGCCGGCCTTGACGTCGCGAACCTGCAACCCCAGCACGATCTTGGGCGTATTGGCCGCAAATGCCGTTTGGGGCGGAACGTCGCCGTCGCCCGGGAAGGTCATGGCTTGCACGATATGGGCCGACGTGGCGGGCGCCGCGGCTCCTCCGGCGGCTGCGCTCGGCGCCGGAGCGGCGGCGGCACTGGCGGGCGTGCTCTCGCAGCGGCGCAGGGCCTCATAGGCCTCGGCGAAACCGGCGAGCTTAAAATCCGCGTCGGCGCCGTCGAGCTTCAGGACCATGGTCTTGGCGGCCAGAAGGCTCGGCATGATGGAATTGGGAAGCTCCGCCGTCAGGGTCGGTCCGTCGCCGATCCAGGCGGACTTGGCGATGGCGACCTTCTTGTCCAGCACCAGGGGAACGCGAAGCTTCTCGTTCTTCTTCCAGGTCCAGTGCTCATAGACGAAGGACAACACGATCTGATCGCCCGCCTGCGCGAACACCAGCGCATTCTCGGCATCCTCGTCGTCGGCATCCTTATAGGCCTTGCTCATCAGGCAGACCGGGCCCTTCGCGCCGGGCGCGGAGCGCTCGATCTCCCAGCCCTTGACCGTCTCGAACGGAATCTCTCCCGCCGCCCATGCGGGGCTGGAGAGGAGGGCGAGGGCAATGAGGGGGGCGATGCGTGCCATGCTGGTCTCCGCGCGACGGCGCGTCGCTGTGGCTCTCGACCTGCGCGGTTGAACCGGACGCGGAGGCAATGGACGCGGACCTTACCGGGAAGCCCTATGCAACCGCCACAGAAAACCCGGACGATCTCGGTGTTTTTCGGGGGCGCCTCTGCGCGTCGGCGCAGGTCTTGCGTCGTTTTTACCGGTGAAGCCCGTACCGATTGCCGGCGCGGTCTGGACCGGCGCACGTATGACACACGCTGTCGCGACTCCGGCGATGCCACAGGGTGGTGCAAACGGGGAAGTGCGGGGCGAAGCGTGTCTCATACGCATGAGGTCGTCGCCCTGCCGGATCGGGATCAGGGGGAGGGCGCGGACCGCCCGGCGGCCCGCCGCCTGCGGATGCCACACGCTGTTGCGACGCGGACATGGCGGGAAATCGGCGTGACTTCCCACGGAGCAAGGGGGAACTCCATGGGTGATACACAGGGGATGTGTCATCCCCTGTGATCTGATCTCGACTGCGGCCCGCTCAGGCCTGCGCCACCGCCGCCTCCACGGTGGCCGCCGCGCCCTGGCGGTAGAGGCTGGCCAGCGCCGCCCGGACCGGGCCGGTGAAGCGCGGATCGGCGGGCAGATCGGTGCCGAACACCTCGCGGATGGCCAGCAATCCATCCGCCAGTCTGCCCGCATCGCCGCCGGCCTCGGCGGCCACCGCCGCAAAGCGGGCGGCGAGGGGATCGCGCACATCGATGGGCTTGCCGGCCTCGTCCTGGCCGGAGACATAGCGCATCCACCCGGCCACGCCCAAAGCCAGCAATGGCAAGGGCGCGCCGGCGGCCAGCCGGTCGCGGATGGGGGCCAGAAGGCGCTGCGGCAGCTTCTGCGAGCCGTCCATGGCGATCTGCCAGGTGCGGTGCTTGAGGGCCGGATTGGCGAACCGCTCCCGCAGGGCCTGCTTGTAGGCGGCCAGGTCGGCGCCGGGGGCGGGCGGGACGGTGGCGGTGACTTCGCTGTCCTGCAAGGCGGCCACCAGACGGGCGAAGGCGGGGGCCGCCATCACGTCGGAAATGGTTTCCTTTCCAGCCAGATAGCCCAGATAGGCCAGCGTGGAATGGCTGCCGTTGAGCAGGCGCAGCTTCATGTCCTCATACGGCCGCACGTCCGCCACCAACTGCGCGCCCACCTCCTCCAGGGGCGGGCGGCCGGTGGGGAAGCGGTCCTCGATCACCCACTGGCTGAACGGCTCGGCCATCACCGGCCAGGCATCCTCCAGCCCCAGCCGCCCGGCCACCAGGGCGCGATCGGCATCGGTGGTGGCGGGCACGATGCGGTCCACCATGGTGCAGGGGAAGGCCACCTCGCCCTCCACCCAGCGGCCGAGATCGGGATCGCGCAAGGTGGCGAAACGGGTCACCACCTTGGCCACGGTCTCGCCATTGGCCGGCAGGTTGTCGCAGCACAGCACCGTGAAGGGGGCGACCCCGGCGGCGCGGCGGCGGGCCAGCGCCTCCACCAGATATCCCGGCGCGCTCTTGGGCGCGGAGGGGTTGGCCAGATCGGCGATGATGTCCGGATGGCGCTCGTCCAGGGCCCCGGTGGCGGGGTCGTGGCAATAGCCCTTCTCGGTCACGGTCAGGGTGACGATGCGCACCTTGGGGTCGCTCATGGCGACCAGCAGCGCCTGGGGTTCGCGGGGCGCCACCAGCAGGCGGCGCAGCGAACCCACCACCCGCAGGTCGTCGCCGGCCCCCGAGCGCACGGCGAGGGCATAGAGGCCGTCCTGGGGGTCGAGGGCGTCCGAGGTATCCGGCGAGCGCAGGCTGGCGCCGCACACCGCCCAGCCGGTGGCGCCGCGGGCCAGGCAGTCGTCCAGATAGACCGCCTGATGGGCGCGGTGGAAGGCGCCGACGCCGAGATGAACCACGCCCACCGAGACGGTGGCGAGGTCATAGGCCGGCCGCCGCACATCGCGCGGCAGCCGGTCGAGTGTGGAGAGGGACAGACGCATCGGGGCTCTCAGTGGGCGTGCTCGGACTTGGCCCGGGCAACGATCTGGGTCGGGTTGACGAAGCGCAGCGCGATGAGCAGCCACACCAGCGTGGTGATCATATAGACCACCGCCATGGCATCGATGGACTGCACCGAGCGCACGCCCGAAGCGAACACCGCATAATAGAGCGCCACCACAAGGGTCTGGCTGGTGGGGCCGGCGGTGAGGAAGGTCAGCTCGAACATGGCGATGGTGCGCACCAGCACCAGCAGCAGCGCCGCCAGGATGCCGGGCAGCAGCAGCGGCACCAGCACATAGCGGAACAGCTGGAAGGTGCCGGCGCCGAACACCCGCGCGGCATCCTCCACCCGGCGGTCGATCTGCTCCACGAACGGGATCATCACCAGCACCACGAACGGGATGGTGGGCACCAGATTGGCCAGGACCACGCCGGACATGCTGCCGGCGAGGCCGGTGCGGTAGAGCACGGTGGCCAAAGGAATGCCGAAGGTGATGGGCGGCACCAGCAGCGGCAGCAAAAACAGCAGCATCACCAGCTTCTTGCCGGGGAAATCCCGCCGCGCCATGGCATAGGCCGCCGGCACGCCCAAGAGGCCGGACAGGAACACCACCAGGAACACCACCTGGAAGGTGACGATCAGCACCTCATCCAGCTGGAACTCGTTCCAGGCGGAGGTGTACCAGCGGGTGGTCCAGCCGATGGGAAACCAGGTGCCCAGCCAGCGGGTGGCGAAGGAGGACACCACCACGGCGGCGATCATGGCCAGCAGGTTGAGGATGAAGAAGCCGATCACCGCCCAGACGGCGATGATCCACAGGCGGGCACCCAAAGTCGTATCGCGGATCATGGCGTCAACCCTTTCCGCCGGAGGTGGCGCCGCGATAGATCAGGCCGCGGGCGAACAGGAGCGCGGCGACGATGGCCAGCTGAACGGCGGCCATGATCATCGCGATGGCCGAGGCCATGGAGTAGTCGTAATCCTCGAACGCCGCCTGATAGGCCGCGATCGAGATCACGCGGGTGGGACCCGCCGGCGCGCCCAACAGGACGGCGGACGGGAACACCGAGAACGCCTGCACGAACGACAGGCAGAAGGTGATCGCCAGCCCCGCCAGCAGGAGCGGCAGGATCACATGCCGGAAGCGCGCCCAGGAACTGGCGCCCAGGGTGGCCGCCGCCTGCTCCAGCGCCGGGTCGAGCCCGGACAGATAGGACAGGGTCAGCAGGAAGGTGAAGGGGAAGCCGGTGAGCAGGAGCGAGATGAACACGCCCCAGTAATTGTGCAGCAGCGCCACGGGCTTGGAGATCATCCCCAGCGCGATCAGCGATCGGTTGAACCAGCCCTGGGGCCCAAGATAGTTCAGCAGCCCTTCGGCCACCAGCACGGTGCCCAGCGTGATCGGGATCACCAAGATGGTGGTCAGCAGCCGCTGCCGCCGCAGATGGCGCACCCGCAAGGCGATGGGCACCGCCAGCACCAAGTTCAGCACCGTCACCGGCACCGCCAGCCACAAGGTGGTGGCGATGGTGCCGTAGAGAAATTCATCGGCGAAGAATTTCGAATAGTTGGCCAGGGCATCCCCCACCTTGGGGTGGAACGAGAGCCAGAGGCCGTAGAGGAACGGATAGACGAACAGCCCGATGATGAAGAGGGCGGCGGGCACCAGCAGCAAGGTGAGCCCGTCGATGCCCTTGGCCTTGAGGCGCTGGCCCAGCGGGATCGCCGGCGTGGGGCGCGCCGCCTGATCGGGGGCGCGGGAGGTGGAGATGTGGGCGCTCATTGGGGGCGATCCGCAAACACCAGCACGCGGGCCGGATCGGCGGTCACATGCACCGCGTCCGCCGCGCCCAGCGAGGCGTGCGACTGGAATGCCAGGTCCGCCCCGTCGGCGGAGACGCCGAAGGCGCAGAATTCGCGACCGCGGAACTCGCTGGAATTCACCTTCACCGGCAGGCCCTCGCCGGCGGGGCTGTGCACGAGATCTTCGGCGCGGATGGCGACGATGACCGCATCGCCCGGCTTCACCTCATTGCGCACCCGGCCACGCATCTGGCCGCCGGCGGCCAGCGCCACAATGGCGTCGGTGCCCTCGCGGGAGACGACGGTGCCCGGCAGGCGGTTGCGGAAGCCCATGAATTCGGCCACGTCCAGATGCTCGGGATGGGCGAACAACTGGTCGGGCGAGCCCACCTGGCGCACCACGCCATCCTTCAGCACCACGATGCGGTCGGCGAGCGAGAGCGCCTCTTCCTGATCGTGAGTCACATAGATGGTGGTGGCGCCCAAGGTGTTGTGGATGCGGCGGATTTCCGCCCGCATCTCCAGGCGCAGCTTGGCGTCGAGGTTGGAGAGGGGCTCGTCCATGAGCACCAAAGGCGGCTCCACCACAATGGCGCGGGCGATGGCCACGCGCTGCTGCTGGCCGCCGGAAAGCTGGCCGGGCAGCTTGTGGCCGTGGCCGGTGAGGCGGACCAAGGCGATGGCCTCTTCCACCCGCTTCTTGCGCTCGGCCTTGGCCATGCCGCGCATGAGCAGGCCGAAGCCGATATTCTGCTCCACGCTCATGTGCGGGAACAAAGCATAATTCTGGAACACCATGCCGAAGCCGCGCTCTTCCGGGCGCAACTGGTCGATGCGCTTGTCATCCAGCCAGATGCCGCCGCCGGTGGCGGGCAGCAGGCCGGCCAGGATGTTCAGCGTGGTGGACTTGCCGCAGCCGGAGGGCCCCAGCAGCGCGATGAACTCACCCTGGCGGATGGTCAGATTGACCTCGCGCAGCGCGTTCAGATTGCCGAACTCGCGCGACAGGCGATCGATCTTCAGTTCTTGGAAATTGGCAGCGTGGATGGTCATGGCGCGCTTCCGGGTTGCAGCGGTGGATCCGGGTGACGGGGCGTGGGCGGATTTGGCTCGCGCCCCGCGGTCCAGACCCTTTCCGGGGCCGGGCTCGTGGGGGTCCGTATCCTGGTGCTCTGTAATGGACCGGGGCCGCAGCCCCGGAGAGGTGGGG
>NZ_CALRWL010000078.1:0-16526 GCF_943371865.1 Azorhizobium sp. AG788 | reverse complement strand
CGCCCGTGGCCGCACCCTGCAGGCCATCGCCGCCGCCATCGCCGCCAAGGCCGAGCCGCTGGCGCATCTGGAAGCCCTGCATGCCGGCAAGCCGATCCGCGATACCCGCGTGGAAGTGGCCAAGGTGCGGGAGATGTTCGAATATTATGCCGGCTGGGCCGACAAGTTCCACGGCGAGGTGATCCCGGTCCCCTCCTCCCACCTCAACTATACCCGCCGCGAAGCCATGGGCGTGGTGCTCCAGATCACCCCCTGGAATGCCCCCATCTTCACCTGCGGCTGGCAGGTGGCCCCGGCCATCGCCATGGGCAATGCGGTGTTGCTCAAGCCCTCCGAACTCACCCCCCTGACCTCGCTGGCGGTGGCCCTGCTGGCGGAACAGGCCGGCCTGCCCAAGGGCGTGATCAATGTGCTGGCCGGGTTCGGCCACACCACCGGGCAGGCTGCTTTGGCGCAGCCGGCGGTGAAGAAGGTGGTGTTCGTGGGCTCGGTGCCCACCGGCCGCCTGATCGCCGAGGCCGCCGCCAAGCGCCTGTTGCCCTGCGTGCTGGAACTGGGCGGCAAGTCCGCCAATATCGTGTTCGCCGATGCCGACCTGGAACGGGCCGCCGCCGGGGCCCAGGCCGCCATCTTCTCCGGCGCCGGCCAGAGCTGCGTCGCCGGCTCCCGCCTGCTGGTGCAGCGCGCGGTCTATGACCGGTTCGTGGATCTGGTGGCCACCGGCGCCGCCAAGCTGAAGGTGGGCGATCCGCTGTCGCCGGACACCGAGATCGGCCCCATCAACAATGCCAAGCAGTACGGCCATGTGCTGGCCCAGGTGAAGGCCGGCGTCAGCGAAGGCGCGCATCTGGTCACCGGCACCGATGGGCAGGCCAAGGAGGGGGGCTATTTCGTCGCCCCCACCGTGCTGCGCGACGTGACCAACACCATGGGCATCGCCCGCACCGAGGTGTTCGGCCCGGTGGTGGCGGCGATCCCGTTCGATACCGAGGAAGACGCCATCGCCATCGCCAATGACAGCGAGTTCGGCCTCGCCGGCGCGGTGTGGACCGCGGATGTCGGCCGCGCCCACCGGGTCGCGGCGGCGGTGAAGGCGGGCACCTTCTGGATCAACTCCTACAAGACCATCAACGTGGCTTCGCCCTTCGGCGGCTTCAACCTGAGCGGGCATGGCCGCTCCAGCGGGGTCGAGGCGCTGTATGAATATACCCAGGTGAAGAGCGTCTGGGTGGAGACGGCGGCAGCGCCCGTGGTCGGCTTTGGTTATGCGCCAGGAGTGCGTGAATAACGCTTGCGACAGACTGTCATACGACAAGAACAACATAGGGGAACTTCGTGATGAACCCGTCCAGTCCGGCCGTAGCACGGCCCTCTTCCGTCGTCGGTCCGGCACTGGCCGTGCGCCTGTTCCTGTTCGCCTTCGTCATCGTGGTGGCCGCCGAATGGTTCGGTCCCCTGGCAGTGCCCATGGGCGGCACCTACAAGGTGGTGCTCCTGCCGCTGTTGTGGGCGCTGCTGCTGGGCGCGCTGTGGGGCATCGCCAGCAAGGGGCTCCCCGGCCCGCTGAAGGCCGACGACACCCTCCAGGGCCTGTCGGCGCTGGTGCTCCAGCCGGCCCTGTTGCTGTTCGTCGGCAAGCTCGGCCTGCTGGTGGGCGGCTCGCTGCCGAAGATCCTGCAATCGGGCTGGGCCTTGGTATTTCAAGAGTTTGGCCACTTCTTCGGCACCATGATCTTCGGCCTGCCGGTGGCCCTCTTGCTGGGCATCAAGCGCGAAGCCATCGGCGCCACCTTCTCGGTCGGCCGCGAGCCGAGTCTCGCCATCATCGGCGAGAAGTTCGGCATGGACAGCCCGGAAGGCCGCGGCGTGCTGGCGGAATACATGACCGGCACCATCTTCGGCGCCGTCTTCATCGCCATCTTCGCGGGCCTGGTGGCGAGCCTGGGCATCTTCAATCCCCTGGCTCTGGCCATGGGCGCGGGCGTCGGTTCCGGCAGCATGATGGCCGCAGCCTCCGGCGCCATCGCCGCCCAGGAGCCGGCCGCTATGGCCAAGGACATCGCCGCCTTCGCCGCCGCCAGCAACCTCATCACCACCACCATCGGCACCTATTTCACGCTGTTCCTGTCCCTGCCCTTCACCATCTGGGCCTATGGCGTGCTGGAGCCGATCCTCGGCCGCGGCCGCACGATCGATACCGCGGAGGCGCCCGCCCCGGCGGTGACCGCCGCTGCCCCCAAGGGCCACGCCAAGGCGGCATTCGGCATGCCGGCCTTGCTCGGCATCTGGGTCGTGGTCGGCTTCACCGCCCTGGTGGGCAATTTGCTGGGCTACAAAACCCCCATCGACGGGGCGTCCATCGCCGGCATGGCGATCATCCTCGGCACGGTCATCGTCGGCCAGGCCATCTACACGCTGACCCGCGGCGTGGTGCCGGCGGTGGTCTGGGTCACCGGCGTCGCGATGCTGCTGACCTATCCGTCCATGCCTTATGCGGCCGAGATCGCCGCCATGACCGGAAAGATCAACTTCCTGGCCCTGACCACCCCCATGCTGGCGTTTGCCGGCCTGTCCATCGCCAAGGACATTCCGGTGTTCCGCAAGCTCGGCTGGCGGATCGTGGTGGTGTCGTTGATGGCCAATGCGGGCACCTTCCTGGGCGCGGCCATCATCGCCCAGATCTTCATGCACAACCCCACCTGAGGACAATCTCGCCCCCGCAGCCCCCGCCGGAACCCCACCGGACGGGGCTGCCTGCATTTATATTCCGTAAGGGAAGGTCGCCCCCGTCACCCTCCGGGGCCAAGGCCGCGGGAGGCGCGGATCTCAGGCGTGCGGCGGGCGCTCCAGAGCGGCGGTGAGGCACTCGATCATGGCCTGGCCGTCGAACGGCTTGCTCAGAAAGCCGATGGCACCGGCCGCCTCCGCACGACGCCGCACCGCATCCTCGGGAAAGGCCGTGATGAAAATGATCGGGATCCGGCACTGGCGCTGAATCAGCACCTTTTGCAGGTCGAGCCCGCTCATGCCCGGCATCTGGATGTCAGATACGAGGCAGGAGGTGTCTTCCATGACGTCCGAGGTCAGGAACTCCTCGGCGGATGCGAAGGTGGAGACCTTGAAACCCAGAGACCGCACCAGACTGCTCACTGCCAGCCGGACCGAGTCGTCATCATCGACAATGCTGATGGTTGGAGTCAGCGACACAGACATGTCCTCGTGCTCGGCCTCGCGTTACCCATCGGAATGGCCCGCACCGTTGAGACCATGATGCCCCATTGACGGCATTGACGGAACTATACAGACGTTTGGATCGAAAATCCTTCGAGAATACAACCTTCTATAGGCCGGAAGGTTCCCCGTCCCGGGCAACCCTGTGCTTCGGAAACCGCAGTCAACGGCGGTTTCATGATCCGGCATCGCGCGAATCCCGCCGGACGATCTCGCCCCGCCCGACTCCCCCCGGGCTGCCCCAAGCGCGCGCCTGCCGCCACCGGCGGGGGCCGCTGCCGACCATGCTTACGTATAGGGGCCATGGCCATCTGCCTCTGCTAAGAGTCTGCAACGAGGGAAGATCGCCCATTCATCCAAGCCCGGAGGGTGCACAGTCGATAGTCTTCCCGCTCGACAGTGATGGAAGGCCAAGGCAGTCGATGTCCACCGCGTTCCTATCGGCCGCCCGTGCTTCCTCGACGGACCGCCCGCCGCGTATCAGAACGGGCGCGGCGTCCGGCAGGGCGCAGAGCCTGCCCGGGCAGATCAACCACCTTGGATCGTTGGTTGCGTCGTGATGGGTCGCCAATGGGACGCCAGGACTCTGGACGCGCGCATGCCCGCGGACGCCGCGGGCGGCTCGGGAGGCCTCCTGCTTCCCGCCTTGGCGGCGCTGCTGGCGGGCGCGATCTTTCTGGTCGACACACTGACGCCGCTGGATACGGCCATCGCCGTTCTCTATGTCGCGGTCGTGCTCATAGCCGCCACCCGCCTCGGCCAAAATGGGATCATCGCCACCGGCGTCACCTGCATCAGCCTCAGCCTGCTGAGCTTCTTCATCATGCATGGGGATGCCTACAACTTTGAGGCCATCATCCGCTGCGGTGTCGGCATCACGGCGATCATGGTCACGACCCTCCTGTCGGTGCGAAACCACGTCTCCAATGCCTCGCTCAAGAGCCAGGCCGCTCTGCTCGACCTCACCCACGATGCCATCCTGGTCCGCAACGCCAACGATACCATCATCTATTGGAGCCGCGGCGCTGAAGAGCTCTACGGCTGGTTGCGGGCCGAAGCGGTGGGACAGAATATCGTGTCGCTGTTGAAGACAGTGTTCCCCATCGACCCGAACGACATTGTCGCCCAGGTGGAGACGACCGGCCGCTGGGATGGCGAGTTGCGCCACACCCGCAAGGATGGAACCCCTGTCATCGTCGCCAGCCGCTGGGCTCTGCTCCGTGACAAGCGCGGGCGGCCCGTGGCCACCATGGCGACCAACACCGACATCAGCGATCGCAAGCGCTCCGAGGAGAAGCTCGCGCTCGCGCGCGCAGAATTGCGGCGCGTGGTCGATGCCATTCCCGGCATGGTCTGGAGCGCGGACGCCCACACCGGCGCCTTGCTGTTCGTCAACGCGCGCTGGTCCGACGCCGGCTGGCGCACCGCCGATCTGGGGGCGGACTGGTGGTCCGTCGCCCATCCCGATGACTGCCCGCAGTTGAAGGACATGTGGGCCCGCGCGCTGGAGAGCGGTCATCCATTCGAAAGCTCGGCGCGCATGCGCCACGCAGATGGCAGCTACCGCTGGATGCTGGTGCAATGCACCCCCCTGCGCGACGAGACCGGACAGATCATTCGCTGGTACGGTATCAATACCGACATTGAGGACCGTCGCGCGGCCGAGGATGCCCTGCATCAGACGCAAGCGGAACTGGCACACATGACACGGCTCACCACCTTGGGGGAACTGACCGCGTCCATCGCGCATGAAGTCAACCAGCCTCTGGCGGCGATCGTCACCAATGGGGAAGCTTGCCTGCGCTGGCTGCGCCGCGCTGAGCCGGACGTCGACGAGGCCCAGTCCTCGGTGGAACGGATCATCGCCAATGGTCGCCGGGCCAGTGACGTGATCTCCCGCCTGCGGGCCATGTCGCGCCGGGGAGAGCCACAGCAGGCCCCGGTCAGGATCAATGACATCATTGAGGAGACCTTGCCCCTGGTGGAGCGGGAGCTGTTCCATCACCGGGTGGAGTTGCGCCTCGATCTGACCCCGGTCCTGCCGCCAGTGCTTGCTGACCGGATCCAGCTCCAGCAGGTGCTCATCAACCTGGTTTTGAACGCCGCACAGGCGATGGACGGTACGCCGGATGGGTCGCGTCAGCTTACCATTTCGTCCGGGATCGAAACCAGCGCGTCCGATGCACCGATGGTGACGGTCGCTGTCTGCGATAGCGGCGTCGGCGTCGACGCCGCGAGCCTCTCCCAGCTTTTCAACGCCTTCTACAGCACCAAGCCCGACGGCATGGGAATGGGCTTGTCCATCTCCCGCTCGATCATCGAGGCCCACACCGGGCGAATTGTCGCCACGCGAAACGCCGAGGATGGCATGACCTTTCAGGTCAGCCTTCCGGCCATCAAGGAGTCGATGCCGTGATCTCCCCCCCGTCGCAGCGCCTTCCACCCTCGGGCGGCGCCGAACCGTTCGTGATCATCGTGGATGACGACGCCTCGATCCGCGAGTCGCTTTCAAGCCTGTTCCGCTCGGTCGGCCTGCGGGTGGAACTCTTCGCCTCCACCGCTGAGATGCTCCAGGCCAAGCTCCCCGATGCGCCCCGCTGCCTGGTGCTGGACATCCGCCTGCCCGGTCTCAGCGGGCTCGACTTCCAGGATCAGTTGGGCAAGTCCGACAATACCATGCCGATCATCTTCATGACCGGATATGGCGATATCCCCATGTCGGTCCGGGCCATGAAGGCCGGGGCCGCGGACTTTCTCACCAAGCCGTTCCGCGACCAGGACATCCTCGACGCGGTGGCGTCCTCACTGGAGAAAGACCGGCTGCGCCGCGAGACCGATCGCGCGCATGCCAGTGTGGAGACCCTCTATCAGTCGCTCACGGCGCGCGAGAAGGAAGTGATGGCGCTGGTCTCCTCAGGCTTGATGAACAAGCAGGTGGCCGCCGAGATCGGCCTGAGCGAGATCACGGTGAAGATCCACCGGGGCAATGTCATGCGCAAGATGGCCGCAAGATCGCTCGCCGATCTCGTGCGCATGGCGGGAACCTTGGGGCTGCCGACCGATCGGAAATAGCCTCGGCGGTCTTTCCTATCACCCCGCCGGTGCCGGCCGCATCGGCGGATGCCGGCGGACTCCCGCCGGCATTTCTGCCCATCCTTGCGTGTTCATCGCCCCACACTCATGTATGAGCTCGGCATTCGAGCATCTGATACGTTTGGAACCCACTCTTTTCTATGTTGGATCTTGTCAGGGCGCGCCAGGGACTGATCCGGCGCAGACATCCTGACCCGATAGCCTCGGCCCCAGCGCGGTGACCAGACGTCGGCCCGAATTGGATGGAGATTCCAGATGACCACCACCACCCTCAAGGTGCGCCAGACCGCCCCTTTGCGCACCCCCACGGATCTCGGTGCCGATGCCACCCGCGACATTGCCGCGGCGCTGACGACGCTCCTGGCGGATATGTTCGCCCTTTACCTCAAGACCAAGAACTTCCACTGGCACATGTCCGGGCCGCACTTTCGCGATTTCCACCTGATGCTGGATGACCACGGCGACCAGATCTTCGCCACCACCGACGCCATCGCCGAGCGTGCCCGCAAGGTCGGGGGCACCACGCTGCGCTCCATCGGCCACATCCAGCGCCTGCAGCGGCTCCTGGACAATGACGCCGACTACGTGACGGCGCAGGACATGCTGGCGGAGCTGGCCGACGACAACAAGCAAATGGCCGCCTACCTGCGGGCGGCGCATGCGGTCTGCGAAGACTATAATGACGTTGCCACCACGAGCCTGATCGAGGTGTGGATCGACGAGGCCGAGCGTCGCACCTGGTTCCTGTTCGAGGCCACCCGCACCGCCAACTGAGCCCGCGAACCCACAGGGGCGCGCCGTGCAACGCCGGGCTCTGGGCACGGAGCCCGGCGGCGTCGGGGAACTGGCGTGCGCCGCCTCACGACGGTTGCGGCGGCAGAGCCGTGCGCCCACGGCGTTTCCTCTCGCAAGTCGCCGTCAGTCCCCGGCGCCGATGCATGCGCCGCACTGACCCCGCTTGACGTCCCCCCGGCCTGACCGCCCAAAGCACCGGAGACCACATATGATCCGCCTGACCCCGCCCCCCGGACCAACCGACCATGCCCAGGGCCCCGCCGACGCGCCGGTGACGCTGGTAGAATATGGCGACTACGAGTGCCCGTACTGCGGCGAAGCGTATGCCGTCATCAAGGCCGTGCAGAAAGCCATGGGCCCGCGGCTGCGCTTCATCTTCCGCAACTTCCCTTTGACGGAGTCCCATCCGCACGCGGCCCGCGCCGCCGAACTGGCCGAGGCCGCCGCCACCATCGACCGCTTCTGGCTGGCGCACGACATCCTGTACGAAAATCAGACGGCGCTGGAGACCCCGAACCTGGTCCGCTACGGCGCCCATGTGGGGCTCGACCCCTCGACGGTGGTCGCCGCCTTCGAGGGCCGCTTCGACGCCAGGATTCGCGCGGACTTCGAGAGCGGCGTGGAAAGCGGGGTGAATGGCACCCCCACGCTGTTCATCAACGGCCTGCGCTACGACGGCCCCCGCGATGTGCAGAGCCTCCTCGACGCGCTGACCCCGTCTGCCCCCGACTGACGGCGCAGCGCCAGGGCCGGCGACCCGCGCCTGGATTGGGCGGGTCGCCGGTGCCGCTCCGTCGAGCAGGCCCAACGGGAAAAGCCCCGACGGGGGCTCGGGGAGATCGTCGCTCGGATGCCGTTGGCAGGGGGAAGATTCGCGGGATCTTTGCACTGACGCGCGCCCGAATGGATCGCGCGGGTTGGCTGACCCAAGCTTAGTCCCGCTGACGCCATTTGCGACGCCACCCCAGGGGCGTATCGCCCACGAACTTGCGGAACAACCGCGTGAGATGGGCTTGGTCCACAAGGCCACAATCGCAGGCAATCTCACTCAGCGTGTCGCTGGTGGCGATCATCAAGGCCTGGGCGCGTTCGACCCGCTTGCGCATGATGAAATTATGCGGGGAGTCGCCGAAACTCACCTTGAACGCCAGGGAGAAATACCCGTTGCTGAGCTTGGCAAGGGTCGCGAGTTCGCCAATGGGGATCGGCCGCCCCAGATGTGCTTCCACATGGGCCGCGACCCGGCGGACCTGCCAGGGCTGGAGGCCACCCCGCACCGACGCGGGTTTCACTGGCGGCAGGGGCTCCCGAACCGATGGCGCCGACGCCGCGCCCGCCAGCAGTGCCTCCAGCTGGTACAGATAGGCTCGCGCACTCTCCACGTCGTGGACGATCGCCGCGTGGGCATGGGCAAACAAGGCCTTAGCCTCGCGACTGCCCAGCGGTCCCAATGCATGCGGAACGGCGGTATGGGGAGCTGCTGTCAGCATAAACGGAACTCCGTGCGAAACGTTGAGTCACGTTATGGTCAGCCGCTCAGGCTCTCCATCGGACGCTCCGGTTAGCGCACCGTCCCATGGTTCAGTCAGCCCCATACCTAAGTATGACCACCCACCACGGAAGGTATCAAAAAACCTCAATCCTCTATTCTGTCGTGACGGCCGAGATCGGCGCAGCACCCGCCCATCCGGGGGTGAAACAATGATCGAACCCCAGGCGCCGCACCACCAGGACGACCGACCGCGCGATCAGTCCGTCCCACCGGGCGTCGGGCGGCGGTCGCGCGGGAGCTTTTCGCAAAGACGGACGAGATCGGGCAACGTGGTCACGCCCATCTTGCGCATCACATTGGCTCGGTGAAACTTGACGGTAATCTCGCTCAGTCCGAGGTCGCCGGCGATCTGCTTGTTCATCGATCCGGCCGCGACCAGAGACATGACCTGTTTCTCGCGCTCGCTCAGACCGCCATATCGCGCCTGCGCGGCGGTCCGTGCCGCGGCTTCGGCCCGACGGGTACGATCACGCGCCAGAGCGGCGGCGACAGCATCCAGCAACGTCTGATCTCGGAACGGCTTTTCCAGGAAATCCATGGCGCCGGCTTTCATCGCCTTGACCGACATGGGGATGTCGCCATGTGCGGTGATGAAGATGATCGGCATGGCGTTGCCGATCGCCGCCAGTTTGCCTTGAAGCTCGAAGCCGCCAATCTGCGGCAGGCGCACATCGCTGATCAGGCAACACACCGTATCCGGCAACGCGGCGGCGAGGAGCGCCTGCGCGCTGTCATAGACCATCGTGTCGAGGCCGACGGAGCGCAGCAATCGCACCAGCGCCGACCGCATGGCCGGATCGTCATCGACGATCAGGACGAGGGGCGCGTTGTCGTCCACACGTGTCACCGGTTTCTCCCGCCTGACCCCTATGGTCGTGAAAGCGAGTGGTAGTCTGTTTTGCGCCGCGCAACCATCCGTCACGCGGACCTCAGGTCGGGATCCGTGACGCCGACACGCGATGCACAGGCTGGATCAAAAAAACGCTCCCGGGGGATCGCGCCGGAAGCGTTCAAGCGCAGTCCGTATTTTCATCGGGCCTTCGGACGGTTCAACCACCCGCGGCGCGGACTCACTCGGGCAATAACGCCCTGCGCTTCTGCAACTGCGCCAGAAGCTCTTCCTGCTCGGCGATCCGATCGGCGTTGCGGCTCTCATCGGCGGCGCCGGAATAGGCGGCCGCCTGCTCGGTCAGATCGCGGATGTTGGCGCGGACGGCGGCAATATGCGCGTCAAGGTCTTGGGCAGTCTCTAGATCGGCCATGGGGAACCTCGGAGTTGATGATGGTCGGTGGCGAAGGGGCAGTCCCATGACTTACCCCTTGCCATGGCCGCTTGGGAAGCACGGAACCGGAGGAGCAGCCGGCGGCTCGCGGCCGAGTCACATGCCAAGAGTCACATGCACAGTCACATGGTCTGTGCGCCCGCCCCGTGGCGTCGGCGCCATGCGCAGGGCGTCTCGCCCGTCAGGCGCCGGAACAGGCGCGAGAGGTGCGCCTGGTCGGCGAGGCCACAATCCAGAGCAATCTCACACAGCGGCGTCGCGGTGGTCCGGAGTGCCGCCTTCGCCCGCTCGATACGGCATCGCATAACATAAGCATGGGGCGGCATGCCAAAACTTTGCTTGAAGGCGCGGGAGAAATAGCCCGGGCTCAACTGCACCGCTGCGGCGAGTTCCTTCTGGCGGATCGGTCCGTCGAGGCCCTCCCGGATGGCGTGCAACACGCGGCCGATCTGCCACCGCGCCAGACCGCCGCGGACCACTTGCGCCATGGGCAAGGACGGTGGCACTTGGCGCCGGAGCGGGAAATCGGACGAGGAAGGCGCGAGGACGGCGCCGACGAGAGAGTCGCGGTCGGCGTCACGGTCGGCGGCCATGCCATTTCCGCCCGCGCCCAGGAGCTCCTGCACCAACATCTGGACACCACCGGCGTCGGGCTTGCGGGTCTCAACGCGGCCTATGGCTTTCATGGTGTCGCTCCGTTAGGTTCGCTTGTCGAGCGTCAGTTCAACTCCTGGCCAGGGTGCAATGAGAGCGGATGTGGTTCTACTCTACGATGATTGGACTTGCTCCGCTCTAGGTTGGTCTCGACTATACGAACGTATATGTATGGATCTGCTCTTTTCACCTTTTGCCAGTGGCCTTTCAATCCACATGGTCGGCGCCGATCGGCCTGCCGACCTTGACGCAGATGTTCGACGTGTGCGCGTGAAGCGGCGTGGGAGGGCGGTGGGTGTCTAGGGTTCAGGCCAAGGAGGCAGCCAGAAGGTCCGACCATAGCCACCGCGCCAAACCTTCGTGGCGGCGGCCGGTCATGCCGGTGCTGGCGGGCTTGACTGCGCTGGTGATTTTTCTGGTGGACCTCGCCGGCTCCCTGGGCGTCGCGGTGGCAGTCCTCTACGTGGTCGTCATCCTGATATCCGCGAGCTTTGCCGACCGCCGGGCTCTGATCCTGATCGCGGCGGGCTGCGCCGGACTGACCGTCCTCGCCTATCTGCTGGCGCACGGCCCCTCGCTTGGCCAGCAAGCCCTGCTGCGCTGCCTCATCAGCCTCTCGGCCATCGCCATCGTCACATGGCTCGCGGTGCGCCATCGGATTTCAACGCAGATCCTGCGGAACAGCGAGCGTCGCTATCGCAACATCTTTCAATCCACCGGTGCCTCGATCTGGGAGGAGGATCTCAGCGACGTGCGCCGCGCGATGGATGCCTTGGTGCAGCAGGGGATCACGGATGTCCGCGCGCACATGGATGCTTCGCCGGAGTTCCTGCGCCATTGCGTCTCGCTGGTGCGGATCGTGGATGTGAACGAGGCGGCAATGAAATTGGTGGGCGCCCGGGACCAGCCGCATTTCATGTCCTCGCTGCAAAACATCTTCATTGCCGAGACCGAGCCGTCATTCCGCGAATTTCTGTTGGCCTATTACGAGGGAAAATCCAGCTTCTCCTATGAGACCATGATCCGCACCATTGATGGCGAGCGACGCTCCATCCTCATGGCCGCAACCTTTCCGGTGACGGACGGGGCGCATGAGAATGTGCTGGTCAGCATCTTCGACATTACCGACCGGATCCGCGCCGAGCAGGCGCTGGAACAAGCGCGGGCGGAACTGGCGCATGTGGGACGCGTCATCACCCTCGGGGAATTGACCGCGTCCATCGCCCATGAGGTCAATCAACCGCTCGCGGCCATCGTCACCAATGGCGAGGCCAGCCTGCGGTGGCTCGAGCGGCCGGTTCCCGATCTCGCAGAGGCGCGGGAATGCCTGGTGGAACTCATCGGCGAAGGTCGTCGCGCCGGGGACGTGGTCAACCGGCTGCGCAAGCTGGCCACCAAGGCGGCGCCTGAACACACGTTGGTGGAGGTGCGAACGCTGATCGCCGAAGCGGTGGAACTGGTGAACCGCCAGTTGCTGGAGCAGCAGATCCGGCTGACCCAGGATCTCGGCGCCCACCCCGCCGTGGTGCTGGCCGATCGGGTGCAGTTGCAGCAGGTCATCATCAACCTGATGATCAATGGCGCCCAGGCGATGGCGACGACCAGCGTCCGCGAACTGACCATTCGTCTGCGGCAGGACCCGGCCGAGGGCGTCATCGTCACCGTGCAGGATACGGGCGTCGGCGTCAGTGAAGACGCCATGGACCGGCTGTTCAGCGCCTTCTTCTCGACCAAAGCCTCGGGCATGGGCATGGGGCTTTCCATCAGCCGCTCGATCATCCACGCCCATGACGGTCGGATCTGGGTCACCTCCGCTCCCGGCGCCGGGGCCGCGTTCCATTTCGCGTTGCCGCTGGCAAGCCAGGCCCAAGACCCCGCCCCCTGACGGCCGGGGGAACCAGTCATGGCGCCAGGATGACCGGTAGGGACGGGGCCGACCTAAACCTGTGTATGATTCAATGCTTTGCCCATTCGGCCCATGATCACGCCATTGTGCGGGCGTCGTTCCCTGTTTGAGGGTGCGGCCGAAGAATGGGGCCGTGTGCAGAGTGCCCATCATTGCGATCGTCGACGATGAAGCCCCGGTGCGCCGTGCCGTTGGAAGTCTGGTCCGCTCCTTCGGTTTCAAGGCCCGCACATATGGTTCCGCAGCGGAATTCCTGGCAGATCCCGAGAGTTTGAGCAGCGCCTGCATCGTCTCGGACATCCACATGCCGGACATGTCCGGCATCGCCCTGCAGCAGACCCTGCTGAGCCAGGGCAGCACCATTCCCTTCATCTTCATCACCGCTTTGCCCGAGTCCGGGCTGGCGCAGCAAGCCGGTCCCCATGTCTGCCTGCTGCACAAGCCGTTCGACGCCCAGGTGCTTGCCACCTGCATCACGCGAGCCGTGGACCAACGCGCGGCGCCCCCACACCTGGAACCCCGGCGTCCTGCCGACGTTGACCGCCCAGCAACGGAGAGCACAATGACCGGCCCCGCCGAGACCGTGATCGACAACCCCGCCCAGCATCGCTTCGAGATGCACGTGGATGGGCATCTGGCCGTGGTCGAATACCGCGAGAGCGGCGACGGGCTCGATCTCGTCCACACCGAGGTGCCCGACGCGCTGTCCGGACGGGGCATCGGCTCGCGATTGGCCAAGGGGGTGTTCGACCAGCTCCGGACCTCGGGCCGCAAGGCCAAGGTGACCTGCTCCTTCCTTCAGGCATGGACCGCGCGCCATCCGGACGTGGCGGATCTCATCATCGACTGACGTTGCCATGACCTGCGCGCCGCCGACAGGGCCGGCGGCAATGGCGCGTAGGCGTTCGCGCGCCGCAGCGTGAAAACGTCATGCCATTTGAACAAACGGCAACCATCCGTTCAAGACCCGCGACGCGGGCCCCCATAGGGTGACGGCCATGGGCATTGGCGTCCTCAGTGAGGGCGCCGGACCTGCCCATTTTCCTGCATGGGGGCAAGGTCCGTTGGCCGTCCCCCATCGTCCGAAAGGCCTTCGCCCGTGACACCCTCCATCCCCCTCCTGCAACCTGATGATTGTGCGCTCCTGCTGGTGGATCAGCAGGCGGGGCTGGCGTTCGGCGTCAGCTCCATGGATCGCCAGACCCTGCTCAACAACACCGTCGCGCTCGCGCGCACCGCCGAGGTGTTCAAGCTGCCGGTGGTGGCCTCCACCTCGGCCACCAAGGTCTATAGCGGCCCCTTGATGCCGGCGGTGCATGCGGCGCTTCCGGACGTTGAGGTACTGGATCGGCGCAACATGAATGCGTGGGAAGATGCCGCGGTGCGCGCCGCCGTGCTGGCCACCGGGCGGCGCAAACTGGTGGTATCCGGGCTTCTGACCGAAGCCTGCGTCAGCTTCACGGTCCTGTCCGCTTTGGCGGAGGGCTTTGAGGTTCATGTGGTCGGCGATGCCTGCGGCGGCCTCACGCCCGTCAGCCATGATCTGGCCCTGCGGCGCATGGCGGCGGCCGGGGCGGTGATGACCTCCTGGCTCCAGGTGCTGCTGGAACTGCAGCGGGATTGGACCCGGCATGAGACCTATGACGGCGCCCGCGCCATCGTCGAGGCCAATGGCGGGGGCTATGGTATCGGTCTCGCTTATGCCCGCGACATGATCCACCCGGCCTGACCCGTTCAGGGCACGGCGAGCCGCGCCTCCAAAGCGGCGATGAACAGCCGCACCTTGGGCGGCACCAGCCGCCGCGTGGGATAGACGGCCCAGATGGCGAGATCCTCCGGGGCGGTGCCCACCAACGGCAGGGCAACCAATCGCCCGGCCGCCAGATCGTCCCGGACGTTCCAGAGGGAAAGCAGCACGATCCCGCCGCCGCCGAGGCACACCTCATGCAACCCCTCGATGCTGCTGGAGGCAACGCGGGGATGGATGCGGACCTGACGCCGCCGCCCCTTGGCCTCGAAGGTCCAGTGGGTGGTGCCGGTCAATGCCAGGCAGTCGTGATGCGCCAGGTCGGCAATGGAGGACGGGACACCGCGCGCCTGCACATAGCCCGGCGCTGCGCACAGCACGCGCGGATTGTCCGCCAGCTTGTGCGCGATCAACCCGTTGTCCCGCAAATGGGCAATGCGGATCGCCAGGTCCACGCCGGAGGCCACCATGTCGATGGGAACATCTTGCAGTTCCAGCTCGATGCGCAGATCGGGATTGTCGCGCAACAGGCCGGGAATGATGGGGGCGATGGCCTTGCGTCCGAAGGCCATGGACGCGGACACGCGCAGCAGTCCCGATGCCCCGGCCTCGGCCGGGCGCAATTGCGCCCGCCCTGCCGCCTCGCTCTCCAGCAGGGCCTGGGCATAGGGCAGGAAGGCTTCGCCTTCGGGGGTGAGCGAGATGGAGCGCGTCGTGCGATGCATCAGCCGCACGCCGAGATCCTGTTCGAGCGCCGCGAGGCGCCGCGTGGCCAGCATGGGCAAGATGCCCAGCCGCCGCGCCGCAGCTGACAGGCTCTCCGTGGCGGCGGCGGCCACCAGCACGGCCACGGCATCCGTATCCATTATAACACTTTCCGACTAACTGGCTCATCCAAATGCCAGTCTACAGACCAAAGCGATATGCCGCTACAGTCTGCGCAGCTTCACTTTTCCAGAAAGTTCGCGCCGTGCCCCCGATCGACTCCTCCCCCGCACCCGAGCCGGGCCTGTCCCCGGTCAAGACCCTGTTGATGGCCATGGCCGCCGGCGTTGCGGTGGCCAACATCTATTACAACCAGCCCATGCTGGGGGTGATTGAGCGCGAGTTCCCCAACTCCGCCAGCATCGGCCTGATCCCCACCGCCACCCAGCTCGGCTATGCGGCGGGACTGCTGCTGCTGGTGCCCCTGGGCGACCTCACCGACCGGCGTCGCCTGATCGTGCTGCAGTTCATTGTGCTGGCGGCAACCCTCGCCATTGCCGCTTTGGCGCCGACGGCGGCCATCCTGATTGCCGCCTCGCTCCTGGTGGGCGCGAGCGCCACGGTGGCGCAGCAGATCGTGCCGTTCGCGGCAACTCTTGCGGCCCCGGAACGCCGCGGCCGCACCCTGGGTGTCGTCATCGCCGGCCTGTTGTGCGGCATCCTGTTCAGCCGCACCTTGGCGGGGTTCATGGCCTCCCATGGCGGCTGGCGCGCCATGTTCTGGCTGGGCATCCCGCTGGCACTGGCCGCAGCGGCGACCATGGCCCGCATCCTGCCCCGCAATCATCCGCATGAGAATCTCAGCTATGGCCGCTCGCTGGCCTCCCTGGGTGCCCTGTGGCGGGATGAGCCGGCCCTGCGGGGCGCGGCGCTGATGCAGGCGGCCCTGTTCGCCTCCTTCACCGTGTTCTGGACCATCCTGGCGCTGCATCTGGAGGCTCCGGCGTTCCGGCTCGGGCCGGAGGTGGCGGGTCTGTTCGGCATCCTGGGGGCCGTGGGCATCCTGGCGGCACCGGTCGCCGGGCGTCTGGCGGACAAGCGCGGACCGCACCTCGTGATCTACATCGGTGCTGGCGCGACCTTGGCGTCGTGGCTGGTGTTCGGCCTGTGGGACGTGATGGCCGGGCTGGTGGTCGGCGTCGTGCTGCTCGACTTCGGCATGCAGAGCGCCCTGGTGTCCAACCAGCACATCGTGTTTGCGTTGCGCCCGGAAGCCCGCAGCCGGATCAACACCTTGTTCATGACCACCATGTTCCTCGGCGGCGCCTTCGGCTCGGCGGGGGCGACCTTGGCCTGGGATTTCGGCGGCTGGCCGGCGGTGAGCGTGTTCGGTGGGCTGCTGTCGGTGGCGGCGATCCTGGTCAAGCTCGGCACCCGCACCGCCCCGCACGGGCATGGCGGGCTGGACCGGCCCCTCGCCGCGCCCCAGGAAGCGGCACACTGAACCACGCCTGATCTGCCCCCCTCTGGCGCGGCGGCGGCTCCCTGGCGGGGCCGTCC
>NZ_CALRWL010000077.1:0-17034 GCF_943371865.1 Azorhizobium sp. AG788 | reverse complement strand
GGGGGAGGGCAGGGAGGGGGGTGAAACGAGTGCCATCGGCGACCGGCCGGAGGAAGGCGGAGGCGGAGGCGGAACCTAAGCGGACGCGTAAGAGCGGCGAAACGGTGCCCCCATCAGAGCGCGCGCCGACCGGAGGCCGTTTCACCCCCCACCCCAGCCCTCCCCCGCACCGGGGGAGGGGGTGGGGCGCGCTGGGGGGGAAGGGCGCGGCGGCCGGCCGGGCGGGCGCGGTGCGCAGAAGCGCACTCACATGCGGAACACGCCGAAGCGTGTCTCCTGTTCCGGGGCGTTCAGCGCGGCGGAGATGGCCAAGGCCAGCACCATGCGGGTGTCGGCGGGGTCGATGACGCCGTCGTCCCACAGCCGCGCGGAGGAATAATAAGGATGGCCCTGCACCTCATATTGGGCCTGGATCGGCGCCTTGAAGGCGGCCTCGTCCTCGGCCGACCAGGTGCCGCCGCGGCCCTCGATGCCGTCGCGTTTCACCTGCGCCAGCACATTGGCCGCCTGCTCGCCGCCCATCACCGAGATGCGGGCATTGGGCCACATCCACAGGAAGCGCGGATCATAGGCGCGTCCGCACATGCCGTAATTGCCGGCGCCAAATGAGTTGCCGATCACCACGGTGAATTTCGGCACCTTGGCGCAGGACACCGCCGTCACCAGCTTGGCGCCGTCCTTGGCGATGCCGCCGGCCTCGTATTTCTTGCCCACCATGAAGCCGGTGATGTTCTGCAGGAACACCAGAGGAATGTTCCGCTGACAGCACAGTTCGACGAAATGGGCGCCCTTCAGCGCGCTCTCGGAAAACAGGATGCCGTTATTGGCGATAATGCCCACCGGATAGCCGAAGATATGGGCGAAGCCGGTGACCAATGAGGTTCCGTAGAGCGGCTTGAACTCGTCGAATTCCGAACCATCGACGATGCGGGCGATGATCTGGCGCACATCGAACGGCTTCTTGGGATCTTCCGAGACGATGCCGTAGATCTCTTCCGCATCATAGAGCGGCGGCCGCGGCGGGCGGATCTCCAGCCCATGATCCTTGCGGCGGTTGAGATCGGCGACGATGGTGCGGGCGATGCCCAGCGCATGGGCGTCATTCTCGGCCATGTGGTCGGCCACACCCGAGGTGCGGGTGTGGACGTCGGCGCCGCCCAATTCCTCGGCGGTGACCACCTCGCCGGTGGCGGCGCGCACCAAAGGCGGGCCGGCGAGGAAGATGGTGGCCTGGTTTTTCACCATGATCGACTGGTCGGCCATGGCCGGCACATAGGCGCCGCCGGCGGTGCAGGAGCCCATGACCACGGCGATCTGGGCGATGCCTTCCGCCGACATGCCGGCCTGATTGAAGAAGATGCGGCCGAAATGATCGCGGTCAGGAAAGACTTCGTCCTGGTTGGGCAGATTGGCGCCGCCGGAATCCACCAGATAGATGCACGGCAGATGGTTTTCGCGGGCGATGGCCTGGGCGCGCAAATGCTTCTTCACCGTCATGGGGAAGTAGGTGCCGCCCTTCACCGTGGCGTCATTGGCGACGATCATGCACTCGCGGCCCGACACCCGGCCGATGCCGGTGATGATGCCGGCGGCGGGAATGTCGTCGTCATACATGCCGTGGGCGGCCAGCTGCGACAGCTCCAGGAATGGCGACCCGGTGTCGATCAGGGTGCGGATGCGGTCGCGGGGCAAGAGCTTGCCGCGCTTGAGATGCCGCTCGCGGGCCACCGCCCCGCCGCCCTCGGCGATGCGGTCCACCAGGGTCCGCAGATCCGCCACGCTGGCGGAAAGCGCGTCGCGATTGCGCCGGAACGCCTCCGAGCGGCGGTCAACCGTATCCTCGATGATCGCCATGCAGCGTCCTCGCCCCGATTAGCGTTATCCACCCGGCTTGTGCGGAAGATGCGCGCCCGCGCGCCGGCCGCAGAGGGGCCGGACGGCTTGGGACAGGTCTCCTCCGCTGCCGATCATCGCCGGCTTTGAAACGATCGTACGTTTTTTTATTTGCCCCGCAAGGGGAATTATGCCCGCGCCCGCTGCGCTTCGGCCCTGGCCTGCCCCTCGGCCAGCCCCGCCTCCGGCTCGGCCACGCCGGCGGTGACCAGATCGGTATAGATCGCCACCAGTTCGTCCTGGCTGAGCCGGCCCTCGGGCCGGTACCACATGCAGATGCCGGTGAGCATGGAGATGATGGCATAAGTGGAGACGCGGGGGTCCACCACCTTGAACGCGCCTTGGGCTGCGCCATCGCGCAGGATGGTGTCCAGCAGCCCCTCATAGCGCCGCCGCATGGCCACCACCTCGCCGCGGTGCTCATCCTCCAGGCTGCGGATCTCCATATTGGCGATGAAGACGTGGGCCTTGCGGGTCATGTGGTAGCGCAGGTGGAAGCCCACATAGGCCTTGAGCCGATCCATGGGGTCGGTGAGCCCCGCCAGCGCCTCGTCGGCCTTGGCCATGAGGTCGTCCATATGGTCGCGGACGATGTCGAACAAGAGGCTCTGCTTGTTCTCGAAATATTTGTACAGCGAGCCCGATTGCAGGCCGACCTCCGCCGCCAGCTGCCGCAGGCTCATGGCCTCGTAGCCGTGCTGATAGATCAGCTTCACGCCGGCCTGGCGGATCGCCTGGGCCGTGCGCACGCCGTTGGACCCCACCGTACGCGCCATGGCGCCTTCGCCCTCACCCCGCGGGACGCCGTCTTGCGCGGCGGACCCGGACCCTGATCCCAACCCGTCCCGGCGGAACACACTTGCCGCAGGGGTGCCTTCGGTGTTGGATTGAACCGACGCGGCCAACGCCGCGAACCGGGCTACAGTGATCGCCCGCAGCCGGCGATGCAAGCCACCCGCGACAGAGCGGACAGGTCCATCGGAGGGCTTGACCGCGACAGAAAAAGAACGTTCGATTGTTTCCGTAGACAAGTCCGACACCATGATCGGACAGCAGGCGCCCACGCCAAAACTACATAGGGCGCAATATAACGAGGGAGGTGCACGGTCAAAAGGCCGGCGACATCCCTCGACATCGAGGGAGGACGGCTTGGGCACCACGCTTCTGGACGTGCGTGACATTTCGCTGCGCTTCGGCGGCCTCAAGGCCCTGAGCGAGGTGGCTTTTTCCGTTGAAAAAGGCGAACTGTTCTCGATCATCGGCCCCAATGGCGCCGGCAAAACCTCGCTGCTCAACTGCATCTCCGGGCGCTATTCGCCCAGCGACGGCCGCATCGATTTCGAAGGCCGCGACATCACGCGGCTGAAGCCGAACAAGCGCGCCGCCATCGGCATCGGCCGCACCTTCCAGAATCTGGCCCTGTTCCACCACATGAGCGTGCTGGACAACATTCTGGTGGGCCGCCACCATTTGTTGAAAAACAACTTCCTCAGCGGCGCGCTCTATTGGTTCGGCGGCGCCCAGAAGGAAGAGCTGGAACACCGCAAGGCGGTGGAGGATGTGATCGACTTCCTCGACATCCAGCATGTGCGCAAAGCCACCGCCGGCACCTTGTCCTACGGCCTGCGCAAGCGGGTGGAGCTGGCCCGCGCCGTGGCGCTGGAGCCCAAGCTGATTCTCCTCGATGAGCCCATGGCCGGCATGAATCTCGAAGAGAAGGAGGACATGGCCCGCTACATCGTCGATCTCAACGAGGAATGGGGCATGACCATCATCATGATCGAGCACGACATGGGGGTGGTGATGGATATTTCGCACCGGGTGATGGTGCTGGATTTCGGCCGCAAGATCGCCCATGGCGCGCCCGCCGAGGTGCTGGCCAATCCCCATGTGCGCAAGGCCTATCTGGGCGAGGATGATCCCGAGATCGAGCCCGCCCCCGAAGCTCTGTCCGCGTGATGGCCGCCATGACCAGCACCTCCCAGACCGAAACCATCGCGACCCCCGCCGCCACCCCCAACCCCACCGTCATCGGCATCACCCGCAGCGGCGCCGCCGCGACGGTCAATGCCGCTCTGCCGGACGTGGCGGTGTACGACACCTTCCCCAAGCTGCTGGCGCTCAACGCCGCCAAATATCCCGACGAGGTGTGGCTGCGGGAGAAGGACCTGGGCATCTGGAACGCCTATACCTGGAAGCAGGTCTCGGCCCGGGTGCAGAACATCGCCCTCGGCCTGCAGGATCTGGGGGTGGAGCGCGGCGAGGTGATCGCGCTCATCGGCGACAATCGCCCGGAATGGCTGATGGGCGAGATCGCCATCCATGCGGTGGGCGGCCAGTCCCTGGGCATCTATCGCGACGCTCTGGCGGACGAGGTGTCCTACCTCATCACCTATGCCGAGGTGCGGGTGATCTTCGCCGAGGACGAGGAGCAGGTGGACAAACTGCTCCAGCTTTCCGAGCTGATCCCCACCATCCGCCACATCATCTATGCGGACCCGCGCGGCATCCGCAAATATGACGACCCGCGCCTGATCGCGCTGGCGGACGTGGAAGCCCGCGGCGCCGAGCGCCATCGCCAGGGCCCTGGCCTCTATGCGGATCTGGTCAATGCCGGCACCGGCACGGACGTGGCGATCCTGTGCACCACCTCGGGCACCACCTCGCACCCGAAGCTCGCCATGCTCACCAGCGGCGCCATGCTGCGCCACTGCACGGCGTATCTCGCCGCCGATCCGCGCGGGCCGCAGGACGAATATGTCTCCGTGCTGCAGATGCCCTGGATCATGGAGCAGATCTACGCCTTCGGGCAGGCGCTGCTGTCGCGCATGAAGGTGAATTTCGTCGAGGAACCCGAGACCTCCATGGCCGACATGCGCGAGATCGGCCCCACCTTCGTGCTGTTCGCCCCCCGCGTATGGGAGCAGATCGCCGCCGACGTGCGCGCCCGGATGATGGATGCCTCGGTGCTCAAGCGCTTCATGTTCGATGTGGGCATGAAGCTGGGCCTGAAAGCCCTGGACGCCGGGCGCCGCTCGGCGCTGGCCGACTTCATCCTGTTCCGCCCGCTGCGCGACCGGCTGGGCTTTTCCCATCTGGTCTCCGCCGCCACCGGCGGCGCGGCGCTGGGGCCGGATACCTTCCGCTTCTTCCTGGCGCTCGGCGTGCCCATGCGCCAGCTCTACGGCCAGACCGAACTGCTGGGCGCCTATACGCTCCACACCGGCACGGATGTGGATTTCGACACCGTGGGCGTGCCGTTCTCGGGCGTGGATATCCGCATCGACGATCCCGATGCCAATGGCCTGGGCGAGATCGTCACCCGCCATCCCAACCATTTCTCCGGCTATTACAAGAACCCGGAGGAGACCGCCAAATCGCTCGAAGAGGGCGGCTGGATGCGCACCGGGGATGCGGGCTTTTTCGATCCGCGCGGCCATCTGGTGGTGATCGACCGGGTGCGCGACATGGCCCGCACCGCCTTGGGCGACCGCTTCTCGCCGCAATATATCGAGAACAAGCTGAAATTCTCGCCTTACATCGCCGAAGTGGTGGTGCTGGGCGACGGGCGCGAGAGCCTCGCCGCCATCATCTGCATCCGCTTTCCCATCCTGTCCAAATGGGCGGAGAAGAACCGGATCTCGTTTACCACCTATACCGATCTGTCCTCCCGCCCGGAGGTGACGGAATTGATCCGCCGCGAGGTGGAGCAGGTCAACCGGACGCTGGCGGAAAAGCAGCGCATCTCCAAATTCCTTCTACTCTACAAGGAATTGGATGCGGACGATGGCGAGCTGACCCGCACCCGCAAGGTGCGCCGAGGCGTCATCAACGAGCGCTATGGCGAAATCATCGACGCCATGTATCGCGGCGAGCGCACCATCGACGTGGACACCACCATCGCCTTCCAGGACGGCACCAAGCAGCGCATCCGCACGGTGCTGAACGTCATCGCCTTGGACCCCGCCGCCCCGCCCACGGGCGAAAGCAAGCGGAGGGCGGCATGAGCGTGTTGCGCAATAGTCCCCAGCCCGCCCGGCGGCGGCCGTTTCACCCCCCTCCCTGCCCTCCCCCGCAAGGGGGGAGGGTTCGCCGCGCCCTGCAGCGGGGACCGTCCCGCGCGACCCCTCTCGCTGCCATAACAGAGCGCACCTTCCTCCCCCGGCGTGACGCGCCCCCTCCCCCCTTGCGGGGGAGGGTTGGGGAGGGGGGTGAAACGGCCCCCGCCGTCACGCGCCATCCGCAGAGCCCCCTACGCCTGACGCCGCATCGCCCATCACGCACCGCCCCACCCCTCCCGAGGGACGCCCGATGATCTCTCCCCTGCTTATTCAACTGATCATCAACGGCCTCATCATCGGCACGCTCTATGGCGTGGTGGGCATGTGCTTCGTGCTCATCTACAAGGCCTCGCAGGTGGTGAACTTCGCCCAGGGTGAGTTCCTGCTCATTGGCGCCTGGACCTGCTGGTACCTCATGACCGCCTGGCAGATCCCCTTCATCTGGGGCTTCCTGGTCTCCATCGCCTTCATGATGGTGTTCGGCCTCTTGCTGCAGATGCTGGTGCTGCGGCCGCTGATCGGCGAGCCGATCATCTCGGTCATCATGGTCACCATCGGCCTGTCCATCTTCTTTCAGGCCTTGATGAAATGGATGTTCGGCACCTTCGCTCAGCCGTTCCCGCCCATCTTCCCGGTGGCCAAGGTGGAGATCGGCGGCTTGCAGGTGCAGAGCGCCTATCTGCTCTCCACCGGGGTGAGTCTGGCCATCATGGCCGGCTTTGCCTGGTTCTTTAAATATTCCCGCATCGGCCTTGCCATGCGGGCCACCGCCTTCTCCCAGCAAGTGGCGCAATCCATGGGCATTTCGGTGCGCCAGATGTTCGCGCTCTCCTGGGGCATTTCCGCCGCCGTCTCGGCGGTGGCCGGGGTGGTGGTGGGCATCGTCAACGGCGTGTCGTCGGCGCTGTCCTACTTCGGCATCAAGGTGTTCCCGGCGGTGATCCTGGGGGGCCTGGATTCCATCTTCGGCGCGGTGGTGGGCGGGCTCATCATGGGGCTGCTGGAGAACCTCGCGCACTATGTGGACAGCCAGTATCTGAAATGGGGCAACCTCTATGAGATCGTGCCCTTCTACGCCCTCATCATCATCCTGATGATCAAGCCGTACGGCCTGTTCGGCACCCGCGACATCGAGAGGGTCTGATCCCATGGCCGCCGATACCTCACGCCCCTGCGGCGATTATCGCTCCAGCTACCGCGCCGACCAGACGCTGTTCACCACCCGACTCACCATGGCCTGCTGCGCCGCCGGCGTGGTGGCGCTGGCCTTCGCGCCGCTGCTGCTGTCCAGCTATCTGGTCAGCCTCTTGATCCAGATCGGCTATCTGGGCATTGCGGCGCTGGGGCTGAACATATTGGTGGGCTTCTCCGGCCAGATCTCCATCGGCCATGCGGTGTTCTTCGGCTTCGGCGGTTTTGCCTCCGCCTTCCTGGCCGAGCACGGCGTGCCGGTGCCCATCGCCATCATCCTGGCCGGGCTGTGGACCACCGCCGTGGGCCTCTTGTTCGGCCTGCCGGCGGCGCGGGTGAAGGGGCTGTATCTGGCCATCGCCACCTTGGCGGCCCAGTTCATCCTGCAGGACTTCTTCGTGCGCGCCACCTGGTTCACCGGCGGCTCGTCGGGGGCGGTGGCGGCACCCTTCACCATATTGGGCTTCGATTTCTCCGGCGATGCCCGCTATTTCTATGTGGTGCTGGTGTTCTTCGTGGTGATGTATCTGGGCGCCGCCAACCTCATGCGCAGCCGCGACGGCCGCGCTCTGATCGCGGTCCGCGACCATTATCTCTCGGCCGAGATGATGGGGGTGAACCTCACCAAATACCGCACCATGGCCTTCGGCATCTCGTCTTTCTATGCCGGCATCGGCGGGGCGCTCTATGCCCATTACATCGGCTACATGTCGGTGGAGGGGCTGGATATCCTGTTCTCGATCCAGTTCCTGGCCATGATCATCATCGGCGGCCTGGGCTCGGTGATGGGATCCTTGCTGGGCACCATCTTCATGGTGCTCCTGCCGGAATTGACCGGGGCGCTCGCCAGCGCGCTCCAGGGCAGCGCCATCGACAAGGTGCTGCATCTGAAAGACGGCATCACTTATATGCGCGAGATGCTGATCGGCGCCGTCATCATCCTGTTCCTGATCTTCGAGCCCGATGGCCTCGCCCACCGCTGGCGCCAGATCAAGGCCTATTGGAAACTCTATCCCTTCTCCTACTGAGCTTACGCCTATTATCTGAAACGGAGACCGGAAGCGGCGACGCAGATCACCGCAGCGGTCGAGGAAACCACCAAGGAGACGTCCATGAAGCGGGTCGCATTGTCCCTCATTTCCGCGCTGGCGCTGACCGCGGCCAGCCCGGCCCTTGCCCAGTCCATCAACATCGGCCATCTCGCCGACTATTCCGGCGGCACCTCGGACGTGGGCAAGCCCTATGGCCAGGGCGTGCAGGACACCATCGCCTGGATCAACAAGAATGGCGGCGTGAACGGCAAGACCATCAATTCCGACTTCAACGAATATGGCTATCAGGTGCCCCGCGCTTTGGCGGCGTTCAAGAAATGGACCTCCGGCTCCGACAAGGTGGTGGCGATCCAGGGCTGGGGCACGGCGGACACCGAAGCCCTGGTGGCCTTGGTGACCAAGGAGCAGATCCCCTATTATTCCGGCTCCTATTCCGCCTCCCTCACCGACCCCACCGGCAAGGGCAGCCCCAAGAGCGAGCGCGCCGCGCCGTATAATTTCTTCTACGGCCCGTCTTATTCCGACGCCGCCCGCGCCATGGTGCAGTGGGCCGCCGATGACTGGAAGGCCAAGGGCGGCCAGGGCAAGCCCAAATGGGTGCATATGGGCGCCAACCACCCCTACCCCAACTCGCCCAAGGCGGCGGCGGAGGCCTATGCCAAGGAACTGGGCTTCGACGTGCTGGAGCCCATCACCTTTGCTCTGACCCCCGGTGACTACACCGCCCAGTGCCTCACCCTGAAGCAGGCGGGCGCCAATTATGCCTATCTGGGCAATACCGCCGGCTCCAACATCTCCGTGCTTAAGGCCTGTGAGACCGCGGGCGTGAAGGTGCAGTTCCTGGGCAATGTCTGGGGCATGGGCGAGGAAGCCATGAAGGCCGCCGGCACCGCCGCCAATGGCGTGGTGTTCCCGGTGCGCACCGCCGTCACCTGGACCGGCACGGCGCCGGGGATGGCCACCTTCAAGGACATTTCCAAGATGTCCGATCCCTCCGGCGCCGCCTATCGCTCGGTGCATTACATGACCGCGGTCTGCACCGTGCTCTATATGAAGGAAGCCATGGACTGGGCCGACAAGAATGGCGGCGTCACCGGGCCGAAGATCGCCGAGGGCATGTACCAGAAGAAGGATTGGGTGCCCAAGGGCACCGAGGGCGTGTGCAACCCCTCCACCTGGACCGCCACCGACCACCGCTCCAACATGACGGTGGATCTCTATCGCGCCGTGGTCGGCGGCGCCGCGGACGGCGAACTGGCGGATCTGGTGAAGTCCGGCGCCGTCAAGCTGGACAAGGTCGCCACCATCACCCTGCCGCGCAAGACCGACCTGCTGGGCTGGTGAGCCTTCGGTCGATCAAGATTGCCCTCGTCACGCGTCATGCCCGGATCACGTCCGGGCATGACGACCGAGGCGGTCGTCTCTGCCTATTGACCAGTTGCTGAACGGAGCCCCCATGGCCGAAGCCGCACTGAAGATGGATGCCCCGCCAGCCCCCGAGGCCGCCGCCGCGCCGCTGCTGTCGGTGGACAATATCGAGGTGGTCTATAATGACGTGATCCTGGTGCTGCGCGGCCTCTCCCTGAAGGTGCCGAAGGGCCAGATCGTCGCCTTGCTCGGCTCCAACGGCGCCGGCAAGTCCACCACGCTGAAAGCCATTTCCGGCCTGCTGAAGTCGGAAGATGGCGAGGTCACCCGCGGCGACATCAGCTTCGAGGGCCAGTCCATCAAGGGCATCGAGCCCGATCGCATCGTGCGCCGCGGCATCTTCCAGGTGATGGAGGGCCGGCGCATCGTCTCCGACATGACGGTGCTGGAAAACCTGCGCCTGGGCGCCTTCACCCGCCGCGACAATGGCGTGAAGGCGGACATCGAGCGCGTCTATGCCTATTTCCCCCGCCTGCGCGAGCGCAATGGCCTCGCTGGCTATCTCTCGGGCGGCGAGCAGCAGATGCTGGCCATCGGCCGGGCGATCATGGCGCGGCCCAAATTGATCCTGATGGACGAGCCGTCCATGGGCCTCTCGCCGCTGCTGGTGAAGGAGGTGTTCGCCATCATCAAGCAGCTCAACAAGGATCTGGGCGTCACCATCCTCCTGGTGGAGCAGAATGCCCGCGTGGCGCTCTCGGTGGCCGATACCGGCTACATCATGGAGCAGGGCAAGATCGTGCTGGACGGCACCGCCGAGCAGTTGCAATCCAATGAGGATGTGAAGGAATTCTACCTCGGCCAGGGCGGCGGCGACGAGCGCAAGTCGTTCAAGAATCTGAAGTCGTTCAAGCGGCGCAAGCGCTGGCTGTGAGGGTGAGATTGTTCCGCGCTCATGGCTTCGGCGCTTTGACGGAGGCCGTTTCACCCCCCTCCCCAGCCCTCCCCCGCAAGGGGGGAGGGAGCCGGTTGCGCGGGAGGGCTGAACGGCTTGCTGGACCATCGCCGCGGAACAGCGCCGCATAAGGTGCGGGCTCCTCCCCCCTTGCGGGGGAGGGCAGGGAGGGGGTGAAGCGGCCGGGGCCGGGCACCCCAATGAATGAGAGACGCGCCCGGCGGCGAAACGTCCCGGTGGCAAGGACGGAAAGAGCGCACGCATGACCGACGGTCCTTATTACGACGCCCTGGAAACCCGCGCCCCCGCCGCGCGCGAGGCCGCGCTGATGATGGCGCTGCCGGCGCAGATCGCCCGCGCCAAGGCCACATCCGCTTATTTCGGCGCCCTGCTCAAGGACGTGGACCCCGCCGCCATCACCAGCCGCGCGGCGCTGGCCACCCTGCCCGTCACCCGCAAGTCGGACTTGCTGGAGTTGCAGCCCAAAAGCCTGCCGTTCGGCGGCCTCAACGGCACCGCGCCGGGGCAGATGGCGCGCATCTTCATGTCCCCCGGCCCGATCTATGATCCCGAAGGCCGGCGGCCGGACTATTGGCGCTTTGCCCGCGCGCTCCACGCCGCCGGGTTCCGCACCGGCGAGATCGTCCACAATTGCTTCTCCTACCATCTCACCCCCGCCGGCTCGATGATCGAGAGCGGCGCCCATGCGCTCGGCTGCGCCGTGGTGCCGGGCGGGGTGGGCCAGACCGATCTGCAATTGCGCGCCATCGCCGACATCCGGCCCCATGGCTATGGCGGCACCCCCTCGTTCCTGAAGATCCTGCTGGACAAGGCCCGCGAGGAGGGCAGCGACATATCCTCTTTCACCAAGGCTTTAGTCTCGGGCGAGGCGTTCTTTCCCGCCCAGCGGGCGGAGTTCAAGACGGCGGGCATCGCCGCGCTGCAATGCTACGGCACCGCCGATCTGGGGCTGGTGGCCTATGAGAGCCCGGCGCAAGAGGGCATGATCGCCGATGAGCATCTGATCATCGAAATCCTGCGCCCCGGCACCGGCGATCCGGTGGAGGAGATCGGCGAAGTGGGCGAGGTGGTGGTGACGCTGCTGGAGGCGGACTATCCTTTGGTGCGCTTTGCCACCGGCGACCTGTCCGCCGTGCTGCCGGGCCTCAGCCCGTGTGGGCGCACCAACATGCGGCTGCGCGGCTGGCTGGGCCGGGCCGATCAGGTCACCAAGATCCGCGGCATGTTCGTGCATCCGGTGCAGGTGGCCGGCGCGGTGAAGAAGCACCCCGCGATCGCCAAGGCCCGCCTGGTGGTGGAGCGCGCCGGCGACAGCGACGACATGATCCTGGAAGTGGAAGTGGCGGACGCCGCAGCCCTGGCACAGGAGCAGTTGCTGGACGATTTGCGCGCCGCCACCAAACTGCGCGGCCGCCTCGTGCTGCTGGCCCCCGGCACCTTGCCCGCCGACGCCAAGACCATCGAGGATCGCCGGCCGGTGGGGTGATGTCAGGCGCTAGGTCGGAGGCGTGAAGGCGGCCCGCGCGCGGGCCGCTTCGGCGCGCACATGGCAGCCCTCGGCATGGTCGTTGATGAGGCCCATGGCCTGCATGAAAGCATAGACGGTGGTCGGCCCGACAAAGGCCCAGCCCCGCGCCTTCAAATCCTTCGACATGGCGATGGACGCCGCCGAGACCGAGGCGGTCTGCGGCACGGCCAGATCCTCGGCCTTGGGCTCGAACCGCCAGACGTAGGCGGCGAGGGAGCCCTCCTGCCGCACCATCTCCTGCGCCCGCTGGGCGTTGGTGATCACCGCCTGGATCTTCCCCCGGTGGCGCACGATGCCGGCATTGGCGTGCAGGCGCTCCACGTCGTCGCCGGTGAACCGAGCGACGCGATCGAAGTCGAAGCCGTGGAACGCCGTGCGGAAATTCTCCCGCTTGTCGAGGATGGTCCGCCAGCTGAGACCCGACTGAAAGGCTTCAAGACAAAGCTTCTCGAACAGCCGTTGGTCGTCGGCAACGGGAAAGCCCCACTCGGTGTCGTGATACGCCAGAAACGCCGGCGCGGCGGCGCACCACTTGCAGCGGTGCCGCCCGTCGGGGCCGGGAAGGGTCGCGGCCATCGGCTCAGTCCTTCAGGAATGCCAGACGGTCATCCACCCGACCGGGGGCCACTTCAATGAAGTCCACCGTCACAACGCCCTCCGCGACGAAGGGATCTTGCTGGAGCCGGGCTTCGAAGTCGGCGCGTGAGGCCTGATGCGCGAGAATGGCGCCGCCGCCGTTCGGCTGCAGGCTGCCCGCCAGCAGGAACACGCCGTCCGCAAATCCCCGTTGGAGCCAAGCGTTGTGGGCTTCGAGCAGGGCCGGGGCCTTGGTCTTGTCGGCGAATTTCAAGGTGGCGATGAACATGTGGGCTCTCTCGTTTGGAATGGCGCGTGCAAGGTCATGTCTGGCAGGGAGATCAGGCGCATTGGGCTGTCAGCCATGCGTCCATGTCTGCCACCTCGCGGTGGATGAAGTCCTCATCACGCAGAGCGGTGGCGAGGGTCGCGACGCCCTGGCTGCGCGCCAGCAGGTGCAGGGCCAAAGCATCGGCATCGGCGCCGCGTCCCAAGTCCCTGAACTGCCCTGCCAGCCAGTCGCGGAAGAGCAGGAAGAGGCGGGCGGCATCGTCCTTGGCCGCATGGTCGAGCTTGGAAAGCTCGTTGCACAAGGTGCCCACCGGGCAGCCGTGCAACATGATCTTCGCCCGGTTCGCCAGCAGGATGTGGATGAAGCTGCGGATGCGATCCTGCGGCTTGCCGCCATCGGCCGCCCACGCCGCCAGCATGGCGTGCGTGCGGGCCAGCCGCAGCTCGATCACGGCGGCGAGAATGTCGTCCTTCGACTTGAAATGATAATAGAAATTCCCACGAGACACGCCGACGGCAGCGGCGATGTGGGCAAAGGACGTGGCCTCGAACCCGCGTTCGTAAAAGAGGCGGTCCGCCACATCCACGATCTCACGACGGGTATCGGCGGCGGTCATCGACAGGCTCCCTGCGGGCGGTGACCGTTCGCCATGCCGCTCCGCGCCTAGGGCAAACGTCCTAAACTGCGATTAGGTCACTTGTCCTAAACTGTCAATCCCCACCCTATTGCGGCACGAACTCCGCTTCGATGCGCAGGCTCACCGCATCGCCGATGGCCGGAAGGCCGAAGCGCATGCCGAAGTCGGAGCGCGTCAGCGTGCCGGTGGCGTCAAAGCCCACGTGATAGAGCTTGTCGGTGGGGTTGAGGCCGGCCTTGTGGAAGGTCACGTCCAGGATCACCGGGCGGGTCACGCCCAGAAGCGTGACCTCCCCCGTCACCTTGGCGGTGCTGCCGGTGGCCTCCACCGCGGTGGAGGCAAAGCGGATGGTGGGGAAGGCCTCGGCATTGAAAAAGTCCGGCCCCTTCAGGCGGGCATCGAAGCGGGCGTCGGCGGTGGCCACCGCCGCGCTGGCGAGCGTCACCTCCACTCGGCTGTTGGCGGGGGTGGCCGGGTCGAGCACCAGCGTGCCCGAGGCGGCGGGCAAGAGGCCGCTATAAGTGGAAAAGCCGCGATGGCTGAGACTCCACACCACCCGCGCATGGCCAGCGTCCAGCACATAGGTGCCGGCCTTCACCGCTGCGGGATTGGTGGTGTCCGCCTCCTGCGCCCCTGCGGGCATGAGGCCGAACGCGATCAAGGCCGAGGCGGCAAAAACAGCGAGGCGCATGGGGGCATCCGTGAGGCATCCGGCCGGCGGGCCATTCCGCAGCGGCCGGCTCCCCATGAATCACGCTTATTCCGCTGCGTCCACCGGGGCTGCCGGCGCCACGGCGACGCCATAGCGGCGCTTCACATAGTCTTCCACCATGGCGCGGAACTCCAGCTGGAGGTTGGGGCCGCGCAAGGTGCCCACCTTCTTGCCATCCATATAGACCGGCGCGGTGGGGATCTCCCCGGTGCCCGGCAGCGAGATGCCGATGTCCGCATGCTTGCTCTCGCCCGGCCCGTTCACGATGCAGCCCATCACCGCCACATTGAGCCCCTCCACGCCGGGATAGGACTTCTTCCACTCCGGCATGCGCTCGCGGATCATGTCCTGAACGCCCTGGGCCAGTTCCTGGAAGGTGGTGGAGGTGGTGCGCCCGCAGCCCGGGCACGCCGCCACCAAAGGCACGAAGGTGCGCAGGCCCATGGTCTGCAGGATTTCCTGCGACACCTGCACCTCGCGGGTGCGGTCACCATTGGGCTCGGGGGTCAGCGAGACGCGGATGGTATCGCCGATGCCCGCCTGCAGCACCACGCCCATGGCGGCGGAGGAGGCGACGATGCCCTTGGAGCCCATGCCCGCCTCGGTCAGCCCCAGATGCAGGGCATAATCGGCGCGGCGGGACAGTTCGGTATAGACCGCGATCAGATCCTGCACCGCCGAGACCTTGGCGGAGAGAATGATGCGGTTGCGCGGCAGGCCAATCTCTTCCGCCAGCGCGGCGGACAGCAGCGCCGAGCGCACCAGCGCCTCGCGGGTCACGGCGCGCGCCTCGGCCGGACGGGCGAGCTTGGCATTCTCGTCCATCAAGGCGGTGAGCAGTTCCTGGTCCAGCGAGCCCCAATTGGCGCCGATGCGCACCGCCTTGTCGTGGCGGATGGCGGTCTCGACGATGGCGGTGAACTGCCGGTCCTTCTTGGTGCCGAAGCCCACATTGCCGGGATTGATGCGGTATTTGTCCAGCGCCTTGGCGCAGGCGGGATGGTCCGCCAGCAATTTGTGGCCGATGTAGTGGAAGTCGCCCACCAGCGGCACGTCGATGCCCTGGCGCAGCAGGCGCTCCTTGATGCGCGGCACGGCGGCGGCGGCCTCGTCGCGATCGACCGTGATGCGCACGATCTCCGAGCCGGCGCGGAACAGCGCCGCCACCTGGCGCACGGTGCCGTCGATATCGGCGGTGTCGGTATTGGTCATGGACTGCACCGCCACCGGCGCATCGCCGCCGACGATCACATTGCCCACCGGCACCGGAACGGTGCGGCGGCGCCCGGCGGGGCCGGCCTGCAACAGATCATCGGGCACCACGGCCACTTCGGCCGGGGGCATCACACCGGGGGCGCTGGGCGGCGGCGTCATGGGGTGCGTCATCGGGTCGGTCCTTCGCCGGCACAGCCGTGCCGGCTCATGAAGCGCAGGGTCAGAACCCGCCACCGGCGCCTTGCAGGTAGGCGTCCGCCCGCGCGCCGTCAACGGGGCGCTGCGCGCCCTAACCCTGGGCGCGGCAGCGGGCGCAGGCGCCGGCCACTTCCAGCACCCGTTGCCGCGGCTCGAACCCGGCCGAGCGCGCCGCCCAGGCCAGGTCGCGGCCGATGGCATGGGAGGCCACCTCCTGGGTGGCGCCGCAAGTCTCGCAGATCAGGAACACCACCACGTCGCCGGCGTCATGCACATGGCCGCAGGCCAGGAAGGCGTTGCGGCTCTCGATGCGATGGGCGAGGCCCTCGGACACCAGGAAGTCCAGCACCCGATAGACCGACATGGCCGGGGTGCGATCGCCCTGGGCGGCGAGGCGCTCGACAATGTCATAGGCGCCCAGCGGCACATGGCTTTCCGCCAGTGCCTGCATGACGCTGCGGCGCAGCGGGGTCAGGCGCAGGCCCTTGTCGGCGCACAATTTCTCCACCCGTGCCAAAGCGCCGGACACGCACTGGCCGTGGTCATGGTCGTGCGCGTGATCGTGGCCATGGTCGTGGCCGGTGGCGCTGGCCACCACTGGGGCGTCGGCTTGGGGGGCATCGGCTGACATGAGGACAATGTAGCGATGCCCGCCCGCGGTTTCCATGCCCGCGCGTAAATTACCGGCCCGACCGCGCTGACGCTGCGGGATGCGTTGCGAAACGCAACTTTCCGTCGCAAGGTCGCCCTGCGGGCCGTCCCCCGCGGGTGTGACGCAGGCGTCATACCCCTTCGCTACACGGGCGGTATATTTCGGGGCGATAGCCCCCCAGCGCGCAAGGAAGATAGATCATGTCGATCAAGGGTAAGGTCGCCGTCGTCACCGGCTCCACCAGCGGCATCGGGCTCGCCTATGCGCGGGCGTTCGCGGCGGAAGGCGCCCATGTGGTCATCAACGGCCTCGGCGACGCCGCCGCCATCGAGACCGAGCGCGCCAAGATCGAGAGCGATTTCGGCGTCAAGGCGCTCTACTCCCCGGCCAACATGCTCAAGGCGGACGAGATCGCCGGCATGATCAAGCTGGCCGAGACCGAATTGGGCGCCTGCGACATCCTGGTGAACAATGCCGGCATCCAGATCGTCTCCCCCATCGAGGACTTCCCCATCGATGGCTGGAACAACATCATCGCCATCAACCTCACCGCCGCTTTCCTCGCCATCCGCGCCGCGGTGCCGGGCATGAAGGCCCGCAAGTGGGGCCGCATCATCAACACCGCCTCGGCCCATGCCCTGGTGGGCTCGCCCTTCAAGGGCGCCTATGTGGCGGCCAAGCAC
>NZ_CALRWL010000076.1:0-17435 GCF_943371865.1 Azorhizobium sp. AG788 | reverse complement strand
CCCGCCCCCCGCACCCCCGCCCCCCGGGCGGGGGAGGGGTGGGGAGGGGGGTGAAACGGCCTCCGCTTGGCGACCGCCCTGCCCAGCGCGCCTCTTCGCAAGGCCCTGCCCTCCGCCCCACTCGAACCGGGCCAGAATGGAGAGCGGTTCACCCCCCTCCCTGCCCTCCCCCGCAAGGGGGGAGGTGCCAGCTCCCGAGCCGGCACCGGCGCTCCTAGCACGGACCTTTTCCGCACGCGGGAGAGGACGCCCCCCGCCCTCAAATCTCAAACCTCACGCCCGCTCGGCCGGGATCTCGGCGATGATGTCGATCTCCATCAGATATTCCGGCTTGGCCAGGCCCTGGACGATGATGCCGGTGGAGACCGGGAACACCCCCTTCAGCCACGCGCCCACCACCCGGTACACCGGCTCGCGATAGGCGCGGTCGGTGATGTAGATGACGATCTTGACCACGTCCTCGAGCCGGGCGCCGGCCTCCTCCAGCAGCACCTTGGCGCAGCTCATGGCGTTTTCCGCCTGGGCAGCGGCATCGCCGATGCCGACGATGGAGCCGTCCAGCGCCATGGCGGTCTGGCCGCGCAGATAGACGGTGTTGCCGGCGCGCACCGCCATGCACACGTCATTGTCGAGGCTCTGCTCGGGATAGGCCTGCTTGGTGTTGAACGGGCGAATGCGGGTGTGGGTCGGCACGGTCTCTCCTCAGGCCACCTGGAGGCGCCGGTAGGCGCGGTTGGCATAGATCAGCGGCTCGGGGCCGGCGGGCGCCAGCGACAGCGCCAGCACCTCCCCGGCTACGATGTGGTGGGTGCCGAAGGCGAAGGTCGCCGCCAGCTTGCAGTCGAAGGTGATGAGCGCCCCGCGCAACGCCGGGGCGCCGGTCTCCAGCACGTCCCAATCGGCACAGCCGAACTTGTCGGCCTTGAACGCCGGCACCTGCCCGGCGAAGGCATCGGAGACGCCGGACTGGTGATGGGCCAGCACATTGGCGGTGAACACGCCATTGGCCAGCAGCAAAGGCAGCGCGGTGGAATTGCCATGCACGCACAGCACCACCGAGGGCGGCTCCATGGAGAGCGAGGACAAGGACGAGACGGTCAAGCCCGCCCGGCCCGCCGGCCCGTCGGTGGCGATGACCGCCACGCTGGAGGCCATGTTGCGCATGGCCTCCTTGAACAGGGCCGGGTCGAGGCCGCTCATTTCAGCGAGCCCTTCACGGTGTCGGACAGGCCGGCGGTCTTGCGCACGAAGTCCAGCGGGCCTTCGAAATCGAAGTTCTTGTACACCGCTGCCAGATGGTTGAAGTGCGGCGCCTGGGCGAACTGGGCGAACGCCAGCCGATGGCCGGCATAATCGGAAGAGACCAGATCGCGGGCGAACGCCAGCAGCTTGCGCCGGTCCTCGGACTGCCAATTGTCGTTCAGGGTGTAGAACTTCTTCAGCCAGTCGCCGGAACCCTCGCTGGCGAAAGCCGCCGCGCTGGGGGTGACGCAGATCTGGCCGCCGATCAGTTCGCGGGTGGCGTGCATCATGGTGGGCAGCTGCGAGCAGGCCAGCACGCGGCCGGCATAGAGCAGCGACTGGTTGGGCATCAGCAGCCCGGCCGGGCTCTTCTCCGCCAGCGCGATGGACGCCACCAGATGGGCATTGATGCCCTCGCGATAGCAGGCCAGATCCGCCAGTTTCTCCTGCACCGACTGCAGCCGGTCGAGGCCGGTCTGCTTGGCGTTCCACAGCGCCGCGCCGATCATCATGTCGGCGTTGTAGAGCAGCCGCAGCACATAAGGGAAAGCCGAGTAGCGGTGCAGCGTGCTGCGCACGAACTGCGCCGCCTTGGTGTGGCGATAGAAGAACACGTCTTCCCAGGGGATCAGCACGTCGTCGAACACCACCAGCGTATCCACCTCGTCATAGCGATTGGCGAGGGGATAATCGCGCGGGTCGGTCTTGCCGGCGAAGCCCGCGCGGCAGATGTGCTTCACGCCCGGCGCGCCCATCTTGACGATGCAGCCCAGCGCGTAGTCGCTTTCCTTCTCGTCGGTCCAGGCGCCGACCGTGGGCTTGAGATAGGCCTGGTCGGCGTAAGCGGCGGCGGTCTCGTATTTGGCGCCGCGGATGATGAGGCCGGCGTCGGTCTCTTTGGTGACATGCACCATCATGTCCGGGTCGCGCTCGGAAATATGCCGCGAGCGGTCACCTTTGGGATCGGTATTGGCGGAGACGTGGAAGGGGTCTTCCTCCACCACCCGTTTGATGTGGTTGTCGATATTGGCGGCGAAGCGCGGATCGATCTCCGCCAGGATGTCGCGGCCGTCCTGGAGCGACCACATCTCGCCGATGGTCTCGTCGCCGACGCGGGTGACGACGCCGCCCACATCCTTCAGCAGGATGTCCACGCCCTTCCACTTGTCGTGCCAGTCCTGCTGGGTGGTGGGCGGGCGGTGAAACACGGAATGGACCGCGTTGTCCTCCACATAGGTCAGCGGCGCCTTGGTCGCTTCCTCGTGGTGCAGGTCGTACATGCGCGCCTTGATGTCCACGATGGGCTTGAAGGCAGCGTGGGTGGTGACGTCGGTGACGCGCTCGCCATCCATCCAGATTTCGCGCCCGTCGCGCAGTCCGTCCTTATAGGCGGCCCCGGTCCTGATCATGTCGCGCCTGCTCCAAAACTGGTCATGCTCAATCTTGTGGCAGCGCGATAAATCAGTAAAATACTTAAAACCGGGGGATAGGATCGGATTTCTTGATGCAGATCAAAGCGGGTCTCAGGCGCATTGGATTGAATGAAGAATTGGCCGTTTGCCATCCGCGATCCGGCTCCACGCCGCGCTTTGGTTCGCCGCGCTTCGGCTCGTCATGGCCGGGCTTGTCCCGGCCATCCACGCGGCGCGGCTTGTTCTTCCGTTTCAAAGCTTGCGCCGCCGACCCGGCGTGGATGCCCGGGACAAGCCCGGGCATGACGACCTTCCAAGATTGCCGCTGGCTCCGTCGGGCTGTTTCCCATGCCATGCCCCCACGCTTGCGGGTGAGGGCTGGGGAAGAGGCAGACCGCGCGCCCTCCCCCATCCAGGGAGCCGTCCGGTGAACCTGTCGCTGCGCGCCCTGCGCTACGTGGTGGCCACCGCCGAATGCGGCAATGTCACCGAGGCCGCCCGCCGGCTCAATGTCTCCCAGCCCTCGGTGTCCGCCGCCATCGCCGCCAGCGAGGCGGAAATCGGCACCCATCTGTTCGTGCGCCACCATGCCCGCGGCATGACCCTGACGGTGGCCGGCCAGCGCTATGTGAACGAGGCCCGCCATCTGCTGGCCCATGCCCGCGACTTCGCCCAGAGCGCCAAGGCGCTGGGGGAAAGCGTGCAGGGCGAGATCGCGCTCGGCTGCTTCCTCACCTTGGCGCCGCGCTTCATGCCCGGCCTGCTGGCGGCGTTCGCGCAGGCGCAGCCGGGCATCACCGTGCGGCTGGAGGAAGGCGACCAGCAGGAGATCATCGAAGGGGTGCTGAACGGGCGGATCGAGCTGGCGGTGTCGTACGGCTATGCGGTGCCGGAGGAGGTGGTGGGCGAGCGATTGGCCGATCTGCCGCCGCTGCTGGTGGTCAGCGCCGACCATCCCCTCGCCCAGCGGGCGTCCGCCTCTTTGGCGGAGGTGGCCGACGAGCCGTTCCTGCTCTACGATCTGCCGCACTCGCGCGACTATTTCTTCTCACTGTTCGCCGCGTGCGGGATCGAGCCGCGCATCGCCTTCCGCTCGCGCTCCTATGAGCTGATCCGCGGGCTGGTGGGGCAGAAGCGCGGCTACACCATCCACAATGCGGCGCCGCGCACCACCATGGCCTATGACGGCTCGCAGGTGGCGGTGATCCCGCTCACCGGGGCGCTGCCGCCCACGCGGGTGATGCGGCTCTCCCTCCGCCGCCAGGCGCTGCGGCCGGCGGTGGAGGTGTTCGCGTCCTTCCTCAGCGAGGCGTTCGCGGAGGGCGGGCTGTTCGCGCCGGGCTCAATAGCCCCGGCCGGGATCGACCCGGTTCAGCACCGGCTCGCCTGAGCGCACCCGATGGATGTTCTGCGCCACCTGCGCGGCCGCGGTGCGCGGGATCGCCACCGAGGCCAGATGCGGGGTGATGAGCACATTCTCCATGCCCCACAGCGGGCTGTCCTGGGGCAGAGGCTCGTGCTCGAACACGTCCAGGGTCGCTTCCGAAATGTGACCGGACTGGAGCGCTGCAATCAGCGCCGGCTCGTCGACGATGGGGCCGCGGGCCACATTGATGAACTTGGCGCCCTGGGGCAGCAGCGCCAGGCGCTCGGCATTGATGAGGTGATGGGTGTCGCGGGTGAGCGGCAGCATCACCACCAGGATTTCGCACTCGCTGAGGAATTGCGGCAGCGCGTCCATGCCGGCGCGGCAATCGATGCCCGGCAGGCGCTTCTGGGTGCGCGACCAGCCGCGCACGTCGAAGCCCTGCAGCGACAGTTCCAGCACCGCCGCCGACCCCAGTTCGCCCAGGCCCAGCACGCCGACCTTGATGTCGCCGGCCATGCGCGGATGCACATAGTTCCAGCGCTTCTCCCGCTGCGCCTTCTCAAAGGCGGGGATGTCGCGGGCATGGCGCAGCACGCTCATGAGCACGAACGAGGCCATCATCCGCGACATGTGCGGATCGGACAGGCGGGTCACCGGCAGGTCCGGCAGATCGGTGCGCGAGACCAGCGCATCCACGCCGGCGCCGAGATTGACCACCAGCTTGAGATTGGTGAACGGCACGAAGAAGCCCTGCGGCGGCTTCCACACCACGGCATAATGCACGTCCAGCGGATCGCCCACATCGGGGGCCACGCGCATCTCAAGGTCCGGAAGGTGCGGACGCAGCGCCGAAATCCACTCGTCCGCGCTATCGGCCTTGCTGTAGAAAACCAGTGCCTCGCTCAACGCCTTATCCCTTCACCCGGTCCGCCGCCAAAGACGCGGCGGCGCTGATTGCCAATTCATAGCCCAGCGCGCCCAGTCCCGCCACGATCCCACTGGCCGCCTTGGACACGTAGGAGTGGTGACGGAACGGTTCGCGCTTATAGATATTGCTCATATGCGTTTCGATGATCGGCCCCTCGAACGCCAGCAAGGCGTCGAGAATGGCGATGGAGGTATAAGTCAGCCCCGCGGCATTGATGACGATGGCGTCGGCTTTCTCCCGCGCCTCCTGGATCCAGTCCACCATCACCCCCTCATGGTTCGACTGGCGGAAATCCAGCGTGACCCCGAGGGTCGCCGCATGGGCCTCGCACCGCGCCTGCAATTGCGGAAAGCTCTCGCGGCCATAGGTGCCGGAGGGGTCGAGCCCGTAGAGATTGGCGTTGGGGCCGTTGATGAAGAAGATGGTGGCCACGGGCGCTCCTGCGGATGGGATGGGGTCGGCGGCACTGTGCGGTGCGGCGCGTGCCCCTGCCAATCGGAAAGGGGGATCGTGGGCATCGGCTTTTCCGATGCTAAGGCTTCACCACCACCCGCAAACCACCCGGCTCCTGCCGTTACGGATCTTGACCTTGCCCCCCGCCCGGCAGAGACCTGTGCTCCCTTCCTGCCAGCATCCGGGCCATCCCATGACCACCCTGCGCATCGCCATATTGGACGATTACCAGAATGTCGCTTTGACCCAGGGCAATTGGGCCGCGCTCGGCGCGGACGTCGAGGTCACGGTATTCACCCACAACCTGGCCACCCTCGACGCCCAGGCGGAAGCGCTCGCCCCGTTCGACGTGCTGTGCCTGATGCGCGAGCGCATGCCGGTGCCGGCGGAACTGCTGGCGCGGCTGCCCAAGCTGAAGCTCATGGTGGTCACCGGCGCCCGCACCCGCTCCATCGACTTTGCCGCCGCCGCCGCCCGCGGCATCCCCATCTGCCATACCCGCGGCGGCGATTCCTTCGCCAGCACGCCGGAACTGGCGTGGGGCCTGATGCTCGCCTGCGCCCGCCATATCCCGCAGGAGCATGCCGCCATGCGCGCCGGCGGCTGGCAGACCACCCTGGGCACCGTCCTGGCGGGCCGTACCCTCGGCCTGCTGGGCCTCGGCAAGCTGGGATCGCGCATGGCCGCCATCGCCCGCGCCTTCGAGATGGAGGTGATCGCCTGGAGCCCCAACCTCACCCCCGAGCGCGCCGCCGCCGGCGGTGCCGCCTTGGTGGAAAAGGCCGAACTGTTCGCCCGCGCCCATGTGGTGAGCCTGCATCTGGTGCTGGGGGAGGCCACCCGCGGCGTGGTCGGCGCGGCGGAACTGGCGCTGATGCAGCCCGGCTCGATCCTGATCAACACCTCGCGCGGCCCGCTGGTGGACGCGGCCGCCCTGCTGGCCCGCCTCGACCAGGGCGGCCTGCGCGCCGGCCTTGACGTGTTCGACACCGAGCCCCTGCCCGCCGACCATCCCCTGCGCCATCGCGACGACGTGGTGCTGACCCCGCACCTCGGCTACGTCACCGACACCACCTATGCCCAATTCTATCCCGACACCGTCGACGCCATCGCCGCCTGGCGGGCCGGCGCGCCCATCCGCCTGCTGACCGCCTGAGCCCCAAGATGACGGCAATGACCGCCTCCCTCCCCCTCTCCGACGCCGCCCGCCAGCAACTGGCTCCCACCGGCACGCTCCGGGTGGCGATCGCCGTGGGCGCGGCCATTTCGGCGGTGTGGTGCGCCCGCGATGCCGCAGGCGCCCCGCGCGGGGTCACCGTGGATCTGGCCCATGCGCTGGCCGGACGCACCGGCCTGCCGCTGACCCTGGTGGAGCACGAAAGCTCCGGCGCCATCATGGAGGCCGCCAGCTCTGGGGCTTGGGACGTGGCCTTCGCCCCGGTGGATGCCCAGCGCCGCACCCAGGCGGATTTCGGCCCGGCCTATTTCCTCGGCGAGAGCACCTATCTGGTGCGGGACGCCTCCCCCATCCGCACCCTCGCCGATGTGGACGATCCCGCCGTGCGGGTGGTGGGCGTGGAGGGCACCGCCACCTTGCGCTCCGCCCATCGCACCCTCGCCCGCACCACGCCCCACGGGGTCGGCGGCCTGGAGGACGCCCTGGCTTTGTTCCGCTCCGGCGCCGCGGATGCGGTGGCGCTGGGCCGGGAATCCCTGCTGAGCCTGCTGCCGGATCTGCCGGAGGCACGCATTCTCGACGGCCATTTCCACGCCGCCGGCACCGCGGTGGCGGTGCCGCTGGGCCACGGGGCGGCGCTGGCGGTAGTCAGCCAATTCCTGGAGCAGGCCAAGGCAGACGGCACCGTACGCGCCGCCTTCGACCGCAACGGCATGACCACCGCCGCCGTGGCGCCGGCCGCGCCGGCGGCATGAGCGCGCGCGACCGCGCCCGTTGACGCTCTCCCGCCCCGTGAGTCAAAAGACTGCCGGTCAATGGAGGAAGAAAAGCGTGAGGGCATTGGGTTGGATGGGCGCGGTTGCCGCCGGATTTCTTCTCGCCGGGTGCGCCAGCGCCACCCGTGGCACCACCTCCACCATTGCGGTGGTGACAGAACCGGTTGGCGCCCTGGTCTCCACCTCGCTCGGCACCCAGTGCGTCAGCCCGTGTGCCATCACCGCCGCCCGCAAGGACGAATTCTCGGTGACCATTTCCAAGGCCGGCTTTGAACCCCAGACCATCGAGGTGAAGACCCGCTCCTCGGACGAAGGCCGGAGCGCCATGGCTGGCAACATCGTGGCCGGCGGCCTGATCGGGGCCAGCATGGACGCGGCCAACGGCGCGGATCTGGACCACGTTCCCAACCCGATCAACGTGACGCTGGTGCCGGTCAAGCGCGGGACGCGCTGATCCAGGCTCGGGTCTCGGCCTCCCCCGCGGGCGCCGGGGTAAAAACGCGGTGGCGGCCGGCCTGACGACGCACGGGACCCGCCGCGTTCCTGCCGATGGGATCGTCCAGAGGCCCGGAAGACGATCCGGGCGCTTGCGCCTCCCACGGAAACCGCCGCCTTCAAACCGGTGCGCGCCCCGCGCGCGCCACCCCCGGGCAAGCCTCGCACAAGTCATGCCCGGCACGGTCGCCGCAACGGGTGTGTCCGCCCTTTGGCGCGGGCGGCGCCGGAGCGAATGCGGGCGGGAGGAGCGATCATGGGCAAGCGGCACCGGGCGGAAACCGCCAGGCCTTCGGCTGCGCCCGGCGGCGTGCCGCGCCCCAGTGCCGATCTTGCCAGCCGCGGCCTGGAACTGCATCGGGCCGGGGATCTGGCCGGCGCGGAGCGGGCCTATCGCACCACGCTCGCCATCGATGCCCGCAACGGCGCCGTCCACCATCTGCTCGGCCTGTGCCTGCAACAGGCCGGCCGCCTGGAGGAAGCCAGGGCATCCCTGGCCCGCGCCGCGGCGCTGCGCCCGCGCGATGCGGACATCCATGCCAATCACGGCATCCTGCTGGTCGCCTGCGGCGAGGCGAGCGACGCCGCCGCCGCCTTCCGCCGCGCCTTGTCGCTGGCGCCGGGGCATTCCGCCGCGCTGCTGGGCCTCGGCCGGCTCGGCACCGGCGCGGAAGCCATCGCGCAATTGCGCCGCTCGGTGGCCGCCCAGCCGGCCAATGGCGAGGCCGCCATGGCGCTGGGGCGTGCGCTCTATGCGTCCGGCGACACCGACGCCGCCGTCGCCGCCTGGACCGAGGCCGTGGCCCGCCGCGCCCTGAGCGCCGAGGATCTGTGCGCCTATGGCGTCGAGGCCCATGCGGCCGGGCGCGACAGCGAAGCCCTGGCGCTGATCTCGGTGGCCTGCAATCTGAAGCCCGGCGAAGCGGCCTTCCATTCCAACCTCGGCTTCGCGCTGATGGAATTGCGGCGCATGCCCGAGGCGATCACCGCCTTCCAGCGCGCCCTCGCCGCCGATCCGCGCCATGCGGAAGCCTTCATCAATCTCGGCGCCATCTATGGCGAGGGGCGCCGGTTCGCGGACTCGCTCCAGTTCTTCCGCCAGGCCTTGGCCATCGAGCCGGACAATGTCATCGCCCGCTACGGCCTCTCCAACCAGCGCCGGCAGGTGTGCGACTGGCGCGACCTGGATGCGGAGGAACTGGCGCTCACCCAGGCGCTGGAGACCTCCGGCGCGCGCCTCGGCCCGTTCATGCGCCTGTGCGCCCATGTGCCGGCCACCGAGCATCTGCGCGCCGCCCGCGTCTGGGCCAAGGGGGTGCGGGTGGAGCCCAAGGACATCCTGCCCCCGGCCCCGCCGGCAGTGCCGGGCCGGCGCATCCGCATCGGCTATCTCTCCAGCGATCTCTATCATCACGCCACCGCCTTCCTGGCGGTGGAACTGTTCGAGCGCCACGACCGCACCCGGTTCGAGACCTTCGCTTATTCCTACGGCCCCGACGACGGCACCCCCATGCGCGCCCGCGTGGTGGCCGCGTTCGATCACTTCGTGGAGGTGGGCGATCTCACCAATCCCGAGGCGGCCCGCCGCATCCGCGCCGACGAGATCGACATCTTGGTGGATTTGAAGGGCTATACCCAGGGCTGCCGCTCGGAAATCATGGCCCTGCGGCCGGCGCCGGTGCAGGTGAATTACCTCGGCTATCCCGGCACCATGGGCGCGCCCTTCATCGACTATATCATCGGCGACCAGGTGGTGACGCCGCTGGATGCCCAGCCGTTCTATGACGAGCGCATCGTCCAGTTGCCCGGCGCCTACCAGCCCAATGACGGCCGCCGCGCCATCGCCCCCGACGTGCCCAGCCGCGCGGACTGCGGCCTGCCCGACGCGGGCTTCGTGTTCTGCTGCTTCAACAACACCTACAAGATCACCCCGGCGCTGTTCGAAATCTGGATGCGGCTGCTGGAGGCGGTGCCGGATGCGGTGCTGTGGCTGTTCGAGGCCAATGAGACCGCGCGGGACAATCTGCACTATGAGGCCGGCGGCTACGGCATCGATCCCGCCCGCATCATCTTCGCCCCCAAGCTGCCGCTGGCGGAGCATCTGGCCCGCCACCGCCATGCGGACCTGTTCCTCGACACCTTGCCCTACAATGCCCACACCACCGCCAGCGATGCGCTCTGGGCCGGGGTGCCGGTGATCACCTGCCCGGGCGAGACCTTCCCCTCGCGCGTGGCCGCCAGCCTGCTGACCGCCGTGGGTCTGCCGGAGCTGGCGACCGCCTCGCTGGCGGACTATGAGGCGCTGGCGCTGGCTTTGGCGCAGGACCCTGCCCGGCTGGCGGCGCTGAAGGACAGGCTCGAAGCCGCCCGCACCACCGCCCCCTTGTTCGACGCCGCCGCCTACACCGCCGGCATCGAAGCCGCCTACCAGCGCATGCACGACCTGCGCTGCGCCGGGAAAGCGCCGGAGCCGATCACTGTGTGAGGCTGATCTCGGGACCGGATCTCACGCCGCGGCCTGATGCTCCACCTTGTCCCGCCGGGGCGGGGCGCCGAACAGGCGGGCGTATTCGCGGGTGAATTGCGGCACGCTCTCATAGCCCACCGCGAACGCCGCCCCGCTGGCGCTGGCGCCCGCATTGAACATCAGCCGGCGGGCTTCCAGCAGCCGCAGCTGCTTCTGGAACTGGCGCGGCGACAGCGAGGTCAGCGCTTTGAAATGCTGGTGGAAGGACGACGGGCTCATGCCCGCCACCGCCGCCAGGTGCTCCACCGGCAAGGTACGGGCGAACTGCGCCCGCAGCAGCGCCACGGCGCGGGCGATGCGGGCCGCGGCACCGTCCGCCGCCGCCACCTGCCGCAGCGCGGCACCATGGCGCCCCGCCAGCAGCCAATAATACAGCTCCCGCACGATACCGGGAAACAGCACAGGGATGGCCTCGGGATGATTCAGCAGCCGCATCACCCGCTGCGCGCAGTCTACCAGCGCCGCATCGCTGTTCTGGCCCAGCAGCATGCCCTGCGGCTCTGATCCGTCGGCGACCGGGGCCGGCATCTGGCTCGCCACCTCGCGCACCGTGCCCATGTCGAGATCCAGCGCAAAGGCCACATAAGGTGCGGCACGGCTGGCGCTGACCACCTGGGCGACGATGGGCACATCGGCGCGCACGATCACCGACTGGCCGGCGGAGAATACCTGCACCTCGCGCCCGAAGGCAAGTTGCTTGGCGCCGCTGAGCATCAGGCAGAGCGTCGGCTTATAGAGCGCGTGCATCAGGCCGGAGGGTGCGTGGACACACATGAACGTCACCCCCGGCAGGGGCGTCTGCACCAGCCCGCCGGCCTGGGCATGGGCCTGGGCATAGCTCTGGATCGCCCGCGCCAGATCCGCGCTGGCGTGGGGGGCGGTGATTTCGGCGGCAGTCCGATCAGCGGCGGTCATGGGCATCCCCTCGCGGCGCGATCATAGCCCCGGCCGGCGCCGCACCGAAGGGCTTTGGAGGATCAGGCAAGTTTTTCGGCGGTGCCGGCAAGTGCGCGGGTTGGGACGGCGCTACACCAGGGCATCGTTTTTCAAGGGATGCCCACCATGCCCCACACCACTTCCACCGCCACCACTGCTCCCGCCACCGCCAAGATCAGCCTCATCACCGGCGGCAGCCGCGGCCTCGGCCGCAGCGCCGCCTTGAGCCTGGCCCGCAAGGGCGGCGACGTCATTCTCACCTACCAGTCCCGCCGCGACGCCGCCGATGCGGTGGTGGCCGAAATTAACGCCCTCGGCCGCACGGCGGTGGCGCTGCAGCTGGATGCGGGCGATGTGTCCAGCTTCGCCGGCTTTGCCGATCAGGTCCGCGCCGCGCTCAAGACCACCTGGGGCCGCGAGAGCTTCGAGCATCTGGTCAACAATGCCGGGATGGGCGATACGGCCCCGTTCGCGCAGACCACCGAGGCGCAGTTCGATTCCTTGATGAATGTGCATCTCAAGGGGGTGTTCTTCCTCACCCAGGCGCTGCTGCCGCTGATCGCCGACGGCGGGCGCATCGTCAATCTCTCCAGCGGCCTCACCCGCTTCTGCTTCCCCGGCTTCGCCGCTTATGCGCTGATGAAGGGCGGCGTGGAGGTGCTCACCCGCTATCTGGCCAAGGAGCTGGGGCCGCGGGGCATTGCGGTGAACACGGTGGCCCCCGGTGCCATCGAGACCGATTTCGGCGGCGGCGCGGTGCGCGACAATGCCGATTACAACCGCAGCGTCGCCGAAGCCACCGCGCTGGGCCGGGCCGGCGTGCCCGACGACATCGGCCCGATGATCGCGGCTTTGCTGTCCGAGGATGATCGCTGGATCAACGGCCAGCGGCTGGAAGTGTCCGGCGGCATCTTCCTCTGATCCTGGCGCCGGAAGGAGCGGGGCGCGCCAGACGCGCCCCGCTCGATCAGACCCGCTTCAGGAAGCCGTCCGGCGCGGCGGTGATGGCAATCTTGTGCTCGATGGTCAGGTCGATCTCGAACTGGAGCGGCGCGCCATTGATGCCCACATGCGGTGCCGCGCCAAGGGATTTCAGATAGGCCCATACTGCGGTCTTGGGATTGTCGCCCTTGCCCCAGGGGCGATCATTGCACATGCCTTCCGGCAGATCTTCGACCCCGGTGTCCCACACCACCACATAGGAGCCTTTGCTGGCCATGGGCGCATAGGCTTCCAGCTCCGCGAGCACGTGGGCATGGGTGTGGTTGGAATCCAGGAACACCATCACCCGTTCCGCCTGCGCCGCCTGCGCGCGAACCGCGTCCACGATGGCGGGATCCACGGACGAGCCCTGGTACATCTGGATCTTCTGCGCCAGGGGATGGGCCTCGATGCCGGCGCGATTGTGGGCGCGGATGTCGATGTCGACGCCGATCACCCGACGCTTGCTGGCACGGGGATCCAGCACCACGCCTGCGGCCATGGCCTCGCAATAGTCGATCATCGCCAGCATGGAGGCGCTCATCACCAGCGAGCCGCCATGGGCGATGCCGGTCTCGATGATCAGGTCCGGCTTCACCGCCCACACCAGTTCCTGAATGGCGTAGGTGTCTTGCGGCACCTGGATGATGGGCCGGCCGAGCCAGGTGAAGTTCTGCGCGTAATTATGTCGGATGCACTCGCGCACCCAGATGTTCGACAGACCGATGAAATCGCGATCGGCACCGATGCCAGCAACATTGCTGGCGACGTAGTCGGAGAAGGTCTGTTCAGGCGTCGTCATAGGCTCCCCCAGGGTCCGAGGCTGCGTGGGATCCACTTCCGGACCCGCATCGGCAGCGCATATGCAATCAAGAGCGGCGGCGCGGTTCAAAGCTTGGCGGCATGAATATCCCACCACTGGGTGCGCGGCGCGAGCCGGCGCCCGGTGCGGTCGCGCACGGTGGTGGCATAGAGCTTGATGATCTCATCCTTATCAAGCCAATGCCCCGGCACATCCTTGCCGAACGGGCCGGAGGAGCCCTTCGGAAAGCAATGGCCCAGCAGGTCATCGCGCAAGGTGGGGACCGTGGACTGGTCCAGCAGCTTGAAGCCGTCATAGCCGCAGTGCGCCAGGGTCTCGATATAATCGAAGCCGAAGCGGCAATCCTCGACGCTGACGTAAAGCGGCTTGATGATCTGGCCGGCCAGCTGGTTCAGCACCATCTGATCCACGCCTTCCACGTCGATCTTTAGAAACAGCGGCGTGCCGAAGCGGTCGAAGATCTGGTTGAGGGTGATGGCCTCCACCTCCAGAGGCCGACAGTTGCTCTGTTCGCGCCCGGCCCAGCCGATATCGACGCTGCTCCAGTGGTCGTTGTCGTCATTGATGAAGAACTTCACCGGCCCGGGTGTCTCCCAGATGGCGTTCTCCAGGATGGTCAGTCGGTGGGCCTCGATGGCCTTGGCGAAGCGGGTCCGTGCTGCCGCCACCAGCTTGGGATTCGCCTCCACCGCCACCACATTGTAGCCCTTGGCCAGATAGAAGGCGGTGTCGTCGCCGTTGTTCATGCCAAGATCGATAATGAAGCGGCTGTCGTCAGCAAAAACGGTCATGAAGGCATCCGTTCCTTGGGAATGGCATAGAGGACCGCCCCGGTGCCGCACCAATTGTGGGTGCGCATCAGGAAGGCATAATCGGGCAGATTGGCCATCAGCCATTGCGGGGTTTCGATCAGCCCGGCGGCATCGTGATAGACGGTGGCCGCCAGCAGCGGCCGGCGCCGGCGCAGGGTTTCGCGCGCCCCTTTCAGCGCGGCCAGTTCCCCGCCTTCCAGATGCAGCTTGATGAAGGTGGGGTCGAGGCCCAGCGCATCCAGCGGCGCGCAGGCGCGCAGCGTCCGCCCCGTGGGGGCGATCTGCGAGGCATAGCCGAGGCCGTCGTGAAACCGCACCAGCTCGGTGCGCGCGCCGATCAGCGCATCGAGCACATTCACCCGGGCGCGCAGATTGAGATCCAGCCCGTCCACATAGGCCTGGAGCACCGCGCGGCTGGCCGCGTCGGGCTCCATGGCCCAGACGGTGGACACCGCGCCCTCGGTCAGCTCCAGCAGGCGGGCGGTGACGCTGCCATGATAGGCGCCCGCATCGAGAAAGCGCTCATCCGCCCGCAAGGCGGCGGTGATCTCGGGAATGAAGAAGCGATCCGCCGCCACCACCGGGGCATCGGCGAAGTCCCATTCCTGCCGCCCCAGCCGCCAGGCGGCAAAGCGCAGGTAATGGCCGCGGGAGGCGTCGTCCGCGAACCCCGCCATCACGCCGCCGGCGCTGGCCAATTGTTCCGCATCCATGGGTATGGCGAACCAGCCATTGTGCAGCGGATGCTGGGCGGTGAAGCTCTCGGCCACGTCATAGAAGGGCGCGCACGAGGCCCAGCCCTGCCGCACCAACTCCTGGTGCAGCGGCACATACGGCAGCGTCACGATGGCGATGGCCATCAAGGCCCCGCGCTTCATGGTCTCCGGCACCGCGTCCGGGGCCAACACCGGCCCCCCGGCCCAGCGCGGATCATCCTGATAGGCGGCCGCATTGGCATCCAGCACCGCGGCGACGGGCTGGCCCACCAAATCGAGATGGGCTTTCGCCATGCGCCCCAAATCGCCGGCGCCATAGAGCACCAGCGGCCGCCCGCCCGGCTGCACCGGCCGGCCGGCCGGCGCGCGGGCATTGACCTGCCGCAGCATCTCCAGCGCCGCGGCGGCATCCGGGGAGGCCGCGAACGTGCGCGCCACCGGCGCGTCGGACACCAGCTTCAGCTTGAGCTTGCGGGCCGAACCGTTCATGCGGCGGGCACTCACGCGCATGCCTCCACCTGCCCCGCTGCCGGGAACCGCGTCTGCGGTGCCTGATGGTCTGTCATACGCCTGTTTCCTCGCCTGAGCGTACCTGTCCGCGCGACCGGCCGGGACTCGATCCCACCCGCCGCGCGGCGGGCTTTGGCGGACCATGGCCGGCCTTGCTGTCGTAGACCTTGTGTCCCCGGCGACCTGATGCGCCCGCGCGCAAGCCCCGCACCATCCCGCGCGCGCAGGGTCGCGCGACTTTCACGGCTGCCAGGACGCTACGCCCCCATGACTGCGCACGCCACTCCGCACATGAAGACAGTTCTGCTCACCGGCGCCACCGGCTTTGTCGGCCGCCAGATCCACCGCGCCCTGCGCGACGCGGGCTTTGGCGTGCGCGCGGTGGTGCGGACCGGCGGCTCGGACCGGCTGAGCGCACCGGCGGTAGGTATCATCGAGACGCCGGACCTGTTCGCCCACGACGCCGCCTGGTGGCAGAGCGCGTGTGACGGCGTCGACGTGGTGATTCACGCCGCCTGGTATGTGACCCCCGGCCGCTATCTCACCGCGCCGGAGAATCTCGACTGCCTCGCCGGCAGCCTCGCTTTGGCCCGCGGGGCGGCCGCCGCCGGGGTCGGCCATGTGATCGGCATCGGCACCTGCTTTGAATATGCGCTGCCCAATGACCGGCTGACGGTGGACGCCCCGCTTGGCCCCACCACCCTCTATGCCACCGCCAAGCTGGCGCTCTACCAGACGCTCGCCGCCTATTTCCAGGAGACCGCCACCGGCTTTTCCTGGGCGCGGCTGTTTTATCTTTATGGCGAGGGCGAACACCCCAGCCGCCTGGTGCCCTATGTGCGCCAGCGCGTAAGCGACGGCGACGTGGCGCAGCTCTCCGCCGGCACCCAGCTGCGCGATTTTCTCGATGTGGCGCAGGCCGGTGCGATGATCGCGCGGGTGGCGACCACAGGACAGCTTGGCGCAATCAACATTTGCTCAGGTGCGCCCATCACGGTTCGGCAGCTCGCCGAAAGGACAGCGGACGCATTCGGGCGCCGCGACCTGCTGGAGTTCGGCACCGCACCCCTGCGGGCGAACGATCCGGCGGCGGTCGTGGGTGTCTGCAACCTCGCGCCGCTCCAAAATCAAGGGTGGGGCCTCGTCACATGAAGGCAGAGATCAAGCCGCGCATTAACCTGGAAGGTCGCACGGCACTGGAGACGGTCATTCCGCTCGAGACTCCGTTCATCATCTTCGTGGATCCCGCCAGCTCCTGCAATTTCCAATGCACCTTCTGCCCCACCGGCCATCGCGACATGATCCGCGATACCGGGCGTTACCAGGGCGCCATGAAATATGAGGTGTTCACCAAGATCATCGATGACCTGGCTGAATTCAGCAAGCCGATCAAGGTCTTGCGCATGTACAAGGATGGCGAGCCATTCCTGAACAAGCGCTTCGCCGACATGATCGCCTATGCCAAGGCCAGCGGCCATGTGGACTATATCGACACCACCACCAACGGCACCTTCCTGACGCCCGAGCGCCTCGGCCCGGTGCTGGCGGCCGGCCTCGACAAGATCAACATCTCCGTCGATGGCATGACCAAGGAGCAGTACAAGCGCTTCACCGGGTTTGATTTCGACTTTCCGGCCTTCGTCAAGAACGTGAAATGGCTCTATGACAACAAGGGCGACTGCGAGGTCGTGGTCAAGATCCCCGGCGAGCTGATCACGCACGAGCAACGCCAGGAATTCTACGACACCTTCGGCGATCATTGCGACCGCATCTTCATCGAGAATTTCGCCCCCTGCTGGCCGGAATTCGACATCGAGGCCCACACCGGCGTCAAGATCACCCAGGGCATCTACAACCAGGAAATCACCCCCACCGATACCTGCCCGTACATCTTCTACGGCTATTCGGTGAATGCGGACGGCCTGGTGTCGTCCTGCTTCCTGGATTGGCAGCGCAAGCTGGTGATCGGCGACGTGCGCAAGCAGTCCATGAAAGAGATCTGGACCTCGGACGCCATGAACGCGCTGCGCCTCCAGCATCTGGAGGGCAAAAGGTGCCAGAACGGCACCTGCGGCAGTTGCGGTCAGCTCAGCCACTGCCTGCCGGACAATATCGATGCCCATCGCCCGCAATTGCTGGAAATCTTCAAGGCCAAGGTGACGATAAATCCGGCGGTTGCTGCCCCGGGCGGGCTGAGCCGCATCCCGGTCGCTGCAGAATAGACCCTTGTACGTCGTGACGCCTCGTTTCGAAGGATTATGACAGTGGCCGCGACCCC
>NZ_CALRWL010000075.1:0-17518 GCF_943371865.1 Azorhizobium sp. AG788 | reverse complement strand
GTCCCGCGCCATGGCATCCACCGGCAGCGGCCGGCCCATATGGGCCTCGGCGCGCTGGAGCAGCAATTCCAGGTCCGCCCGCTCCAGGCGGGAGAGGGTATAGACCTTGGTGCGCGACAGCAGCGCCGCCACCATCGAAAAGCTGGGGTTCTCCGTGGTCGCCCCGATCAGCACGATGGTGCCGTCTTCCACATGGGGCAGCAGCGCATCCTGGGTGGTACGGTTGAAGCGGTGCAGCTCGTCCACGAACACCGCGGTCTGCCGCCCGGCGCCGGTGCGCAGATGCTTGGCGGTGTCGATCACCTTGCGCAGGTCCGCTACCCCGGACAGCACGGCGGAGAGCTGTACGAATTCCAGCCCGATGCCCTTGGCCACCAGCCGGGCGATGGTGGTCTTGCCCGAGCCCGGCGGCCCCCACAGGATGAAGGACGACAGCCGCTTGCCCGCCACCATGCGGCCGATGGGACCATCGGGCCGCAGCAGGCGGTCCTGGCCGATCACGTCCTGCAACCGCTGGGGACGCAGGACTTCGGCCAGGGGACGGGGGGCGGCTTCATCAAACAACGACATGGTCATCCCGCCCGTCTGCTCGGCCGGCGGCGCGAAAGCGCCCCGGTCCGCCCGTCCTTCGCCCCCGTCGGCCCGTGGGCCGACGGTCGTTCACCTAACGAAACTGTTCCGATCGTCAGCCTCAGCCGCCCAGAACGGTGGTGATGGTGCGCCCGCCGCGGGCCACGGTCACCCGCCACGAGCGGGCGGGATTGCGGGTGGCGGTCACCAGATCGCCGGTGCGCTCAATGCGCACCCCGTTCACTTCCAGGATGACGTCGCCGGGCCGGAAGCCGGCCACATCCGCGGGGGAGCGTTCCGCCACCCCGGCCACCACAACGACGCCCTCGTCCACGTCCAGGCGCAGTTCGTCGGCCACGGCGGGGGAGACGTTCAGCACCCGGACGCCGGCGAACGGCGTGCGCGAGGCGATCACCACCTCCTGGCGCGGCACCGTCTCCGGGGGGGCCTCCAAGGCCACGGTCAATTGCTGCTCGCGGCCCTGGCGGCTCACGGTCACCACGGCCTTGCCGCCGATGGGGCGGGTGCCGAAGCGGTAGACCAGGGCTTCGGGATCATCGATCCCCTGCCCGTCCACGGCAATGATCAGGTCGCCGGTCTTCATGCCCGCCTTGCCCACCGGGCCATCGGGAACCACGGACTGCACCAGCACGCCGGTGGGCCGCGCCAGGCCGAGGCTTTCGGCGATTTCCGGCGTCACCCGCTGCAGCTTGGCGCCCATCCAGGGGCGGCGCACGGTCTTGCCGCCGGCCTTGGCGGTGGCCACCACCACGCTGACCATGTTGGAGGGAATGGCGAAGCCGATGCCGTGCGACCCGCCGGAGCGGGAATAGATGGCGGTGTTGATGCCCACCAGCCGACCGGCCATGTCCACCAAAGCGCCGCCGGAATTGCCCGGATTGATGGCCGCGTCGGTCTGGATGAAGAATTGATAGTCAGAGACGCCCACCTGGGTGCGGGCCAGCGCCGAGACGATGCCCTGGGTCACCGTCTGGCCGACGCCGAAGGGATCGCCGATGGCCAGCACCAGATCGCCCACGGCTAGGCTGTCGGAATTGCCGATATCCAGGAATGCGAACTTGGCGCCATCACCCTTGATGCGCAGCACCGCCAGATCCGTGCGCGGATCCGACAGCATCACCTCCGCATCGAACTCGCGCTTGTCATTGAGGGCGATGCGGATCTGATCGGCGCCCTCGATCACATGGTGGTTGGTAACCACGATGCCGGAGCCATCCACGATCACGCCCGAGCCCAGCGCGCGCTGCATGCGCTCCGGCGCCCCCAGGCCCGGTCCGCCGGGGCCGCCCGGACCGCCGGGCGCGCCGCCACCGAAGAAGCGGCGGAAGAACGGGTCGTCCATGAACGGATTGGTGCGCTGCTGCGCGGTCTTGAGGGCATAGACATTCACCACCGCCGACGCGGTGCGCGCCACCACCGGCGCGAAGCTCAAGGTGATGGCGGCGGCGGACGGCGGCACCTGGGCCACGGCGCTGGCCCCACCGGGGCTCGGCGCCGCCGGAGACTGGGCGCTGACCGCCTCCAGACCCGCCACCCACAATCCCGCCGCCAACAGGGCTCCGAGGCAGGATCGAACCGAAGACATGCGCATGGAGCGTGTTCCCTGACTATGTGCGGTCCGGACGTCCGGACCCTGTGGCCATGTCGGCACGACGGGCGCGCCTGAGAGGGGCGCGGCAGCGGCCGTGCCTTCCCCTGAAACGAAAGAAGGGCGGCCTTGAGGCCGCCCTTCAGAACGCTGAAACCTGCGAGGAAGATCCGCTCAGGCGGCGGCGGCGGCTTCCGCCGCTTCCGTGCGGGCGCGGTCGGAGGCGCCCTTGGCCTCCACGTCGCGATCCACGAACTCGATCACGGCCACGGCCGTGTTGTCGCCGTGGCGATAGCCCGCCTTGATGATGCGGGTGTATCCGCCCGGACGGGCCTGATAGCGGGGCGCGATCACGTCGAACAGCTTGCGCACGATGGTCACGTCGCGCAGCTCCGCGATCGCCTGACGGCGCGCGTGGAGATCGCCGCGGCGAGCCAGGGTGACCAGCTTCTCCACCACCGGGCGAAGATCCTTCGCCTTGGGCAGGGTGGTGATGATCTGCTCGTGGGTGATGAGGGCGCCGCACAGGTTCATGAACATCGCCTTGCGATGTTCGGCCGTACGGTTGAACTTCCGATGTACCTTGCCGTGGCGCATGACGGCTAACTCCTAAGATCCGACGGCGTTTCGAGCCGGGTGTGGTTGTGCGGCTCGAGCCGCGGTGGGATTGAGATCAATAATGGTCTTCGAAGCGCTTCGCGAGCTCTTCGATGTTTTCCGGCGGCCAACCCGGCACTTCCATGCCGAGATGCAGGCCCATGGAGGCCAGGACTTCCTTGATTTCGTTGAGCGACTTGCGGCCGAAATTCGGCGTCCGGAGCATCTCCGTCTCGCTCTTCTGGATCAGGTCGCCAATATAGACGATGTTGTCGTTCTTCAGGCAGTTGGCCGAACGCACCGACAGTTCCAGCTCGTCCACCTTCTTCAGGAGTGCCGGGTTGAAGGGCAGTTCCTGAATGGCCGCCGCTTCGCTCTCGCGCTTCGGCTCCTCGAAGTTGACGAAGATTTCCAGCTGGTCCTGGAGGATGCGGGCCGCATAAGCGAGCGCATCTTCCGCCGAGATCGAACCATCGGTCTCGATCTGGAGCGTGAGCTTGTCATAGTCGAGAATCTGGCCCTCGCGGGTGTTCTCGACCTTGTAGGACACCTTGCGCACCGGCGAATAGAGGCTGTCGATCGGGATCAGGCCGATCGGGGCATCTTCGGGACGGTTGCGGTCAGCGGCCACATAGCCCTTGCCGGTATCCACGGTGAACTCGATGCGGAGTTCCGCGCCCTCGTCGAGGGTGCAGATCACCAGGTTCGGGTTCAGCACCTGGATGTCGCCGACGGTCTGGATGTCGCCAGCGGTCAGCACACCGGGGCCGGTCTTCTTGGCCACGAGGCGCTTGGGGCCTTCGCCCTGCATCTTGATCGCCACATCCTTGACGTTCAGGATGATGTCGGTGACATCCTCACGCACGCCGGGGATGGACGAGAACTCGTGCAGCACGCCATCGATGTGCAGCGAGGTCACCGCCGCGCCCTGCAGGGACGACAGCAGGATACGCCGCAGCGCGTTGCCGAGGGTCATGCCGAAGCCGCGCTCCAGCGGCTCCGCCACCACGGTGGCGAGACGCTTGGGGTCGCGACCGGCGATCACCTGCAGCTTCTCGGGCTTGATAAGCTCTTGCCAGTTCTTTTGAATCACTTGCGTCACCTTGCCTTCTCGCCGGGCGGCTGCACTCGAATGAAACCTTGCGGCCTCTCAAGAACCTTCGATGCGCCGACCCGTCCCGCTCGCCGGGGAGGAACCGAGCAGAGGCCCTGCGGGACGATCCCGCGGGCCGTTGGCACGCTCAGACGCGCCGGCGCTTGCGCGGACGGCAGCCGTTGTGCGGAATCGGGGTCACGTCGCGGATCGAGGTCACCAGGAAACCGGCGGCCTGCAGCGCGCGCAGCGCCGACTCACGTCCCGAGCCGGGACCGGAGACTTCCACTTCCAGGGTGCGCATGCCGTGCTCGGCCGCCTTGCGGGCGGCGTCTTCGGCGGCCATCTGCGCCGCATACGGCGTGGACTTGCGCGAACCCTTGAACCCCATGGCACCGGCGGACGACCACGAGATCGTGTTGCCCTGCGCGTCGGTGATGGTGATCATGGTGTTGTTGAACGTCGCGTTCACATGCGCCACGCCGGAGGCGATGTTCTTGCGCTCACGGCGTTTGACGCGTGTTGCTTCCTTAGCCATCTCGTCTTCATTCCTTCAGGCGCGCCCGTAACTCCAGGCGCTCGGGAGTGAGGGCCCGTTTGGAGCCCTCAAAGGTAGAATTGAATGCCATCTTCGGCATTCAAAGGGACAAACAGGAGAAGGCCGGAGACCGGCCTTCCCTTATCGTGCGATCAAGCCGCAGATCACTTCTTCTTGCCGGCGATCGCCTTGGCCGGACCCTTGCGGGTGCGGGCGTTGGTGTGGGTCCGCTGACCACGCACCGGCAGGCCGCGACGATGACGCAGACCGCGGTAGCAGCCCAGATCCATCAGACGCTTGATGTTCATGGAGACTTCACGGCGCAGGTCACCTTCCACGATATAATCGCGGTCGATGGTCTCGCGGATCTGAAGCACTTCCTGGTCGGTGAGCTGGTTCACGCGGCGCTCAGCCGGAATGCCCACCTTGGTCACGATCTCTTCGGCCTTCTTCGCGCCGATGCCGTGAATGTACTGAAGCGCAATGATGACGCGCTTGTTGGTCGGAATATTTACGCCTGCGATACGAGCCACTGCTCTCTCCATGTCCGCCGCCGGATTGACCCGACGGTCGCATTCCCTGCGTCCGGTGGAGCCCGGCCCGTGCAGAGAAAAAGTAACAATCCGCGCGCGCCGCCCCTCGCTAAGAGGAGCGCCAAGCACGGATCTCTAAAGGAAGAAGCGCGAATACGCGCAATCCCCCCGGCTGTCAACCCCACGCGGGGTCGCAGAAATCCTCAAACCGTCTCGAGAATGCCGTCGATGGCCGCCGTCACCTCGTCGATGGGACGCATCCCGTCGATCTGCTGCAGCTGGCCCTTGGCGGCATAATAAGGCGACACCACCGCGGTATCGCGGTTGTAGGCCTCAAGACGCGCCTTGAACACCTCGGGATCGTCATCCTTGCGCACCGGCTCGCCGCGGGCGCGGGTCTCCTCGGCGCGGGTCAGGATGCGATGCATCAGCTTGGCCTGGTCGACCTTGAGCTCGATCACCGCGTCCAGCTTGAGGCCGGTCTCGGACAGCAGCCCGTCCAGCGCCTCCGCCTGGGCCACCGTGCGCGGAAACCCGTCGAGGATGAAGCCCTTGCGGGCGTCCGCATGCTCAAGCCGCTCGGCGATGATGCCGATGACGATATCGTCGGACACCAGCCCGCCGGCCTCCATCACCGCCTTGGCCTTGACACCCACCGGTGTCTCGGCGGCGACCGCGGCGCGAAGCATGTCGCCGGTGGAGAGCTGGACGATGCCGTAGCGCTTCACCAGCCGCTGCGCCTGGGTGCCCTTGCCCGCCCCGGGCGGTCCCAGAAGTACCAGCCTCATTTACGTCTCCCCCCGCGCAGCTTGGACTTCTTGACCAAGCCTTCATACTGGTGCGCCAACAGGTGGCCCTGAATCTGGGACACCGTATCCATGGTCACACTGACCACGATCAGCAGCGATGTGCCGCCAAAATAGAACGGCACGGCCGCATATGAAATCAGCAGTTCGGGGAACAAGCAAACCGCGGCAATATAGCCCGCTCCGACCACGGTGATGCGGGTAAGCACGTAGTCGATATATTCCGCCGTGCGTTCACCGGGGCGAATGTCCGGAATGAAGCCGCCATGCTTCTTCAGATTGTCGGCGGTCTCCACCGGATTGAACACGATGGCGGTATAAAAGAAGCAGAAGAAGATGATGAGCGCCACATAGGCGACCATGTACAGCGGCTGGCCGTGGCCGAGCAGACGCGTCACCGTGCCGAACCACTCGGGACCTGCGCCCTGCATGAAGCTGGCGATGGTGGTGGGAATCAGCAGCAGCGAGGAGGCGAAGATCGGCGGGATCACGCCGGCGGTGTTCAGCTTCAGCGGCAGATGCGAGGACTGGCCCTCATAGAGCTTATTGCCCACCTGGCGCTTGGGATACTGGATCAGCAGCCGGCGCTGGGCGCGCTCCATGAACACGATGAAGGCGATCACGGCCACCACCATCACCAGCACCAGCAGGATGATCGGGGTAGCAATGGCGCCCTGACGGCCCAGTTCCAGGGTGCGCACGAAGGCCCCCGGCAGCTCGGCGACGATGCCGGCGAAGATGATCAGCGAGGTGCCGTTGCCGATGCCGCGCGAGGTGATCTGCTCACCCAGCCACATCATGAACATGGTGCCGCCAGTCAGCGTGATCACCGTGGAGATGCGGAAGAACCAGCCGGCCTCGGCCACCACGCCCTGCGAGCTCTCCAGCCCGACGGCAATGCCATAGGCCTGGAACACGGCGAGAATCACCGTGAGGTAGCGGGTGTACTGGTTGAGCTTCTTGCGGCCCGCCTCCCCCTCCTTCTTCATCGCTTCCAGCGACGGCGACACGGTGGTCAGCAGCTGGATGATGATGGAGGCCGAGATGTACGGCATGATGTTCAGGGCGAAGATCGCCATGCGCTCGACGGCACCGCCGGAGAACATGTTGAACAGGCCGATGATGCCCTGCTGCGCGTTCTTGAACACGTCGGTCAGCGCATCGGGATTGATCCCGGGGAGCGGGATGTAGGTTCCGAGCCGGAACACGATCAGCGCGCCCAGCGTGAACCAGATGCGCTTTTTCAGCTCCTCGGCCTTGCCGAGAGCACCGAAATTGAGATTTGCCGCGAGTTGTTCGGCCGCCGAGACCATGCCTTGCTCCGCTTCCGCCACCTTGAAGAAGGCGCGGGCTATATATGAGAGGCGCGCGTGCGTCGCGTCAGGGCCTGAAGGAGCACGGACCGCACGATTTTGCAGGCTGTGTTCTGCAGGTCATGTTTCGCAGGACCATGGCACCAGCATCTGGCCCCACATGCCACGCGCCCGACTACCACGCGCCCGACACTCCAGGTCCTGCATCGTCCAGGTCCCGCGAATCCCGTTCCTGTCGGTCATAGCCGGATTTGCCGCAATCATCCATGGGCCAGATGACGCGCCACGCCGAAGCCGCGCACCCCTGCCCCGAAATCAAACTTGCGTCTCACCGATCCCGAACCGGAACCGCCGCGCGGAACCCGGTCGCCGACCGGAACACACACGAATGGGCCCCACAGGGAGGCCCGACTGAGCGGTGCGAGACCGCCCTCCCCCAACACCGAAGCGGCCCCGGATCGCTCCGGGGCCGCTGGGTTGGTTCAGCTTCAAACCGCTTCCGCGGCCTCGGCCTTCAGCGCCACCAGCACCTTGACGGTGCCGCCGAGCTTCTCGACCGCTTCCGTCACCGACTTGGTGGCATAAGACACGTCGAGCGACACCTTGGTGGTCAGCTCGCCGCCGCCCAGAACCCGGACGCCATCCAGCGGGCGACGGATCACGCCGGCCAGCAGGAGGGTCTCCGAAGTCACCGGAACCGTGGCGTCCAGCTTGCCGGCATCGATGGCCTTCTGGATGCGACCGAGGGTCACTTCGTTGAAGGTGAGCGCGAAGATGTTGTGGAAGCCGCGCTTCGGCAGACGCCGATGCAACGGCATCTGGCCGCCTTCGAACCCCTTGATGGCGACACCCGTGCGGGCCTTCTGGCCCTTCACGCCGCGTCCGGCGGTCTTACCCTTGCCGGACCCGATGCCGCGACCGACGCGCATGCGCTTCTTGCGCGCGCCGACATTATCTCTGATCTCGTCGAGCTTCATCTCGCTTCTCCCTCACTCGCCCGTGACAACACGGACGAGATGCTGGACCTTCGCGATCATGCCGCGCACGGCCGGAGTATTTTCCAGAGTGGAACGGCGGTGCCGCTTGTTCAACCCGAGGCCGATCAGCGTTGCGCGCTGGTCGCCCGGGCGGCGGATCGGCGAACCGATCTGCTCCACGGTGACGGTGTTGGTTTCAGTCGCCTTAGCCATGGCGTGCTCCTGTCAGATGCAGCCGGGCTCAGTCGGTCGCTTCCGCGTCTTCGACGCGGCGGCGGGACTGGAGCTGGGAAACCTTGATGCCACGACGCGACGCGACGGAGCGCGGGCTGTCCTGGTTGGTCAAAGCGTCGAAAGTGGCGCGCACCATGTTGTAGGGGTTGGAAGACCCGAAGGACTTCGCCACCACGTCATGGACGCCCAGGGTCTCGAACACGGCGCGCATGGGGCCGCCGGCGATGATGCCGGTACCCGCAGGCGCGGCGCGCAGGATGACCTTGCCGGCGCCGTGGTGACCATGCACGTCGTGGTGCAGGGTCCGACCTTCGCGCAGCGGCACCCGGATCAGCGCACGCTTGGCGCTTTCCGTGGCCTTGCGGATGGCCTCAGGCACTTCACGCGCCTTGCCATGACCGAAACCGACGCGACCCTTCTGGTCGCCGACAATCACCAGAGCGGCGAAGCCGAAGCGACGTCCACCCTTCACAACCTTCGCGACACGGTTGATGTGGACCAGCTTGTCCACAAACGTGTTGTCACGATCTTCGCGATCTCCGCGGTGTTCCCGTTCACGGGCCATTTCGCTACGTCCTTCGCGTCAGAACTGAAGGCCGCCTTCGCGGGCGCCCTCAGCGAGCGCCTTGACGCGCCCATGATAGATGTATGCGCCGCGATCGAACACGACAGCGGAAACGCCCTTCGCAACGGCCCGCTCGGCCACCAGCTTGCCGATGGCCGTAGCGGCCTCGACGTCAGCGCCGGTCTTGAGCGAGGTCCGCAGATCCTTCTCGAGGCTCGAGGCGGAGACCAAGGTCTCGCCCTTCGCGTCGTCGATGATCTGCGCGTAGATGTGCTTCGAGGTGCGGTGAACCGACAGGCGCGGACGCCCATTGGCCGCGACGCGAATCGCGCGGCGCACCTTGGCCTTGCGGCGCTCCAGCGCCTCCAGATCTTTAGCCATGGTTCGCCTCCGTCACTTCTTCTTGCCTTCCTTGCGGAAGATGAATTCGCCAGCGTACTTGACGCCCTTGCCCTTATAGGGTTCCGGGCTGCGGAATTCGCGGATCTCAGCCGCCACCTGGCCGACCTGCTGCTTGTCGATGCCCGACACCAGCAGTTCGGTGGGCTTGGCCGCGACGATCGAGATGCCATCGGGGATGGCATAGATCACGTCATGGCTGTAGCCGAGCGACAGGTTCAGGTTCTTGCCCGCGACCGCCGCCTTGTAGCCGACGCCGGTGATCTCGAGCTTCTTCTCGAAGCCCTTGGTCACGCCGTCCACCAGATTGGACACCAGGGTGCGGGACATGCCCCACATCGCCTTGTGACGATTGGTTTCGCCGCGCATGGACACCTTCAGCTCAGAGCCTTCCAGCTCCGCGCCGATTTCATCCACCAGCGTCAGTTCGAGGGCGCCCTTGGGGCCCTTTACCTTCACCGTCTGACCGTCCACGCTGGCAGTGACGCCGGCGGGAATAGCAACGGGATGCTTGCCGATTTTCGACATGTCTTCTCTCCGTTGCTCGCTCAGAATACCGTGCAGAGCACTTCGCCGCCGACATTCTTGTCGCGGGCGTCGTGGTCCGCCATCACGCCCTGGGGCGTGGAGACCACTGCAATGCCGAGGCCGTTGGCCACGCGGGGCAGAGCCTTGACCGACACATAGACGCGGCGGCCGGGCTTCGACACACGGGCGATCTCGCGGATCACCGGCTTGCCGTCGAAATACTTCAGTTCGATCTCGAACTCGGTCCGGCCATTGCCGTGATCGGTCGAGGTGTAGCCGCGGATGTAGCCTTCATCGCGAAGGACATCGAGCAGGCTGGCGCGCAGACGAGAACCCGGGGTCGAGGTCTTGTCCTTGCGGCGCATCTGGGCGTTGCGGATGCGGGTGATGAGATCGCCGATGGGATCATTGATGGACATCGGACCTCCTCACCAGCTCGACTTCGTCAGGCCCGGGACCAAGCCCTGGGAACCCAACTCACGCAGCGCAATACGGCTCATCTTGAGCTTACGATAATAGGCCCGGGGACGGCCGGTGATCTCGCACCGGTTGCGCACGCGGATCTTCGCGGAATTCCGCGGCATCTGTGCCAGCTTGAGGGTCGCCGCGAAGCGCTCCTCGATCGGCAGCGTCTTGTCGTTCACGATCGCCTTCAGACCCGCCCGCTTCGGCGCTAAGCTCGTGGAGAGCTTGCGGCGACGCTCGTTGGTCTCGATCGCGCTCTTTTTCGCCATGTCTTGCTCCTGTTCTCCGCGTCTGACGATGCGTCCCCGCATCCCCACTGCCGGAAAATCAAAACCCGTCTCGAAAAGAAGGGAGCGACGCGCCGGCAAACCGGTGCGTCGCGCCCCTTCTATACTGTCACTGGCGGAAGGGGAAGTTGAACGCGCGCAGAAGGGCGCGAGCCTCGTCATCCGTCTTCGCCGTCGTGCACACGATGATGTCCATGCCCCAGATCTGCTCGACCTGGTCATAGTTGATCTCGGGGAACACGATGTGCTCCTTCATGCCCATGGCATAGTTGCCACGGCCATCGAAGCTCTTCGGGTTCAGGCCGCGGAAATCTCGGACGCGCGGCAGCGCGACCGTGATCAGGCGGTCCATGAATTCATACATGCGTGCCTGGCGGAGGGTCACCTTGGCGCCCACCGGCTGGTTTTCACGCAGCTTGAAGTTCGAAATCGCCTTGCGGGCGCGGGTGATCACCGGCTTCTGGCCGGCGATGCGCGCGAGATCCGCGGCAGCGGTCGTGACCTTCTTGGTGTCGGCGGTTGCTTCGCCGACGCCCATGTTGATGACGATCTTGTCGATGATCGGCACCTGCATGGCATTCTTATAGCTGAACTCTTCGATCAGCTTGGGCCGCACAACCTCGTTGTAGAAGGTGCGCAGTCGCGGGGTATACGTCGCCTCAGCCATCGATCCTCTCCCCGGAACGCTTGGCCACTCGGACCTTGCGCCCGTCGTCCAGCACTTCAAAACCGACGCGGGTCGGCTTGCCATCCTTGGGATCGGCAACCGCGATATTGGACAGCTGGATGGGCGCCTCTTTCGAGATGATCCCACCTTCCGCCGACGCGGTCTGGCGCTGATGACGCTTGACGATATTCACACCGCGGACGAGCGCACGCTCCTCCTTCGGCATCACCTGGATCACCTCACCGGTGCGACCCTTGTCGCGGCCGGTGAGCACGACGACCTTGTCGCCCTTCTTGATCTTAGCGGCCATCACAGCACCTCCGGTGCCAGCGAGATGATCTTCATGTGGTTCTTGGCGCGAAGTTCGCGCGGAACCGGTCCGAAGATACGCGTGCCCACTGGCTCTTTCTGGTTGTTGATCAACACCGCCGCATTGCGATCGAAGCGGATCACCGAACCGTCAACCCGACGGATGTCCTTGGCCGTGCGCACCACGACCGCCTTCATCACGTCGCCCTTTTTTACTCGGCCGCGCGGAATAGCTTCCTTGACCGACACCACGATGATGTCACCCACGTGAGCATACTTCCGCTTGGAGCCGCCCAGCACCTTGATGCACATGACGCGACGCGCACCGGAATTGTCCGCCACGTCGAGATTGGTCTGCATCTGGATCATGACGCACCTGCTCTCGTCATCCAGCGCCGCCGGCAAGCCGGCATTGCCCGTTCAAAACACCCGTGCCCGCTCATCGGAACACGGTACTCGCCGCGGTACGGTCTCCACTCGATCGATCTTCCCAAACGCGGGAAGCCCGAGGCGACGGACCCAGTACCGGAGCATTCTCTTCGTATCAGACCACGGCCCGCTTTTCGCCCTGGACAACGATCCAGTTCTTCAGCTTCGACAACGGCCGGTGCTCTTCGATCCACACCGTATCACCCGTGGCCCAGGCATTGCCTTCGTCATGGGCGTGATACTTCTTGGACCGACGAACGGTCTTCTTCAGCAGCGGGTGAGTGAAGCGACGCTCCACCCGCACCACCACGGTCTTGTCCTGCTTGTCGCTCACCACGACGCCCTGGAGCACGCGCTTCGGCATCGTTCCCTCACTTCACATTGGCGGCAGAACCGCCTTTGGAATTTTGCACAGTCTTGATCCGCGCGATGTCGCGGCGGATCACCTTCGACCGCGCCGTGTTCTCCAGCTGGCCAGTGGCCTTCTGGAAGCGCAGGTTGAACTGCTCCTTCTTCAGCTTCAGCAGCTCATCGGCGAGCTGATCGGGGCTGAGGGCCCGAACGTCCTCGGCTTTCATGAGCCTCTCCTTCACTCGGCAATGCGCTGAATGAAGCGCGTCTTGATGGGCAGCTTCGCAGCCGCCAGAGTCAGCGCTTCACGGGCGGTGTCGACACTGACGCCGTCGATCTCGAACATGATGCGGCCAGGCTTCACCTTGGCCGCCCAGTATTCCGGCGCGCCCTTGCCCTTACCCATGCGGACTTCCGTCGGCTTGGAGGTCACGGGGACGTCCGGGAAGATGCGGATCCACACTCGGCCCGCACGCTTCATGTGACGGGTGAGCGCGCGACGCGCAGCTTCGATCTGGCGGGCGGTCACGCGCTCGGGTTCGAGCGCCTTGAGACCGAATTCGCCGAAGTTCAGTTCCGTGCCGCCCTTCGCAACGCCGTGGATACGGCCCTTGAACTGCTTACGGAACTTCGTGCGCTTGGGTTGCAGCATGGCTTATGGCCCTTCTTCTCGCTGCCGATCAAGCGGCGTGATCACGATCGCGATGGTCGCGATCACGACGCGGCGGGCGAGAGCTCGGCCCTTCGGCCTCACCACTCATGCGCTTGTCCACGGCCATGGGATCGTGCTCCAGGATCTCGCCCTTGAAGATCCAAACCTTCACACCGCACGTGCCGTACGTGGTGAAGGCTGTCGCGGTACCGTAGTCCACGTCCGCGCGCAAGGTGTGCAGCGGAACGCGGCCTTCGCGGTACCATTCCAGGCGCGCGATCTCAGCGCCGCCGAGGCGGCCGGAGCAGTTGATACGGATACCCTCAGCGCCCAGACGCATAGCCGACTGAACGGCCCGCTTCATGGCGCGACGGAACGCCACACGGCGCTCCAGCTGCTGGGCAATCGACTCGGCCACCAGGCGCGCGTCGACTTCCGGCTTGCGGATTTCCACGATGTTGATGAAGACCTCCGACTTGGTCATGTCGGCAACCTTCTTGCGAAGCTTGTCGATGTCGGCGCCCTTCTTGCCGATCACCACACCCGGACGCGCCGAGTAGATGGTGACGCGGCACTTCTTGTGCGGGCGCTCGATCACAACCTTGGACACCGCGGCCTGCTTGAGCTGCTTGAACAGCATCTTGCGGATCTTGATGTCTTCGTGGAGCAGAATGCCATATTCGCCCTTGTTGGCGAACCAGCGGCTGTCCCACGTACGGTTGATACCGAGCCGCAGCCCGATCGGATTGACCTTCTGACCCATCAGGCCCGCTCCTCGAGTTCCCGAACCACAATCGTGATCTGGGCGAAGGGCTTCTCAATGCGCGAGGCGCGACCGCGCGCTCGCGGCGAGAACCGCTTCATGACCAGTCCCTTGCCCACATGGGCCTCGGCGACGATCAGATCGTCCACTTCGAGGTTGTGGTTGTTCTCGGCGTTGGCGATGGCGCTCTCGAGGCACTTCTTCACATCTTTGGCGATGCGCTTGCGCGAAAACTCGAGGTCCGCCAGGGCGGTGGCCACCTTCTTGCCGCGGATCAGACCCGCGACCAGGTTGAGCTTCTGGGGCGAGACGCGCAGGTTGCGCGCAATCGCCTTGGCTTCGTTGTCAGGGAGCGTACGCACCCGTGCTGGCTTACCCATGGCTGATCACCGCCGCTTCGACTTCTTGTCGGCCGCGTGCCCGTAGTAGGTACGGGTCGGCGAGAACTCGCCGAACTTGTGGCCAACCATATCCTCGGACACATACACCGGGACATGCTTCTGTCCGTTGTACACGCCGAAGGTGAGCCCCACGAACTGGGGCAGAACCGTAGAGCGACGGCTCCAAATCTTGATGACGTCGCTGCGGCCCGAGGCGCGCGCGGTATCTGCCTTCTTCAGCAGATAACCGTCTACAAACGGGCCCTTCCAAATAGATCTAGACATCAGTCAGGCCCTCACTTCTTCCGCTTGTGGCGACTGGTGACAATGAACTTGTCAGTCGACTTGTTCGAGCGGGTCTTCTTGCCCTTCGTGGGCTTGCCCCACGGAGTAACGGGATGACGACCACCGGAGGTGCGGCCTTCGCCGCCGCCGTGCGGATGATCGACCGGGTTCATGGTCACGCCGCGGTTATGCGGCTTGCGACCCAGCCACCGGCTGCGCCCGGCCTTGCCGAGCGAGATGTTCATGTGGTCCGGGTTGGAGACCGCACCCACCGTCGCGTAGCACGCGCCGTGGACGAGGCGCTGCTCGCCGGAGTTCAGACGAACGATCACATAGCCCTGGTCGCGGCCGACGATCTGCGCATAGGCGCCTGCCGAGCGGGCCATCTGGCCGCCCTTGCCGATCTTCAGCTCGACGTTGTGCACGATGGTGCCAACGGGGAGGCTGGAGAGCGGGCCGGCATTGCCCGGCTTCACGTCAACGCTGTCGCCAGCGATGATGTTGTCGCCAACGCCCAGGCGCTGCGGCGCCAGGATGTAGGCCAGCTCACCGTCCGCATACTTGATGAGGGCGATGAAGGCCGAGCGGTTCGGATCATATTCGATCCGGTCCACGGTGCCGACCACGTCGCGCTTGGAGCGCTTGAAATCGACGATGCGGTAGGTCTGCTTGTGACCGCCGCCCCGGAACCGCACCGTGATGCGACCGTTGTTGTTGCGCCCACCCGAGGAGGACTTGCCCTCGGTCAGGGTCTTGACCGGCTTGCCCTTGTAGAGGCCGGAGCGGTCCACGATCACGAGCTGACGGAGGCTCGGCGTGACCGGCTTGAAATGCTTCAGCGCCATGGTCTTAATTCCGTTCCTTCAGCTCACAGGCCCGTGGTGATGTCGATCCGCTGGCCCTCTTCGAGGGTCACAACGGCCTTCTTGACATCGCTCTGGACGCCCTTGCGGCCCTTGAAGATCTTCACCTTGCCCTTGCGGACCAGGGTGTTGACGCTCTTCACCTTCACGTCGAACAGCTTTTCCACGGCCTCTTTGATCTGGGGCTTGGTGGCGTCGCGGGCGACGTTGAAGACGACCTTGCTCTGCTCGCTCTGCGTCGTCGCCTTCTCGGTGATGACGGGAGAGCGGATCACGTCGTAATGACGCGGTTCGATGTTCGCCTGCGGGCTCATTTGAAGCGCGCCTCCAGCGCGTCCACGGCGGCCCGGGTCAAAACCAGGGTGTCACGCCGCAGGATGTCGTACACGTTGATGCCCTGGATCGGCAGCACGTCCACGAAAGCCAGGTTGCGGGCGGCGAGAGCCAGGTTGGTCTCCACTTCCGCGCCGTCCACCACCAGCACCGAACCGATGCCGAGCTTCTCGAACCGCTCCTTCAGAGCCTTGGTCTTGGGATCGTCCAGAGCCACATTGTCCATCACGATGATCTGCGAGGACTTGAACTTGGACGACAGCGCATGCTTGAGGGCAAGCGCACGGACCTTCTTGGGAAGGTCGAAGGCGTGCGAGCGCACCACCGGGCCGAACGCCCGGCCGCCGCCGCGGAACTGAGGGGCAGAGGCGGCGCCATGACGCGCGTTGCCGGTGCCCTTCTGCTTGTAGAGCTTCTTGGAGGTCCGATTGATCTCCGAGCGGCCCTTGGTGCGGTGCGTGCCGGCCTGGCGGCGGGCAAGCTGCCAGGTCACCATGCGGTGCAGGATGTCCGCACGCGGCTCGAGACCGAAGATCTCGTCCGAGAGGGTCAACGAACCGGCATCGGCTCCGTCGAACGTTTTGACGGTGATATCCATCACGCGCCCTCCTCATTGGTGGCTTCCACCGCAGCCGCGGCGCCGTTGCCGTCGCGCAGCTTGAATGCGCCAGGCTTGGGAGCCTCGCTCGGCAGGCGCTTCTTCACCGCATCCCGCACCATGATCCAGCCGCCGGCGTGACCGGGGACCGCGCCTTCGACGGCGATGAGGCCGCGTTCGACGTCGGTCATCACGACCTTGAGGTTCTGGGTGGTGACGGTGACGTCACCCATGTGGCCCGGCATCTTCTTGTTCTTGAAGGTCTTGCCGGGATCCTGGCGGCCACCGGTCGAACCGATGGAGCGATGCGAGACCGACACACCATGGGTGGCGCGAAGGCCGCCGAAGTTGTGCCGCTTCATGCCGCCGGCGAAGCCCTTACCGATGGTGGTGCCGGTGACATCGACGAACTGGCCCACAACGAAGTGGTCCGCCGTGATTTCCGCACCCACCGGGATGAGGCCTTCGGCATCCACGCGGAATTCCGCGAGTTTGCGCTTGGGCTCCACCTCGGCCACCGCAAAGTGGCCCCGCTCTGCGCGGGTGGTGTTCTTCGGCTTGCGCTTGCCAGCACCGAGCTGGACAGCAACGTAGCCATTTACATCGAGCGTGCGGTGGGCAACCACCTGACAGCTCTCAACTTTCAGCACAGTAACCGGCAAATGTTCACCAGCATCGGTAAAGATGCGGGTCATGCCGAGCTTCTGGGCGATGACGCCTGACCGCATGGTCGTGTCTCCTCGCCTCACGTCAGAGCTTGATTTCGACGTCAACGCCGGCGGCGAGGTCGAGCTTCATCAGCGCGTCCACCGTCTGGGGCGTCGGATCGACAATATCGAGCAACCGCTTGTGAGTACGCATCTCAAACTGCTCGCGCGACTTCTTATCGATGTGCGGAGAGCGATTGACGGTGAACTTCTCAATCCGCGTCGGCAGCGGGATCGGTCCGCGAACCTGCGCACCAGTGCGCTTGGCCGTGGCGACGATCTCGCGCGTCGACGCATCGAGGATGCGGTGATCGAACGCCTTAAGGCGGATCCGAATGTTCTGGCCGTTCATGGCTCAAGGGCTCCAAGAGAAAGAGGGACGCGACGGCGGACCACCGCGGCCCCGTTTCTTAATTATTCACTCGATGATGGAGGCGACGACGCCGGCGCCGACGGTGCGACCGCCTTCACGGATAGCGAAGCGGAGCTTCTCTTCCATGGCGATCGGCACGATCAGGTGCACGTCCACGGAGATGTTGTCGCCCGGCATCACCATTTCGGTGCCTTCCGGAAGCGTCACCACGCCCGTCACGTCGGTCGTCCGGAAGTAGAATTGCGGACGGTAGTTGGTGAAGAACGGCGTATGACGGCCGCCTTCTTCCTTGGT
>NZ_CALRWL010000074.1:0-17793 GCF_943371865.1 Azorhizobium sp. AG788 | reverse complement strand
GGCTGCGCAATCGGGAGGATGCTGCCGATGCGACGCAGGAAACGTTTCTGCGCATGCTGGCGCTGCCGCCGACCACCATCATCGAGAATCCGCAAGCCTACCTGTTCCAGGTTGCTCGATCTGTCGCGTGCGGCGTAACGGCACGAAGGGTGGCGGATGCGGGGCTCTTCGTCCCCGAGGCCGCCGGCCTCGACGCCGCCGATGACACGCCCGGCCAGGAGCGCATTGTCGCCGCTCGCCAGGGTCTGGTGCTCATGGCGCGCGCCATCCACCAACTGCCCAACCGCTGCCAGGCGGTGTTCATTCTGAGCCGCCTGCACGGCCTGCCGAATGGCGACATCGCCACCCGTCTCGGCATCTCGCGGAACATGGTGGAAAAGCATATCATCCGCGCGCTGCTGGCTTGCCGCAAGGTGCGGGGCGAGCTTTCCATCTGAGCCGGCCGGCGGACCGGGACGTGTCGTCGGCGTGCAGGAAACCCACATGGCGGACGCCGCACATCAAGCCGACGAGGACCGCGTCGCCGAGGCGGCGGCAGGATGGGTCGCGCGCCTCCAGTCGAGCGACGCGACCGAGCAGGACCGCCGGAACTTCGCCGCCTGGGTGCGCATGAGCCCGTCGCATGGGGCTGCATTCGAGGAACTCCGTTCCCTCTGGGCCGACCTCAAGCACGTGCCGCTGGAGCCTGAGGGCCGCAAGCCGGTGCTCTCCCGCCGCGCTGCCATCGGCAACATCGTCGCCCTCGGCGTCATCGCAGGGCTGGCGACCACCGCCTACCGGATGGGGTTTCTGGATCGCCTGCGGGCGGATCACTATACGGCCGTGGGCGAAGTGAGGCGCATCACGCTCGACGACGGCACACGGGTCGATCTCAATACGGACAGCGCGATCGCGGTGCGTTATACGGCTGCCGAGCGGCGTGTCCTGCTGCTGCGGGGCGAGGCCTTCTTCACCGTCGCCAAAAATCCCACGCGGCCCTTTGTGGTGGACGATGGGGTGTTGAACGCCACCGCTCTCGGCACCCAGTTTGCCATGCGCCGCGCCGATGGCGACATGGCCGGTGATGTCAGTGTGGAGGAGGGGCGCGTGGCGGTGGTGCACGCGCAGGACCGCGTGATCCTCGGCCCTGGCGACGTGGCCCGAATTTCCGGCGGGGACCGCCTGTCGGTCAGCCGCTCCGATGTGGCCAGCGACACCGCATGGCGCCAAGGCAAGCTGGTCTTTTCCGGCCAGCCCCTGCGCGACGTCCTGGCGACGCTGCGCCGCTACCGGCACGGTGAGATCATCATCCTCGACGAGGCCGCGGCCAACCAGAAGGTCTCCGGCATCTTCGATCTGGCCGATACGGACGAGGCCCTGGCTGTGCTGGGCGAAAGCCTGCCCGTCCGCATCACCCGCGTCACAGGCATGATGGTGCTGGTCGGCTCCCGCTAAAAAAGTGCACCGGGCACGTCAGGAGGTGGCCCGCTTTCCGCTCTTAGTCATCAGGAGGCGTGTGAGGCCTCCCGATGGAGAAGGTGGGGAGATCGGGATGGCGGGTTTCAGACGAGAACGTTCCGCAGTGGCGGGTGTGGCGCTGGCGGGTCTCTGGCTCCTGTCCTCCACTATGCTGGCACGGGCGCAGGTAAGTGCAGCGTCCACTGCCGCCGGCCCGAGCCTCGCCTTATCGGTACCGGCAGGGCCGCTGGAAGGCGGTATCTTGAACCTCGGGCGCCAGGCGAACCTGCGCATGCTCTATCCCAGCAGCCTGACAACGGGAAAGCAGACGCGCGGCGTGAGCGGCCAGATGACCGGAGCGCAGGCGGTGGGGCGGCTGCTGGAGGGCACCAGCCTCAGCTACAGCTTCAGCGGAGCCAATGTGGTGCGCATCTTCGATCCGGCAGTCACCGGACCGGATGGCCGTGCTGCCGCCGGTGGGGAAATCGCACTTGAAACGGTGGACGTGGAAGGCAATGCGCTGCCGCCGCCTTATGCCGGCGGGCAGGTGGCCACCGGCGACCGCCTCGGCATCCTCGGCAATCGCGACTTCATGGACGCGCCCTTCAACGTCATTTCCTACACATCGAAGACCATTACCGACCAGCAGGCGCGCACTATCGCCGACGTGACGAAGAACGATCCCTCGGTGCGCACCACCTGGGCGGATGGCAGCTATTCCAATCAGTTCGTCATTCGGGGCTTCCCGGTCGCCAATACTGACATCGCGATCAATGGCCTCTACGGCCTCGTGCCCTATCAGATGGCGGGCACGGCCTGGGTGGAGCGGGTGGAAATCCTCAAGGGTCCGAGTGCTTTCATCATGGGCATGCCGCCCGGCGGCAGCGTCGGCGGCACGGTCAACCTCACCACCAAGCATGCGACGGCCGACGACATCACCCGGCTGACGCTCGGTTATGCCTCGAACAGCCAGTTCGGCGGCGGCTTCGACGTCTCCCGGCGCTATGGCGACGACAAGCAGTTCGGCGTGCGGGTGAACGGCGCCTACAGCAATGGCGACGCCCCGGTGGATGGCCAGAGCAACGAACTGGGCCAAGCCGCCTTGGCGCTTGATGCCCGCAATGATCGCGCGCGCTTCTCGGCGGACATCATCTATCAGAAGAACTATGCCGATAACCCGAGCCGCCCGGTATATGTTCGGGCGGGGGCGGTCCCGGTGCCCGCCGCGCCTTCAGCCTCGGCAAACCTCGGGCAGAGCTATTACTTCGCGGACGGCAAGGATCTTCTCGGCATCGTGCGGGCCGAGGTGGATATCACCGACAATATCACCGTCTATGCAACTCTAGGGGGCCGCAAGAACGACTTCCTCGGCCTCTACAACTTCAGCTATCTGACCAATTCCTACGGGGCGTTCGACGCCAACGTCTATTACCAGCCGAGCAACAATTCGACGATCACCGGCGAAACCGGCGTGCGGGCCAATTTCCAGACCGGCGAACTGCGGCACGAACTGGTGGTGAGCTATTCCGGCTTGCAGAGCGAGCTTGGCGTGGTCGCGCCCGTGGTCGCCACCTATCGCGGCAACATCTACGCGCCGCCGGTGGTCGCCCCGCCGAACCTTGCCGGCCGCGCCTCGTCAGCGCCGAAGACGAGCACGTCTACCCTGTCCAGCGCTGCGGTGGCGGACAGTGTCTATGCCTTCCAGGACCGTGTGCAGCTCATTCTCGGCGCGCGCTACCAGAGCGTCTTGCAGGAAGGCTGGAGCTCCACCACGGGTGCGCGCACCTCGCGCTATGATGCGGACGCCGTCACCCCGGCGGTGGGCATCGTGGTCAAGCCATGGGAGAAGGTCTCCCTCTACGCCAATTATGTGGAAGGCCTCAGCCAGGGGCCGGTAGCGCCAGCGGGCGCGACCAATGTGGGCCAGATCTTCGCGCCCATCCAGTCGAAGCAATATGAGGCGGGCGTGAAGGTGGACTTCGGGCGGGTCACGGCCACGCTGAGTGCCTTCCAGATCGAACAGCCCAACGGCATTCTCAACACCACCACCAATTATTACGACGTGGATGGCGAAGTTAGGAACCGGGGGATCGAGCTGAACGTCTTCGGTGCGCTGACCGAGCAATTGCGCGTCCTGGGTGGCGTCGCCTTCATGGACGGCGTGCAGACCAAGACCGCCGGTGACGTTTATAATGGCAACGCTGCCGTAGGCATTCCCGATGTCCAGCTCAACATCGGCGCGGAATGGGATCTGCCCTTCCTGAAGGGCCTCACCCTGACCGGGCGCTATATCTACACTTCCTCGCAATATGCCAGTGTGGACAACATCCAGAGCATTCCCGACTGGAACCGCACGGATGTGGGCGCGCGCTATGTGTTCGAGCGTCCGGGCGGCAAGCCCGTCACCATCCGCGCCAACGTCGAGAACGTGTTCAACGCGAGCTACTGGGCTGCGGCCTCCTCCAGCTTCGGCCTCGCGCGCGGCGCGCCGCGCACCTACCTGGTCTCGACCACGTTCGATTTTTGATCCGGCGCGGGGGGCGCCAACGCATGCGGGCCGGCGGGGAGGGACTGAGCCGCAGGATCTGCCTTGCGGGGCTCCTGTCGGCGGTGCTGTGCCCGCTGCCTGACCTCGCCCACGCAGGGGCCATGCCCCACGTGGCGGCGGTGGATTGGGCGGGGGCGGAGAGCCTGCTGGCCTTCGGCGCCGTGCCGCTTGCCGTATCGGATGCTGCAACCTACCGGGAATGGCTGCCGGACATCGCCCTGCCGGCGGGGGTGCCGGATCTTGGCTCGCGCGCGGAGCCGAACGTGGAACTGCTGACCGCGCTCCGGCCCGACCTGATCCTCGTCTCCAACTGGCAGGCGAACCTGAGGGGCGTGCTGGGCGGCATCGCGCCCATCGAAATCGTCTCCATCATCGTGCCGCGCACCGATCCGCTGGAGAATGCCCGCACCGCCTTGCGCACCCTGTCCGCACGCCTTGGCCGCGAGGTTAAGGCCGAAGCCTATCTCGCGACCTTCGAAAGCTCGCTCGACGACTTGGCGCGGGCGATGCCGGATCGAGCGCGGGAGCGCCCCGTGTATGTGGGCGTGCTGCACGAGGCCGGCACGCAGATCTTCCTCTATGGTCCAGGCAGTTGGGTGCAGCCGCTCATGCTTCGGCTCGGCCTGCGCAATGCACTGACACGCCCGACGTCCGTCTTCGGCAACGCGCTGGTCGATCTCGCCGAACTGGCAGCCTCGCCCGATGCCGTGCTGCTCTATCTCGACCAGGGCCAGCGCACGCGGCGGGCCGAGCGCGCGCTGGCCCGCAGCACGCTGTGGCAGACGCTGCCCATGGTCCGCGAAGGACGGGTCCGCGCCATCGCGCCCTTCTATGCCCTCGGCGGCATCCCATCCGCCTGGCGCTGCGCGCGCCTGCTCCATGGCGCCCTGGCGCAACCCGCCCGTGGCTAGCGTCCTGCGGCGTCCGGCAGGCCCGGGCCTGAGCCTGCTGCCGTGCCTCGCCGCGGGGCTCGCGCTGGCCGCGCTGGTGCTGAGCGTCGCGCATCTCATTGCCCTTCTGCCGGCGGCAGAATGGGCCGGCGCTCTGGCCGGCACCCGGCGGGATGTGCCGGCGCTGGTCTTCGCGGACATGGCCGTGCCGCGCATCGTCGTCTGCTGGCTGGTGGGGGCGAGCCTCGGCATTGCGGCGGTGCTGTTCCAGCGCGTGCTGCGCACGCCGCTGGCGGACAGCGGGACGCTCGGGGTCGCTCCCGGCGCCTATCTGGCGCTTGCCCTTTGCTCGGTGTTCGCCCCGGACCTCCTCGATCACGGGCAGGAGGCCGTCGCCCTGGCCGGCGCGGGAGGCGCCGCCCTGCTGGTGCTGACGCTCGCACGGCGAACCGGCTTCTCCTCCACATCCATCATTCTCACGGGGCTCACCGTGAGCCTGTTGTGCGGTTCGGCAGGGGCGGCGCTGGCCATCCTGAACCATGAGACCCTGACCGGCCTCTTCATCTGGCAAAGTGGCGCGATGGTGCAGAGTGGCTGGGGCAACGTGCTGTCCCTCCTGCCGCGCCTCTGTTTGCTCGCCATTTTTTTGTTCGCCATCCGCCGCCCGTTGGAGACGCTGGCGCTGGGCGACGAACAGGCGGGGGCGCTCGGCGTGCCAGTGCGCCTGTTGCGCGGCGTGGTGCTGCTGATCGCTGTCGCGCTGGCCGCGTCCTGCGTGAGCGCAGTGGGGGTCATCGGCTTCGTGGGGCTTGCCGCTGCCAATCTGGCGCGGCTCATGGGCGCGCGAACTTTGCGGCAGGGTTTGATCTGGGCGGGGCTGCTCGGCGCCCTGCTGCTCTGGCTCACGGACCAGATCGTCCAGCAGCCGGCCGTGTTCAGGGGGAGCCTGCCCACCGGCAGCGCCGCCGCCCTCCTCGGCGCGCCGCTCCTGCTCATCCTGGTGCTGCACCGGCGCGGGGCCGCGGGCGAGCCCTTGCCCGCCGCCGCCCATGGCGGTGCACGCGTGGCGCGGCCCGCCGCGGTCCTGTTCGCACTTACGGTCGGGCTGGGGCTTCTTGTGGCGATGTCGCTGCTCTGGGGGAAGGGTGTCGGCGGATGGCAGGCGGCTTCGGTAGACGTGATCGGACTCCGCCTGCCGCGGGTGCTCGCCGCGGCCGGGGCCGGCGCCATGCTCGGGGTGGCGGGCGTGCTCATGCAGCGCATGACCGGCCATCCCATGGCGAGCCCGGAGGTGCTCGGCGTCGGGCCCGGCGCGGCCCTGGGCGTGGTGCTGCTGTTCTTCGCATCGCCATCCCTGCCGGCCGGGGCGATGACCGGCGCGGCGCTGGCGGGGGCCGCTGCCGCATTTGGCGTCGTCCTGCTGCTGAGCGGCGGTGCCGCTGCGCCCGCCCGCATTCTGCTCGGGGGCATGGCGCTCGCCACGCTGTTCAGCGCTTGCGCCTCCGTGCTGCTCGCCAGTGGAGATCCGCGCGCCTCCGCGTTGCTCGCCTGGATGTCCGGCTCCACCTATCGCGTCACCTTCGCCGACGCCATGCTCTGTCTCGGAGCGGCGGCGATGGTGATCGCCTGCTCATCCCTGACAGTGCGCTGGCTCGACATCCTGCCACTGGGAGCGGCCGGAGCGCGCGGGCTCGGCGTCGCATCGCGGTGGGCGCGCGTGATGCTGCTCCTGCTGACGGCGAGCGCCACCGCCGTCGCGACGCTGATCGTCGGTCCCCTGAGCTTCGTCGGCTTGATCGCCCCGCACATGGTGCGCAGCGCCGGCATCGCGCGGCCGCTGCAGCAGATCTGCGCGAGCGCCATCACCGGCGCGGGCCTGCTGGCGGCAGCGGATTTCATCGGCCGGAACCTGATCTTCCCATGGCAGGTGCCGGCCGGTTTGGTCTCCGCGCTCATCGGCGGCCCTATCTTCCTCTGGCTGCTCGCGAGGCGACGATGATGGCTGCGCGTTCTGTTTCCCTGACCGGTGGGGCCAACTGGTGTCGCGAGGGGGCGCCACCAACTGAGTCACTGCTCAGCGGACGAAGCTGATGGGCTTGCCCGTGTCCGGATGGGGCATCACCCCCATGGGAATGCCGTAGATCGCTTCCAGTTCCGCTTCGGTCATGATGGCCTCGGGCGCGCCACGGGCGATCAGCCTGCCGCCGTGAAGGGCAATGATCTCGTCGCAGAAGCGCGCCGCCATGTTGACGTCGTGCAGCACCACCACGACGCCGATCCCGCGTTCCGCCGACAGCCGGTGGACCAGGGCCAGGACCTCCATCTGGTGCGCCACGTCCAGGGCGGAAATCGGCTCGTCCAGCAGCAGGCATTCCGCATCCTGGGCCACCAGCATGGCCAGCCAGACGCGCTGGCGCTCGCCGCCCGACAGCGTATCGACGAGGCGGTCGGCGAACATCTCCACGTCGGTGAGCACCATGGCTTCGGCCACCTTGTCGCGATCCGTCTGGCCGAAGCGGCCGAGCGCGCCGTGCCAGGGATAGCGGCCCAGCGCCACCAGTTCCTTTACCAGCATGCCCGATGCCGGCGGCGTCTGCTGCGGCAGGTAGGCCACCTTGCGGGCGAAGGGCCGGTCGCCCCAATCCTTGAGCGCCTTGCCCTCGAACTGGATGGTGCCTGAGGTGGCCGGCTGCTGGCGCGCCAGCAGCTTCAGCAAGGTGGATTTGCCGGACCCATTATGCCCGATCAGCCCGACCACGCGCCGTGCGGGCAAAGCGAGCGTGAGCGGCTCCAGCAGCACCCGCTCGGGAATGGCGAAGCTCACGGCGTCGAGGGTGAACATCGAGAGGGCATCAGCGGACAGCCGGGTGGGTTCAGCCGCGGCGAAGGCGCGTTCGAGGAGGGGGATCATCATCGGCTCCGAAGGTTCGCCTGAGAATGGCCGTCGGCCGACTTTATGGCCGCGGGCGGGAAAGGGGAAAGGGAAGCGTCGCGTTCAAGATCACCGGGCGTCAGAGGATGCGTCTTCATCAGATGTCACCGGCAACACTGCGCCGGGTGGGGCGTCGACGACCAGCTGCCCCTCCTTCATGCGCAGGATGCGGTCCGCGATGCCGAAATAGCGGTCGTCATGGGAGATCACGATCAGCGTCTTGCCTTGCGCCTTCAGGCCGGGGAGCAAGTCCTCGTAAAAGGCGCGGCGGAAGTCCGGGTCCTGGTCGGCCGCCCATTCGTCGGTGACGATCACCGGCCGATGCTCCAGATAGGCATGCACCAAGGCCAGGCGCTTGCGCTGGCCGGTGGACAGGTCGGTGGTGGAAAAACGCTCGCCCTCGACCCGCACCTTGTGAGCGATGCCCAGGCGCTCCAGATGCGGCTGCGCCTCGCTGGGCAGGGCGCCGTAGACCAGATCGTCGAACAGATAATAATCGGAAAAGATGGTGGTGAAGAGCTGACGATAATCATCACGCCCGCCCGGCGTCACCGCCTTGCCCTCCAGGAGGATCATGCCCTCCTGCGGGGCATAGAGGCCCAGCAGCAGCTTGATCAGCGTCGTCTTGCCGGAGCCGTTGTCGCCGACGATGAACACCATCTCCCCGGCGCGGATCGTGAGGTCGATGGGCCCCAGGACGAAGGGGGTTGCCCCCGGCCGTGCGGGGAAGGCATAGGTGACGCCGCGCAGTTCGATCGACCGGATCGCCTGCGGCGTCACCGCGCTGCCGGCGGCCGCCGCAATGGCCAGGCTCGGCTCGCGCTGGTCGAGTTCCGCCGACAGCTCGGCGATGCGTGCGAACGACACCCGCGCCTGGTCCAGCACCGGCAAGGCACCGGCGATCTGGGCGATGGGGCCTTTGACGTAGAGCAGCACGATCACCGCCCCGCTGATCACCTGCGCATCGATGCCGAGGCGGTGGCGGAACGCCAGCAGCAGCCCGATGACCACGAAGAACACCGCCGAACCCGCCGCATCGGTGATCCAGAACAGCCGCATGGCCCGGCTCTTGAGCGTGGCGATGCGGTCCGCCGCCCCCGCCAGAAGGGTGCCGTGGACACGGCTACGGCGCGGCCGGCTGATCTTCAGTTCCTTCGCACCCTCGGTGATGGCCCGGTATTGCTTGTGCAGGGTGTCCTGGGCGACCCGGACCTCCTCGTAGTCGCGAATCCAGGTGCGCTTGGCGATGATGTTGATGCCGATGCCGATGGCCAGCGAGGCCAGAGCCACAAGGAACACCAGCGGTGACAGCATGAGCAGATAGGCAAAGCTCCCCAGGATGGTGGCAAGCGCGATGGCATATCCGGAAAAGTTGAAGGTGAAGGCGGAAACGGTATCCACATCGCCGGTCAGCACCGCCATCAGGCGATGGGCGCGATAGGTCTCGATCGTGGCGACGGGCGCGCGCAGGATGCGCGCGGAAATGTCCTTGCGCAGCGCCGCGATGATCTTCTGCCCGATGATGGAGTTGAGCGTGCCGGCGATGGCGGTGCCGCCCACGCTCAGGGCACACAGGCCGGCGAAGCCCGCCAGCAGCGACCAGGCGGCATCGTCGGGTTGATGCAGGGCGCCGTTGATGGTTGCCAGCAGCCAGGCGGTGGCGATGCCGCCCAGCGCTCCCACGAAGGTGCCGAACACGGCCAACGCCAGGAACGGTTGCAGAAGGCGCAGCGCCTCCCGCGCCAGGGGCGCCAGATCGTGCCCCCGCGGGGAAGAGGACGCCTCGCTCATGCGCCGCCTCGCCCCAGCAGCCACAGGTCATAAGGCGCCCTGAGGAGCGTCGCCATGCGGCCGGTCGGGACCTGCCAGGGAAACAGCATGTTGCGGCCAAGCCAGTCCGCCAGAACCATGATCAGAGCCCCGGTCATCGCCGCAGCGAACAAATGCGGCAAGGGCCGCTGGACACCGACCATCCGCACCCTGTGGGGCGCCATGAGGCCGACAAAGCTCAGGGGGCCGACGATGAGCGTCGCCGTCGCGGTCAGAATAGCCGTCATCACCAGGATGACCAGCCGCGCCGCCGCGACATTTACTCCCGTGGCCCGCGCACGGGGCGCGCCGAGCGGCAGAAGATCGCGCCAGCATGATGCTCCCGCACCCGAGGTGTTGCGCACCTGATGCATGCTCTTGGTCCAAAAAACAAATATTCCGAGTGGTGTGTGGGGGCCTGCCGACGGGGGGTGCTGCGGTATAAAAAGCCGATCTGGGCCGGCCGGTCCTTTTAAGACTGGCGACGGCGATGTGACGGCTCCAGTCAGGACGTAAAGTTGGCGCTGCGATGTTCTCCATGTCGAGACGTGGATGTGTCATTCTGGAAGTCATCTAAAGTGTTGATGTTGCGTGGGAATGTTCCTTGCGATAAGGGTATTTGAATTCGCTGATCTTGCTCGCCAGCTTCCTGTTGGAAGCTCGGAGGTAGACAAGGCGCCCCGAGGTTCATTTTAGCGTGCGAACGGTCAGAGATGTCAGCCTGGCGCAGCATTGTGGAGACGCTGTTCGTTGCCCACCGCCGTCAGCTCATAGCGATGGTGCGCAAGCAGGTCGGAAATCCAGACATCGCGGCCGATCTGGTGCAGGACGTCTTCACCCGCGTCCTGACCTCGGGTTCGAAGGGGGCCATCGACGATGATCGTCGTATCCTCTTCGCGTCTGCCCGGAATGCTGCTCTGGAGTACCACCGGAGCGAGAACCGTAGAGCCCGTCTGATGGATGGGATCATTCCGGAGCAGCGCATTACACACGAGCCGTCGCCGGAACTGGGCATGGAAGCAAAGGAGGCACTGCGCGCACTCGACCGCGCTCTGGCGGGCCTGTCGCCGCGGTGTCGGGATATTTTCCTGCTTCGCCGTGTCCACGGCTTGTCCAATGCCGAAATTGCCGAACGGCAAGGCATTTCCATCAACAGCGTTGAAAAGCACATTGCCCGCGCGCTACGCCATTGCCAGATCTATCTTGCAGACCCGGCCTCTGCAAAGTAGCCGGTCTCCTTGGTTGGACAGGCACGGCATTTTCGCTCTCGCCCGTTATGAAGTAGGCATGCACTCAAGAGTGTTGCGCGCCTGAAGACGTGACGGCGCAGGGAGCGGGCGAGCATATGAGGTCAGGCGACACTCCGACAGAAGCGCATCAGGACGCTGCCGCGCTTTGGCTGGCGAAGAAGACGGGCGGCTCCCTCTCACCGCGGGATGCCGCTGCGCTGGAGGATTGGCTCAACGCCGACCCCCGTCATCGCCGTGCCTATGATGATGCGCGTGTCCTCTACGCCCAATTGGAAGCACCAGCGCGGCAGCTGGCGGCGCAATCCCGTAAGCAATGGTGGGGTTTCCCCTCCCTGCGACCACGTTGGAGCTGGGCGCTTGCCCCTGTTTTGCCGGCCTTCGCATTGCTCCTGCTCTGGTTGGTCAACCCGGCCTGGCTGGTGAACCAACAGGCCGATATTGTCACCTCACGCCAGGTTGTCTCCACGGTGACGTTGCCGGACGGATCCCTGGCGCGGCTTGGAGCGGACACGGCCCTGAAGCTTGATTTTCAGCACGGCCGGCGGCGCGTCAGTTTGCTCCGTGGCGAAGCATATTTCGAGGTGCAGCACGGTGGTGCCGGTGTATTCACCGTCGCTGCCAATGGCGATGAGATCCGCGATATCGGCACCAAGTTCAACATCGACATCGTCGGGCGCCGCACCGACGTGGTGGTGACAGAAGGCGCAGTCGAGGTTCAGGGCGGCACGGACGCGACTGCCACCAAGGTCTCTCAAGGCCATCAGGTGGCCGTCAGGGACGGATACTCAGGCCGCGTGGAAGTGGCCGATACCGACATCGCCTTGTCCTGGATGTCCGGTCGCCTCGTCGTCCAGGGCGCTACAATCGAAGAGGTGGCTACCGCCCTGCAACGCCATGGAAGCGGTCGTATCCTTGTTCGAAGCGGATTGGCCGAACGCCGTGTATCCGGGACCTTCCCGCTGACGGATGTGGGCGAATCTCTCGCCACGATCGCCGAAGCGGTGGATGGCAGCATCCTTCACGCGACCTCGTTCCTGACCATCCTCTATTGAGACGGCCCTCCGGCTGCAGCAGCCGGGCCACACATCGTCTGCATCCGTGAAAAATGTGCGCCGACAGGCACGGCGGCGCCTGCGCCACCCGTTGACCTTATGAGGCCATGAAAGTGGCGGCGTGCAAGACGGTGGGAGCCGGACGGATGATGGAGCTGATGCAACGGCGCAAGCGCATGCTGGCAGTCTGCCTTCTGGGCACAACCGCCATCTTCATGGCGGCGCCGCAATCCGCGCATGCGCAAGCGGCCGTTGCGGCATCGGCACCGAACCTTGTGAGCTACGCGTTTAATATCTCATCCAAATCGCTGGCAGCCGCGATCGCCGAAGTGGGGGCCGTGAGCGGCTGGCGCATTGCTTACCCATTCACCTTGTCGCCCAATCAGCGAAGCAAGCCACTGTCCGGCTCCATGACCGTTCCTCAGGCCGTCTCGCAATTGCTGGCGGGCACAGGGTACACGCTGCGCATCAGCGGCCGGGATTCCATCCTGCTGGTCGATCCCAAGCAGGCCACTGGCGGGGCGGAGGGGGGCATCAAGCTCGATACCATCGACGTTTCTGGACAGGCAGAGACAGCGTGGGGCCCAGTGGTCGGTTATGTGGCCAAGCAAAGCGCCACAGGCTCAAAGACCGACACGCCGCTCGTCGAGGTGCCGCAAGCGGTCTCCGTCGTTACCCGGGATCAGATGCAGCAGCAAGACGCGCAGAATCTCAAGCAGGCTTTGAGGTACACCTCTGGCGTCGCATCCGATACGCGCAGTGCATTCGGCGGTTACGACATCATGTATTCGCGCGGTTTCGTCCTGGACCGTTTCCTGGATGGTCTCAAGGTGGGAGGCGGCGCAGGTTATACCGTGACACAGATCGAGCCTTATGGTCTTGAACGGTTGGAGGTTCTGCACGGGCCGGCGTCTGTCCTCTATGGCGCGTCCTCGCCGGGCGGCCTGGTGAATGCCGTCAGCAAGCGGCCGCTGGATACGCCGCTCCGCGAGGTCCAGGTGCAGACTGGGAATTTTGACCGCTTGCAGGGGGCGTTCGACTTCAGCGGCCCGGTCAATCCAGACAAAACATTGCTCTATCGCATCACCGGCCTTGCACGCGAGGTCGATTCACAGGTGGATTACACAAAAGAGGAGCGCTATTACATCGCGCCTGCTCTCACCTGGCGGCCCAACGCCGACACCTCGCTGACGGTGCTGGCGACACTCCAGAGTGATCCCCACGTGGGCCTTTATGGCCTCGTGCCGGCCAACGGCTCGGTTTTGCAGAACCCTTATGGGCAGATACCGCGCAGCCGCTTCCTGGGTGATCCAAATTATAACGAGAATAGCCGCGACCAAGCCTCCATCGGCTACATCTTCGAGCACCGTTTCGACGATGTCTGGCAGGTTCGGCAGAATGTGCGCTTCACCAACACGGAAGGCACGGTGAAGCAGGTGCTGCCGTTGTCCCTGAGCGCCAACAATTACACGCTGAACCGCTATGCGTTGTCGGACGTGGAGAGCATCAACAATCTGGCTGTCGACAATCAGGTGCAGGCAAATTTCACCACGGGTCCCTTCGCCCATACGGTCTTGTTCGGTCTGGATTATCAGAGGGTCTCGGACAGCGAGCGCCTGGGCCAGGCTCTGGCGCCATCCATCAACATCTTCAATCCTGTCTATTATCAGGCGATCACGACGCCCCCCACGGTCTCTGATACCAGCCAGGTGATGAACCAGGTGGGCCTCTATGCCCAGGACCAGGTCAAGTTCGACGGCTTCGTCTTCACCGTGAGCGGCAGGCAGGACTGGGTGAATGCGGAGACCACCAATTATCTGAAATCGCAGGTCACCTCCCAAGATCCGGAGGCCGCCACGTGGCGCGCGGGGCTCAACTATGTCTTCGACAATGGCGTGGCGCCTTATGTGAGCTATGCCACCTCGTTCCAGCCGACGCTGGGCACCGACATCAATGGCAATGCCTTCCAGCCGACCACCGGCCAGCAATATGAAGCCGGTATCAAGTATCAGCCGGTTGGGATGAATGCCCTTTTCACCGCGGCGGTGTTCAACCTCACCCAGCAGAACGTCCTGACCGTCGATCCCACCAACACAGCCTTCAACCAGCAGACCGGCGAAATCACGTCAAAAGGCATAGAGCTGGAAGGCAAAGCCAGCCTCGGCAACGGCCTCGATCTCTTGGCCTCCTACACCTACCTCCATGCAGAGGTGACGGCGAGCAACGGTACTGACCTTGGCAAAAGGCCGCTCAATGTGCCGGACCAGATGGCTTCACTTTGGGCATTCTACACCATCCAGGATGGCCCCTTGCTTGGCTTCGGTTTCGGCGGCGGGGTGCGCTATGTCGGCGAAACTGCGGGCAATACGGCCAACACGCTCATGGTGCCGGGTTATACGCTGGTGGACGCTGCGCTTCAGTATGATTTCGGGAAGCAATGGAGCCGGCTCTCGGGCCTGAAGTTCACGCTCAATGCCAGCAACTTGTTCGACAAGACCTATGTTTCCGAATGTAGCAATGCTGTGAACTGCCTTTATGGCACCGGCCGGACGGTGCTGGCGGGCATGAGGTATACTTGGTGACGTCAGATTTGCCCGCCGCCTCGTGGGTACCGGCGGGAGGCGGTGTCGGCATGAGCCGGCGCGGGGCGCTGTTGGGCGGGGTTGCCGCCGCCTTGGCCGGGATGGCAGTGCCGGCGTCTTTCGCTGCATCTGTCCCCGCGCGATCCGATGGCCAGATCGTAACGCTCGACTGGGCGTTGGCGGCGACGCTGATGGAGATGGGTCTGCAACCGGTCGGCGTGCCCGCACCGCGATGGTACGACCGCATTGTCGTCGAGCCGGCGCTGCCGGACGACGTGGTCGACGTGGGGTTGTTGTTCACCCCCAATTTCGAGCTTTTGCAGCAGATGGCGCCTGGGCTCATTCTCATCGGCCCCGGTCTGCGGTCCGCTGAGCCGATGCTGCGCAGGATCGCGCCGGTGGCGATGTTCGCATTGGCAGCGCCGGGTCCCAAGCCCTATGGGCGGGCCGAAGAGCAAACCCTTGCTCTTGCGGACCAACTGGGTCGGCGCGCGGCGGGCGAACGCTTCATTGCCGATGTCGCCGATCAACTCGCCGCCGCCCGCCGCCATCTTGCCGGACGGCAACGGCGACCGTTATGCGTCGCCAGCCTGGTGGATGATCGCCATGTGCGCATCTTCGGTGGCGACGGCCTGTTTCATGACGTCCTCGACCGGTTAGGGCTCATCGATGCCGGCGCCGAATTGGTGCCGCATGGCGAAGCGGCGACCCTCGGCCTGACGCAATTGGCCGGTCTGCCGGATGTTGAGCTTCTATGCGTGGCAGCGCCCGGCGCCGCAGCAGCCGGGATGGCACTGATGGAAAGCCCGATCTGGCAGGCGATGCCGTTCGCGCGACGGGGGCGGGTGAGTTTCATTCCATCCGTATCGACAGCTTCGGCGCTGCCGGGCGCCCTCCGGTTTGCGCGCCTCGTGCAGGAGGCATTCGCGACGGCCAAACTGGGCCGAAGTCCCGAGTCCAGTCGTGAATGAGGCCCCGACAGTCCTGGCGCCGCACTGGCGCCTGCTCACCGGCAGCCGGGTGACGACGCTGCTTCTTTTATGTGTGGTTGGGCTCGTCACCGCCAACTTTGCGCACCATTTGCCCGCAGCATTGTGGATGCGTGCCGCCCTTGCTCCCGCGCCCGACGATCTGGCGCAAGTCCTGTTTCATTTTGGCCTGCTGCCACGCCTGGCGGCCGCGCTGCTGTGCGGGGCGATGCTGGGGCTGGCAGGCGCGATCTTCCAGCAGGTGCTGCGCAATCCGCTGGCGGAACCCGCCACGGTGGGCGTCTCCGCAGGGGCCTATCTCGCGCTTGCGCTGGCGGGCTTCTTCGCGCCGGATCTCTTGCGCTGGGGACGGGAGTGGATCGCCTTCGCCGGGGGGGCGGGGGCAATGGGATTGGTTTTCGTGCTGGCCGCAGGTGGCGGTCTGTCGCCGCTGGCAGTGGTGCTCGGCGGCCTTGTGGTCAGCCTCACGTGCGGAGCCGTCGGTGCTGCATTGGCGCTGTTCCATGAACAGAGCATGACCGCCTTGTTGATCTGGAGCAGCGGATCACTCAGCCAGACAGGCTGGTCGGTGGTTGCGCGTCTCCTTCCGGCGCTTTTGCTGTCCGGCGTTGCTGCGGGCCTGATGGCACGTCCATTGCGGCTGCTTGAGCTCGATGACGGCTTTGCGGCCGCGCGAGGCCTGTCGCCGGGCCGCGTGAGATTGCTGCTGATTGGCATTGCGTTGGCGGCGAGCACGCTTGTGGTCAGCTCTGTCGGCATCATCGGCTTCGTTGGCCTGGCGGCTCCGACGCTTGCACGCCTTTGCGGCGCGCGGACGGTTCGGGCCCGCCTGCTTCTGGCAGCCGTGATCGGCGCGATCCTGCTATGTGGCGTGGATCAGGCCATCCAATGGTTCAGCGGCGAAGGCGCGCAAGTGCCGGCAGGTGCCATGACCGCCGTGTTGGGAGCTCCCCTGCTGGTGTGGCTCGTACCCCATGCGCGTGCGGCGGCACCGATGGCGCCGCAGGCATTCCGCGGCCGTGGCCGCCTGTCGCATCCCCGACGCTGGCTCCTGGTGGGCATGCTGCTGCTCGCGCTGGTGATGATCGTGAGCCTCCTTCTCGGGCGTGGCGCCGGCGGGATGACCTGGAGCGGTTGGTCGGAGGCTGCGGCCCTATTTTATTGGCGAGGTCCGCGCATGGTGGCGGCGGTCGCCGGGGGCATGATGCTCGCTGCCGCCGGGGTGCTCCTGCGGCGCCTCACCGGCAATGAGATGGCCAGCCCCGAGGTGCTCGGTGTCGGCGCCGGGGCCACCGTGGGCATCACTGTCCTTGTCCTGAGCCTGCCCTCCTATGGGCCGCTCATGCCCTTGGCTGCGGCGGCAGCAGGCGCGCTTGCGAGCATCGGAGCTCTCATGGTTCTGGCGCGCCGATCCAGCTTCGCGCCCTATCCGATGCTGATCACCGGCATTGCCCTGGGGAGCGGTGTGCAAGCCATCGTTGCCGCCCTCTTGGCCAGCGGGGACATTCGGATGTTCGCGGTCTTGCGCTGGTTGGCCGGTTCAACCTTCCTGGCGGGGCCGCGCGAGGCTGAGTTGGCGGCAGGCTGCGCCGCCGTTCTTCTCACCTTGGCCTTTTGTGCCGTCCGATGGCTGGATATCCTGCCCCTCGGCCCCGAGGCAAGCCAGGCTGCTGGCATCAATCTCCGGCGCGCCCGGCTGCTTCTGCTTCTGCTGAGCGCCGCATTGACCGGGTCCGCGACGGTGATCGTCGGCCCGATGAGTTTTGTGGGCCTGCTTGCACCCCAAATGGCGCTGATGGTGGGCTTCCGCAAAGCAGGCGCTCATCTGCTGGCCTCGCTCCTCATGGGTGCGGTGATCATGGCTGTAGCGGACTGGATGGGCCGATGGCTTCTGTTCCCCAACCAAATCCCCGCCGGCTTGCTGGCGACACTGATCGGAGCACCGTATTTCTTGCTGCTGATGCGCAAGAAGCCGCATCACGGAGGAATGTGATCCCGCGCGCATGCCCCAGACACCAGAGCCCGGCGCCAAACGGAATACACCAGAACCGAACAGGCGTCGGAGCTGTTACGTCATGGTTCGTGGGTGAATACGGCCGAGCGGTTGAATTTGATGAAGGCGCGCACCGCCGCGGATAGCTCGCTCTTGCGATGAGCAATCGCCAGCTCCGACATTGTCTGGATGCCGCGGATATTGCGGTACTGAACCCCAGGCAGTCTGAGGCAGTCGAGAGATTTTGGAACCAGCGCTATTCCCAGGCCGACGGCGACCATGCTGGCAATGGTCGTGAAGTCCCTGCCGGT
>NZ_CALRWL010000073.1:0-18014 GCF_943371865.1 Azorhizobium sp. AG788 | reverse complement strand
GTCCGGCGGCGCGATGGGTGGTACCGGTCAGGCCATAGCGGCGGCGTCCGCGAGCAAGCCGGTCACAAGATCACCGATCGCCAGAGACGAGGTGAGACCGGGACTCTCGATGCCATAGAGGGCCACGAGCCCCGGCAGGCCATGGTCCTTCGGCCCGTGGATCAGGAAATCCGCCTGGGTGCCCCGTTCCGCCAATTTGGGACGCACGCCGGAATAGTCCGGGGTCAGCGCGCCATCGGGCAGTCCCGGCCAGAAGCGGCGCACGGAGGCATAGAAGCTCTGCGCCCGCGCCGGATCCACGGCAAAATCCACCGCATCCGGATCATTGCCGTCCAGCCACTCCACGTCGGGACCGAACCGCATGCGGCCGGCCAGATCCAGCGTCACATGGGTGCCGAGGCCCCCATCGATGGGCGCCGGGTAAATCAGCCGGGAGAACACCGGCTTGGACGGATAGGAAAAATACGAGCCCTTTGCCAGCACCAGCGGCGGGATCGCCGACATGTCGTAACCGGCGATCTTCGCTGCCACCGGATGCGTCCAGGGCCCCGCCGCCAGCACCAGGGTGCGACTGCGCACGACAAGGGGACCTCCCGGCGCATCCAGCACCAGTTCGAAGCCGCCGGGGGTCACGGTTCCGCCGCGCACCTTGTGGCTGAGAAGCACGGCTCCCCCCGCTGCCTCGACCTCGCCCTGCAGCGACAGCATATAGGCATGGGTATCGACGATGCCGGTTTCCTTCACATGCAGCGCCGCCACCGCCTGCAACGCCGGCTCCAGCGCGCGTGCCGCCGCGCCGTCGATCAGTTCGGTATTTTCGACGCCGTTTTCCACCGCGCGCACCGCAATGGCGGCGATCTTCTCCGCTTCCGCATCGGAGGTGGCCACCACCAGCTTGCCGCACTTGCGGTGGGGCACCCCGTGGGAGGCGCAATAGTCATAGAGCCGCCGCCGTCCTTCCACGCACAGCACATGGCGCAGCGTTCCCGTGGGATAGTAGACGCCGGAGTGGATCACCTCGCTGTTGCGCGAGGAGATCCCGCTGCCGATGCAGGGCCCTGCTTCCAGCACGAACACCTCGGCGCCGGTCCGCGCCAGCGACGCCGCCGTTGCCAGCCCCACCACGCCAGCTCCGATAACCACATGATCGACGTCGATGATTTCCATGAATCGGGGTCCCGCGGTCGCGATGAGGCGGCGCACGCTAATACCCGATCGGCGCGGATGGAAGGGGATGCGGCGACGGTGGCTCTCAGCGCCTGCCTGCGGGCACGAGCGCACGCCCCAGCGGCACCTTCGCGGCGGCCGCTCAAGGGGAAAAGGCCGGCAAACCGGGAGGCCGACACGGGACGCGCGATCTCAGTCCTTGGCCAGATCCAGGAAATGGCGGCCCTGCTTGTCTTCGATCTCCACCAGCCACAGATCCGGATCGAAGCGCATTTCCTTGACCATGCGCGCCTCGCTGTCCGCCTCCGGCGAACCGGGCGCCACCACCACCCCGAACAGGCGATCGGCGGGATAGGCTTCGTCGATCTCACTTTGCGGCGCCGGCCCGTAGAGGGCGGCGGTGCCATCGAGCGGCGCGACCTTCACAAACACCGCGCCGGCCTCTTCCGATCCGCGCCGCCGCACCATGGCGTAGGCGCCCTCCACCTGGCAGCGGCGCAGCAGCGCCGAAACGAAAATTCCGCTCTTGAGCCGCATCACTCGATCGCCGTGCCGGAGACAGCGGCGAGTTCCCGGACCATGCGGTCGGAAATCTCACCGTCCGCGGGCAGATTGCGGTCACGCTCGAACCGCTGCACCGCCTGCCGGGTCTCGGCGGAGGGGCGGCCGGTGATCTTGATGGGTCCATAACCCAGCTTCGACAAGGTTTTCTGCACCGCCAGCACCCGTGGCGACACCGGCACCTCGCCGGGCGGGCGCACCGCGCCGGTGATGTCGGACGCCGGCCCCACATTGGCGGGCGGCATCAGCCCGCCGGGACTGCGCCGCATCTGCGCCAGCAGCGCATCGCTGGCCTCGCCGGAGACGCGCAGGCGCGCGCTCTGTTCATAGGCGCGGATGGCGGCCTCGGTCTTGGGGCCGGTGCGCCCATCCGCCGGGCCATCATAGAGGCCGCGCTTGGCCAGTTCGCGCTGCACATCGGCCACCAGCGGCTGCGGCGGGCGGGCCGCGACTGGAGCCGGCGCCGTGCCGTTGAGCAAGGCCGTGATGGATTGCGGCGCCCCGGCGCTGGGGGCGGGCGGAGCGAGCGTCGGCGCCGGTGCGGGCGCCGCCGGAACGGCGCGCGCCACCGTCGGCGCGGGCACCGGGACGGGTGAAGGCGCGGGGGGATCCGGCGGCGCCATGGAAATGCGGCCGCCGATGCTTCCGGGAAGCTGGAACCCGAACATCAGGTTCGGACGGTTGCCGTTCTGGAACGCGAACACATTCACCAGCACCGCCACGGCGGCGGCAGCGAGCAACGAGCCGGCCAGCGCGTCGAGGCCCCGGCGCCGGCGCCCCGCCCGGGCGCTATCCTGCGCCGCAAAGGGATGGCTGCCGGCGGGCTCGAAGGCGGGAATGCGCTCGGCATCCATATCGAGGCCGCGCGGGCCTCCCATGTCGATCCTCATGCGATCTTGCGCCCCTCTTCGGTGCGGCGCAGCGGCGCTTCATCTTCGCCAACCGGACGCGCGAAGGGCGAGATTACCCCCGGCGAACGCTTCACCGGCAGGCTCACCGTGACGGTGGTGCCGCCGCCGACGGTGCTGGCCACGTCGAAGGCGCCGTCATGCAGCTTCACCAGGGCGCGGACCACCGCCAGCCCGAGGCCGCTGCCCCGCGCCCGGCGTTCCGCATCCCCCGCCTGGAAGAACGGCTCGCCGAGACGGGCCATTTCCGCCGCCGACATGCCGGCCCCGGCGTCGCGGACGCTGAGGCTCACCGCCCCGTTCTGGGCGGAGACATTCACCTCCACCCGGCCGCCATGCTCGGAGAACTTCACCGCGTTGGACAACAGATTGAGCGTCATCTGCCGCACCGCCCGCTGGTCCGCCATGGGACGGGGCACCCGGGCCGGCAGAACGGTGGTGATGCGCACATTGCGACGGGCCGCATCGAGACCGATCATTTCCACGCAGCTGTCCACCAATTGGGCGAGGTCGAGCGGCTCCAGGGACAATTCGTACGCTCCCGCCTCGACCCGGGACAGATCGAGAATATCGTTGACCACGCCCAGCAGATGCTGGCCGCTCTCATGGATGATGCGGGCGTAATCTTCCTTGCGCCGCGCATCGATGCGCTGCTCGGTGTCGGTGGCCAGCAATTCGGAAAAGCCGAGGATGGTATTGAGCGGGGTCCGCAACTCGTGGCTCATGGCCGCCAGGAAGCGGCTCTTGGCCAGATTGGCGCGCTCGGCCTCGGCGCGGGCGTGGTGGTCGGCCTCCGCCTGCAGCTTGGTGCCGTTGATGTCGCGCCAGCGGGCGCGCGCCCGCCCCTCGCCCGCCGGCAGGCAGCGCATTTCCATCCACACGAAGTCGGGCGCCTCGCCTTCACGCTCGCAGCGCAGGCGCAGATCGCAATAGGATTCGCTGGGCGCAGGCCCGGCCGAGGCGGCCGACAGGGCGGCCAGGAACGCCGGCCGATCCGGTACCAGCACACGCTCGAACAGGTTGAGGCCAAGCCAGTCATCGTCGCTCAGGCTGCCGCGCACCGCATCGGCGTGCTCCACGGCGATCACCTCGCCGCCGCGACCGTGCACGGTGACGAGCGCCAGGTCCACGCTAAGCAGGGAGCGGTCCAGCCGTTCGGAGGCCAGGGACAGCCCCGCCGCCACCGCCGAGAGCGCCGCGCTGATCAAGCCGCATCCCAACAGCCATCCGCCCTCGGGGACGCCGGTCTCCGAGAGCCCAAGCGCCGCGGCCAGCAGCAGCCCGCCTCCGGCCAGGGCGCACATGAAGGCAAGCCCGCCCAGTGCGGCGGCGCTGTGGCGCCCCAGCGCTGCCAAATCGCCCATGGAGGTGCGCTCGCGCGCCGCGGCATTGGCGCTGCGCCCCGTGCGAGCCGTTGTTCCGCTCTGCCGATGATCGCTCAAGACCCAGTCCATCTGCCCCACCGCGCGACAGGCGCACCAGAGCGCCATTGCATGAAGTTGAGGAAAGCTTGGCACGGAAGGCTTTAAGCGAACGCTAAGCGCGGCCATTTGCTTTTGCCCGGCAACGTTAACGATGTCTTGAAAAGTGCGGGCATGCCGTAGCCCGTTGCGCTGCGGCAGCGCCCGGTCTCTGCTAATTTGCCAGGGCTTGGCGGAGGAGGCTGACCAGGCATGCGCGAGGGCGCCTATGTTTTTTTTGATCCGTATGGCCTTCTGGCTGGCCCTGATCCTGCTGATCCTGCCCATCGGCCTGTCCAGCGACGGGGGGCGGCAGATCGGCGCGTGGCAGGCCATGGGTGCTGTCCAGGCGGCGATCGCCGACATGCGCGGCTTCTGCCAGCGCCAGCCGGACGCGTGCGCCGTAGGCGGGGAGATGATCGAGCATCTCACCGACAAGGCCCAGGCCGGCGCCAAGTGGGTCTATGACACCATCGGCAGCCCGAAGGGCGAGAGCCTTGGCAAGCCCGACGGCCACAGCAAGACCGACGGCACCGGTCCCGCGGTTCCCCCCCGCCAGAATGCCGCCTCCGACAAGGATGGCGAGGCCCCGCATACCCTCACGCCCCAGGATCTGGCCCCCGCCTGGAGCGTCGATCCCGCCCGCAGCAGCCCGGCCCCGGCCATGCCCCTGCCGCCCCGCCGCCCGGCCTGAGACCACGCGACACGGCGCAGATCAGGCCACGCGCTTTGAACGCCGGGCATTGGCGCTTATATGTGGGACAATAGACACCCTAGGATTCCCCTCCCCGATGGTTGGGGTCCGTTGCCACGAGATCCCGCCAATGGACGCCCCGAAGACGGCCGAAGATCTGATCGAGGATTTCGAGCTTCTGGACGATTGGGAAGACCGCTATCGGTTCGTGATCGAACTTGGGCGCGCACTGCCGCCGTTTCCCGACGACCTGCGCACCGAGGACCACAAGGTCCAGGGCTGTACCAGCCAGGTCTGGCTGGTGAGCCGGCGACATGGGGGGCCGACCGGCCCGGTTCTCGAATTCCAGGGCGATTCCGATGCCCATATCGTGCGCGGTCTGGTGGCCGTTCTGCTCACGGTGCTTTCCGGCCATAGCGCCGAAGAGATCCTGAAGACCGATGCCCTGGCTGTCTTCCGCCGCATCGGCCTGGAGGGCCACCTCACCCCCCAGCGGTCCAACGGGCTGCGCTCCATGGTCGAGCGCATCCGTGCCGATGCCCGCGAGGCACTCGCCTCAGCCTGAAGGCGGCATCTCCAAGGGATCGGGACCATAGGTGTTCGGCCCGCTGGTCCCGCGGGTCACAGAGAAGATGAAGATGACCAACGCCCCGACAATGGTGAGGTCGAGCAACAGCCACCACCCGGTGCGATCGATGTCGTGCAGGCGGCGGACCGAGAGTGCGATGACAGGCACCAGGTGAACCAGCAGGACAAGACCGCCGATGGGGCCTTGGTGTTCAGAAATCCGGGTCCCAAATACCAAGAGGTCCAGGATGGAGGCTGCAAATGACAGCAGCACCAACACCAGATGGAAGATCCAATATTCCTTGCGGCGCGCCCGTCCGGTAAAAATGGCGTACTTCCGCATTGCGGCAATATAGAAATTCACTGTGTGTCCCCCCACGGTACAACTGTGCGCATTCGGCCAGCCGGCCTCCCCGCGGTCAAGCCGTTTGACGACGAGGGCTGACCCGGCGCGCGCCGCCGGGCCGGTTTTCTCGGTCCTGCCCTAAGCGCCCCTTCCCGAAGGCGCTGGCGCCGGGCGTTCAGGGTCCGGAGCATCGGGGGACGCCCGCCACGCCCGCGTCGGAGCCGCCGCCCGCCCCCGCGCCTCCCGGGCCAGGCCATAATGCCGGGCAAGGCCGTCCAGCCCGAGCCCCAGCACCACTTTGGCCGTGCGTGCGGGCCACCGGCGCTCCCCCTCCACCGCCTCCAGCCCCTTCAGGAAGCAACACACGTCCAGCAACACGCCGGAGAGTTCAGGCCCCACCGCCGAAAGGGCAGCTCCAAGCCGCGCCTTCGCCGCCAAGACCGCATCGGACAACGCCCCCGGCCCACTGCCGCCGGACGCGCCCAGGGATGACCAGTCGGTGGTCACGCGCGGGGTGAGAGCCGCTCGGGTGAAGTCCACCCGCAGGCGCTCGCCCGCAAGGAATTGCGGCTCCGAGATCATCGGGCGCCCCGCTTTGTCGGTGCGACGGGCAAGCCACGCCAGGGGGCTTTCGTCGAGATTCACCCGCGGGCCAGAGGCGCGCCGCGGACGCGGGGTGCCGGGACGGGCGCCGGCGGCAGCGCGGGCCTTGGCCTGGCTCGCGGCAGGTCCCGCCACCCGGGGGAGGGCCTGCGCCAGACCGGTCGGGGAGCTGGGTGACGGGGCAGCCTGGGCCGCGGGTGATAGCGAGGGGCGCTGTGTCATCGGCCCGCGGTCCAGCGGATCTGGCATTCGATATCCGTCAGTTGGGCATCAAAATTGGCGTCGTCGCGCCGGTCCTCGACCCGGTTGCAGGCATGGGCCACCGTGCGCCGATGGCGGGCGAACCCCACAGCCACCTGATGTTGCGACAGGCCCAGGCCCACATGGGCGAGATACATGGCCAGTTGCCGGGCGGCGGCCACCGGCGCTTCACGGGTCGAGGCCAGCAGCACGGTTTCCACCGGGCACATCAATTGACGGGCGGCCAGAAGCGCCGCGAGGCGGCACAACATCTGCAAATCAGGAGCCGGCCCGGAGAGCCCCGATGGCCCGATCGCCTGGCCCCGCGGGGATCGGCTACCGGCGGGCCACCCCCCGCCCCGCAGGCGTGATGGGCGAGAGCCCCAGCGTCGACGAAGGGGCGCGCGCTCCGCGCCGGACAATGGATTGTGAGCCATATAATACCTTCCTTGCAAGGATTTATTTCCTATATCCTTTCCTGACTGGTCGCAAGGGAGATAAGTTGACGTGGCAGCCGGCCTGACAAAATGCACTTTTCTCGTTTATTTTCTGATATTTATAAAAACTGACGCACCGACGGGAGCGCGGAAAATATAGGAAGTTATCCTCCCCCCCTGCGCTCCCTCGTACGGTAGCCCCGCAGGGAGATGTCAATGCCACAAACCCTTTTCCTCAGTTCAGGTCCATCGCAACGATCGCGGTCCCCGCGTCGGAGCCGTCCGCCTTCGCCCAGGGCGACGGGTGTTGCCATGCCGTCACACCCGAACGCGATACCTGGGGCGCCGCGAGAAGCCGATCCGGCACACGGCCGGCGACCGCGCTCGGGGTCAATCCGGTCGTTTCGGTCCGAAGAGAAAGAACATGAGATTTGCGGGCGGCTGCACATCCTGCGAACGTTCGCGCAGGAGAGTCCGGCCCAGATTCTCGCGGCGCTCAGGGCGGCGAGACAGGCGGCACGGGCGGGCGCGGCGGGATATGACCCGGCACGTCACGCAGCCCTTTGCCGCATGGTACGAACACAGGCCGCGATCATCAGGACACCGCCGATGACCACGAAGCCTCTGCCCAAAACGAAAAACGGGCGCCCGACACCGCTGTGATGCGGTGCCGGGCGCCCGAAAACCAGCCTCAGCGACGGCGACGGCGCTGCTGGCCGAGGCCCATCTGCTTGGCAAGCTCGGAGCGCGCCGCAGCGTAATTGGGCGCCACCATCGGGTAGTCAGCCGCAAGGCCCCACTTCTCCCGATACTGCTCCGGGCTCATATTGTACTGCGTGCGCAGGTGGCGCTTCAGCGACTTGAACTTCTTGCCATCTTCCAGGCAGATGATGAAATCGGGGGTCACCGACTTCTTCAGCGGCACGGCGGGCTTCAGCGGCTCGGGAGCCGGCTCGCCCTCACCCTTGGAGACGCGCTGGAGCGCAGCGTGCACCTCATTGATGAGGCTGGGCAGGTCCGCCGCCGCGACCGAATTGTTGCTGACGTACGCAGAGACGATGTCCGCGGCCAGCTCGATGTAGGTGGTCGATTCCGTAGCTTCGCTCATGGGTCTTTCTTCAGGTTTGAAACGAAAATCGAGAGGCACGCTCAACTGCGGGGCGCGAATCCTTGCGAACGCTGTCTTCTTAAGGGTACAGCCACCTTCTTAAGGGTACAGACACAGCGCAGCGATTCAAGCGATCGCCGCTGTTGCCTACCTATGTTGATCTGCCGTGATTTGCAAGTTCATTTTCTTGCACATCACGGATCTTCTTCCCAGCTCTTGCAAAAGGCTGACAAGCGTGCCGGCAGCACTGCAACGTGCAAAGACCACGGGACGCATCCACCATAGCCGGCACGGTTCATGCGGCAGCGCAATATCGTCCGCATCGCTCAGCGCTTGCGCATGCTGGACTGAATGCCTACGTCTGGCACCAAGAATTTGCGCAAGATATTTCTTGGAGTGCAGGCATGACCGATGATGTCGCCCCTGAAAAAGTGGTCAAATCCGACGCCGAATGGCGCCAGACGCTGACCGATGAACAATATCGCGTGATGCGCCAGCACGGCACCGAGCGTGCATTCACCGGCCCCTACTGGGATGAAAAGACGCCGGGCCTCTATGCTTGCGCGTCCTGTGGCGCGCCGTTGTTCAGCTCCAGCACAAAATACGATTCCGGCAGCGGCTGGCCCAGTTTCTACGCCCCGGTCGCCCCCGGCGCCGTGAAGAATGTGGAAGATCGAACCCACGGCATGCGGCGCGTGGAGGTGTTATGCGCAGGCTGCGACGGTCATCTGGGCCATGTGTTTCCCGATGGGCCGCAACCGACCGGCCTGCGCTTCTGCATGAACGGCACTGCCCTCCATCTCAAGCCCGAAGATGACTCCCGTGACGCCTGACATCCTGGAAGGTCGGCCTGAACCTCTCCCGCCCCGTGCCGAGCCGCGCCCGGTGTCGCGCGCCGTCCACGGAATGACCCTGACCGATGACTATGCCTGGTTGCGGGCTGACAACTGGCGTGAGGTCATGCGTGACCCCGCTGTCTTGCCGGCCGATATCCGGGCCTATCTCGAAGCGGAGAATACCTTCGCCGATGCCTTCATGGCGCCGCACGGCGCCCTGAAGGCGGCCTTGATCGCGGAAATGCGCGGCCGCATCAAAGAAGATGATGTCAATGTCCCCTCGGCGGACGGCCCGTATGCCTATTTCAGCCGCCACCGCACCGGCGGCCAGCACCGCCTGATTTGCCGCAAAGCGTTACCGGACGGTGAGGACGTCATTCTGCTCGATGGCGACGCAGAAGCTGCGGGAAAGGCCTATTTCAACCTCTATCAGGTCACTCATAGCCCGGATCATCGCCGGCTTGCCTTCTCAGCCGATGAGGCGGGCTCGGAATTGTTCACCATCCGGGTGCGAGATCTGGCGACAGGGCAGGATCTTCTTACCGCTGACGGAGCTGTGCTGCGCATTGAAGACACCGCCGGCGATATGATCTGGGGTGCCGATGGCGCCACCCTCTATTATATCCGCCGGGATGCGGAACATCGGCCGTCGTTGGTCTACCGCCATCGCGTCGGGGATCATCCGGCGCAAGACGCGTTGATCTATGAGGAATCCGACAAGGGTTTCTTCGTTTCACTGGGCCGCACCCAGTCGCGCGCCTTTGGGCTGATCGCGTGCGGCGACCACGAAACCTCGGAGGTTCACCTGCTGGACCTTGCCGATCCGGACGCGACGCCGCGCCTGGTGGCCGCGCGCACCGTCGGCGTGCGGTATGACGTGGAACATCATCCCGACCTGGATGGCGCGGATCGCCTCGTCATCCTCACCAATGCGGACGGCGCCGAAGACTTCAAGCTGGTCACGGTCGCCACCGCCGCGCCGGAGCGGGCCCATTGGCGGGATCTCGTGCCCCACCGCCCCGGCTGCATGATCCTGTCACAGGTGGCCTACCGCTCGCATCTGGTGCGGCTGGAGCGGCAGGACGGCCTGCCGCGCATCGTCCTGCGCGCCCTGGCGACCGGCGAGGACCATCCCATCGCCTTTGCCGAAGAGGCCTATGCACTGGGTCTCAACGGCGGCTATGAATTCGACACCAATACCATTCGCTTTACTTACGCCTCCATGACCACGCCCTCGGAGGTGTGGGACTATGACATGGGGACACGGGCGCGGATGTTGCTGAAGCGCCAGGAGGTGCCCAGCGGCCACGATCCAGCGACTTACGTGACCCGCAGGGTCTTCGCCACCGCCGCCGATGGCGCGCGGGTCCCCGTATCCCTGCTGTATCGCGCCGACACGCCGCTGGATGGCTCCGCACCGTGCCTGCTCTATGGCTACGGCGCCTATGGCATCGCCATTCCGGCGGGCTTTTCCACCAGCCGGCTGTCGCTGGTGGATCGCGGCTTCGTATATGCGATCGCCCATGTGCGCGGCGGCACCGACAAGGGCTGGCACTGGTATGCGGATGGCAAGCTCGCCCACAAGATCAACACCTTCAGCGATTTCATCGCTGCCGCCGAGCATCTGGTGGCCGAAGGCCTGACCCGTGCGGATCGCATCGTCGCCCAGGGCGGCTCGGCGGGCGGCATGCTGATGGGGGCCATCGCCAATATGCGGCCGGATCTGTTCGCGGGCATCATTGCCGAGGTGCCGTTCGTGGACGTGCTTACCACCATGCTGGACGACACCTTGCCGCTCACCCCGCCGGAATGGCCGGAGTGGGGCAATCCCATTCTGGATGAGCAGGCTTTCCGCACCATCCTGGCCTATTCGCCGGTGGATAATGTGCGCGCGCAGGACTATCCGGCGATCTTTGCTTTGGCCGGCCTGACCGATCCGCGGGTGACCTATTGGGAGCCGGCCAAATGGGTGGCGCGGCTGCGCGCGAGCGCCACGTCCGCCAATCCGCTCCTGCTGCGCACCAACATGGATGCGGGTCATGGCGGAGCGGCGGGGCGGTTCGACCGGCTGGAAGAAGTGGCGCTGACCTATATCTTCGCACTGAAGATCGCGGGCAAGCTGCCCTAACGTTGGATCCGGTCAGAGTGCTCGGCAGTCTGACCGGTAGAACCATCGCTCTCAGGCTCAATGGCCTCATTGCCCTGTCGAGGGCAAAATGCCTCAGACCGGCAGCGCGCTCAGGGTGACGGTCTCGCCATCCTGGGAAAAGCCCAGCGACAGGCCGCAGTCGCGGGCCAGCATGCCGGCATAGAACGGCTGCACCGCATGGGCATCCAGTCCGCCCTCGGGCGCGATGCCGTCCAGCAGCGGCGTCACGGTCTGGGGAATGCGGGCGGAAACGCCGGTGGCGGCGATGGAGAAGCCCATCTCCGGCCCGGTGCCCACCGGGGCCACCTGGATCACCCCGCCGCGCGGCACGGTCATGCCGGCCAGCAGCATCAGATTCAGCAGCAGCTTCACGCGGTTCTTCGGCAGCAGCTCCCGCGGCATCATCCATTCGATCTTGGTGCGCGCGTCGTCCATCATGCCGCGCACCACCTGCTCGGCATCCCCCAGGTCCAGGGTCGCCCGTGCAGAGCCGGCAGCGCCGAACGCCAGCCGGGTGAACTGCAACCGCGCCGACGCCTGACGGGCGCTCTTTGCGATCAGGTCGAGCGCCACCTCCCGCATGTCGGGGGCGTCTTCGTCCTCAAGCACTTCCAGGCCGTTGACGATGGCGCCCACGGGGCTGATCACGTCGTGGCACACCCGCGAGCACAGCAAGGCGGCCAGATCCAGCGCGGAAACGGCAAGCATCACCGGAGCGCCGGGCGGCGCGGACGCGGGAGGCGACGCGGAAGTCGACGGCGCGGAGGTCATGGCGTATCCGTTTTGCGGTTCCGAGAAAGGCGAATGCCGCGAAACCGAGGGCGCGCATGGCGTGATGCAGCGCAACCGAATCCGCAGAAAGGCGCGTGCGCGCTCTGATATACCTTGGTTTCGCCGGCTACAAGCGTCGCCGGGCCGGGTCGACGCTGCCATCGCACCGAGCTACAAGCATCCCTCAGGTCAGTTTTCGTGTGCGCTGCACCTTTACGGGCCGCCGCTGTCTCTCTCACCGACCCGTGGTCCGACCATGCCCCTGCCCGCTCCCAGTCCCGCCGATCTCACGCTGCTCGAACAGCTTGCGGGCATCGCCCTTGCGGCGGGCGTCGTCATCCGCCGCATCGAAACCGGTGGCATCAACGAACGGATCAAGGCCGACGCCAGTCCGGTGACCGACGCGGATCAGGCTTCCGAGGACCTCATCTGCCGTGCCCTGGCGCAGGTCCTGCCCGGTATCCCCATCGTGGCGGAGGAGGCGACCTCCGCGGGCCATGTGGTCGCGCTGGGAGACCGGTTCATTCTGGTGGACCCGCTGGACGGGACGCGCGAGTTCGTGTCCGGCAATGGCGAATATACCGTCAATATCGCGTTGGTGGAGGGCCGGACACCCATGTTCGGCATCATCTACGCCCCCGCCAAGGGGTTGCTTTATGCCGCCGCGCGGGGCGCCGCCTTCCGGGCCGTTCGCACACCGGATGCCACCGTGGATCGGGACGGATGGGCGCCCATTCGCTGCCGCCCCCGCCCGTCCGGGGCGATCCGGGTGGCCGCGAGTCGCTCACATGCGGATCCGCAGACGCGGGCGCTGATCGACAGCCTTTCCGTGGAGGACTGCATCTCCGCCGGCTCGGCGCTCAAGTTCGGGCTGCTGGCGGAGGGCCTGGTGGATTTCTACCCGCGCCTGTCGCCGGTGATGGAGTGGGATTCCGCCGCGGGGCACGCCTTGGTCAATGCGGCCGGCGGCCAGGTGCGCAAGCCCGACGGTGCGCCTTTGACCTATGGCCACCCGGAAAACCGCTTCTTGGTTAACGGATTCATCGCTGAAGGCGCGCCGGCGACCGGAGCGTAGCGCCGCCACCGGCTCGATGCGGAATGCTGGCCCGCCTGCATGCTGCCCGCAGGTCCCTTCCTGTCCTTTGGGGCGAAGGCGCGGCCTTGCGCCGCGCCTTCTCTGCGTCACACTGATCGCTTTAGTGTTCCGTGCCGAGTCGCGGCTCCCCCGTCTGACGCCAACCGCGAGATCTTCCATGACCTTCCCGCGTTCTTCCTTGGTCCGCTTTGCCGCCGGACTCGCGTGCCTTGCGGCCCTGGCAAGCCCTGCGGCGGCCCAGCAACCGCAGCAACAGCAGCAGCCGCGCTCGGCCCAGCCTGCGACCTATTCCACCAATGAATTGGTGACGAAGGGCCATTCTTTCTTCGGTTCGGTGTCGCGCGGACTGGCGCTGACCATCGAAAAGGCGGTGGGCCAATGGGGACAGCCCAATGGCTACATCCTGGGCCAGGAAGGCACCGGCGCCTTCGTCGGCGGCCTGCGCTATGGCGAGGGCGTGCTCTATACCCGCAACGCTGGCGACCTGAAGCTCTATTGGCAGGGGCCGTCCCTGGGCTGGGACTTTGGCGGCGACGGTGGCCGGACCATGATCCTGGTCTATAATCTGCGCACGGTGGACGACGTGTTCCGGCGCTTCGGCGGGGCCTCGGGCTCGGCCTATTTCGTCGCCGGCTTCGGCATGACCGCACTGACCGCCGACAACATCGTCGTGGTACCGATCCGCTCCGGCGTCGGGGTGCGCCTGGGGGCCAATATCGGCTATCTGAAGTTCACGCCCCAGCCCACCTGGAACCCATTCTGATCCTTCGAACCGGTACGGACGTAAAGGAAGCGCACCGGGACGCCATCGGCATCGGCCGATGGCCGTTGGCATGCAGGCGCATTGCATGTCATGAATGGGCCTTCTCGCGGGGCGAAAGAGCAGGTCTCACGTGATCGAACAGATCATGTTTTTTGCATTGGGCGTGCTGATCGCAACCTTGGTTGCGCTTCTGGTGCTGCCTGCGGTCTGGCATCGCGCGGTGCGGCTCACCACCCGGCGGGTGGAGGCGGCTGTGCCGGTTTCCATCTTCGAGATCCAGGCCGACAAGGACCAGCAGCGGGCCGCCTTTGCGCTCAACCAGCGCCGGCTCGAACTGCAGTTGGACCAGACCCGCGAAACCATCGTTTCGCATGCCGCCGCCATCGAAAAGCAACGGTTGCGCATCTTCGACCTGGACAAGCAACTCACGCAGAAGACCGCGGAGCATGATGCCCTCACGCTCGCCCACGCGGACCTCACGGCCCGCTTCGAGGCCGAGGCCGCAGCCCTGGTCGACCGCACCTTGTCCCTGGACCAGGCCACGGCCACCCTCGCCGCCACCCGCGCCGCACTCGCCGCCACCAGCACGTCCCTGGCCGAGCAGACCGCCCGCAGCGATGAACTGCAAGTGAGCCTCGCCGCAAGCGAGACCACCCTCCTCCATCGCGACGGCCGCATCACCGAACTGGAGCGCGACCTCACACAGGAGCGCACGGCCCATACGGAAACCACCAGCGCGCTGGGGGATGCGCGCAAGCTGCTGTTCGATGCCCAGGTGCAAGCCACCGAAGCCGCCACGAAGGCCGCCGGCGTGGAAACCAAGCTCAATGCGGAACTCAGCCAGACCCGGCGGGCGCTGATGGAGAAGATCGCGGAGAGTGCCGATCGCGGCACCACCCTCGCCAGCCAGGCCGCCAGGATCACCGAGCTGGAAGCGGCGCTCGCCTTGATGACGGCGGACTTCGAGGCCAATCAGAGCATCCTGCAGACCTTGCAGCACCAGCGCGCCGAAGAGTTCGCAGCGGCCCAGGCCGAAACCCGCCGGCTATCAGAGGCCCTCCAGATGCTGAATGCCGATCATGCCATGATGGCCGATGCCCTGGAGCGCGCCCGCGCGGCCCGCGATGAGGTGCCGGGCGCCATGGGCGAACCCGAGCGTGCGGCGCTGAAGGCCGCCATCAGCGCGCTCGCCGCGGACATTGCCGGACGCGCCGCGCGCGAGCCCGACTCGCCTCTGCCGGCCATTCTGGCCCGCGAAGACACGTCAGAGGACGCCGCTGCCCCCGTGAGCCTCGCCGCCCGCATCCGCGCCGTGGCGGCGCGCGATGACACCGCCCCGGTGACACCGGAACCGCAGGACCTGGGCAGCGCGCCCGTCACCGTGCCGCATCAGATGGCAGGCGAATAGGCCGTTTCGGCCATCGCACCGCGCGACAGAGCGACAGGCCGGCGGCGCTGCCGGCAAAACGGCGCCCAAAGGCGCCGTTGCAACTCATGCAATCGGGTGATCGCTCAGCGACACACCTGAACCCAGCGCGTCGGCCCGCCCCAATAGCGCGGCGGGCGGCTGACCCAGTAGCACCCCCGGCGCGGCGGCGGGCCCCAGCCCCGCGCCCACGGCGGCACCGGCCCCCGGGGCGGACCCGGCACCCAGTTGCAGCGGGCCGGCCCGCACACCCATGCGGCCGGCTCCACTGGCAGCCCGCCGACGGCGGGCGGTGCACTTCCGGGCGAGATCGGCGTGGCGGCCTGCGCCACCGAACCGAACGCCAGCCCGCCCAGCAGGGCGGCGGCGCACAGACTGGCCATTCGCATCGTCTTCAACTCCCACCTCTCTTGAGCTGGCGGCCGAATGCCCTCGGAACCCGCCAGCGCGCATCCTGTTCCCGCGGATATGGCACCAGCTAGGCCAATTTGTGCGCAAGAGGCGACATCCTTAACAATTCATGCTCGCCCAGACTTCCGTTGCGGAATGCTCTAGGCGTCAGATCGGCGTGACGTCTTCCGGCCGTGCAGACCGGCCATTCAAGCTTCCGCTGCCACCGCCTGCCTTGCGAGAACCATCAATCCTTGTCAGGGATGGCGCAGAGCCCGATAGAAAAATGAAATGGCCCGATGATCGACAAGCTGGAATACCTGATTGCTTTGGCCCGGGAACGCCACTTCGGCCGGGCGGGCGAGGCCTGCGGCGTCACGCAGCCGACGCTCTCTGCGGGCATCAAGCAGCTTGAGGACACGCTCGGGGTGCTGCTGGTGCAGCGCGGCTCGCGCTTCATGGGCTTCACGCCCGAAGGCGAACGCACCCTGGAATGGGCCCGCCGCATCGTCGCCGACAGCCGCGCCATGCGCCAGGACATCGATGCGCTCAAGCGCGGCCTGTCCGGCCCGCTGCGCATCGCCGCCATCCCCACCGCTCTGCCCATGGTGGCGGCGCTCACCACTCCGTTCCGCGCCCGCCATCCGGACGTGCGCTTCACGGTGATCTCCAGCACCTCCATCGAGATCCTCAACCATCTGGAAAACCTGGAGATCGACGCCGGCCTGACCTATCTCGACAACGAGCCGCTGGGCCGGGTGAACACCGTGCCGCTCTATCGCGAGCGCTATCGGCTGGTGACCTCCCCCGGCGCCAAATATGGCGACCGAGACAAGGTGACCTGGGCGGAAATCGCCGAACTGCCGCTCTGCCTGCTCACCCCGGACATGCAGAACCGCCGCATCGTCGATGGCCTGCTGGCGGCCTCCGGCACGGTGCAGAAGCCGACCCTGGAATCCAATTCCATGATCGTGCTGTTCACCCATGTGCGCACCGGCCAGTGGTCCAGCGTCATGCCCGCCATGCTGGCGGACAGCCTGGGGCTGACCTCGCAACTGCGCTCCATCCCCATCGTCGAGCCGGAGATCACCCATTCCATCGGCCTGGTGGTGCCCCATCGCGAGCCCACCACGCCCCTCACCGCCGCGCTAGTGGCGGAAGCCCGCCGCATCGCCCCTCGCCTGGAGCAGGATGCGGGCCTCGGGCGCGATCCGGCTCTGACCACGCTCATCTCCTGAGCCGAGCGGGACCGACCCGCCGGTCTCAGCCGCCGGCAGCGGCCGGCAGGACTTCCACGGTGGCGCTGCGGCCGGCCACCAACGTCAGGCCGGGGTGCGGATCGAGGGCGATGCGCACCGGCACCCGCTGCGCCAGGCGCACCCAGCTGAAGGTGGGGGTGACATTGGCCAGCAAGGTGGCGCCATCGCTGCGCTCGCGATCCTCGATGCCCGCCGCCACGCTCTCCACCCGCCCGCTGAGCGGCACCGACGCGCCCATGAGATGGATCCGCACCGGATCGCCCACATGGATGCGCGGCAATTTGGTCTCCTCGAAATATCCCGCCACATAGAAGGACTGGGCGTCCACCAGTGCCGCCACCCCCTTGCCGGCGGTGACATAATTGCCGGGGCGCAGGTCGAAATTGCTCACGGTGCCGTCCACCGGTGCGCGCACGCTGGCCCGCTCCAGATTGAGGGCAGCCAGATCCCGGTCGCTTTGCGCCTGGGCAAAGGCGGCCTGATCCTGCTCCAGTTCGGTCTGCACCTGCTCGTGCTTCTGCTGGGTGACGGCAGAATCGTTGAGCTTGCCATAGCGATCGGCATCCCGCTGCGCCTGGGCCAGGGCCGCTCTCTTGTTGGCCAGCGCCGCTTCTGCTTGCGCGAGCGCGATCTCGAACCGCCGCGGATCGATGCGGAACAACAGGTCGCCGGCCTTGACCGGCGCATTGTCCCGCACTGCCACCTCGGCAATCAGGCCGGAGACGTCCGGGGCCACCTCGACCACGGCGGCCCGCACCCGGCCGTCGCGGGTCCAGGGCTCCTCCATGTAGTAGGCCCACAGGTGCTGGCCCACCACCAAAGCAAGGGCGACAGCGCAGAGGGTGAGGCCGAAGCGGCCGGCGGTGGCGAGAGCGCGTTTCATGACAGGGACCATTGGGTAGACGCGGCCACAAAGCCGCCGAGGAGAAGCACATAGATGCAGGCATCGAACAGCGCGCGGTGCCAGACCAGGCGGTAGGCGCCCGCCCATTGGAGGCCCCGCCGCACCACGGCCAGGGCCACATAAGCCGCGAGCGCCAGGGGCAGCAGGGTGGGGACGAAAACCCCATAGAGATCCACCTCGCCCATCATCCCGCCTCCTTCCAGCTTGGCGCGCCTTGCATCCCGGTGAACGGGACGGCATCGGGCCGCAATGCGCAGCGCAGGCCCACCAAAGCGGTGGCGGCCTCGACCCGGCGGCGGCTGCCGGGCGCCGCCAGAACCGCCCCCAGG
>NZ_CALRWL010000072.1:0-18123 GCF_943371865.1 Azorhizobium sp. AG788 | reverse complement strand
GGCCAATCTCGCCATCGTCAATCGCTGGGCCCTCAACATCGCCAACCGGATCGACGACCCAAAGACCCCCATCCGAAGGCGCTTCAAGCGCTGCGCATGGGAAGACGACTACCTCATCCGAGCCCTCGCCCATATGCGATAGCCCTGCCGCAAGGGGGGAGGGGGTGCCGTCGGGATCCGCAAGGGGGGCCGCCGGCGGGCGCTGCTCGCGCTAATCTCAGTGTGAAAACAAAACCCAGCCGGCGGTCGTGAAGATCCCGCCCTTGCCTACCTCACGCCGTCCGGCGGCGGGTTTCGGCGGGGGAGGGCTCCAGCAGGACGCGGCATTCCTCGGCGGTCAGAGGCTCGCCGAACAAGGTGCCCTGGCCATATTCCGAGCCGAGGCGGGCCATCTCGCCGGCTTCGGTTTCCTTCTCCAGCCCTTCGGCCACCACTTCCATGCCCAGCTGGTGCGCCAGTTCGATCATGGAGCCGATGATGATCGGCCGCGCGGCCCGGGCCGGGCCCTTGGCATTGTCGCGGATGAAGCGCTGGTCGATCTTGATGGTGTCGAACGGGAAGCGCTGCAGATAGGCCAGCGCCGACTGGCCGATGCCGAAATCGTCCATCACCAGCCCGGCACCCAGATCGCGCATGCGATGCAGCATCACCGCCGCATATTCCGGATTCTCCATGGCGAGGGATTCGGCCACTTCCAGCTTCAGCGTGCCCGGCGCCACCACATTGCGGGCCAGCACCGACTTCAGATCCTGGATCAGGTCGTGCCGCAGCAGCTGCCGGGAGGAGACGTTGACGCTCATGAACAGCGGCGGGTCCACCTTGAGGATGCGCTGCCACTGGCCGAGCTGGCGGGCGGCCCGTTCCAGCACGAACAGGCCGAGATCCAGGATCATCCCGGTCTCTTCCGCCACGGTGAGGAATTCGGACGCCGACAATTCGCCCAAGGTGGGATGGCGCCAGCGCATGAAGGCTTCGAAGCCGCCGATGGCCCGGTCGTGCAGGCGCACCACCGGCTGGTAGCGCACGACGATCTCGTCGCGCTCCAGCGCGCGGCGCAGATCGCCTTCCAGCGAGGTGCGGTCGATCTTCTGCTGGCGCATGGCCGGGCGGAACACTTCGATGCGGTCGCCGCCGATGCGCTTGGCGAAATACATCGCCAGTTCCGCATCCTTCAGCACGTCCTCCTGCTTGCCCATGTCCGGGCCGGACAGCACCAGGCCGATGGAGGCGGTGATGAAGATCTCCCGCTCGGCAAAGGTGATGGGCGCGCGCAAGGAGCGGCGCAGGGTGTCGGCAAAGGTGGTGATGCGCTCGGGGTCGCGCTCGGAGAGCAGGATCATGCCGAACTGGTCGGCGGAGATGCGGGCCAGGGTGTCCTGCGGCTTCAACAGCCGCATCAGGCGCCGGGCCACCGTGAGCAGGATGGAATCGCCCACCGCCATGCCCACGGAGACATTGACCTGCTTGAAGCGGTCGATGTCGATGATCATCACCGTGGGCTTCACCGCATCGTCCACGCGGGCGAAGGTCAGGGCCTGCTCCAGCCGGTCGAGGAACAGTTCGCGATTGGCAAGGCCGGTGAGATTGTCGCGCACCGCGTCATGCAGCAGCCGCTCGGCCGCCACCCGCTCGCCGGTGACGTCGGAGAGCGCGCCGATGCAGCGCACCACCTCGCCGTCCGCACCCACCACCGGGCGGGCGCGCAGGTTGAAGGTGAGATAGTGGCCGTCGATGGCCCGCAGCCGGAAATCCTGGTCGATGCGGCCGCGGCGCTGGTCGATGATGCCGTCCAGCGTCGCGCGGAAGCGGTCGCGGTCGGCGGGGTGCAGCACCTCCAGCCAGCCGGCGGCCTCGGTGGCCAGCGAATGGCGCTTGAGGCCGAGGGCCTCTTCCGCCTCGGGCGAGACATAGATGCGGTCGCTGTCCACATCCCAGTCCCAGACGATGTAACCGGAGCCCGCCAGCGCCAGCGCCCGGCGCTCCAGATCGGAGGTGGAGCCCTGGATGGCGCCGACGCCGGCAAAGGCGTGCTGCATCACCGTGAAGCCGATCAGCATCACGATCAGCACCAGGCCGCCGGAGAGGGCCGGGGCCACCAGATCGTTGGTGACGACGCCGGCCACCGTCATGCCGGCCATCACCACCCACACCACCAAGAGCATCCAGGTGGGGATGATGAGCACCGCGCGGTCATAGCCGTGCTGCGACAGCCAGATCACCACCAGCAATCCGGCCACGGCGACGCCCGCCAGCGACAGGCGGGCGATGCCGGCGGCCACCGGGGCATCCAGCAGCGCCACGGCCACCAGCGCCGCCAGGAAGGCGAGCCAGCCGGCGGCCACATGCACATAGCGCACATGCCAGCGGTTGAGATTGAGATAGGCGAACAGGAACACCAGCAAGGTGGCGGTCAGCACCGCCTCGCCGGCGGCGCGCCAGAATTGCTCGGCCACCGGGGACAGGCCGAACACCTTCGACCAGAACGAGAAGTCGAGGCCGATATAGCCCAGCACCGCCCAGGCCAGCGCCGCGGCGGCGGGGAACATCACCGAGCCCTTCACCACGAACAGGATGGTGAGGAACAGGGCCAGCAGGCCGGCGATGCCGATGACGATGCCGTGGTAGAGGGTGAAGGAGTTGACCTTGTCCTTGTAGGCGTCCGGCTGCCACAGATAGAGCTGCGGCAGATTGGGGCCGGCCAGTTCGGCCACGAAGGTCACGGTGGTGCCGGGGTCGAGGGTCACCAGGAACACGTCGGCGTCGGGGGCGTTCTGCCGCTCCGGCTTGAAGCCCTGGCTGGGGGTGAGCGAGAGCACGCGGCGATTGCCCAGGTCCGGCCAGAACAGGCCCGAGCCCACCATGCGGTAGAACGGCGCGACGATGAGGCGGTCCACCTGCTCGTCGGTATTGTTGGAGAGCGCGAAGGCGACCCAGTTCGGGTTCGGCCGGCCGTCGGAGGAGCGCACTTCGATGCGGCGCACGATGCCGTCGGAGCCCGGCGCGGTGGAGATCTGCACCCGCTCATTCTCGGTGCGCAGCCGTTCCACGGCGGGCAGGAGATCGGTCACCTTGGCATCGAGGCGCACCGCGATGGCTTCCACCGCATGCGCAGGGGGCGCGGCCAGCGACAGCGCTGCCAAAACGACCAGGCAAAAGGCAAACAAGGAACGCAACGGCAAGCCTCCGCACCCGGAGAGCCACCGGGACGAGTTGCGATCAGTAGCCTCGCCGCGCGGCTGGAGCAAGGCGGGGACGGTCTCCCTCCGGCATCTCTGGTGGTCTGGTACGGTATGACGAAGCGTCAGACCATCCGGAGTGTGCGCGAGGTCGCAGACCCGCCGACAGGAGACATGGGCGCCTTGGTTCAAACGGGGTCGTTCGCGAGATGCCTCAGCGCGTCTTCCAGCGCCGCCTCATCACCGGGGGCGGGCTGGATGCGCGCGCTCTTGGCAAAGGCCACATTGGCGATGCTGCCGCCGTCGATGGCAATGTAGTTCCAGTCCTGCGTCCGCACCTGCTCGTCGTCAAAGAGCGACAGTCCATCGTAGGTCTGCGGGACTTTCTTTCCAAAATCCATGATGAAGCGGTTGGCCGACGACAGCACGATGTAGGAGAATTTGCCCTCCGAATTGAGCCGGAAGTCGCGCAACAGTCCTCGGTACATCAAGACTTTGTTATTGTTGGACATGTTCGTCATGACATAGGCCGTCACCACGCGGGTGCTGCTGGGGCGCAAGTCATTGGCCCAGGGATGGCTGGCAAGGAAGGTGAGGCGCCCACTCTGGACCACCCTGGCAACGCCGAGGCCGGCGCCATAGCCGACGATGGAAAGGGCGATGACATAGACCGTCGTTTCGACGATCAGCAGTTCCAGGTCGCGTTTCAGAAACACGGCCTTGCCGTCGTAAAATTCGAACACGCTGGTCAAGGTGGGATAGGGCATCTCCGGCGCCATGAGCACCAGGCCCTGGAATATCAGCCATGCGATCAGGTGCAGGGTGCCGGAGACGAGCAGCGCAGTGGCAATCTCGCCGACCGCATTCGCCTTGATGATGTCCTTGGTGAAATGATCTTTTTTGGCCAGCGCTGACAGAAAAGCGGCCCCCGGCAGCAGGAGGGCGATGATCAGGATCGTGGTCCACGCCCAGGACATGCCGGCGACTTACGCCGCCTGCTTTGTCTCGATCTTGCTGCGGTGCTCGATGATGTAGGCAATGATCTTGCCGAGGCCCGCCTTGCCGGAGCGGGAGTCCGTGGATTTGCGTATGGCCTCTTGCACGAGGTCCACATTTCCAAGCGCGAGACGTGCGAGTTTCTCGTCGAGTCCGCCGGATTTGCGCGCCATGAACATTTCCGCCTCCGAAACTGCGACGCATACCTTCTCAGTACGAGAAAGCATGCCACCGCAATTGTTCACAAACAATGGCGAAATCCGCCAGGCTCAATCCACCAGCAGGACGATCTTGCCGATGTGGGTGCTGCCTTCCATGTGGGCATGGGCGGCGGCGGCCTCAACCAGCGGGAAGGTGGCGTCGATCAGGGGATGCACGGCGCCTTCGGCCAGAAGCGGCCACACCTTCTCCTCCAGCGCGCTGGCGATCAGCGCCTTCTCCGCCACCGGGCGTGACCGCAAGGTGGAGCCGGTGTGGGTCAGGCGCTTGAGCATCACCCGCATGAAGTCGATCTGCACCTTGGAGCCCTGCTGGAAGGCGATCTGCACGATGCGCCCATCCACCGCCGCGGCCTCGTAATTGCGGGCGATATAGGGGCCGCCCACCATGTCGAGGATTACGTCCACGCCCTTGCCGCCGGTGGCGCTCTTCACCTCGGCGACGAAATCCTGGCTGTTGTAGTCGATGGCCAGATCCGCCCCGAGCTTGGTGGCGGCGGCGCATTTTTCCGCCGACCCCACGGTGACGAACACCTTGGCGCCGAACGCCTTGGCCAGCTGGATCGCCGTGGTGCCGATGCCGCTGGTGCCGCCGTGGACCAGCAGCGTCTCCCCGGCCTGGAGGCGGCCGCGATCAAACACATTGCTCCAGACGGTGAAGAAGGTTTCCGGCAAGGCTGCCGCCTGCTGCGCCGACAGCCCCTCGGGGATCGGCAGCGCCGTGTGGGCGGAGGTCACGCAATATTGAGCATAGCCGCCCCCCGTCACCAGGGCGCAGACCCGGTCGCCCACCTTGAAGCGGCCGGCCTCGGCGCCGGTGGCCACCACCGTGCCGGCGATCTCCAGGCCGGGAATGTCCGAGGCGCCGGCCGGCGGCGGATAGAGGCCCTTGCGCTGCATCACGTCGGGCCGGTTGACGCCGGCGGCGTCCACCTTCACCAGCAGTTCACCGGGGGCGGGCTGCGGCACCGGGCGCTCGCCGGGCACCAGCGCCTCGGGGCCGCCGGGGACGGGGATGGTGATGGCGGTCATGGTGGCGGGGATCGGCTGGGTCATGGTGGCTCCCATGGCGGAAGGGATAAGCGGAACAGGGCACGCGGTCTGAGACCGCGGCGGCGGCAGCGGGCCGGGCCGTGTGCACGCGCGTCAGGGCCGCGATGCGATCGCCGCTCTAGTATCCCATCCCGGAGCCGGCGAAAATGGAAACCTGCCGCCCGTTGGGCGCGGCGCGCCAACCGGGAGACCCACATGGATGACGACAGACCGCGGCCCGTTCCCACAGCGATTCAGCCGGGGGCGGACCTGACCCCGCTGTCGGTGGAGGAGATCGAGGCGCGCATCGCGCTGCTGCAAGCGGAAATCCTGCGCCTGGAAGCGGCCCTGGTGGGCAAGCGGGCGTCGCGCTCCGCCGCCGATGCGGTGTTCAAGCTGTAGCGAGGCCGTCTTCGCGTCCTGTGGATGAGCGCCCCGCGCTTGCCTGATGCGGTGACCTCATGCTTCTGTGTCAGGGGATGCTGGCCCGCGAACATGGGCCACGCGTCTATGGGCCAAGCGTCCATGGACCAAGCGTCCAGCGCGTTTATTTCCGCGCTGACCTTTTTGCGTGGCGCCGGCCACACGGGCAGCGCCTTTGTCATCGGCGCCTTCAACCGAACGTGAGCCGGCTCTGCCTTGCCCTTGACCCGATCCGGACGTTGGATCGTGGTGAGGGAATCGAAGTGTTCAACGTTTTGTTCTGAGACTTGGGTTTTTCAATTCCCTCTTGCGAGCCTGCGCTTTAGCGCCCATTTGCTGTGCACCAGGGGGGTGCTTTGACAAGGCGGCGTCGTGTTCGCCGGTTGGGAGTAAGCATGACCGCCTCCGCGGACCCGGCCTCTGGCCCCTTCGCCGCGCTGTACGATGACGGCCTGGATCTGGCATCGCGTCTCAGCGCCTATCTCAGTGGTCCCGGCCGGGACTACGCCCTTGACCTGCCTTTGAACGCCCGTCTGGCCTATCACGACGAAGCCCGCGAACTCACCACGCTGCTGCTGCAACTGGCGGCGTGGCTGCTGATGGAGCGGGCGGTGGCGGAAGGGGAGATGACGGTGGCCTATGCCCGCGACGAGGCGGAGGCGCTGGAATTGCGGCCGCGTCGGGCACCGGGGCCGTTGGGCATTCCCGATGGCATGCGGGCGCTGCGCGCCGAGGCTGAATTGCTGCGGCTGCGGGTGGTGGCCCGCGCCGAGCATCTGCTCACCATGGGTGAGCGTCCCCCCGAGCACCATATGCCGTCTCCGGCGCCAGCTTCGGGGGCAACTTATCTGCGCCTGGTCTCTGATTCCGACGTACCACCGGTGCGACCCTAGCGCGCAGTGCGCGCCGGGTCGCTACCGTGTCCGATCCGGTCAGGACCCGGGCCTCAGCCCTTCAGAAGGTCGCCGAACTTGTTCTTGAAGCGCGAAACGCGGCCACCGCGGTCGAGCATCTGATGGGTGCCGCCGGTCCACGCGGGATGGGTGCGGGGATCAATATCCAGCTGAAGGGTGTCGCCCTCCTTGCCGAAGGTCGACCGTGTCGTGTAGTCGGTGCCGTCCGTCATCACGACTTTGATGAAGTGATAATCGGGATGGATGTCGCTTTTCATGAGTTGCGTCCTTCTCGCCGCGCCGAGCCAGGGCCCCGCACTGGTGTGATTTCGTTTCCTGCCGGAAGTCGCGGGTCTATAGCCGAGAGGTCGCGTTGACACAAGTCGAGACCTCATCCGCCGTGGGGGGAATGACACCCACAGCGTCGAAATCCCGCCGCAGCCTGCGCCCCCTCGGGCATTTGCTGCCCTATCTGCTGCGCTATCGCGGCCGCGTCGCCTTGGCGGTGGTGGCCCTGGTGGTGGCCGCCATGGCCACGCTCGCCATGCCGGTGGCGGTGCGCCGCATGATCGATTTCGGCTTCGCCGCCGATCATGCCGGCCTCATCGACCGCTATTTCGCGGTGCTCGTCGCCGTGGTGGCGGTGCTCGCGGCGGCCTCCGCAGCCCGCTATTATCTGGTGACCACGCTGGGCGAGCGGGTGGTGGCGGATCTGCGCAATGCGGTGTTCGCCCATCTCACCACCCTGGACGGCGCCTTCTATGACACCGCCCGCTCCGGCGAACTGACCTCGCGCCTCGCCGCCGACACCACCCAGATCAAGGCCGCCGTGGGCGCCTCGGCCTCCGTCGCCTTGCGCAACCTGGTGATGTGCATCGGCGCGGTGGTGATGATGGTCATCACCAGCCCGCGCCTGTCGGGCCTGGTGCTGATCGCCATTCCCATCATCGTGCTGCCGCTGGTGGCGTCCGGCCGGCAGGTGCGCAAGCGCTCGCGGGCGGCGCAGGATGCGCTGGCGGATGCCTCCGCTTATGCCTCCGAGGCCATCGGCGCCATGCGGGCGCTGCAATCGGCCTCGGCGGAACCCGCCGCCAAGCGCCGTTTCGATGGCGCGGTGGAACTGGCCTTCGCCGCCGCCCGCGACGCCACCCGCGCCCGTGCGGCGCTCACCGGGGTGGCCATCTTCCTGGTGTTCGCCTCGGTGGTGGCGATCCTGTGGACCGGCGCGCAATCGGTGATGGCCGGCACCATGTCGTCGGGGCAATTGGGGCAGTTCGTGCTCTATGCGGTGCTTGCCGCCAGCGGCCTTGGGGAATTGTCCCAGGTGTGGGGCGAAGTCTCCGCCGCCGCCGGTGCCGCCGAGCGCATCGGCGAACTGCTGCAGATCGAGCCGGCGGTGCGGGCCCCGGCCCATCCGGCGCCGCTGCCGGCCCGGGTGTCCGGCGCGATCCGGTTCGAGAACGTGCATTTCTCCTATCCCAGCCGTCCGGATGTGGTGGCGCTGCATGGCGTCTCCTTCACCGTGCGGCCCGGCGAGCGGGTGGCGCTGGTGGGCCCCTCCGGCGCCGGCAAGAGCACGGTGTTCCAGTTGCTGGAGCGCTTCTATGACCCGCAAGGCGGGCAGGTGACGCTGGACGGCATCGACATTGCCGCCTGCGATCCGGTGGCGGTGCGCCGCCAGATCGCCTTCGTGCCGCAGGAGGTGGCGATCTTCGGCGATACGGTGCGCGAGAACATCCGCCTCGCCCAGCCAGACGCCAGTGATGCGGAAGTGGAAGCCGCCGGCCGCGAAGCGGTGGTGGATGAATTCGTCGCCCGCCTGCCCGAGGGCTGGGACACCGCGGTCGGGGAGCGCGGCGTGACCCTGTCCGGCGGCCAGCGCCAGCGCATCGTCATCGCCCGCGCCATTCTGCGCGCCGCGCCCATCCTGCTGCTGGACGAGGCCACGTCCGCTCTGGACGCGGAAAGCGAGACCCTGGTGCAGACCGCTTTGGACCGCTCCATGGAAGGGCGCACCACGGTGGTGATCGCCCATCGCCTTGCCACCGTTCTGTCCGCGGACCGCATCCTGGTGATGGAAGGTGGGCGGATCGTCGACGAGGGCACCCATAACGAACTGGTGGCCAAGGGCGGGCTCTATGCCCGCCTCGCGGCACTGCAGTTCGCGGCGGTGGCCTGAGGCTGGCTCAGCCTTCGGCCGGTGACGGCTTGGGCGTCCATTCCATCCGCCAGGTGGTGCGCCCGGACATGGGATTGGCGCCGGCGGAGGTGATCTCCAGCCCGGCCCGGCGATAGAAGGCCACCGCCCGGGGATTGTCCTGGTTCACATCCAGCACGATGCCCGCGGGCGATGCGCTCCGCGCCGCCGCCATCAGGGCTTCCGCCGCGCCGCGCCCCCAATAGGCGGGCGCTACCGCCAATTGGTCCAGATAGCGGCTGACGGGCTCGATCATTACGAAGCCGGCGAGGATGCCGGTGGCGATCTCCTGCGCCACCAGGATGCGGGTGCCGCCGGCGGTGAGCGTCTCCACATGCTGGAGAAACCACGGGCGGCGGGCCTCGAAATCGATGTCGGGCATGGTCAGCGCCCAGCTGGCCACCCACAGATCCGCCGCGGGCGTCAGGTCCGCCGCCGCGAACGGGCGAATGGTGAAGCCGGTGGCGTCCTGCGGCAACGCGCTCACCGTTCGGTCAGCTTCAATTCGATGCGGCGGTTGCGGGACAGCGCGTCGTCCGCGGTGCCGGTGTCGATGGGCTGATATTCGCCAAAGCCCGCGGCGATCAGATGCCGGGGCTGCACGCCCTTGGCGATCAGATACTGCACCACGGCGATGGCGCGGGCGGCGGACAATTCCCAGTTGGAGGGGAATTGCGGGGTGGAGATGGGGCGGCTGTCGGTGTGGCCGTCCACCCGCAGCGCCCAATTGATATCGGGCGGGATCTGCTTTTCCAGCTCCAGGATGGCCGAGGCCAGCTTGTCCAGCTCCTGCAGCGCCTCGGGGCGCGGCACGGCGGCGCCGCGATCGAAGAACACCTCCGACTGGAACACGAAGCGGTCGCCGATGATGCGGATGTCCGGGCGGTTGCCCAGAATGTCCCGCAGCCGGCCGAAGAATTCCGAGCGGAACCGGCTCAGCTCCTGCACCCGCTGCGCCAGGGCGACGTTCAGCCGCTTGCCGAGATCGGCGATCTTGGTCTGGCTTTCCGTGTCGCGCTTTTCCGAGACGTTGAGCGCCTCTTCCAAAGCGGCCATCTGGCGGCGCAAAGCGGAGATCTGCTGGTTCAGCAAATCAATCTGGGAGAGCGCCCGCCCGGCGGCATCCTTCTGCATGTCCACTTCACGGGACAAGGCCGCCTCGCGGGAGGGGTCGGGGGTGGTGGGGGCGGGGCCGGCGGCGGCCTTCAGGCGGTCGCGTTCGGCCTCGGTGGCCTGGAGGCTGGCGCGCAAGGCGCTCATCTCGCCTTCCTGGGATTGGCCGGTGGCGCGCTCCAGGGACAGAAGTTCGGTCAATTGGCGGATCTGCGATTGCAGGCGCTGGAGCACATTGTCCTTGCCGGCCATGTCCTGGGTCAGGAAGAACTGGCTGACCATGAACACCGACAGCAGGAAGATGAACACCAGCAGCAGGGTGGACAGAGCGTCCACGAAGCCCGGCCAGTAGTCGATGGTGCGCTCGCGGCCGCGCCGGCCCAGCGCCATGTCAGCTCCTCCCGGTGCCGCGGGTCCCAGGGTCGTCGGTGGCGTTCAGCGCCCGTTCCAGGCGCTCGATCAGCCGCCGGATGTCCGCCTGCTGCGCCGCCTGGGCCTCGGCCATCTGCTTGAGCACCACATGCTCGGAGCGCATGTGGGTGACGAGGCCCTGGAGGCTTTCCGCCAGATGGCCCACCGCGCTGGTAACCCGCTGCGAGCCGGCTTCCGTCATGGTGCGCTCCAGGCGCTCCATGGCGCTCACCAGCGGCTCGATGTTCAAGGCCGGCGGCGGCGGCAGCAGAGCGGTGACCGGGCGGGTGTCCGGGACGACCTCCTGGCGCTCCATCACCGTCACCGGACGGGCCGGGGCGGACGCCATGCCGGAGTCGAGATCGCGCACGGTGGTGGAGAGCCAGTCTTCCAGGTCGGTGTAAAAGCGGGTCTGGGCCTGGCTGGCCTGCAGGTCGAGGAAGCCCAGCACCAGAGAACCGGCCAGACCAAACAGGGAGGACGAGAACGAAATGCCCATGCCCGCCAGCGGCGCGGCAAGGCCGGTCTTCATCTCCTCGAACACCGAGCCGGTGTCGGGGCCGACCTGAAGCGAGGAGATCACCCCGCCGATGGAGCTGACGGTCTCCAAGAGGCCCCAGAAGGTGCCCAGCAGGCCGAGGAAGACCAGAAGGCCCGTGAGGTAGCGGGCGGTATCGCGCGCCTCGTCCAGGCGGGTGCCGATGGAATCCAGGATCGACCGCATGGTGGCCTGAGAGATGGACATCCGGCCCATGCGGTCGCCCAGCAAGGCAGCCATGGGCGCCAGCAGGGTGGGCGGGCGCGACACCGCCAGGCCCGGATCCGACAGGCGGAAGGAGTTGACCCACTCCACCTCGGGAAACAGCCGGGCGATCTGGCGGATGGCCAGGATGATGCCGATGGCCAAGACGCCGAAGATGACGCCGTTCAGCCCCGGATTGTTCAGGAAGGCGGCGAGAATCTGCTTGTAGAGCACCGCCGCCAAGGCGGCGCAGAGCAGAACGAAAATGACGATCCGCACCAGGAAGATGCGCGGAGAGGAAACCTTCAAGAAAGGATCGACGACCCGCGCCATGCTCGCTCCAGCTTGTCTTCCCCGCGATTCGAACTATCGCATACCAGACCCTAAAAGGAACCTGATGACATCACGTTCCGTCATTGGCCGGGCACTTTTGAGCGCATCTGAACGGTATCCGGTACTTAAAGGCACCGGATCAACCGTGGGCTGTGCTGTGGCGCCGGCCCGAAAGCCGGCGCAGCTTCAGCTCAGGCCTTCTTGAGCAGCTTGATCAGGTCTTCGCGGATCACTTCATTGCCGGCGATGATGTGGCCCTTGTCCAGGCTCTGGTCGCCGCCGTCGAGATCGGAAACATAGCCGCCGGCTTCGCGGATCAGGATCACGCCCGCCGCCATGTCCCAGGGCGAGAGATCGCGCTCCCAGAAGCCGTCGAAGCGGCCCGCGGCCACCCAGGCCAGATCCAGCGCCGCCGCGCCGGTGCGGCGCACGCCGGCCACCTGCGACTGCACCAACGCCAGTTCCTTCTGGAACTTGGCGTGATCGCCGCGTCCCAGATGGGGAATGCCGCAGCCCACCACGCTGTCCGACAGCTTCCGCCGCGCCGCCACCCGCAGGCGGCGGTCGTTCAGATAGGCGCCCTGGCCCTTCTCGGCCACATAGAGCTCATCGCTGACCGGATTGAAGATCACGCCGGCGAACGGCACGCCATTGCGCACCAGCGCCAGCGAGATGGCGAACAAGGGAATGCCGTGGAGGAAGTTGGTGGTGCCGTCCAGCGGGTCCACCACCCACTCATTGGCGGGGTCGGTGCCTTCCACCCGGCCGCGCTCTTCCATGGTGAAGCCATAGCCGGGGCGGGCGCGGGAGAGTTCCGCGAACAGCGTGTCTTCCGCCTTCCGATCCGCCGAGGAGACGAAGTTCGCCGGCCCCTTCAGCGAGACCTGCAAATTCTCCACCTCGCCAAAATCGCGGACGAGGGCGCGGCCGGCCTTGCGGACGGCCTGGACCATGACGGTAATCAGGGGCGAGCGGATCATGCGGAACGGGTTCCTGGCGGGCCGGACGCACCAGAGGGCGCCGTTGCCGTGACGGAGGGAAGCGAAGCGCTCGTGTGCCCCCCTCTCATGGCGACGTCAAGGCAAGCTTCCGCTTGCCCCCCATGCGCGCACAAGGGTCTCGGCCTTCTTCTTGTCCTCGGGGGACAGGCTGGCGACGACCCCATCCAGGTAAGGATCGCCCAATCCCTTGCTCTTGGCCATCAGATGCCAGGTGGCGGCCATGACCTTGTCCTGCGCGGTTCCGCGCCCCACCGAGAGCAGGCGGGCGTAGCGATTCTGGGCGATGGCATTGCCCGCCAGCGCGGCCTTGCGGAACAGAGCGGCGGCGGCGGCTTCGTCCTTCGGCACGCCATCGCCGTTGAAAATCGCGATGGCATATTCCACCTGCGCCGTCACATGGCCCTGGTCGGCGGCGGCCCGCAGCAGCTTCAGCGCTGTTACGGAGTCCGGCGGCACGCCGTTGCCCTCCTTCAGCTGGACGGACAGGGCATATTGCGCATCGGGCACCCCGCCGTCGGCGGCGACCTTGAACCATTTGGCCGCCTGGCCGAAATCCTGCGGCACCGCCTCGCCCTGGAGGTTCAGCAGGCCAAGATTATAGGCGGCGGAGGGATTGCCCTTGCGCGCCGCCTGATCGAACAATTGCGCCGCCGCCTTGGTGTCGCGGGGGATGCCGTCCCCCATCAGATCCATCATGCCGAGGGCGAACATGGCATCCGCCGAGCCCTCCTTGATGGCGCGCCGATACCAGTCCGCCGCCTTGGCCGGATCGCGGGGCACGCCCAGCCCGCGGGAGTAAAGCTCGCCCATCAGCACCATGGCGGGCACATCGGTGCCGGCCTGGGTGCGTCGCACCGCTGCCCGGAATGCGGTCATGTACAGGCCGCGCTGGTAGGCGCCATAGGCGACGTCGCCGGTCTCGGTGACCGGGGGCGGCGGGGGCGCCATGGTCGGCGTTGCCGGAGCGGCGGGTTTGGCGGCCGGCTTGGCCGCCGGTTTCGCGGGAGCGGTGGCGGCGGGCTTGTCCTGCGCCAGCGCGCCGTGGCCGGCGCCGAGCGCCAGAACGAGCGCCAAGCCGAGCGCCGGGACACAGGCCCGCATCAGGGCCGATAGCCCGAGCAGCCGGTGCAGCGATCCGCCGCGGCGGCTGCGGGCTGCGGGCATGGGGCGGTGCGAACGGAGACCGGCGCTGTGCCGCGGCGCCGTCATGCGCGACCCTCAAGGGTGGCGATATGCCGGTCCACGGACTGAATGAGCGCGGCGCCGTCGGCGCCCGCCGGCAGGCGGGCCAGCGCGATGAAGTCGGCGCCCGCCGCCGCCAGGGCTTCGGCCTCCGCCAAAGTGGTGGCGACGCCGACGCAGGGCACCTCGAACACTTCCGCCCACCAGTCCACCAGCGCCACCGTCGGGGCGATGTCGTCGGAGCCGTCGGTCTTGCCGAACAGGATATAGTCGGCCCCGGCTTCGCCGGCCTCCATGGCGTCATGGCGGGTCGGCAGGCCCGCGCCGGCGATGCCGTCGGGCTTCACGGCGGGCAAAGCACGGGCGAGCGCGTCGAGGCTGTCCACATGCACGCCGTCGGCCTTGATGGCGGCGGCAAGGTCCACCCGGTCCTCCACCAGGAAGGCGGCACCGGCCTCCTGCACCACTTCGGCCAGGGCGCGCAGCGTGGCGATCGCCTGGGCTTCAGGCCCGGCGGGCAGCGGCACGATCACCGCCGCCACGTCCCCGGCTTTGACCCAAGCCGAGGCATCGTCGGCGGAGATCGCCGGCGGCAGGATGAGCATGAGGCGGCAATGCGGAAGCACCGGAGCGTGAGGCATGGGCGATCGGTCGACCAAAAAGCGGGCAAAAGCGGGGCTGAGGGATCCAAGGTTGGAGCCGCAGCCCGGTGGATCGAAATATTCGTCAGGGCCGGTCCGCCCGGCACCGGGGCGGGACACGCCCATCACCCGTCTTGCGCGGGCAACGGGGGCACGCCCCGCTCTATGACACGGCAGGCCCCATAAGCAAGAGCCCGTGCTCCCTGGCGGGAGGACGGGCTCTCGGTAAAGGCGCGCGGCACGCCGGGCGCCGCGCGAATTGTGAGTCGCCTGAATTCAGGCGGCCTGTGACTCAGGCGGCCTTCTTGGCTTCCTGCTCGGCGCTCCACTGGCCCAGAGCGGCCAGCGAGTTCATGCGGGCGCGGTGGGTGAAGGCGGCCTGGGCGGCGGCGACATTCTCGGCCTTGCCGGCCCATGCCTTCTGCGGCGCGGCCTGGAGGGCGCGGCCGTAGGAATACGTCAGCTTCCAGGGCAGGTTGCCCAGCTTGACCATGGCGTCCAGATGGGCGGTGGCGTCCTGGTCCGACTGGCCGCCGGAGAGGAAGGCGATGCCCGGCACGGTGGACGGCACGTGCGACTTCAGCACCCGCACGGTCTTCTCGGCCACTTCCTCGATGGAGGCCTGGGTGCGGGCCTTCTTGCCCGGCACGATCATGTTGGGCTTCAGCACGATGCCTTCCAGGCGCACGCGCTGAGCGTAAAGCTCATCGAATACAACCTTGAGCACATAGTCGGTGACTTCGTAGCAGCGCTCGATGCCATGGTCGCCGTCCATCAGCACTTCCGGCTCGACGATGGGGACGATGTTGGCTTCCTGGCACAAAGCCGCATAGCGGGCCAGCGCATGGGCATTGGCGGCCACCGCGCCCGGGGTGGGGATGCCGGCGCCGATGTCGATCACGCCGCGCCACTTCGCGAAGCGGGCGCCGAGGTCGTAATATTCCTTCAGGCGACCGGCGAGGCCGTCGAGGCCTTCGGTGATGGTCTCGCCGGGGAAGCCGGCCATGGGCTTGGCGCCGGCATCCACCTTGATGCCGGGGATGGAGCCGGCGTTCTGGATCAGCTGAACCAGCGGGGTGCCGTCCTTGGCCTTCTGGCGGATGGTCTCGTCGAACAGGATGACGCCGGAGATATAGTCCCGCATGGCTTCATCGGACCGGAACATCATCTCGCGATAGTCGCGGCGATTGTCCTCGGTGGATTCGACCCCGATCGCGTCGAACCGCTTCTTGATGGTGCTGGTGCTTTCGTCGGCGGCCAGGATGCCCTTGCCGTCGGCTACCATTTTCTGCGCGATCGCGTCGAGCTCAGCGTTCATGTTCCCTGCCTGTCTTTGAGCCGCCGGGGCGGCGCGTGCCTAGATTATCGGGTTCTTATAACACCAAGGTCTCAGCGCCGCAGCGCCTCGACCCCTGGCAAAGCCTTGCCTTCCAGCCATTCCAGGAAGGCGCCGCCGGCGGTGGAGACGTAGGAGAAATCCTCCGCCGCGCCCGCATGGTTGAGGGCGGCCACCGTATCGCCGCCGCCGGCCACGGAGAGCAGATGCCCCCCGGCGGTGCGCTGGGCCACCGCCTGGGCGATGGCCACGGTGGCGGCATCGAACGGCACCAGCTCGAACGCGCCGAACGGCCCGTTCCACACCACGGTCTTCACCGTCTTGAGCTTGGCCTTCACCAGTTCGATGGTCGCCGGACCGGCATCGAGGATCATCTCGTCATCGGCCACCTGATCCACCGGGACCACGCGATGGGGGGCGTTGGCGGCGAAGGTCTTGGCCACCACCACGTCCACCGGCAGCACGATCTGGCAGCCCTTGGCGGACGCCTCGGCCATGATCTCGCGGGCGGTGGGGGCCAAATCGTGCTCGCAGAGCGACTTGCCCACATTGAGGCCCTGGGCGGCCAGGAAGGTGTTGGCCATGCCGCCACCGATCACCAGCACGTCCACCTTGGCGGTGAGATTGCCCAGCAGTTCCAGCTTGCTGGAGACCTTGGCGCCGCCCACCACCGCCAGCACCGGCCGCTTGGGGGCTTCCAGTGCGTGGGTAAGGGCGTCCAGCTCGCTCTGCATGCTGCGGCCGGCGAAGGCCGGCAGCTGATGCGCCAGCCCCTCGGTGGAGGCATGGGCGCGGTGCGCGGCGGAGAAGGCGTCGTTGACATAGATGTCGCCGAGCGCCGCCAGCTGCTGCACGAAGTCGGCGGCGTTCTTTTCCTCGCCCGCATGGAAGCGGGTGTTTTCCAGCACCAGCACCCCGCCCGCAGGCAAAGCGGCGATGGCCTTGGCGGCGGGTTCGCCGACGCAATCGTCGGCGAAGGCCACGTCCTGGCCCAGGCTTTCCGCCAGTGCCGGCACCACGGGCGCCAGCGACTGGCTGGCATCGCGCTGGCCCTTGGGACGGCCGAAATGCGCCAGCAGGATCGCCTTGCCGCCCGCGCCGGTGATGGCGCGGATGGTGGGCAGGATGGCCTGGATGCGGGTGTCGTCGGTGACGCGCCCGCCATCCATGGGGACATTCAGATCGACACGGACCAGCACCCGTTTGCCGGCGAGGTCCGCGTCATCGAGGGTCCGGAAAGTCGGCATGATGCAGCTCTCCTCCCAGGGGCCGCTCAGCCCAGCTTTCCGAGCGCGACCGCCGTGTCCGCCATGCGGTTGGAGAAGCCCCACTCATTGTCATACCAGGACATCACCCGCACCAGCGTGCCGTCCATGACCTTGGTCTGGTCCATGTGGAAGGTGGAGGAGTGGGGATCATGGTTGAAGTCGATGGAGACGTTGGGCTCCAGCGTATAGCCCAGCACGCCCTTCAGCGGGCCGTCGGCGGCCTGCTTGATGGCGGCGTTGATCTCTTCGATGGTGGTGGCGCGCTTGGCCACGAACTTCAGATCGATCACCGAGACATTGGGGGTCGGCACGCGGATGGAGACGCCGTCCAGCTTGCCCTTCAGCTCGGGCAGCACCAGTCCGACGGCCTTGGCGGCGCCGGTGGAGGTGGGGATCATGGACAGAGCGGCGGCGCGGGCGCGGTAGAGATCCTTGTGCACCTGGTCCAGCGAGGGCTGGTCGTTGGTGTAGGAATGCACCGTGGTCATGAAGCCGTGGACGATGCCGATGGCATCGTTCAGCACCTTGGCCACCGGGGCCAGGCAATTGGTGGTGCAGGACGCGTTGGAGACCACCAGATGGTCGGCGGTCAGCAAATGATGGTTCACCCCATAGACCACGGTGAGGTCGGCGCCGTCGGCGGGGGCGGAGACCAGCACGCGCTTGGCGCCGGCGGTCAGATGGGCGGCTGCCTTGTCGCGGGTGGCGAAGATGCCGGTGCATTCCAGGGCGATGTCCACGCCCAGTTCCTTGTGCGGCAGCTGGGCGGGATCGCGCAGCGCGGTCACCTTGATCTTGCCCTGGCCCACGTCGATGGTATCGCCGTCCACCACAACGGTGGCCGGGAAGCGGCCGTGCACGCTGTCATAGCGCAGCAGATGGGCGTTGGTCTCCACCGGGGCGAGATCGTTGATCGCGACCACCTGAATGTCGGTGCGGCCGGATTCGATGATGGCGCGCAGCACGTTGCGCCCGATGCGACCGAAGCCGTTGATGGCAACCTTCACCGTCATTTTTCCATCCTCCATGCGCCAGCCGCTGAGGGCCGGCCTGATATCGTCGTCCGCCCATCCGCCGGATGGCGCGACCCACGGGTCGCGTCCGATGGCGTGGGCGGCTGGTGCCCAACCTCACGGGCCGAAACTGTGGCGGCGGCGCGGG
>NZ_CALRWL010000071.1:0-20129 GCF_943371865.1 Azorhizobium sp. AG788 | reverse complement strand
CGCGGCGTCATCACCTCCATCAACTTCCTGGAGGAGAACGGCGCCTACGAAGACATCGACTATGTCTCCTACGACGTGCTCGGCGACGTGGTGTGCGGCGGTTTCGCCATGCCCATCCGCGAGAACAAGGCGCAGGAAATCTACATCGTCATGTCCGGCGAGATGATGGCCATGTATGCGGCCAACAACATCTCCAAGGGTATTCTCAAATACGCCAATTCCGGCGGCGTGCGGTTGGGCGGGCTGGTCTGCAATGAGCGCCAGACCGACAAGGAGCTGGAACTGGCGGAAGCCATGGCCAAGAAGCTCGGCACCCACCTGATCTACTTCGTACCGCGCGACAACATCGTGCAGCATGCCGAACTGCGCCGCATGACCGTGCTCGAATACGCTCCCGACAGCGTTCAGGCCGGCCACTATCGCAGCCTGGCGACGAAGATCCATGCCAATGGCGGCAAGGGCATCATCCCGACCCCCATCACCATGGACGAGCTGGAAGACATGCTCATGGAGCACGGCATCATGAAGGCCGTGGACGAGACCGTCGTCGGCAAGACCGCCGCCGAACTGGCCGCCATGTCGGCCTGATCCGGCGCGGCCCGAGGCGAGGTTCGCCTCGGGCCATTCTCCTCGCCGGCTTCTGCCCAGCCGGCCAAGCGGCAAAGCCGCGCCCGTCAACAAAGACAGCGGAGAGAAACGCCCCGGCGCCCTGAGCGCCAGAAGGCTTCAGGCCCAAGGACGGATCCGCCACCAAGGAGCAAGCCAACACCGGTTTTGGAGCGCAATCGTGATCCTCATGGCCCCCCACGCCGGCTCCCTCGATCCGGTGCCCCCAGCCCCGTCACGCACAAGCGCCGCCGCTGCTCCCGCCGTCTCGGCCGCGGACGCCTACCGCCGGCTCACGGGCACCTGGCCGGAACGCGCGGTGATCAGCGATGACGGCGCCTTCGACCGGCACGTGCTGGCATCGATCCTTGCGGTCTCGGCCACGGAAGGCGATGCCCTTGCCGCCCACTGCGGCCTCGATCCCGCCGATCTCGCAACGGTGCTGAGCGTCTGCTTTTCCACCGGCGACGTTCCGCCGGCATGGCGGGCCGGCTCGCCCCCGGCATCGCCGGATGCCGCCATGGACGACGAAGCGGCGCTGGTGCGTGACCTGCTGCTGGCGCGGCGATCCACCGCCGGCGACATGGGTCGCTGGCTGGCCGCGATGCTGGCGCGCCGCGCCATGGCCCCCAACCATCTCTGGGAAGATCTGGGGCTGCGCGATCGTTCGGAACTTACCCGATTGATGGCCCGCCACTTTGGCCCGCTGGCCGCCCGAAATGCCAACAACATGCGGTGGAAACGCTTCTTCTACCGGATGATGTGCGAGGACGACGGCTTCGTCATGTGCGCCACGCCGGTCTGCACCCAATGCGCAGATTTCGATCTGTGCTTCGGGGATGAAAGCGGCGAGAGCCGCATGGCCGACCGCCGGCGCACCCTTGCGCTCGGCGCATCCTCCGCCGCCCCCTCTTCCTCCCAGTGATTGGCTTGCCCCATGGATGACATGCGCACCGACATTTCCGGCGAGTCGGTTCACGCCGGCCACGGCAGGCCCGATCAGATGGACGCGGATGACTTCACGCCGCATCTGCGCCAAGTCTGGCGGCGCACGGTGCCAGACGATCGGCCCTGGGCCGATTGCAGCAGCATGTTGCGCCGTGCGGGACTCCGCCCCACCCGCCAGCGCGTCGTCCTGGCCCGCTTGCTGTTCTCCAAGGGCCATCGGCACATCACCGCCAGTGCCTTGCACGATGAGGCAGTGAAGGCGCGCATCCCCATGTCGCTGGCCACCGTCTACAATACGCTGAACCACTTCACCGAAGCCGGGCTGCTGCGCCGCATCGGCATCAACGCCACCATCGCCTTCTTCGACACCAACCCGAGCCGACATCATCACTTTTTCATCGAGGGCGAGCACGCGCTGGTGGATATCCCGGCCGATCATGTGGTGATCGGCCGCCTGCCGCCGATCCCCGCCGACTTCGAGGTGGGTGGTGTGGAAGTGATCGTGCGACTGCGGCGGGCACCCGCACGCCCTACGCGCGGATAACGATCACATGCTGTCGGTACACGGAGGGTGACACTGCGGCCGTGTCCGAATGCCGACAGAGGGCGCCAATGCGAACCCTTCGCAAGCTCAAGGGCTTAGGCCCGCGTTCCCGCTGGCACGACGGTTGCTTCGTCCAAGGGGCAGTACGCCCGCGCGGCGCCGACCTGCGCTGCGGGGGACCGAGCGGGCCGTTGTCAATGCTCGGACAGGGTCGGTGCATCTGCGCACCGGACACGCTTGAAGGAGGTTCGCGATGAGTAGCTCTCCAGGGTCCGCGCAGGCGTCGAGCGGCATCCTCGACCAGTTGAACAAGACCTCCTCCGCCGAGGATTTCTTCACCCTGCTCGCGGTGGACTATGATCCGCAATTGCTCAACGTGGCGCGGCTCCACATCCTGCGTCGCATGGGCCAGTATCTGGTCAGCGAAGACTTCTCCGGCCAGCCCGACACGGTGGTGGCCGAGCGCTGCAAGGCGGTGCTGGAAAAGGCCTATGCGGACTTCGTCGCCTCCTCGCCCATCGACCAGCGGGTGTTCAAGGTGCTGAAGGATGCGGTCAAGCCGCCCAAGCCGCCGACCTTCGTGCCGCTGACCACCCTGAAGTAGCCGCGTCCACGCATCCGACGGCGCCTCTGATCGGCCCGCACATTGGTGCCGGCCGGCGGGGCGCCGTGCGTGCGTTCGGCAGGCTTTGCGCAGCCCGCGCTTATCCGTACCGCGCCCGGCCGTGGACGCCCCGCAATCAACGCCCCGCCCTATGGCGCGCGCCCAAACCGGACCGGGCTGTCGTATTCCCGACGCGGCATGAACCATTCGCCCCGAACGTTGCACCGCCAGGCCCGACATCGCCAACACCATGCCTTACATGCCATTGATATAACTACACTATTTTAATGCCAGCGCACTTGGTATGACACTTGCTGTTCTCCTAGCCAAGGCTGCCAGCCACGTTCGGAGCACCTCCCATGCACAGTGTCGTCTGCATCAAGCAGGTCCCAGATTCCGCGCAGATCCGCGTCCACCCGGTGACCAATACGATCATGCGCCAGGGTGTGCCCACGATCATCAATCCCTATGACCTGTTCGCACTGGAGGCGGCGCTGGCGCTGCGGGATCAGTTCGGCGGCGAGGTCACGGTCTTGACCATGGGCCCGCCCTCCGCCGAGGACAGCCTGCGCAAGGCGCTCACCTTCGGCGCCGATCGCGCGGTGCTGCTCACCGACCGCTTCTTCGCCGGCGCCGATACGCTGGCCACCACCTATGCGCTGGCCACCGCGGTGCGCAAGATCGGCGAGACCTTCGGCACGCCGGACCTGATCTTCACCGGCAAGCAGACCATCGACGGCGACACCGCCCAGGTGGGACCGGGGATCGCCAAGCGTCTGGGCCTGCTGCAGCTCACTTATGTGGCCAAGGTCAGCGCCCTCGACTTGACGGAGCGGACCATCGAGGCGGAACGGCGCTCCGAAGGTGGGGTGCAGATCCTGAAGACTCGCCTGCCCTGCCTCATCACCATGCTGGAGGCGACCAATGAGATCCGCCGCGGCGGCATGGCCGATGCCCTGCGCGCCGCCCGCGCCGAGATTGTGCGCTGGAGCGCGCAGGATGCCGGTGTCGAGGACATTGCCAAGTGCGGCCTGCGCGGCTCGCCCACCATCGTCAAGCGGGTGTTCGCGCCGGCGCCGCGGGCCGAGAAGGCCGCCATGGTGGACGTGGGCACCCGCGCCCCCGCCGATGCGCTGATCGAAACCATCTTCGCCCGCCAGCCCAAGCTCGAAACCGAGCTGGCGGCGCTGGCCCGCGGCTATTGAGGACAAGGGAGCCAAGCCATGAGCGAACCCACCAAAGCCCCCGCCCCTGCCGCTGCTGGACGGGCCGCCACCAAGAAGGAACTGCCCGAGCACTTCAAGGCGTATAAGCACGTCTGGGTGTTCATCGAGCAGGAGCGCGGCCAGGTCCATCCGGTGTCCTGGGAATTGCTGGGCGCCGGGCGCAAGCTGGCCGACAAGCTGAAGGTGGAGCTGGCCGCCGTGGTCATCGGCCCGGAGGGTGAAGCCACCCGCGCCGCCGCCGCCGAGGCCTTCTGCTATGGCGCGGATCTGGCCTATGTGGTGGCGGACGACCTGCTCACCGACTATCGCAACGAGGCCTATACCAAGGCCCTCACCGACGTGGTGAACACCTACCAGCCGGAGATCCTGCTGCTGGGCGCCACCACTTTGGGCAGGGATCTCGCCGGCTCGGTGGCCACCACCCTGCTCACCGGCCTCACCGCCGACTGCACCGAGCTGGACGTGGACACGGACGGCTCGCTGGCCGCCACCCGCCCCACCTTCGGCGGCTCGCTGATGTGCACCATCTACACCCTCAACTACCGGCCGCAGATGGCGACCGTGCGCCCCCGCGTCATGGCCATGCCGGAGCGGGTGGAGCGAGAGGCAGGGCGCATCATCACCCATCCGCTGGGGCTAGTGGAAGACGACATCGTCACCAAGGTGCTGTCGTTCCTGCCGGACCGGGACAGCGCCAAGTCCAACCTGGCCTTCGCCGACGTGGTGGTGGCGGGCGGACTGGGGCTTGGCTCGCCGGAGAATTTCCAGCTGGTGCGCCAGTTGGCGGCGGTGCTGGGGGCGGAATATGGCTGCTCGCGCCCACTGGTGCAGAAGGGCTGGGTGACGTCGGACCGGCAGATCGGCCAGACCGGCAAGACCATCCGGCCCAAGCTCTACATCGCCGCCGGCATCTCCGGGGCGATCCAGCACCGGGTCGGGGTGGAAGGTTCGGACTTCATCGTCGCGATCAATACCGACAAGAACGCGCCGATCTTCGATTTCGCCCATGTGGGCATCGTCACCGACGCCATCCGGCTGCTGCCGGCGCTGACGGAGGCATTCCGCGCACGGCTGTCCCCGCACTCCCGCGACCGGATCGCCAGCTGAACTTTCACAGGGCCAGCAAGGCCGCAGGCTTTGCGGAGAGGAGCGTGCCATGATCGATGAGAAGTTTGACGCGATCGTCGTCGGGGCCGGCATGGCGGGCAATGCCGCCGCGCTCACCCTCGCCCAACGCGGTCTGAAGGTGCTGCAACTGGAGCGCGGGGAATATTCCGGCTCCAAGAATGTCCAGGGGGCCATTCTCTATGCGGACATGCTGGAGAAGCTGATCCCCGACTTCCGCGAGGACGCCCCGCTGGAACGCCATCTGGTGGAGCAGCGCTTCTGGATGATGGACGACCGCTCCCATGTGGGGCTGCACTACAAGTCGGACGACTTCAACGAGGAGAAGCCGAACCGCTACACCATCATCCGCGCCCAGTTCGACAAATGGTTCTCCTCCAAGGTCCGCGAGGCCGGCGCCACGGTGCTGTGCGAGACCACGGTGACCGAACTGGTGCAGGATGCCTATGGCCGGGTGATCGGCGTGCGCACCGACCGCAGCGGCGGGCAGATCCACGCGGATGTGGTGGTGCTGGCGGAAGGCGTGAACGGACTGCTGGGCACCAAGGCCGAATTGCGCGCCCGGCCCAAGCCGGAAAACGTGGCCCTGGCGGTGAAGGAAATGCACTTCCTCCCGCGCGAGACCATCGAAGCCCGCTTCAATCTCAAGGGCGACGAGGGCGTGGTGATCGAGGCAGCCGGCACCATCTCCCGCGGCATGACCGGCATGGGCTTCATCTATGCCAACAAGGAATGCGTCTCGCTGGGCATCGGCTGCCTGGTGGCGGATTTCCAGAATACCGGCGAGACCCCCTATGGCCTGCTGGAGCGCTTCAAGGCGCATCCCTCGGTGGCGCCGCTGATCGAAGGCTCGGAAGTAAAGGAATATGCCGCCCACCTCATTCCCGAGGGCGGCTTCAAGGCGATCCCGCAGCTCTATGGCGACGGCTGGGTGGTGGTCGGCGATGCGGCCCAGCTTAACAATGCCATCCACCGCGAGGGCTCGAACCTCGCCATGACCTCGGGCCGTATCGCTGCCGAGGCCATCTTCCAGATCAAGTCCCGCCGCGAGCCGATGGTGGCCAAGAACCTCGCGCTCTACAAGACCATGCTGGATGAGTCCTTCGTGATGAAGGACATGAAGAAATACAAGGACATGCCTGCGCTGATGCATATTCAGTCGCAGAATTTCTTCCTCACCTATCCGCAACTGGTGTCCAAGGCCATGCAGAACTTCCTGCGGGTAGATGGCACGCCGAAGGTGGAGAAGGAAAAGTCCACCCTGCGCTCCTTCGTCGAGGCGCGTTCATGGCTGGGCCTGTTCGGCGATGCCTTCCGCTTCGCCCGCGCCTGGCGCTGACTTTGGCCGCGCCGCGTTCCGTGGCGTTGGATTTCACCGCGGAAGCCGGCCGCGGTCCCTGTGCTTCGATCCGGCCATCAGGCCCGCCGCGATCCCGCGACGGGCGACGTCTGAGCCACAGCAGCGCGCGACGCTGCCTCCCATGTTTTCCGACGCGCCAGGGCCGTGAGCCCGACGCGGCCAGCCAGGATGGAGATCGACCATGAGCGACCCGCAAGTCCGTGTGGAAGACAAGTTGTTCTACAATCGCTACCTCGTGGATGCCGGACGCGCCCACATCAAGGTGCGCCCGCACACCGTGCCCACCGCCCCGCTGCTGAGCATGCTCAAGCTGTGCCCGGCCCGCTGCTATGACCTCAATGAGGCCGGCCAAGTGGAAGTCACCGTGGATGGATGCGTGGAATGCGGCACCTGCCGGGTGATCGCCGAGCCCAGCGGCGACATCGAATGGAGCTATCCGCGCGGCGGCTATGGCGTGCTGTTCAAGTTCGGCTGAACCGCCCGCATCGCCGGTGACCACCAAGGAGAGGCAAGCATGTCCGACATCGAGACCCTGAAGGCCGAGATCAAGAAGCTCTCGTCCAAATCCGTGAACACCAAGATGAATCTGCACGATCTGTCCGAGGATCTGCCCACCGGCTGGGAGAATATCCTGACGGTGGCGCAGGAGACCTATGACACCTTCAAGGCGCTGGACGACGCCCGCAAGGCCCTGGCGGCCCTGCAGGCCGGTGCCGCGGCCTGACCTGCTCCTTCAGGTCCGCGCAGTGCGGGCCGGCACCGCAAACGATGAAACGCCGCCGCCGACCCGCCGACTCGGGTCCGCGGCGGCGTTTTGCTGTCGGACACCGCATATCCGAAGCGCCACGCTGCGGAAACGGCCCGGCCCCAGCCCGCCGAAGGCCCGCCCTCGGGGGGAACGGCCCGGCTTTCACTGAAAATTGCTTCATGCGTGATCGCGACAGGCCAGCCCAAGCGGCCACATCATATTGCGGCGCACAATCGCCTCGACATGGCACAGTGCTGCTGCGTGAAGATAGAGAACCCCGATCAATTCGCGCAAAATAACGGTTTTGCGCCGTGGCTCTCCTCACCGATTTCCCCGGAAAGCCACGCAAAACGATCATTCCAGCGCGGCACACTGCCTTATTTGCATAGAGATGTTCTATCGCAACATCCCACAGCTCGCTTGATCCCGCCCCCGCCTGTGACATTCTCCTTGGAACGATCACAAGGAAAACCGCTTCAAGCGGCATAGGGAAGGGTTTCGCCGATGGCCGGCTACGAACCGTGGAGCGCCAACCGCGCATCGGAGATCATTGCCTCGCACCGGCATCTGGATGGCGCCACCATGCCCATCCTGCATGCGGTGCAGGAGACCTTCGGCTTCGTGCCCGATCCGGTGGTGCCGATGATTGCCGAGAGCCTCAACCTGTCGCGGGCGGAAGTCTACGGCGTTGTCACCTTCTATCATGACTTCCGGCGCGAGCCCCCGGGCCGCCACGTCATCAAGCTGTGCGCGGCGGAAGCCTGCCAGTCCATGGGCTCGGACACCCTCACCGCTTATGCGGAAGAGCGCCTGGGCGTGGCCATGGGCGAAACCTCGCCGGACGGCCGGGTGACCCTTGAGCCCATCTATTGCCTCGGCCTGTGCGCCTGTGCACCCGCCGGCATGATCGACGGTCGCCTGGTGGGCCGCCTGGACGAGAGCTGCATTGACGAACTGGTGGCGGAGAGCAACCGATGAGCCGCCTTTACGTCCCCAATGACGCCACCGCCGTCGCCTGCGGCGCCGACCGTGTCGCGCTCAAGCTGGAAGCGGCGCTCGCCGCGCGCGGCGCCTCGGCGCAGATCGTGCGCAACGGCTCGCGCGGCCTGTTCTGGCTGGAGCCCCTGCTGGAGGTGGAAACCCCGCGCGGCCGTGTCGGCTATGGCCCGGTGAAGCCCTCGGACGTGGATGGCCTGTTGGCTGCCGGATTCCTGGAGGGCGGGGATCATCCGCTCTGCGTTGGCGTGGTGGAGGAAATCCCCTATCTCAAGAACCAGACCCGGCTGACATTTGCCCGCTGCGGCATCATCGATCCGCTGTCGCTGGAAGACTACAAGGCCCACGACGGTTACAAGGGCCTCGCCAAAGCCATTGAGATCGGCCCCTCCGCCACCGTCGAGCAGGTATTCGACAGCGGCCTGCGCGGCCGCGGCGGCGCGGGCTTTCCCACCGGCATCAAGTGGCGCACGGTGGCGGCCGCCCCGGCCGACCAGCGCTACATCGTATGCAATGCGGACGAGGGCGACAGCGGCACCTTCGCCGACCGCATGATCATGGAAGCCGACCCGTTCTGCCTGATCGAGGGCATGACCATCGCCGGCCTCGCGGTGGGCGCCACCAAGGGCTTTGTCTATTGCCGCTCGGAATATCCGCTGTCGCTGGTGGTGATGGAGAAGGCGATCCTGATCGCCCGTGCCGCCGGCCTGCTGGGCAAGAATGTCGCCGGCTCGCAGTATGATTTCGATATCGAGATGCGCATGGGCGCCGGCGCCTATGTGTGCGGCGAGGAAACCGCGCTGCTGGACAGCCTGGAAGGCAAGCGCGGCGTGGTCCGCGCCAAGCCGCCGCTGCCGGCGCACAAGGGCCTGTTCGGCAAGCCCACCGTCATCAACAATTTGATCTCCCTGGCGACCGTGCCGATCATCCTGGACAAGGGCGGCGCCTTCTACCGCGACTTCGGCATGGGCCGGTCGCGCGGCACCATGCCAATCCAGATCGCCGGCAATGTGAAGTTCGGCGGCCTGTATGAGACCGCTTTCGGCATCTCGCTGGGCGAACTGGTGAACGACATTGCCGGCGGCACTGCCTCTGGCCGTCCGGTCAAGGCCGTGCAGGCCGGTGGCCCGCTGGGCGCCTACATGCCGGTGTCGCAGTTCGATACCCCGTTCGACTATGAGGCGTTCGCGGCCAAGGACGCGCTCATCGGCCATGGCGGCCTGGTGGTGTTCGACGACACCGCCGACATGGCCCACATGGCGCGCTTCGCCATGGAATTCTGCGCCCATGAGAGCTGCGGCAAGTGCACGCCCTGCCGCATCGGCTCGACGCGCGGCGTCGAGACCCTCGACAAGATCATGGCCAACGACCGCCGCGACGCCAATCTCGCGGTGCTCACCGACCTCTGCCAGACCATGAAGCTGGGCTCGCTGTGCGCGCTCGGCGGGTTCACGCCCTACCCGGTTCTGAGCGCCCTCACCCATTTCCCGGAAGACTTCGGTGTCGCGCCGAAGCTGCCCGTGGCCGCCGAATAGGAGACGCCCCATGTCCCTCGTGCATGAAATCGACTACGGCACGCCGCTCTCCAAGTCCGAAAAGCTGGTGAACCTCACCATCGACGGCATGAAGGTGCAGGTGCCCGAAGGCACCTCCATCATGCGCGCCGCCATGGAGGTGGGGAACCAGATCCCCAAGCTCTGCGCCAGCGACATGCTGGAGGCGTTCGGCTCCTGCCGCCTGTGCCTGATCGAGATCGAAGGCCGCAACGGCACGCCCGCCTCCTGCACCACGCCGGTGGCGGAAGGCATCGTGGTCAAGACCCAGACCGAACGGCTGAAGCAGATCCGCAAGGGGGTGATGGAGCTTTACATCTCCGACCATCCGCTGGATTGCCTGACCTGCTCGGCCAATGGCGATTGCGAATTGCAGGACATGGCCGGCGTGGTCGGCCTGCGCGAAGTGCGCTACGGCTACCAGGGCGAGAACCACACCAAGCTGGGCAAGGACGAGTCCAACCCCTACTTCACCTACGAACAGTCGAAGTGCATCGTCTGCAATCGCTGCGTACGCGCCTGTGAAGAGGTTCAGGGCACGTTCGCCCTGACCATTTCCGGCCGCGGCTTCGGTTCGCGGGTCTCGGCAGGCATGAGCGAGACCTTCCTGTCGTCGGAATGCGTGTCCTGCGGCGCCTGCGTGCAGGCCTGCCCCACTGCCACGCTAAACGAAAAGTCGATGATCGCCATCGGCACCCCCGAGCATTCGGTGGTGACCACCTGCGCTTATTGCGGCGTCGGCTGCACCTTCAAGGCGGAAATGCGCGGCGACGAACTGGTGCGCATGGTGCCCTACAAGGACGGCAAGGCCAATCGCGGCCATTCCTGCGTCAAGGGTCGCTTCGCTTATGGCTATGCTGCCCATAAGGAACGCATCCTCAAGCCCATGATCCGCTCCTCGATCCAGGATCCCTGGACCGAAGTGAGCTGGGACGAGGCGATCGCCTACGCCGCCTCCGAGTTCAAGCGCATCCAGGAAAAGTATGGCCGCCGCTCGGTGGGTGGCATCACCTCCTCGCGCTGCACCAATGAAGAGACCTATCTGGTCCAGAAGCTGATCCGCGGCGCCTTCGGCAACAACAATGTGGACACCTGCGCCCGCGTCTGCCATTCGCCCACCGGCTATGGTCTCTCCCAGACCTACGGCACCTCGGCGGGCACCCAGGACTTCGATTCCATCGAAGATACCGACACCATTCTGGTGATCGGCGCCAACCCCACCGACGGCCATCCGGTGTTCGGCTCGCGCATGAAGAAGCGCCTGCGCGAAGGTGCCAAGCTGATCATCGTCGACCCGCGCAAGATCGATCTGGTGCGCACCCCGCATGTGGAGGCGGACTATCACCTGCCGCTGCGGCCCGGCACCAATGTGGCGGTGGTCACGGCCCTCGCCCACGTCATCGTCACCGAGGGCCTGGTGAACGAGACCTTCGTGCGTGAGCGCTGCGAGTGGGACGAGTTCCAGGAATGGGCCGCCTTCGTGGCCGAAGAGCGTCACTCCCCGGAAGCGGTGGAGAAATATACCGGCGTCGATCCCGTCAAACTGCGCGCGGCCGCCCGCCTCTATGCCACCGGCGGCAATGCGGCGATCTATTATGGCCTCGGTGTGACCGAGCATTCGCAGGGTTCGACCACGGTCATCGCCATCGCCAACCTGGCCATGGCCACCGGCAATATCGGCCGCAAGGGCGTGGGCGTGAACCCGCTGCGCGGGCAGAACAATGTGCAGGGTGCCTGCGACATGGGTTCGTTCCCGCACGAATTGTCCGGCTATCGCCATGTGTCGGACGATGCCACCCGGGCCCTGTTCGAAGGCGTGTGGGGCGTGACGCTGGACGATGAGCCCGGCCTGCGCATTCCCAACATGTTCGATGCGGCCGTGGATGGCACGTTCAAGGGCCTCTATGTGCAGGGCGAGGACATCCTCCAGTCCGACCCCGACACCCGCCATGTGTCCGCCGGCCTCGGGGCCATGGAATGCATCGTGGTGCAGGACCTGTTCCTGAACGAGACCGCGAACTTCGCCCATGTCTTCCTGCCGGGCTGCTCGTTCCTGGAGAAGGACGGCACCTTCACCAATGCCGAGCGCCGCATCCAGCGCATCCGCAAGGTGATGGCGCCCAAGAACGGCTATGGCGACTGGGAGATCACCATCCTGCTCTCCAATGCGCTGGGCTATCCCATGGATTATGCCCATCCCAGCGAGATCATGGACGAGATCGCCCGCCTCACCCCCACTTTCACCGGGGTCTCCTACCAGAAGCTGAACGAAATGGGCTCGGTGCAGTGGCCGTGCAATGCGGCGGCCCCCGAGGGCACGCCGGTGATGCATATCGGCGGCTTCGTGCGCGGCAAGGGCAAGTTCATGCTCACCGAATACGTGCCCACCGACGAGCGCACCGGCCCGCGCTTCCCGCTGCTGCTCACCACCGGGCGCATCCTCAGCCAGTATAATGTGGGCGCCCAGACCCGGCGCACCGAGAATGTGGCCTGGCATCCCGAGGACGTGCTGGAGATCCATCCCCATGATGCCGAGAACCGCGGCATTCGCGACGGGGACTATGTGAAGCTGGAGAGCCGCGCCGGGGGCACCTCGCTCAAGGCCAAGATCTCCGAGCGCATGTCGCCGGGCGTGGTCTACACCACCTTCCACCATCCGGTGACCCAGGCGAACGTGGTGACCACGGACTTCTCCGACTGGGCCACCAACTGCCCGGAATACAAGGTCACCGCCGTGCAGGTGGCGCCCTCCAACGGGCCGAGCCAGTGGCAGGAAGACTATGAGAAGCGCTCGCGCGAGAGCCGCCGCATCGCCCAAGCGGCGGAGTGATCCCGCAGGACCGAGACAGAAGGCCGGTCGCGTCCGAAACGCGCGACCGGCTTGCACTTGCCGGCATCGGAGCCAATGTGAAGCGCTGATGCCAGCGCGAGGCGCCCGATGCCCGATGAGACACCTAACCGCCATTCACCACCCACGCCCGACCAGGGACTGCCCGACGTGACACCGACTCCCGGCATCATGCCGGATCTCACCGCCGCCGACCTGCCGGAGATCCCCGATTTCCCGGAGCCGGTGCGGCGCGTGACGCGCGCGGTGTGGCGCGCGGACGGGGTGAGCAACGGCGAACGGGCGGTGCCGGAGGAAACCCCGGTTGCCCTTACCTATAATGGCACCACCCATGCGGTGATGATGGCCTCGCCCGTGGACATCGAAGCGTTTGCCCTCGGGTTCTCGCTATCCGAAGGCATCATTTCCACCCCGGCGGACATCCTCAGCCTCGACGTGATCGCAGTGGAGGATGGCATCGAGGCCCGCATGTGGATCGCCGAGGAAAAGATGGCGGTGCTGGGTGCCCGGCGTCGCTATCTCGCCGGCCCCACCGGCTGCGGCCTGTGCGGGGTGGAGAGCCTGGCGGAAGCCATCAAGCCCGCCGCCCAGGTCACCAGCCGCCCGGTGTTTGCCGCCACGACCTTGCTGGAGGCCATGGCGCTTCTCGGTCCGGCACAGGCGCTGAATCACGAGACCCGTGCGGTCCATGCGGCCGGCTATTTCGAGCCCGGGCGCGGCCTTCTGGCGGTTGCCGAGGATGTCGGCCGCCACAACGCGCTCGACAAGCTCGTGGGCAAGGTCGCCCGCCTGGATGCCGAGCCCGCCAAGGGCCTGCTGCTGCTCACCAGCCGTGTCTCCATTGAAATGGTGCAGAAGGCTGCGGTCCTTGGGGTTCCAGTGATTGCTGCAGTGTCTGCGCCCACCTCGCTGGCCATCCGCACCGCCGACAAAGCCGGCATCACTCTCGCCGCCGTCGTTCGCAGCGACGGCTTTGATCTCTTCACCCATCCCGAGCGCATCGACCTCGGGGCGTCCCCACGGCAGGCCCATGTCGCATAGCGAAGATACCCACCACGACGGCGCCCATGACAGCGCCTCCCACACCAGCACCGACGACCGGCTGGTCTATATGGCCAACCAGATCGCCACCTTCTTCGCCAGCCAGCCCCACGCGGCGGCGGTGGAAGGCACCCGGGTGCATATCCAGAAATTCTGGGATCCGCGCATGCGGGCCAAGATCGCAGACGTGCTGGCGCTGCCGGAGAACGGCCTGTCGCCCATCGCCCGGGAAGCGCTGAAGGGTCTGCCGCAGAAGGCGTCCGCGGCCTGAGGGCGCCTCAGCCCTGCCCTGCCACGGCCCGCTCCACCGCGGCCAAGGCGTGCAGCGTAGTGGTATCGAACAGCGGAACGGCACTGTCCGCCGGTTGCACCAGCAGCATGATCTCGGTGCAGCCAAGGATGATGGCTTCGGCGCCCCGCGCCACCAGACGGGCGATGATTTCGGCATAGGCGGCGCGGGACGTTGCCCGCACGTCCCCAACCACCAGTTCGCGATAGATGATGTCGTGGACCACCGCGCGGTCCGCCGCCTCCGGCACCAGCACGTCGAGGCCGAAGGCATCGCGCAGCCGTCCCGTGTAGAAGGCCTGCTCCATGGTGAAGGCGGTCCCGAGCAGCCCGACCCGGCCATAGCCCGCAGCGGCGACGGCGGCAGCGGTGGGATCGGCGATATGCAGCAGAGGAATGGAGACGCTGGCGGCAACCTCGCCCGCCATCCGATGCATGGTGTTGGTGCAGATCAGGAAGAAGTCGGCGCCGCCGCGCTCCAGGCGCTGCGCGGCGTCGATCATCCGGGCGGTGAGGCCCTCCCAGTCGCCGTCATGCTGAAGCCGCTCGATCTCGCCGAAATCAACCGAGAACATCAGGCTGCGGGCGGAATGCACCCCACCCAGGCGCTCGCGCATCGCCTGATTGATGATGCGGTAATAGTGCGCCGAGCTTTCCCAGCTCATGCCGCCGATCAGCCCAATGGTCTGCGTCATGCCGATAGCTCCGCCGTGCCGCCCCATCCGTCACACCACCTGTGCCGATGCCAGCCCGCACGGATGGGTGCCGGCCTCGATCTGGATGGTGGCGTGGCCGATGCCGAAGCGGCCTTTCAGCGCGCCGCAGGTCTCGGCAATGAAGGCGTCATCCAGCATCTGCTGCGGGCGCACCAGATGCACGGTCAGCGCCACCTCGGTGGTGGAGAGGCCCCAGATGTGAAGGTCATGCACCTCCACCACCCCCGGCAAAGCGACCAGATAGGCTTCCACCTGCTGGCGATCCACATGGCGGGGCACCGCGTCAACCGCCAGATCCACGCTGTCGCGGAACAGGCCCCAGGTGCCGACCACGATCACCACCGCGATCATCAGGCTGACCGCGGGATCGAGCCAGAGCCAGCCGGTGAGCGCGATCACGCCTGCGGCAATCACCACGCCCAGGGACACCGCCGCATCGGCCATCAGATGCACGAAGGCGCCGCGCACGTTCAGATCGCCCTTGCGGCCGGCCATGAACAGGAGGGCGGTGCCGAAGTTCACCGCAATTCCCACCAATGCGACAACCATGACGATGCCGGTCTGGATGGGGGCGGGATCGCTGAAGCGGGAGAGCGCTTCCACCGCGATGCCGCCGGTGCCCACGAGCAGAATGATGGCATTGGCCAGCGCCGCCATGATGGAGGTGCGCCCGAAGCCGAAGGTCCGCCGGGCGGTGGGCGTGCGCTGCGACAGCCACGCGGCGCCCCAGGCCAGCAGCAGGCCGAGCACATCGGAGAGATTGTGGCCGGCATCCGCCATCAAGGCGAGGGAATCGGCGAAATAGCCGAAGCCGGCCTCGATGACCACGAAGCCGAAATTCACCGAGGCGCCGATGGCGAACGCCTTCAGCGAGGTGGGAACCGCGTGGGCGTGCCCCGCGAGTCCATGGCCGGCATGGTCATGCCCGCCAGCCCCGTGACCGTCCGCGCCGTGATCCTGCCCCGAAGGGTCGTGGGCGTGATCGTCGTGGCCATGCGCGCTATGATCATGCGCCCCATGATCGTGCCCGGCATGCGTGTGCTTGGAATGATCCACCGGCGCGGCGGCCGCCGGTGCGCTGCTGGCGCGCGGGGCATCGCCCCCATGATTGTGGCCGCCGCTCATGTCTCGTCTCTCCCGCCACCGGCCACTGCGCCGGCCATTTGCCCATAAGCTTCGTCCCAAGTCACCCTGCGGCGTTGCCTCTGCCGAGCGGGTTAACCAACGCCCATGGCAGGCCCGTGACGCTTCAGGCCAGGAAGCCCATCACCGCTGCGGCAAAGCCCTCAGGCTGCTCGATCGGGGACATATGGCCACCGGGCAGGCGCACCAGTCGCGCCGCGGGGATCGCCGCAGCCACGGCCTCGCCCCACGCGGGCGGCGTGGCGCGGTCCTGCTCGGAGACGATCACCAGCGTCGGCGTGGTGATGCGCGGCAGGTCGGGACGAAAATCCATGTCCCGCATACCGCAACTGGTGCCGGTATAGCCGGATGCCGGAGTGGCGACGACCATCGCCCGCACCTTGGCCACCGCATCGGGATTGCGGGCGCGGAACTCCAGTGTGAACCAACTGTCGACGACCGCATCGGCGATGGGCGCGGTTCCAGAATGGCGCACCGCCTTGATCCGCCCCTCCCACACCCGCGGCGGGCCGGCATAAGCGGTGGTATTGGCCAGCACCAGACGGCGCAGCCGCTGCGGCGCATGCAGCGCCACCCACTGGCCCACCATGCCGCCCAGCGACAGGCCGCACAGATCCACGGGGCCGAGCGCGAGTTTATCGAGAATATTCAGCAGGTCGCGGCCCAGATCCCCCATGGCATAGACCGCATCGGGCGCGGAACTCTGGCCGTGGCCGCGGGCGTCGTAGCGCACGACGCGGAAGCGGCGGGCGAGCGCCGGCACCACCGGATCGAACATTTCAAGGGAAGTGCCGAGGGAATGGGCCAGCACCAAGGGCGGCGCATCCTGCGGCCCATCGATCTGGAAGCGGAAGCGTTCACCGGCGATGTCGAGGACGGACACGGAAACCTCGGCTGGATATTGTATGCCAATCCGATTTATCCGCTGCCCGCGCCGGGGGGAAGCCACTTTCTGCCGGGAACGCGACTTGCGGCAGCCTCGCGCCGACGGGACCGCGCCGTGCCACCGGGAGGGACCGCCGCTCCGGATGGGAGCGGCGGACGGCCGGGGTCACTCCAGGTCGCTGTCCAGGATCGCCATCTGGAAATTGTAGGACAGTTCGTCGTCCTCTTCGTCCTTGAACAGCACGCCGATGAACTCCTCGCCGAGATACACTTCCGCCGAGTCCTTCTTCTTGTGGCGCGGCGTCACCTTGATCTGCGGATTGCCGAACAGGGTGCGGAGATAGCGCTGGACGCGTTCGATCTCGGTCTTTTCCAACTTTAGTCCTCCGAAATGTCACGGCACGCCCGCGGGCGCCCGTGGAAAGGCAGCCGCCCGGGGCGACCGATGGGAAACAGGCGCGTCAGATATCCGCGCCCGCGTAAATGGTCAGGTCGAACATCTGGTCCATGGCCCGGCTGGGCTCGGCGCAGCCGGCATTGCCCACCACCTTTGCCGGTACGCCAGCGACCGTGGTCGCCGGTGGCACCGGATGCAGCACCACGGAACCGGCGGCGATGCGGGCGCAATGGCCCACTTCAATGTTGCCCAGCACCTTCGCCCCGGCGCCGATCAGCACCCCATGGCGGATCTTGGGATGGCGGTCGCCCCGCTCCTTGCCGGTGCCGCCGAGCGTGACGCCCTGGAGAATGGACACGTCGTCCTCGATCACTGCGGTCGCGCCCACCACCAGGCCGGTGGCGTGATCCAGGAAGATGCCGCGGCCCATGGGCACCGCCGGATGGATGTCCACGGTCAGCACGGACGACACCCGGCTCTGAAGATAAAGCGCGGCATCGCGCTGTCCCGCATGCCACAGCCAATGGGCCAGGCGGTGCGCCTGCAGGGCATGAAAGCCCTTGTAATAGAGGATCGGCTCCAGCACCCGCGTGGTGGCCGGATCGCGGTCCACCACCGCCATGATGTCGGCGCGCAGGGCCTGGGAGATGCGCGGATCGGCGGCAACCGCCTCCTGATAGACCGCGCGGATGGCCGCGCCGGGCAAATCCGCATGGTCGAGGCGTGCGGCGATGCGCTCGCCGATCACCGCTTCCAGGCTGGACTGGCCCAGGACGGCGCCCTTGAGCAGGCCGGCAAGCAGCGGCTCGCGGATGGCCGCCTCCTCCGCTTCCTTGCGCAGGCGGGCCCACACCGGGTCCAACACCTCGGGCAGACGGTCGTTCGCGGCCTTGGTCACTTGCAGGCTTGGATGAAGCATCGCTGCCTCCGTGGATTCCGTTGGTCGCAGTTCTAACACATCCCCGGTGCCCGGGTCATTCCACCCCGCGCCTAGGGTCAGGCGTGCGCGGCAAGGAACTCCAGAACCCCGCTTTTGAACACTTTATCGCCCACCGCCGGATTGTGATCGCGGTTGGGAATGTCCAGAACCTGTCCATGCGGCAACAGCTCCGCCAGCGGGCGCGGATCACCGGCGATCAGGTCGCGGGTGCCGACCGCCACCATCACCGGCTGCTGAATGCTGGCCACCTCGTCCCGCGACAGGCTCTGGCGCGAGCCGCGGATGCAGGCGGCGAGGGCCTTGCGGTCGCCCTTGTTGGTATCGGCGAAGGCCCGGAACATCCGGCCCATGGGGTCAGTGACGTCGTCCAGGCTGTCCGCCTCCAGGGCATCGGCGATGGTCTGCGGCAGGCCGACGCCGTCCACCAGATGGATGCCGAGCCCGCCCAGAACCGCGGTGCGAACCGTCGCCGGTTCGGTGATGGCCAGTTGGGCGGTCACGCGGGCGCCCATGGAATAGCCGATCACATCGGCGCGGGGCAGCCCCAGCGTGTCGAGCAGGGTCTTGGCATCCTTGGCCATCAGGCGGGTGTGATAGAGCGCCGGATCATAGAGCTTGGCGGAGGCGCCATGGCCGCGATGGTCGAACGCCACCACCCGCCGTCCCGCCTCGGTCAAGGTCTTCACCCAGCCGGGATAGACCCAGTTGATTTCCTTGCTGGACCCGAAGCCATGGATCAGCAGCACCGGCTCGCCCGCACCCTCGTCGAGATAGGACAGTTCCAGGCCGTCGGAGATAAAAGTGGGCATGGGATCCTCGGCAGGGGCGGCGACGCGACCGGGCGAACCTAGTGCGCGATGGTCCTCGAGGGAAGCCAGCGGCGGAAATCCGCCACTCCCATACCGTCAGACGCTGTGGATGGCGCTCGCCGCCACGGGCCGGTCCGCCCGCCGGCGTGGACGCCCGCGCCGGCGCCACAAGGGCCGCACCAAAGCGACGCACAGCGCGTTGAAGGTGAGGATCGCCCCCACCAGCCAGATCACCGCACCCGTCCCCCACCACAGCAATCCCAGCACGGCGCCGGTGATGGTGAAGGCGGCGCGCCCAAGGCTCTTGAGCAGCGCCAGGGTCTGCGGGCCTTTGGCTTCGGCCAGCCGGGCCAGACGCCGCGTATCGCCCGCCCCGTCCGCAAGTCGCAGCGCCTCCATGGTGGCCCGCGTTCCCGCCTTCGCCTCCACGGTCCCCACGTCCCCCAGCACCCGGCCGAGATCCCGCAGGCGCTCGGTGCGCACGACGGTCTTGAGCGCGGCGCCATCGAGGGCGGCAACCGCCGCCGGCGCCCGGCGCAGGGCGGCAAAGTCCACGCTCTCGCGCACCGCGCGGCTCAGGCCGGCCATCAGATCCGCCGACAGGCGACCGCCACGCTTGGCGGCCTTGAGGAGGGAGACCCCAGCCCGCACCGGTGCCCCGCCACCGACGGTGGCATAGGTCCCGGCGGTTAGAGCGAGGCCGGCGACGGAGAGGCCCAGAAGTAACTCGTCCGCGTCTTCGCCTCGCGCCAATTTCCAGCCTTCCCGGGAGGCGTCGCGAATGTCGCCCCAGACCATGACGTCGCCCACCGCCGCGCCCGCGAACCCGGCCAGATCCTCCGGCTGGCCGCTGATGAAGCCGGCGCCGAAACTGCGCATCTGGTTCAAGGTGGAGCCTTGCTGCGCCACCAAGGCCCCCACCTGCGCCCGCTGCGCCGCGGGAACCGGAATACCGCGCCCATCCATGAGTGCGAGATAGGAGGCGGCGAGATCCGCATCGGCGGCCGTGACCGCGGCGGACATCTCCCGCAGGAGGTCGGCGGGCGGCAGTTGCGCCACCGCCAGATCGGCCAGGGCCGGGGGATCATCCCGCGCCATGACCAGCCGCGCAGCACTCTTGGCGGCGGGCAATGCCCACGGCAAAACTCCCGCGAACGCGGCGAGCAGGCCAAACAGGGCGAAGATGCGGATCATGCGGTTTCACTTCCGGGCGGTCCCGCCCGGACCGCCACCCGCACAACACCTCGGTTGTAAAAGGGGTTCCTTCAAGGCCACCGGCCGCAAGGATTGCCTTTGCCGCCAGCTCCGTCGTGGCGGTCCCGGCCGCCCGGCATCCTGAGAGCCGGGCGGCC
>NZ_CALRWL010000070.1:0-20453 GCF_943371865.1 Azorhizobium sp. AG788 | reverse complement strand
CGCCTCGGCCAGGCGCTGTCGCCGTCCGCCAGCGCCGCCGGCCCCACCACCGCGGCCCTGGCCCCCGGCCTCACCCCGACCCTGTGGATGCAGGGCTTCGGCGCCTGGGGCAATGCCTGGGGCAATGGCAATGCGGCAACCGTGAGCAGCGACATCGCCGGCGTATTCGCCGGCGCAGACGTGGCCCTGGGCGACAATTGGCGCATCGGCCTCATGGGCGGCTACAGCCGCACCACGCTGGATGTGGAGGCCCGCGCCTCCTCCGGCACCATCGACAATTACGACCTCGCGCTTTATGCGGGCGCCCGCTACGGCGATCTCGGCCTCAAGGCCGGCGTGAGCTACACATGGCACGACGCCGCCATGGGCCGCACCACGGCCTTCACCGGCTATAGCGGCAGCACCACCGGCGGCTATGACGCCAGCACCACCCAGCTGTTCGGCGAGGCGGGATATACCTTCCGCCTCGACGCCGTGGCGCTGCAGCCGTTCGCCGGCCTGGCCTATGTGCATCTGTCCACCGACGGGCTGACCGAGACCGGCTCCAGCTCGGCTTTGGCGGTGACTGTGGCGGGCATGGACACGGTGTTCAGCAGCCTCGGCCTGCGGCTGGGCACCAACCTGACCCTGGCGCCGGGGGTGAGCGTGACGCCCAACCTGAGCCTCGCCTGGCTGCATGCCTTCGGCGACGTGAACCCCGCCGCCACCATGGCCTTCGCCAGCGGCTCGCAGCCGTTCGCGGTGACCGGCGTGCCGCTGGCCCGCGACAGCGCGCTGATCGGCGCCGGCCTCGACTATCGGCTGACTGCAGCCGCCGTGCTCTCGGCCAGCTACAGCGGCCAGTTCGCCGCCGGCCTCCAGGACAATGCGTTCAAGGGCGCGCTCACCATCGCCTTTTGAGCTCGGCGAACCCCGGCTGCGGCGGGCACCTTGCAGATCGCGACCTGCGCCCATCCGCTGCCCGTGGGGCGCTGCTCAATAGCGAACCGTGCGGCCGCGACGCCGGTTCGAGCCACTCTGGCAGCCGGACCGCGGCGGCGCCAGATCTGCGACGGCCAAGCCAATGCGCCAGGGAGGGGGACTGGTCCGTGCTCCGCAGACGCCGGGCCGATCTGCAGCCTGTCTCGCATGCCTTTGATCGGGCTTGCTTTACCCTGGCCGGGGAATTGGCTAGCCATGGCCACTGCACGGAGGACGGGCCTTGGGTGATCGGAACCATGAGTTGGAGCTGGCCGGCGAGGCGAGCCTCACGGCGCGGCTGGCCCTGCATCCGGGCCGCGTTTCCCAGACGTTGGCGGGGTCGCGCTGGGGCGAACTGATCGCCCCCGCGCCGGACGAGTGCGCGCCGCCGATCCCCGGGGCCATGCGCGTGGTCCTGTTCGCCAGCTTCGCGCATGGCTATCTCGCCCTTGACGCCGTGAAAGCCTACGCCCGGGAATTCCCTGGCCGCATTCAAGTGGTCGGCGTCGCCACGGACGATGCCGCGAACCCCGATGCGAAGATCGGCTTGAAGAAGCGCATCTGGAAGTATCTGGACAGCGCGCAGCAGGCGGCGATGGAAGCCGCCCTGGTCGGCGCCACTTTATCCGCCGGGGCCCCGGTGTTCACCGGCGAATTGAAGACCGATGGCTTCCGCCAAGTCTTGCGGGAGGAGTGGCGTCCGGATGCGATCCTCAGTTGTGTCTTAGGCCAAGTCATCGGCCCGCGGATCCTCGCGATGCCCGATTACGGCGTCTACAATTTCCATCCGTCCGATCTTCTGCACGGCCATGGCGCCGGCCCGGCGCCGGATGCCGGGTTTGAGGACCGGTGGGCGCGCACGGTCTGGACCATTCATCAGGTCTCGCCGGAGATCGACACCGGGCCGGTGGTTGCGGTGTCGCCGGACATTGCGGTGCATGAGGCCTCCGGAGCACTGCCCGACAATCATCTGCTCATTTACGACAAGCTGGTCGAGCCTGTCGGCATCATGGCCGCGACGCTGATCCACGCGCTGTGGCAGCGCCATGCGCAGGGCCGGCGGGGATGGCTGGACGCGCTGGATGTGGCCCCCGCCATTCCACCGGCCATGCAGGCCCGCATGTTGGCGCCGATTACCACCCGCGGCCATGATGACCGGCTTCCGCAGTTCGACGCCAGCCTGCTCGCGGCTTTGCGTTAGTCGGCGGCATGTCCTGCGCGCACGGGAGCCCCTTCGGTCGGCAGCACGGCCCCGACACAGGGAGAGGCCGCGGATCAGACCCGCGTCTTCCTGGGCGCCCCGGTGGAGCGGCGCGGAATGAGGGTGGGGGCGGCGATGCGGATGCGTTCGCCGCTGGCATCCGGGCCCTGGGTCATCAGTTCCAGGGCGGATGTGGCGATCTGATCGAACGGGACGCGGACGGAGGTCAGCGGAGTGGACAGCCGGCTGACGACGGGAATGTCGTTATAGCCCACCAGCGAGACGTCGCCGGGCACCGACAGGCCGAGGCGGGCCAGGGTGGAGAGCGCACCGATCGCCGTATTGTCATTGACCGCAAACAGCGCTGACGGCGGCCGCTCAAGGCGCATCAACGCCTCGGCCGCCTCCGAGCCGGAATCGATGCCGAAGGTGGATTCCACAATCAGCGCCGGATCTTCCTCAAGGCCTGCCTCCTGCACCGCCTGGCGATAGCCGGCGAGGCGCCCGCGGCTGCTGGAGGCATAGCTGGGGCCGGCGATGATGCCGATGCGCCGATGCCCGAGATCGAGCAAATGCCGCGTGGCCAGATAGCCGCCGAGGCGGTCGTCGCCCACCGAGGCCAGGCTGCGCCCATCGCTGCGCAAGGCGAGGACATAAGGCACGCCGCGATCGGCCAGCTCCTGGGCAAAGTCGTCGCCCTCCCGTGCGGTCGAGAGCACGAGGCCATCCACGCCCCGCTGCAGCAGCGACAGCGCCGCGGCCCGGTCGGCGCGCGGCGCGTCGTCGGTGGTGGCGACGATGGCGAAGCGGCCGGAGCGGGCACAGGCGCGCGCCAGCGCCTCATAGAGCATGGCCATCACCGTGTCGGTGAGGCGGGGGACGATCACGCCGATGGTGTTGGTCTGCCCCCGCCGCAGGCTGGCGGCCGAGACGTCGCGCACATAGCCCAGATCGCCCGCCACCTGCCGGACGCGCCGGGCGGTGTCGCTTTCGGAGCGCGGCAGGCGTTCGTCCAGAATGCGCGACACCGTGGATTTCGACACACCGGCTGCCGCGGCCACGTCCAGAATGGTGACGCGCCCATGCCGCTCTTGGGTCTCGTCATCGTGAAACACGGTCTGCCTCTCGCTGCGCATCGGGACCATCACTTAACGCTTGACAGGAAAAAGGCACAAGCTCAAATATGGGAACGTTCCCGGAAACGATCCGTCACGATACAGATGAAGGACGGACGACGGGTGCGGGAACGTTCCGAATAACGCTCCTCAAGGGAAGGAAGAGAACCATGGCCATCGACTGGAAGGGGCTGAACCCCGCCCCCGTCACCCTGTTCAAGGACAATGGCGACGTCGATTTCGACGGTAATGCCCGCCTCGCCAAATGGCTGGCCGCAATCCCCGGCGTGAAGAGCCTGGTGATCCTCGGCCATGCGGGCGAGGGCACCTTCCTCACCCATGATGAGCAGCTGGAGCTGATCCGGGTCTATAAGGACGCCACCCCGCTGCCGGTGGTCGCCGGCATCACCGGCGAAGGCACCAAGGTCGCCGAGATCGAGGCGCGCGAGAAGATCGATGCCGGTGCCTCCGGTGCGCTGGTGTATCCGAACCACGGCTGGCTGCGCTTCGGCTATCAGAAGGGCGCGCCGCAGGATCGCTACAAGGCCATCGCCCAGTCGGGCCTGGAATGCATCCTGTTCCAGTATCCGGCCGTGACCAAGGCCAATTACGACCTCGACACCCAGCTTGAAATCGCCGCCCTTCCCGGCGTCACCGCCACCAAGAACGGCGTGCGCGACATGAAGCGCTGGTATGACGAAATTCCCGCGCTCAAGAAGGCGTTCCCGAACCTCGCCATCATGTCCTGCCACGACGAGTGGCTGCTGCCCACCATGTTCGACATCGACGGCCTGCTGGTGGGCTATGGCAACATGGCGCCCGAACTGCTGATCGAATTCCTCAAGGCCGGCAAGGCGCAGGACTACAAGCTCGCGCACAAGTATCACGAGCAGCTCCTGCCCATCACCCGCGCCGTCTATCACCGCGGCTCGCACATGGAGGGCTCGGTCGCCCTCAAGCATGCGCTGCGTGCCCGCGGCCTGATCGACAACGTCAACATCCGCGAGCCGCTGAAGGCCCTCGGCGACGGCGCCGATGCGGAAATCCGCGCCGCCGTGAAGGCCTCTGGCTTGACCGTGATCCAGGACGCCCTCGCGGCCTGATCGGCCGCGAAGCCCCGTTGACCCACGCCAATGGGGCATGCCGCGATCCCGCCTCAGCCAGGGCGGGGTCGCCGGCAGGCCGTGTAACGTTCCCCGGCTGCCTTGCGGGCGGCCGGCAAAAGCAAAAAAGCCAGAATTCGCTCTTGGAGGAGACACTCATGCTTATGCAGGTTCCGCCACGCGGGCTCGCGGGCGGTCGGGAAGCCGCGCCCGCCGCCCTTGATCAGCAAGCCGATATTAGCGCCCGCATCGAACGGCTCCCGGTCACCCGCCGCGTGTTCTGGACCCGGAACATCATTGGCGCGGCGACCTTCTTTGACGGCTACACCGTCATCGCCATCGCCTATGCCATGCCGGTGCTGGTGCGCGAATGGGGGCTGAAGCCCGAGCAGACCGGCCTGATCCTGTCCATGGGCTACCTTGGCCAGCTGATCGGCGCGGTCTTCTTCGGCTGGCTCGCCGAGCGCATCGGGCGCCTCAGCGTGCTCTTGTTCACCATTCTCCTGTTCGTGAGCATGGACGTCGCCTGCCTGTTCGCCTGGGGCGCGGCCTCGATGATGGTCTTCCGCTTCATCCAGGGCATCGGCACCGGCGGCGAGGTGCCGGTGGCCAGCGCCTATATCAATGAATATATCGGCTCGAAGGGGCGCGGGCGCTTCTTCCTGCTCTATGAGGTCATGTTCCTGTTCGGCCTCGTGGGAGCCGGCGTCATCGCCCGCGCCCTGGTGCCGGTCTATGGCTGGCAGGCCATGTTCATCGTCGGGCTGGTGCCGGCGGCGATCCTGATCCCGCTGCGCTTCTTCATGAAGGAATCCCCGCGCTGGCTGGCGGCCAATGGACGTTATGCCGAGGCGGACAAGATCGTCTCCGACCTGGAGCGCAGCGCCGTCGCTCGCGGCCATAAGCTGGCGGAGCCGACGCTGATTCCGGTGAAGGCCAAGGCGCAGTCGGGATGGCGCGAGCTGTTCTCCGGCATTTATCGCCGCCGGACGCTGACCATCTGGTCCATGTGGTTCTGCTCCTATCTGGTGGCCAACGGCATGATCGCCTGGTTGCCCACGCTCTACCGGCAGACCTTCAACCTGCCGCTGGAGACCGCCTTGCTCTATGGTTTGCTCACCTCAGTGGCCGGCGTCGTCGCCTCCATCGGCTGCGCGCTGCTGATCGACAAGGTCGGCCGCAAGCGCTGGTACACCATGGCCTTCCTGGCGGCGCCGCTGCCGCTGATCCTCCTGGCGGTCCTCGGGGCCACCTCGCCCATGCAGGTGCTGATCCTGGCGGGCCTGGCCTATGCCATCGTCCAGACCATCACCTTCTCGCTCTATCTGTATTCGGCGGAGCTTTATCCCACGCGGCTGCGGGCGCTGGGCACGGGGCTGGGCAGCGCCTGGCTGCGGCTGGGCTCCTCGGCCGGTCCCATCGTGGTGGGCACCATCATGGGGGCGGCGGGCATCCAATATGTCTTTGCCGCCTTTGCCGGGGTTCTGGTGGTCGGCGCCATCATCACCATGCTGTTCGCCATTGAGACCAAAGGCCGGGTGCTGGAGGAACTGTCCCCGTAGGGGGACGGCGGATCATGGGCGTGCAACACCCTGCCGGGCGCCCTGCGTCCGGCAGGGTGTTGCGTTCCGCGTCCGGCACCCCCATCCCCTGCGCCGCAGGCCGGCACTGCGGTCATTTGGATCAGGGCCAAGGGGTGCACGGCGCGCGCGCGATGTGCTAGGCGGGCCATGTGCTGCGCTACAATGTCAGATTACGAATCCTCGCCGCCTGCCTGTCGGCCCTGGCCGGATATGTGGATGCCCTGGGCTTCATCGAGCTCGGCGGCTTCTTCGTGTCCTTCATGAGCGGAAACTCAACACGCCTCGGGGTCGGCCTCGAGGGGGTGCGGGAGTCCGCCAACTGGTCCATTGCCGGCGGCCTGATCGGCAGCTTCGTCGCCGGGGTGGTGTTCGGCACGCTGATCGGCCGCTTCGCCTCGCGCCGCCGCCATGTGGTGCTTCTGCTGCTGGTGTCCGGCTTTCTGGCGGCGGCGGCCACCTGCCACGGCTTCGGCCTGCCCATGCCGGCGGTGGCGTTGATGGCCTTTGCCATGGGCATGGAGAACACCGTGTTCGAGCGCGACGGCGAGGTCTCCATCGGGCTGACCTATATGACCGGCACGCTGGTGAAGATGGGCCAGCGCATGGCCATGGCCCTGATGGGCGGGCCGCGCCTGGCCTGGATGGCCTATTTCGGCCTGTGGCTGGGGCTGATCTCCGGCGCCTTCGCCGGCGCGCTGATCTATCCTTATATGGGCCTCGGGGCGCTGTGGTTCGCGGCCATTGCCGCGGCCCTGCTGGCGCTGGCGACCGTGCGCGACAGCGTGACCCCGCACCCGGCCTGAGCGCGGCGCGCCACCTCGCATTTTCACCACGTTTGGCGAGGGCGCGTTCCGTGGGGCGGGTTTGGTCTATGCTGGGCGCGGCGGACCACGGGAGCGCCTTGCCATGCCGGTCAAAGTTCCAAGAAGCGCCTTTTCCTGGTGTCCCACCTGCGAGGGCGCCGGCGTGATCGCCGATGCCCAGGGCGTGATGATCGTGTGCCAGACCTGCAGCGGGCAGGGTCGGCTGAAGGTGCCGGGCGCCGATGCTCCGCCGCCGCGTACGTCCCGGCCGCCGGAGCCGATGGAGACCTTCGATGCCGCCGCCGCCGCCGCGACCCGGCGCCGGCGCGCCACAGCGTCCGAGGCGGCGGCGGGCAAGAAATTGTCGCTGCCGGGCAAGGCGGCCGGCGCTGCGGGCGGCACCGCGGGCGTCACAGCGGGCGTCACGGCGGAGCAGGCGCAAAGCCGACTGGCGCCCCGGCCCACCGCCCATGCGTATTTCATGGGCTTTGCCGCCCATGCGGCCATCCGCTCCAAGGACACCACCAAGGTCGGCGCCGTGCTGGTGGGGCCGGACGGCGAGGTGCGCCTGACCGGCTATAACGGCCCGCCCAAGGGGGTGAAGGACACCCCAGACCGCTTCGAGCGGCCGCGCAAATATCTGTTCTCCAGCCATGCGGAGCAGAATGTCATCGCCTTTGCTGCCCGCCAGGGCATCCGCACTGCCGATTGCACCCTCTATGTGACGCACCATCCCTGCTCGTCCTGCGCCCGCAGCATCATCCAGGCGGGCATCACCTGCGTGGTGGTGGGCGGCGCCGGCTTCGAGGGCGAATGGGGCGAGGAGATCGAGGCGGCGCGGCTGATGTTCGCCGACGCCGGGGTGAAGATCCAGGAAGACTGAGCTGCCGCGGCTGATGTCCTAAAGAAACCCTTGAGGGTGTATTACTGAATAAAAACAACCGGATGAAGACGTGCATCTCGGGCTGCGCGTGCTGGTTCACGCAAGCTTCAGGCAAGCCTCGGCTCATACCTAAGTTTATGTATTAGGTACATCTCCCCCTCTCTCCCCCAAAAAAATGGTGCAGTCGAGATTGCCGTAGCGGCAGGATCGATGCGTTCGTTCTAAGAATAAATGCCCATGTCCTTTAAGAACTGGCCTATCATTGCGAAGCTGGCTTCGCTCATTCTCCTCCTCGGTCTGTGTGCCGTGGGGGGGACGATCCTGGCGTCGAGCCAGATGCGCGAGATCGGGCGGTCCTATGCGGGCCTGCTCACCGGCGACAGCCGCGGCGCCCTGGCGCTGGCTCGGCTGAACCGGAACGTGGCGTGGATCGAGCGGTCGCTGTTTGAAGCCATCACCGCCACCACCGAGGCCGGCAACCGGCTTGCCAATGAAAATGTGAAGTCCGGCATCGATACGTTGCGCAAGCGCGCCAATGACGCCAAGAGCGCCATGCCGGCCCGCGCCGCAGAGGTAGATTCGATCCTGGCGCGGGTCGAGACCGCGGTCAATGTCACCTGCGGTCCGACCCTGAAGCTGGCCCTCGAGGCCACCACGCCCGAGGATAACACCCGCGCCAACAACATGATGCTCAACACCTGCGATCCCGCGCTCCAAGCGATTTCGTTGGAAATCAGCAAGTCGATTGATGTTATGAGTAAGAGCGTGGATGCGAGCATCGACCGCCTGGCGGCGTTCACCGACACCGTCATCGACACCCTTTACGCCGTCATGGCCATCGCGATCCTCGCGGTTCTGCTGCTCGCCTTCCTGGTGGCGCGGTTCGGCATCGTGAAGCCCATCGGCGACATTGTCGCGGTGATGAAGACCTTGGCAACCGGTCAGCTCGACGTGACCGTGCCCAGCACCGAGCGCACCGATGAGGTGGGCGCCATCGCCCAGAGCGTGGAGGTCTTCCGCACGGGGATGGTGGAAGCCGAGGCCCTGCGCAAGGAAGCGGCGAGCCAGGAGCAGCGCGCGGCAGAGCGGGTGCGGCAGGAGCGGCTGGAAATCGCCTCCGCATTCGAAGCCAGCATGGGCGCGCTCGCCGGTGCCTTCACCAAATCCTCCGCCGAGGTCTCGGAAGCCGCGCGCAATCTGGCCTCCACCGCCGAGGAAACCTCGCGGCAGGCGGAAGCGGTCGGCGGTGCGGCGGAAGAGGCCTCCGCCAATGTGCAGACGGTGGCGGCCTCCACCGAGGAGATGACCGCATCGGTGCGCGAGATCGCCTCTCAGGTGTCCCACGCCGCCAGCATCGCCGCCGCTGCCGCCGAGGAGAGCGCGAACACCCAGGCCGAGATCATGGAACTGTCTCAGGCAGCGACGAAGATCAGCGAAGTGGTGATCCTGATCACCAACATCGCCAGCCAGACCAATCTTCTGGCGCTGAATGCGACCATCGAGGCGGCCCGCGCCGGCGAGATGGGCAAAGGGTTTGCGGTGGTGGCCCAGGAGGTGAAGCAACTGGCGGCCCAGACCGCCAAGGCCACCGAGGAGATCGCCGGCAAGGTGTCCGAGATCCAGCAGGCCACCAATCGTTCGGTGACCTCCATCGACCGCATCGTCGGCACCATTTCCAGCATCCGCACCACCTCTTCGGCCATCGCTTCGGCCATCGAGGAGCAGGGCGCGGCGACCCAGGAGATTTCCACCAATACCCAGGAAGCCGCGCGCGGCACCGAGGCGGTGAGCGAGAATATCTCCGGCGTCAGCCGGGCGGCGGAGATGACCGGAGCGGCGTCCACGCAATTGATGTCGCTATCCGGCGCCCTGTCGGGCCAGGCGCAGCAACTGCAACTGGAAGTGGACCGGGTGGTGCAGAACCTGCGCAGCTGATCCGGATCGGCAGCGATACCCCGCCCGCACACGCTGCAGGGCCCGGTGCATTCCGCACCGGGCCCTGTTCCGTTCTGCCGCCGTGGCGCATGGCCTGCGGTCACCTTTGCGCAAGCCATGCAGGCTATGATTGTAATCGGGGCCAGTTCTCGCGATGCCCCGGAGGCCGTTGCCATGCTCGATCTGGATCCGGAGCCGCTGATCGGTACCTTGGGCGAGTAAGCCCGAAGGACCATCTGCACCCGTTCGCTGCCTTGGACAAAACGACGTGCACCGTTCAGCGTGCGCTGAGAGAGCGATTACTTGCGCATGACGCGAATGTCGTAGCGCAGTTCCACCGCCCGATCCCCCACGTCAATGACCACGTTCCACATGCCGGCCCCCGGCGCCTGGAAGCGGGTGGGGAATTTGGTGAAGTGGCCGCCGTGATACTGGAATTTCTCGCCGCGGCGATAGCGGCCATAATCCGTATTGCTCATGAGCATGACGTTGCACTGGTGCGAGCAGTTCACCACGAGAACGTCGCCGAGCCGCAACTCCTCGGTCGCATGAATGTGAGACATATCCGTCCTCTGCACCAAATGCGGCAAGGATTGCGCAGGCGCTGGGCGCTGTCGAGGGGGCTGCGCAAAAAGCCAGCGGCGCGCCGCCGCCCCGGCTGTCCGATGCCTCAGGGGAATGCGCCGGTGTCGGGGAGAAAGCCGCGTGCCAGCGCCCGATTTTCTTGATTTCGATGTTCGACCCGCCCGGATCGGCCTTATGGTCGCGCCGCCATCGTCATTCGGGAGAAAACGCCATGTCCCCCTGGCCCGATCGCCGCATCCTTGATCTGTTCGGCATCACGCTGCCGATCCTCCAGGGGCCGCTGGCGGGCGTCGGCACGCCGGAACTGGCCATTGCGGTCAGCGAGGCCGGCGGCCTTGGCGGGCTGGCCTGTGCCATGCTCAGCGTGACGCAGGTGCGCGCGGCCCTGGACCAGATCCGCGCGGCGACGGCGCGGCCGGTCAATCTCAATTTCTTCTGCCATCAGGCGCCCCCCGCGGATCCGGCAACAGCCGAACGCTGGGCCGCGCGGCTGCGGCCCTATTACCAGGAGATGGGGCTGCCGCTGGAGGTGCCGCCGCCGGTGGCCGGGCGGGCGCCGTTCGATGCGGATTTCTGTGCGGTCGTGGAAGACTACCGGCCGGCGGTGGTGAGCTTCCATTTCGGCCTGCCGGAGCCGGATCTGCTGGCGCGGGTGAAGGCCGCCGGAGCCAAGGTGATTGCCGCCGCCACCACCGTGGCGGAGGCGCGCTGGCTGGAGGCGCGCGGCTGCGACGCCATAATCGCCATGGGGGCGGAAGCCGGCGGGCATCGCGGCACCTTCCTGGCGCAAGACGTGACCGGGGCCATGGCCAGCCAGGTGGGCACCTTCGCCTTGGTGCCGCAGGTGGCGGATGCGGTGGCCGTGCCGGTGATCGCCGCCGGCGGCGTGGCCGATGCCCGCGGCGTGGTGGCGGCGCTGGCGCTGGGGGCGTCGGCGGTGCAGATCGGCACCGCTTATATGTTCAGCCCCGAGGCCAGGCCCGCCCCGTTGCACCGGGCGGCGCTGGAAAGCGCGGGCGATGACAATACGGTGCTGACCAATCTGTTCACCGGCCGCCCGGCGCGGGGGCTGGTGAACCGGCTGATCCGGGAGATGGGTCCGCTCAGCAGCGATGCGCCGGCCTTCCCCATGGCCGGCAGCGGCCTGGCGCCGTTGCGGGCGCGGGCGGAGGCGGCGGGCGCAGGGGATTTCACCAATCTGTGGGCGGGGCAGGCGGCGCGCCTCGCCCCGCATCTGCCCGCCGGCGAACTGACCCGGCGGCTGGCGGATGAGGCGCTGGCGCGCATGGGTGCCGGACGGCGCGGGCCGGAATGATCGCGACGCCGCGACCGGGGATCTGATCCCTCCCATATCGGCCGGCCGAACCGCATCCCATCTGCGGCCAGCACCGTGAGGACAGGCCGGTCATGGCCGGTGTGCTTGCGGCTGGCGCGGGCGCGTCCACATGTCGATCGGTACTCCGGCGGCGCAAGTATGCATCTGCTCATCCCAGAGGTCCGCTGACCGCGGTCCCGGCGCACGGAGACCGGAAAATCGGACATTTATTGCTTGCAATACAACTTATGATTTATTTTTGCGTATAGCGCGCGCCTCTATTGCATATCGGAAAGTGACCGGCTAGCTTTTTACCAAGCATTGGTTGCAGAAGAAGAAGTGGCGGGGCGAAACGTCTGTTGCGTGCCGTCGTGCAGCAAAAGGCACGCATTGCGGTACAAAAATGCAATCGATGATCGCAAGACGATTGATCTCAGATCCTCATTGTGTGCGGCTGGTTCGCCTTTTCGCATGCCGAAATCTGGAGGAGATGCGCGATGGCAGATCCATATTTGGGTGAAATACGGCTGGTTGCCTTCAACATGACGGTGCGCGGGTGGGCCGACTGCGACGGGCAAAGCCTGAAAGTCACCCAATATCAGGCGCTGTATGCCTTGCTGGGAAACCGGTTCGGCGGCGACGGCAGGACGACCTTCCAGCTGCCGGACCTGCGCGGCCGGACGCCGCTCCACGTGTCACTGGCCCTGGCGCTGGGCACCGCCGGCGGTGTGGAGGCGGTCACGCTCACCCTGGACCAGATGCCGAACCACACCCACACCTTTGCCGTGTCCACTGCGGCGGCGACGGCACCGGGCGTGGCGAAAGGCTTTTATGCGGCGCCCGGTCCTTATTCCGCCACCAGCGGCCCCACCAAGCTCTATGCGGCGCCGAAAGCGGCGGCCGACGTGGTGCCATTCGCTTCCGAATGCCTGGAGCCGGCGGGCGGCAGCCAGGCGCATTCCAACATGCAGCCCTATCTTGCCCTGAAATATATCATCGCGGTGCAGGGAATTTATCCACCCCGGCCAAATTGACGGAGGGCGCCGATGGATGCCTATCTCGGAGAAGTCCGCCCCTTCGCAGGCCATTCGGAGCCGGCGGGCTGGGCCTATTGCGACGGTCGCAAGCTGAAGATCTCAGAGCATGAGCCGCTGTTTTCGTTGATCGGCAACGTCTATGGCGGCGATGGCGTGAACGACTTCGCCTTGCCGAACCTCGCCGGGCGCGTGCCCATCGGCGCGGGGCACCGTCCCGGCGGGTCGGCCCACGCGCTCGGTGCGCGGGGCGGGGACGACACGGTCGCGTTGCAGACCTCCCATATCCCCGCCCATATCCACAGGTTGCAGGCCACCACGCTGGATGCCACCGACAACCTGCCCAGCACTGAGCGTCTGCTCGCCAAGACGGTGCCCGAGGTGCATGCCTATAACGACCTGACGCAGCCGGGCTCGGGCAATGCCACGTTCGCGGCCGCCGCCATCGGGTCCACCGGCGCGGGTGCAGCGCATGCCAACGTCATGCCGAGCCTGGTCATCACCTACATCATCTGCCTCAACGGGCTTTATCCGCAGCCGGGCTGATCTTCAGTCCGGAGACAACGCCAGACACGGGAGGGGCGGATCATGAATGACACGGACTTCATCGGCGAGATCAGGTATTTCGCCTTCGACTTCGTGCCCGAAGGCTGGTTGCGCTGCGACGGCAGCGAGCTGCGGATCGCCGAGTATCAGGCGCTGGCGGCGGTGATCGGCATTGCCTTCGGCGGCGATGGGCGCAACACCTTCAAACTGCCGGACCTGCGCGGGCGAGCGGCCATCGACGAAATGGCGCTGCATGTGCCGCCTTACATGCGCGGCCAGGTCTATGGCCTGGACACGGTGACGCTCCTGGAGAAGGAGCTGCCGCCGCACACCCACCAGATGGTGCGCCCCGGCGGGGGCAAGCCGTTTGGGAAGAAGGTCAGCGCGCCCGGTGCCACGACCTCGCCGGGCTCTCTGGCCCTGGCGGACGAGAGCGTCGTGAAGGGCCTGATCAATACGGGCGCCCCGAACACGCAACTGCTCTCCGCCGCGGTCACACGGGTCGGCGCCGGCCAACCGCACACCAATCTCCAGCCCTATCAGGTGTTCAGCGCCGGGATTTGCCATGATGGTGTCTACCCCTCGCCCCAGTGATGGGGCGGCGGGGGCGGCGGGCAGGCTGCGGCTGCGCCCGCAGACGCCCGAGGATGCCGGCTTCCTGCGCCTGCTGTTCGGTGAAGGCCGGCGCGCGGAAATGGCCGCGGCCGGCTGGCCGGAGGCCATGGCGGCGGCATTCCTGGATGATCAGTTCCGGCTCCAGAGCGCCCACTACGCGCGGGCCCATCCCGATGCGGACTTCCGCATCGCCGAGCGCGCCGGCCGGCCGGTGGGGCGCCTCGCGGTGGACTGGGGCGGGGACGGGGCAGGCACCGGCGTGCATGTGATCGACATCGCCCTGCGCGCCGCCGTTCAGGGCCGAGGCATCGGCACCGGCCTGCTGCGGCAAGTGATTGCGGCGGCGGGCGCACGGCCGGTGACGCTCCAGGTGGTGCGCGGCGCCCGCGCGGCGGGGCTCTATGCCCGGCTGGGCTTTGTCGCCTGCGGTCCGGCGGGTGGGGTGCACGAGACCTTGCGCCGGGTACCCTGACACGCCGGGTGCCCTGACATCGCTCAGATGCTCAGGCGGCGACCACACCATATGTGGCGAGGAAGGTCAGCACTTCGTCCCCGCGCATGGGCTTGGCGTACAGATAGCCCTGGCCGAAGTCGCAGCCGATGGAGGCCAGATAGGCCCCTTCGGCGGCTTCCTCGATGCCTTCGGCGGTGGTGGCGATGCCCAGGCTCTTGCTCATGGCCAGGACGCCGATGATCAGGTTCTTGGACTGCGTATCGGAATTCATCGAGCGCACGAAGGATTTGTCGATCTTCAGCTTGGTCACCGGAAAGCTGCGCAGATTCTGCAAGCTGGAATAGCCGGTGCCGAAATCGTCCAGCGCCACGTCGATGCCGGCGGTGCGGAACGAGGTGAGGATGGATTTGGCGGTGTTGACGTCATTCACCAGCCCGCTTTCGGTGATCTCGATCTCCAGCCGCTGCGCCGGGAAGCCCGCCGTGCGCAGGGCGCGGTAGATCTGGTCCGGCAGCGAGGCTTCCTTGAGCTGGATCGGCGAGAGATTGACCGCGATCTTCAGATGCGCCGGCCATTTGTTGGCATCCAGGCACGCCTGGCGCAAAATCAAGGTGGTGAGCTGGCCGATCAGCCCGGCCTCTTCCGCCACCGGAATGAAGGCCTCCGGCGAGATATGGCCGCGCACCGGGTGGTTCCAGCGCGCCAGCACCTCGAACCCGGCCACCGTCCCGTCGGCGAGGCGGATCAGCGGCTGGTAGAACGGCACGATGCCGCCGGAGGCGATCGCCGCATGCAGGTCCCGCTGCAGGCGCAGAGCCTGCTTCAGTTCCCGGTCCATGGCATGTTCGAAGAAGCGATAGGTGCCGGGATTGGCCTTGGCCCGATAGAGCGCGGCCTCGGCGGAGCGCATCAGCTCCATCTCCTCGGCGCCATTGTCCGGCGACACGGCAATGCCGATGGTGGCGCCGAGCCGCGCGTCGAGGCCGTTGAGCTGGTAGGGCGCGGAAATCCGCACGATGACCTGATGGGCGAGCTTGCCGAGGGTTTCGATGCTGGCGGGGCGGGGGAGCAGCGCGAGGAATTCCTCGCCGCCCAGGCGCGCGGTGATCGCATCCGCCGGCAGCGTCGCCTTGATGCGGTTGGCCACTTCCACCAGCACCAGATCGCCCATGGAGTGGCCGTGCAGATCGTTCACCGCCCGGAAGCGGTCCACATCGATCAGGAACAAGGCCGAATGGGCGCCGCTGGTGGGCGCGGCGGACAGGCGCTTGCGCAACTGCTCGCGCAGGATGCGGCGGTTGGCAAGGCCGGTGAGCGGGTCGTGGCGGGCCAGAGCATCGGCTTCCTCGCGCGCCTTGAGCACCGCCACCCGCGCCTTGTCCAGGCGCCGCATCAGCCGGAACAGCAGCAGGGCCGGGCCGATCTGGCTGAGGGTGGCGAAGGCGACGGCGGTGATGATGAAGCGCCAGCGCGCGGCGGCGTCGCTCCCTGTTTCCAGGGAGATGCCGAAACTGGGCAGCACCCGTTGCTGCAGGAAGAACTCCCACGACGTGGAGGTGATGCCCATGATGAGGAACGTCGCCAGCAGCGTCAGGATCACTGACACCGGCGTCACCAGCGGCTCGGCACTCCCGTGCTTGCTCACCTGCTCCTCCTTGGCGCGTTACGCGCGCCCCGTGCTTGGATCACGCTCACCCTGCCGCCGCCACCGACCGCAGGGCGTGGTCCGGCACCGGCTCCCGTACCACGGTATTGCGCCCGCTCTTCTTGGCCAGATACAGCGCGGCGTCCGCGGCGCGGATCAGGTCGGCTGATGTGGTGTGCTCGCCGGGCACAAGGGATGCCGCGCCGATGCTGACGGTGCCCCGCAGCAACCGTCCGGCGGTGTCCTCGGCGGTGGTCACCTCGACGGCGGCGCGAATCCGCTCGCCGATCTCCATCATGCCGGCCGCGTCGGTATCGGGCAGGATCACCGCGAACTCCTCCCCCCCATAGCGGGCCACCAGGTCTCCCGGCCGGGTGACGGTGGCCGCCATGCTGCCGGCAATGGCGATCAGCAGTTCGTCGCCCACCCAATGCCCGTATTTGTCATTGAAGGCCTTGAAGCGGTCCACGTCCACCATCAAGAGGCCCAGCGGCGCGCGGACGCGCACGGCGCGGCGCCATTCCCGATCCAGATAGGCATCGAACTGCCGGCGGTTGGCGATCCCGGTCAGCGCGTCCACCGTGGCCAGCCGGCAGAGTTCCGCTTCGGCCCGCGCCCGCCGCAGCAGTTCGCGGCGGAACAAGGTGGTGAGGGTGATGATGGCGATGCAGGACAGCGCGGTAATGGTGACCATGCTCACCGCGCGCCGGTTCCATTCGCGATAGATGCCGCGGACATTCTGCGAGACGCTGACCACCAGCGGCATGTCGGCCACCCGGCCATGGATATAGCGGCGCTTCTGGCCATCGGTGGGGCTGATGGCGTCAAAGCTGGCGCCGCCGTCCTTCAGGAAGTTCTGGTAGACCGGGCTGTTGAAGCGGTCGACGCCGATGTCGAAATTCCGGCCGTCGCCGCGGTTGCGCATCAGCACCACGCCGTCGGTCCGCAGCAGTGTCACTTGGCCATCGGAGCCGAGATGGGTGGAATCCAGTAATTCCCGCAGGTAGGACAGTTTCATGATGGCCATGACGATGCCGTCGAAGCGCCCATCCGGCAGCGAGCGCCGCAAGCTGATGGCGACACTGGGCGCCGCATCGGTGCCACGGCTGATGAACGGCCGGCTGATGTAGATCTCGGCGGTCGCATGGTCCTGCTGCTTGGTGAAGTAGTCGCGGTCGGCCACACCGACCGGCGGCAGAAGATCGCTGGAGGTGGACCCCACGATGTTGCCCATGGCGTCCACGACCGCCATCGCCCCGTGATATTTGGTGCGCTCGGCGCGGTTCATCAGCAGGCGGCGGCGCTCGTCTTCCGGCATGGCCATGATGGCCGGACTCATCAGCGCGTCGCGCAGATCTTCCAGCGCGGCCTCGATGGATTCGAGATTGTTGCCCACCTGGCTGGACACGAAGGTGCGCACATTGTCAGCGGCGCTGGCGGCGGCGCGGGTGGCATCCTGATGCGACAGGTAAAGGGTGATGCCGGTGGAAATCGTGATCGCACTCACCGCTGCCAGCCCGATCACGGTCAGCCAGCGTGACAGGGCGAGCGCCCGGCTCACTTCCTGCGATTGCGCTGTTTCGCCCATCCTACCCCGCTCCCTGGCCCAGACCCTGATCCGTCTCCCGTCGTTGAATGCGGGAGTTGCCCGCCACGCTGGACTGGCAGCAGGCGGGTCCGCATGCGCGTCGTTCGCGTCGGAGGCACATCTAACCACAATCGGGGGCTTTGCTTGTCCCGGCCTTGCATTCTGGGGTCGCAGACGCGCCGTTACCCGGGTGCGACATCAGCCCGCAAACACTGACCAGCGCATGGCTTTGGCCAGATGCTCCAGGGCCAGCGAGCCGAGCACCGAATTGCCGTGCCGATCCAGCCCCGGCGACCACACCGCGATGGAGGCCTTGCCCGGGGCGATGGCCAAAATGCCGCCGCCCACTCCGCTCTTGCCCGGCAGGCCGACCCGGAAGGCAAAGTCGCCCGAGCCGTCATAATGGCCGCAGGTGAGCATCAAAGCGGCGATGCGGCGGGCGCGCTCCTCCGAGACCACCGAGGGGCCGCCGGGGGACAGGCGGCCGGAAAAGGCCAGATAGCGGCCGGCGAGGGCCAGCTGCTCGCAGCTCATGGCGATGGCGCATTGGTGGAAATAGACCCCCAGCACATGGTCCACCGGATGCTGGAGCACGCCGAAGGCGCGCATGTAATTGGCCAAGGCGGTGTTGAGGAAGCCGGTCTCCTTCTCGGAGCGGGCCACATCCTCATCCATGCTCACGCCCTCGTCGCCGCTGACAAAGCGGATGAAGCGCAGGATGGACCCCAGCGCCTCGCGCGGCTGGTGGCCGGAGAGCATGGCATCGGCCACCGCGATGGCGCCGGCATTGATGAACGGATTGCGCGGAATGCCGTGCTCATGTTCCAGCTGGACGATGGAATTGAACGGATTGCCGGACGGCTCCTTGCCGACCCGCTTCCACAATTCATCGCCGATCTGCCCCAGGGCCAGGGTCAGGGTGAACACCTTGGAGATGGACTGGATGGAAAACGGCACCGTGGCGTCGCCGGCCAGGATCACCGCGCCGTCGGGGGTGGTGACGGCGATGCCGAACTGGTCGATGGGCACGCCGGCCAGCTTGGGAATGTAGCTGGCCACCGTGCCGCGCTCGGCGCGGGCGGACATCTCTGCGGCGATCTCGCCGACAACGGTTTCAAGATGAGCCAACCTGTCCCCCCGGACCGCACTGTGTCGATCCGGCGACTATAGAGGCAATGTCCGCTGCGGCGCCATGGGGCGATGCTGCATTGCACGCGTGCGCCGCATGCGCAGCTTGGCCCGCGCGTCCGGTGGGCGCCGCGGCGGCGTGCGGCGGCCGTGCCCGTGCCGCCTTAGCGCTCGGGGCGGTCCCGGCGCGGGGTGACGTCCACGGCGGTGACGTCGATGACGACATTACGCCCGCTGGAGCGCTGCATGGTGACCGAGCCGCGGCCGAACAGCAGCAGATACAGCCCGCCGGCCACCACCACCACGGCGATGAAGATGCCGGCCGCCATCAGCAGGCTGCCCAGCACCGTGAACACCAGAACGGCGACCACCGCAGCCACCACCAGCGCGGCCAGACCGCGGAACAAGCTCAACAGGCGCGTCATCTCTCCCTCTCCTGACTGGCGCGCCGGACTGCCCCAAGGGGAGCGCCCGCGCGCCGGAAAACTCGCAACTTTGAAGATCCTGACACGGCAACTGGTTTTTTTGGCGGCGGTCTTGCGCGCGTGTCCACAGTGGCACAAAAAAACCCGGCCGACCCTGGTTTTTCAAGATGATATATTGTATCAATCAGGCCGATTCTGGAGGGCTGTGATGCGGAAAGTGGCAGTATTGGCAGGGCTTGCGCTGATGGCGACGCCTTTTGGCGGCGCCGGTGCGGCGGATCTTCCCACCAAGGCGCAGGGGGCCAGCTATGTGCGCCAGTGCACCGCCTTCGGCCAGGGATTTTATTACATTCCCGGCACCGACACGTGCCTGCGCATCGGCGGCTATCTGTGGGGTGAAGGCTATTACAACACCTATACGGATTATCCCGCCGTCAACAACAAGACCTATTCCATCGCCACCTACGGCATGATCGTGGATGCGCGCACCGAGACCGAATACGGCACCCTGCGTTCCTATTTCGACGGCCGCTTCCGCTGGCGCACCTCGGACGCCTGGTCGGACGGGCCGAACGGCGCCGAGGTCGAGGTATGGAACGCTTATATCCAGTTCGCCGGCTTCACCTTCGGCCACGCGCAGTCGTTCTTTGACTTCTATGCCAATGCCAATGTGCTGGGCACCGATCCGGCCACCATCGGCGACGACACCCGCCTGAACCTCATCGCCTATACCGCCGAATTCGCCGAGGGGTGGTCCGCGACCGTGGCGCTGGAAGATGCCAGCGACCGCACCAGCGGCATCCTGCCCCAGGATCCGGCCTTCCCCGATGCCCTGAGCAATTACCAGGGCGGCACGCAGGTGCCGGACGTGGTGGCCAATCTGAAAGCGGAAGGCAAATGGGGATCGGCCCAGCTCTCCGGCGCCGCGCATCAGGTGCGCAGCCTCAACCTGGTGAACCAGTTCGACACCACCGACCGCTGGGGCTACGCGCTCCAGGCCGGGCTGATGGTCAACCTGCCCATGCTGGGGGAGGGCGATAATCTCTATCTCCAGACGGCCTATGCCAATGGCGCCATGTCCTATCTCGGCTTGCAGGACCCCAGCGGCGCCTACACCGTGCCGGACGCCTATCTGGGCGCCACCGGCCTGTCGCTGGTGTCCGGCTGGAACGTGACCGCGCAATTCCTGCACAATTGGAATGACAAGTGGAGCACGGCGCTGTTCGGCGGCTATGCGGCGTTCGACGTCAATGACGGCGCGGCGCAGATCGCCTACGGCGCCAGCGGCGGGCGCAACTACAATGCCGGCCTCAATCTGGCCTGGACGCCGGTGGCCAACCTGACCATCGCCGTGCAGTATGACTACACGGTGTTCGAGGCCAATAATTACGTGGCGACCGACTATTCGCCCGCGCTCGCCACCACCAAGGCCCACCGCGGCCTGCTGTTCGTGGCCCGCAACTTCTGACGTCCGCGCCCGCGGAGCCCGGCACAAAAACGAACGGCGGGGATACGGCAACACCGTATCCCCGCCG
>NZ_CALRWL010000069.1:0-20562 GCF_943371865.1 Azorhizobium sp. AG788 | reverse complement strand
CGGCGTCGGCGGCTGCGGCAGCGACCGCTTCACCGGCATCCGCATAAGCGAACAGCGGCTTGCCGGTGGCCGGATCGGTGACCTGGACCGGGGCGCCGGTGCCGCGCACCATCTGCCCGCCCACATAGGAGCCGATGAAGTCCAGGCCGGGCCAGAAGGCGCTGAGAGCCTGGACGACGCGGGGATCGATCTCGAAGGACATGGCGGCGCTCACTTATCGGTGCCGAGCTGAAGCTCGACGATGCGGTTGAAGTCTTCGCCGTCGGCGATGGTGTCGGCGCTGCCGGCCCAGAGCTTGGCGGCCTCCGCTGCCAGCGGCAGGGACAGGCCGAGCTCGTCCACCAGTTGCGCGCCGAGGCGCACGTCCTTGCGCATCAGCTTCATGGTGAAGCCGGAATCAAAGGCGTCGTTCAGCACCCAGGTGGGGAAGTTCACCAAGGTGACGCCGGAGCGGCCGGAGCCGGCATTGATGCCCTCCAGCATGCGCTCGGCATCCACCCCGGCGGAGCGGGCGATCTTCACCGCCTCGGCGGCGGTGAGCAGATGAGCGGCGCACAGCAGATTGTTGATGATCTTGGTCACATGCCCGGCGCCCACGGCGCCCACGTGCACCCGCTTGGCGCTGATGGCCTCCAGGATGGGCTCGGCGCGAGCCACGTCGGCTTCCGAGCCGCCGATGACCATGGTCATGGTGCCGGTGATGGCGCCCTTGGGGCCGCCGCTCACCGGGGCGTCGATCAAAGCGACGCCCGCGTCGGCCAGCAGCTTGGCGAGGCGGCGGGTGGTGTCGGGATGGGAGGTGGAGGTGTCCACCACCAGCAGGCCGGGGCGGGCATGGGCCAGGATGCCGTTTTCGCCGGTGACCACCGCATCGACGATATCCGCCGTGGGCAGGGACAGGATGACCAGCTCGGCCTCGCGGCACAGGGCCGCCACATCGGGATGGATCTCGATGCCTTCCGCCGCCAGCGCGGTGCGGGTGGCCTCGGACGCATCGGTGCCCAGCACCTGATGACCGCCGCGCTTCAGCGATATTGCCATGCCGCGGCCCATGTTGCCGAGGCCGACCACTCCAACGATTGCCATGATATCTCCCGCCTTCTGCCGAAAAAACGTACCCGGCTAGGGGATTGGCAGACATCTGGAGTCCAGTTCGCTAGTGTTGACTCAAAAGCAACACTTCGGCGTCACCTCGATGAATAATGTGCTGGACGATCACCGGCTTCGCTATCTGTACGAGGCCATCCGCCTCGGCTCGGTGCGGGCGGCGGCGGATGCCATGGGGGTCAATCCGTCCGTGGTCAGCCGCCAGATCTCGCAATTGGAGAAGGACCTGGACCTGCGCCTGATCGAGCGCCTGGGCCGGGGCGTGCGCGCCACCGAGGCCGGGGCGCTGCTGGTGGACCGCTTCCGCCGCTGGTCAGCGGAGCGCGAGGATACCCTGGCCAAATTGCGCGAGATCCAGGGGCTCCAGCGCGGGCATCTGGACATCATCCTCGGCGAGGGGTTCGTCAGCGACCTCATGTCCGGCCCGCTGCTGGCATTCTGGCGCCGCTACCCCCGGCTCACCATGGCCTTCCATGTGGGGGGCACCGACGAGGTGATCCGCTCCGTGGTGGATGACCGTTCCCATATGGGGCTGGTCTATCACGCCCCGTCCGACCCGCGGCTGCGGGTGAATGCCTCCATCCGCCAGCCCATCTGCCTGATTGCCCGGCCGGATCATCCTTTGGCGCAGGCGGGACGGCCGGCACGGCTGGCGGAGATCGCCCGCTGTTCCCTCGGGCTGATGCAGTCCAATTATGGCGTCCGCCAGATCGTCTCGCTGGCGGAAGCCGCCGATCAGGTGGGGCTCTCGCCGCAACTGACCACCGATTCCATGTATGTGCTGCGGGCGTTCGCCAAGGCGGACATGGGCGTGACCTTGCTGCCGGCGTTTGCGGTGGAAAGCGATCTGGCCGATGGGTCGCTGGTGGCGGTGCCCATCGACAGCCCGCTACTGATGGCCGGCGAGGCACAATTGGTCACCCGGGCGGGGCGCGAGCTGCCGGCGGCGGCCAGCCAGTTGCTGCGCTATCTCGGGGCGCGCATGCGGGCGTTCCGGGGCGGGGCGGAGTAAGCCGCGCCCCGATGCGTCCGAGGCCGTAGGCCTCTGGCCCCGGACGCCTCAGGCGCTCAGAAGGTCCGCATGGACGCTTTGTCCCGGCACGGCGGCGATCAGCGCCTGGGTATAGGGATGCTGCGGGGTGCGGAAAATCTGTTCGGTGCGGCCGATCTCGACGATCTGGCCCCGGCGCATGACCGCCACCCGATCACAGACATTCGAGGCGATGCGCAAATCATGGGTCACGAACACCATGGAGAAGCCGATCTCGCGGCGCAGGTCCTCGAACAGCTTCAGCACCTGGGCCTGAACCGAGACGTCCAGCGCCGAGACCGGCTCGTCGGCGACGATGATGTCCGGCTCCATGGCCAGGGCACGGGCGATGCAGATGCGCTGGCGCTGGCCGCCGGAGAATTCGTGCGGGAAGCGGCTGAGGGCTTCGCGATTGAGGCCCACCATCTCCATCAGCCGCTCAACCCGCGCCAGGGCATCCGCGCGGGACACCCCATGCTGGATCGGGCCTTCCAGCAGCGACTGGCCCACCTTGCGGCGCGGGTTCAGCGAGGCATAGGGATCCTGGAAGATCATCTGGATGGTGCGCCGGAAGCGCCGCAACTCGCCCCCGCCCAAGGACGCGATGTTGGTACCGCCGATGCGGATCTCGCCGCTGTCCGGTCGCTCGAACCGCAGCAGGGTCTTTGCGAGGCTGCTCTTGCCGGAGCCGGACTCGCCGACGATGCCCAGCGTCTCGCCCTTGGCCAGGAAAAAGGACACGTCATCGAGCGCCACGGTCTCCCGGCGCCGGCCCAGAAAGCTGCTGCTGCGGTAGGTGAGGCGCAGATTGGTCACCTCCAGCGCGACCTCCGGACCGACGGTTTCCGGTGGGCGGAAATGGAAGCGGGGCACCGCGTCGATCAGCAGGCGGGTATAGGGATGGGAGGGCGCGGTGAGCACCGCCTGCGGCTTGCCGCTCTCCACCGCGCGGCCGTGGCGCATCACCACCACATGGTCGGCCACGTCGGCGACCACGCCGAAATCATGGGTGATGAGCAGGATGCCGCTGTCGTGCTTGGACAACAGCTCGCGGAACAGACGCAGGATCTGCGCCTGGGTGGTCACGTCCAGAGCGGTGGTGGGCTCGTCGGCGATGATGAGCGAGGGCTCAAGGGCCAGCGCCATGGCGATCATCACCCGCTGGCGCTGCCCGCCGGAGATCTGGTGCGGATAGACATGGCGCATCGCCTCCGGGTTGGGCAGATGGACATCGGCCATCAGCTCTCGCACCCGGTCCGCGATCTCGCCGGCGGTCATCTGCGGGCGGTGGATGCGCAGCACCTCGGCGATCTGGTCGCCCACCCGCATCACCGGGTTGAGGGCGGTGAGCGGTTCCTGGAACACCATGGCCATGCGGTTGCCGCGCAGGGCGCAGAGCCGCTCCGGGCTGGCGCCGATCAGGCTCTCGCCGTCCAGGGTGATGGTGCCGCCGACGATCTTGAGCGTGCCCTTGGGCAGCAGGCTCATCACCGCCGAGGCGGTCACCGACTTGCCCGAGCCGGATTCGCCCACCAGGCAGACGATCTGCCGCCGGTGGACGCGGAAGGAGAGATCCTCCACCGCATGGCGCCGGTCCAGGCCGCCGGGCAAAGCGATGGTCAGGCCCTTGATATCGAGAATGGGGGCGTCGACGGGAGGGGCCTTGGGGGTGTCCTGGGGGGTCATGCGGAGACCTTTGTCGCGCGCGAGAGCCTGGGGTCGAGCCGGTCGCGCAGACCGTCGCCGAGGATGTTCACGGCCATGACCGTCAGGGCCAGGAACAGGCCGGGGGCGATGATGGTCCAGGGCGCGCGCTGGAACACCGCGCGACCTTCCGCCAGCACATTGCCCCAGCTGGGGATGTCGGGGGGAAAGCCGACGCCGAGGAAGCCCAGCACCGCCTCGGCCAGGATGGCGGCGGCGAACATATAGGTGGTCTGGACGATCAGCGGGGCGATGCAGCTGGGCAGGATGTGGCGCACCAGCACCAGGGCCGAGGGCAGGCCGATGCCTTCGGCGGCGCGCACATAGGGCTCGTCACGCACGCTGAGCACCACGCTGCGCACCAGCCGTGTGACGCGGGGGATCTCCGAGAAGGTGATGGCCGCCACGATGGACCACAGGCTCGGCCCCACCAGCGACACCAGCGCCACCGCGAACAGGATGCCGGGGATGGCCATGATGCCGTCCATGACCCGCATCATCACCGTGTCGAGCCAGCGGAAATAGCCGGTGACCAGACCCAGCGCGGTGCCGATCACCGCGCCGCAGACCGCGGCCAGAAAGCCCACCAGCAGCGACAGCTTGCCCCCATGCAGCACGAGGGCGAACACATCCCGCCCCAGCGCATCGGTGCCGAACCAGAAGTCCGGGCCCGGCGGCCGCAGGCGCAGGCGCGGGCGGATCTGGAACGGATCGGCGGTGGTCAGCAGCCCGGCGAAGGCCGAGATGCAGACGATGGTGAGCAGCACAGCGCCGCTGATCAGGATGGCGCGGTTCTCCAGCGCCAGATCCAGCAGAAAAACGCGGCGCCCGCGCCCGGCGGCTTGACCGATCTCGCTCATGGTCGGTCCTCAGTAGCGGATGCGGGGATCGACGATCACATAAGCGACGTCGATGAGAAGGTTCACGCCCACATAGATCAGGGCGAAGAACAGGATCAGCCCCTGCACCACGGGATAGTCCCGCGCCAGGATGGCATCGATGGTCAGGCGGCCCACACCGGGCAGGTTGAACACGCTCTCCGTCACCACCACGCCGCTGATCAGCATGGCGATGCCCAGGCCGATGACGGTGATGATGGGCACCGCCGCATTGGGCAGCGCGTGGCGCCACAGGATGCGCCCCTCCCGGTTGCCCTTGGCGCGGGCGGTGCGCACGAAGTCCTGTCCCAGCACCTCCAGCACGCTGGAGCGGGTGACGCGGGCGATGAGCGCCATGAACACCAGCGCCAGCGTCAGCGAAGGCAGCACCAGATGGCGCAGGGCCGCGATCGGGTCCACGAACGGGCTGACATAGCCCTGGACCGGAAACAGATCGGCGCGGATGGAGAGGAACAGGATCAGCAGATAGCCGATGACGAACGCCGGCACCGAGAAGCCGATCACCGACAGCGTCATCACCGCCCGGTCCACCCAGCTGTTGTGGCGCCAGGCGGCGATGGCCCCCAGCGGCACCGCCACCAGCACGGTGATGAGGATCGCCGCGCCCGCCAGCACCAAAGTCGGTTCGATGCGGTCGCGGATCAGCGCCAGCACCGGCACCTTGGAGAGGATCGATTGCCCCAGATGGCCCTGGGCCAGTTCGCCGAGCCAGGCGAAATACTGGATCAGCAGCGGGCGGTCGAGCCCCAGCTCGACGCGCATGCGCGCGACCGCGTCCGGCCCCGCCATGTCGCCGGCGAGGATGGTGGCCGGATCACCGGGGCTGAGCCGCAGCAGCAGGAAGACGATGGTGGCGACCACCAGCATCACCGGCACGGCGGAGACGATGCGGAGTGCGATGAGGCGGAGCATCAGCGCTTGTCCACGCCCCACAGCACCATCACCGGCGAGGGCACATAGCCGGTGACCGTGGTGCGGAACGCCTCGTAATCATAATAGGTGCCGAGCGGAATATAGAACACCAGCTCATAGGCGCGGCGCTGCATCTGCTCGACGATGGCCTTCTGCTTGGCGGGGTCGGTCTCGCGCTGATATTGGGTCTTCAGCGCCTCGGTCTCGGGGTCGTCCACGAAGCCGGTATAAGCGGACTTGCCGCGGGCATCGAAATTCATGTTGCCCAAAGGCGAGATCAGGTCGATGCGATCGAACACCGCGTGGGCGATGTTCCATCCGCCCTCCGCCACCGGCACGGTGCGGGCGCGGCGGGCCAGGAAGGCGCTCCATTCCATGGTCTGGATTTCGCTGTCCATGCCGATGGATTTGAGCACCTGCTGGGTGAGCGGCGCCAAGGGGGCAAAGGAGGCGATATCACCGGGGGTGATGATGGCCACCTTCTCGCCCTTGTAGCCGGACGCCTTCAGCAGCGCCTTGCCGCGCGCCGTGTCCGGCTTGCCGGTATCGGGGAAGCCGGCGTCGGTCTCCAGCGGCGTGCCGCAGCCGAACAGGGCGCCGCAGACCTGGTAGGACTGCGGATCGCCGATGGCCGTGTCCATATAGTCCTGCTGCGTCACCACCGCCTGCACCGCCTGGCGCGCCTTCACATTGTCGAACGGCGGCAGCAGCCAGTTGAAGCGGATGGTGGAGGCGTTCGGCCCCGGCTTGCGGCGCACGGTGACGTCCGGGCCGGTGAGCATCGGCCGCTGGTCCGCATTGAGGCTCTCCAGCAGATCGATCTCGCCCTTCTGCAGCGCGTTGATGGCGGTCTGCTTGCTGGGCAGCCACAGGGCCTCGACCCGATCCACCTTCACCACCTTGCCGCCCGCAAGGCCGCTGGGCGGCTCCGCGCGCGGCACGTATTTCTCGTTGCGCTCATAGGCCCAGCTCACGCCGGGGCGGAACTCCGAGGCGATGAAGCGGAAGGGGCCGGAGCCCACCACCTCTTCCAGCGCCTTGTCCGGCGAGGTGTCGGCGATGCGCTTGGGCATGATGAACAGCGGGATGGAGCTGGGCCGCGCCAGGGTCTCCAGCATCGGCCCGAACGGCTCCTTGAGCACGATCTTGAACGAGCGGGCGTCCCCGGCTTCCATGGCTGCGGTGACGGCGGCGAGGCGCCGGCCCACCACGTCGCGCTGTGCCCAGCGGGTGATGGAGGCCAAGCAGTCCGCGCTGGTCACACTCGGGCCGTCGTGGAAGGCCAATCCCTCGCGCAGGGTGAAGCTGTAGGTCAGCTGATCATCACTGACGGTCCAGTCCTGCACCATCTGCGGCTGCGGCCGATACTGGGCATCGATGGAGAACAGCGTGTCGTAGACCATATAGGCATGGTTTCGGGTGATATAGGCATTGGTGGTCACGGGATCGAGCACCCGCAAAGCCGCGTGCGGCGAGACCCGCAGGATCTTGCGGCCCTGCGCCTGCGCCCGCGTGCCGAGGGCGAGAAAGGCTCCCGCCGAGAGGCCCAAGGCCTGGCGTCGATTGAGCGTCGTCATGGTCCGGCCCCTTCCCCTATGTCTGAGTGTCGATGCGCGTGTGGGTCTTTGCGAACAGCGCGGCGGTGCCGGCGATGGCGGCCATGCTCTCGCCGGCGTCGATCCGGGCGCGGGTCACCGCCTCGCGCGCCTGCATGGCGTGGGCGGTGGCAGCGGTGGCAAGGGCCTCGTCGGCGGGCAGCACCAGCACGCCGCTCTCGTCCGCCAGGATGATGTCCCCCGGCCGCACCGGGACCCCGCCGCAACTCACCGTGCGGCCGATGTCCCCGCCGATGCCCATCCGCCGGGTGGTCAGGGCCGTGGTGCCCCGATGCCAGACCGGCACGCCCTCGCGGCGCAGTTCGTCGGGGTCGCAGATCAGTCCGTCAATGATCACGCCGGCCAGTCCCAGCACCCGCGCCGCATGGGCCAGCACCCCACCCCAGGCGGCGTGAACCCGCTCGCCGCAGCGGTCGATCACCAGCACGTCGCCGCGCGCCGCCTGCCCCAGAGCATGGGCGATGATGGCGCCATCGGCGCCCGGTGCGCGGATGGTGAAGGCCGGCCCCAGCGCCCGCCGCTCGGGCAGAAGCGCCCGGATGCCGCAGTCCATGAAGCCGGACTGCCGCACATGGCCGATGGTGGACGGCGAGATGCCGTCCAGCGCGCGCAGCGCCTTCGCGATGGTCGCACGTGACGGCATGTCGGATCGCTGGTCAGGGTCTGTGGGGGTGTGCGTGGACATCTATTGCTTGTCCACCTGCCACATGACCGGAAGCGGGGCCAAGATGAAGTCCTTCACATTGGCCTGGAACGCCTCATAGTCGAAGTAGGTGCCGAGCGGGATGTAGAACACCAGATCATAGGCCCGCTTCTGCATGGCCACGGCGATGGCCTTTTGCTTCACAGGATCGGTCTCGGACTGGAATTGCGTCTTCAGCTTCTCGGTCTCGGGATCGTCCACGAAGCCGGTGTAGCCGGCGGTGCCGCGGGCATCGAAATTGAGATTGCCCAAAGGCGAGAGCAGATCGGACATTTCCAGCACCGCATTGGCGATGTTCCAACCGCCCTGGGCCACCGGCCCGGAATTGCTGCGGCGGCTGAGGAAGCTGGTCCACTCGATGGCCTGGATCTCGCAGTTCATGCCGATGGAGCGCAGGATCTGCTGGGTCAAAGGCGCAAGGCCGGCATAAGCGGCATTGTCGCCGGGGGTGATCAGCACCACCTTCTCGCCGTTGTAGCCCCCCTTTTGCAGCAGGGCCTTGGCCTTGGCGATGTCAGGCGTGCCGGGATCGACCACGCCGGCCTCGCTCTCCAGCGGTGTGCCGCAGCCGAACAGCGCGCCGCAGATCTGGTAGGAGGCCGGATCACCGATGGTGGCGTCCATGAAGTCGCGTTGGGTGGCCACCGCCTGCACCGCCCGGCGCACATCCACATTGTCGAACGGCGGCTGGGCCCAGTTGAAGCGGATGGTGGAGGTGCTGGGGGCGAAGCGGCGGCGGACCACGATCCGGGGACCGCCCTGCAACGCCTCCCTCTGGTCGGCCTTGATGGCCTCGATGACGTCGATCTCGCCTTTGCGCAAGGCATTGATCGCGGTTTCCTTGTTGGGAAACCAGATCATGCTGAGCCGCTCGATCTTCACCACCTTGCCGCCGGTGAGGCCGCTGGGCGGCTCGGCGCGGGGCACATAGTCCGCATTGCGCTCATAGGCCCAACTGGCGCCGGGCTTGAATTCGCTGGCCAGGAACTTCAAGGGGCCGGACCCCACCACTTCGGTCACCGCCTTCTCCGGCGGGGTATCGGCGAAGCGCTTGGGCATGACGAACAAGGGATAGGAACTGGGCTTGGCGAGCGCCTCCAACAGCGGCCCGAACGGGGATTTGAGCACGAGCTGAAAGGTGCGCGGGTCCAGGGCCGTCAGCCGATCGGTGGCGGCGGCGAGCCGTGCGCCCACCGCGTCGCGCTTGCTCCAGCGGATGATGGAGGCGGTGCAATCCTGCGCCGTCACCGGCGCGCCATCGTGGAAGCGCAGGCCCGGGCGCAGGGTGAAGGTGTAGGTGAGCCGGTCGTCGCTCACCGTCCAGTCCTGCACCATCTGCGGCTGTGGGCGATACTGCGCATCGATGGAGAACAGCGTGTCGTAGACCATGTAGCCGTGATTGCGGGTCACATAGGCATTGGTGGTCACCGGGTCGAGCACCCGCAGCGCCGACCACGGCGCATAGCGCAACTCCTTGCCCTGCTGCGCCAGGGCCGGAAGCGACCAGGGCGTGAAGCAGGCCGCAGCGGACAATCCCAGTAGACCACGCCTGTTGATCCGCATCGGAAGGCTTCCTTCGGGCAAAGTGAGTGGATGGTCCGTGAGGCTCAGTAGCGTTTGCCGCGCCGGGGATCCGGCCAGAAGGAGGTGCCCGCGCGCGCCGATCCGCCGCCGATGCCCATGGGCACACCATCCGCGCGCCAGCATGCGGCCCCGGTCATGGTGCCGTCTTGCGCGAATGAAATGGCGCACATGCCGCCCGCCACATGGTCCACCGGCTGGACCGCATGGCCCAGCGCCGCCACCGCGTCGCGCACATCGGCGGCCAGTCCGCGCTCCAGTTCGGCCTCCTGGCCCCAGGTGAAGACGCGCGGCGCTTCCACCGCTTCCTGGAGGCTCATGCCGTGGTCGACGATGTTCAGCACCGCCTGCATGGCGGAGGCCGGAATGCGGTGGGCACCGGGCAGGCCCAAAGCGAAGATCGGGCGGCCATCGCGCTTGCCGATCAGCGCGGTGATGCCGCTGGTGATGCGCTTGCCCGGCTGCAACGACAAGGCCAGGCCGGGATGGGGATCGAACAGATACATATAGTTGTTCGGAATGATGCCCGTTCCGGGGATCATGATGCGGGCGCCGAACAGGCTGTTGATGGTCTGGGTGGAGGTGACGATGTTGCCCTCGTCATCGGCGATGGTGACGTGGGTGGTGTTGGCGCTCTCGTTGCTGAGCACCTGGGAGACGAAGCTCCCCGCCCGCGCGGGATCGATCTCCCGGCGACGCTGGGCGCCATAGTCCTTGGAGATCAGGCGCTCCACCGGCACGTCGAAGAAGGCGGGATCGGCGGTGACGGCGCGCCGGTCGGCGGCGGCGATCTTCATCGCCTCCAGCACTAGGTGCAGCGTCGGCGCGGTGCCGAAGCCCAGAGCGCCGATATCATAGGCCTCCAGGATATTGAGCACCTGCAATGTCTGCACGCCGCCGGAGCAGGGCGGGGGCGGGCCGACGATTTCCACCCCGCGATAGGTGCCGCGCACCGGCTCGCGCTGCACAGTGGCGTAGTCCGCCAGATCCCGCAGCCGCACGAAGGAGCCCGCGCCCTCCAGATAGTCGGCGATGCGGCGGCCCAAGGCGCCGCCATAGAGGATGTCGGGACCATCCTGGGCGATGGCTTGCAAGGTGCGGGCATAGTCCGCCTGGACCAGGCGATCACCGGCTTTCAGCGGCACGCCGCCCGGCAGGAAGACCGCGGCAATGGCGGGGTCGAGCGCCAGATCGGGAGCGATCTCGCCGATGCAGGTGGCCAGATATGGCGACAGCACGAAGCCGTTGGCGGCATGGCGGATGGCGGGTTCCATCAAGGCCGGCAGGCCGAGGCGGCCAAAGCGCGCCGCGGCCTCGCACCACGCCTTGAGGTTGCCCGGCACGGCGATGGCCTTGGCGCCGACGCGGTTCTCGCGGCCGTGGGTTTCCATATAATCGGGCCAACTGTCCGACAGGGGCCGGTAGCTGTCCGGCGCCGCCGCGGCGGGCGCGGTGGAGAGGCCGTCGAGCACGATTTCCTGGCCATCGGCGAGGCGGATCAGAGCGGTGCCGCCGCCGAAAATGCCCACCATCATCGGCTCGACGACGGTGAGGGTGAACAGCGCGGCCACGGTGGCGTCGATGGCGTTGCCGCCTGCTGCCAGCATCTCCACGGCGGCGGCGGAGGCCAGCGGATGGTTGGTCACCGCCATCCCGCGTGACGCCGTCACGGGGCTCTTTTCGCAGGTGAACGGACTGCCGCTTCGCTCTTGCCACTGCATGGGATCTGACTGCTCCGGTTACGCCGCTGGACCCCGCTGCGCCGGTGCTGCACCGGTGCGGAAAGCCTCAAGCCGGTGAAGTATCGGCGCAGGAGTTCGGATCAGTCCAATACGCAGTCGCTGGATTTTTGAGAACTTCAACTTCTCAAAGGTCGCTTCGTGCGGCTTTGGCGTCCCCCTGGCCGAAGCTGCGGGCATGCTTGGCGAAGGCGCGGGCCACCGGCGAGGGCTCGGTGCGCCGGAAGGCGACCGCCAGTTCCGCCAGGATCGGCGCGCCTTTCACCGGCTTGTAGACGATCCCCGGCACCTGGATGCAGCGCAGGGACTGCGGCACCAGCGCCACGCCGATGCCCACCGCCACCATGCTGGCGATGGTCACGAAATCCCGCCCCTGCGGCCCCAATTTGGGGAAAAACCCCGCCCCTTGGCAGGCCTGCACCGTATGCTCGTGGAAGCTCACATTGGAGGGATGGCGGGGCGTGATGAAGGTGTCGCCGCTGAGGCTCGCCAGGGGAACCATCTCATCCCCCGCCAGCGCGTGGCTGGCGGGCATGGCGAGCACGATCTCCTCCTGCAGCACCCGGATGCTGGAAATGCCCACCGGATAGGGGATGGGCGGGCGGATGAAGCCGATGTCCAGCTTGCCTTCGCTCAACTGGTCCAGCTGCTGCTGCATCTCCATTTCGGAAATCTGCAGTTCCACTTCCGGATGCGAGGCGCGGAAGGTGCCGACCATGGTGGTCAGCACCCCCGTATAGGCCGCCGAGCCCACATAGCCGATGGCGATGCTGCCCACCTCGCCCCGCCCGGCGCGGCGGGCGGCGAGAACGGCGGTTTCCGCCTGAGCCAGGGTCTTGCGGGCCTCCTGCTCGAACCGCTCGCCGGCCAAAGTGAGCTGGACGGTGCGGCGGGTGCGGTCAAACAGCGGTGTCCCGATGATCGCTTCCAGGCTCTTGATCTGCTGGCTGAGGCCCGGCTGGGCGATCTTCAGCCGCTCGGCCGCGCGGCCGTAATTCAGCTCCTCGGCGGTGGCGAGAAAATAGCGCAGATGCCGCAGTTCCATGTTCGCCCGCGTGGGTCGTCGGCCGCCGGCCATGGGCTCTCTTCCATAAGTACGAGTTATCTAAATGCGCGTAGCGGCATATTGGACTGATCCAAAGCCGCCGATCAATATGACGCTGTCGCCGCATGCTTGCCCGTTTCAAGCCGCGGGCGATTTGGCCGCCGGGCGCATGGGAAGCCGCGTGAAAGATCAGAGCACAGCCTCCGCATTCCTGTCCCACAGCGCGCATTGGGGCGCCTTCCAGGCGCGCTTGGATGCGGGCCGGCTGGAGATCCTTCCGGACCCGTGCGACCCGGCGCCATCTCCCATCCTGGGCAATTTCACCGATGCGCTGCGCCACAAGGCGCGGGTCCGCCACCCCATGGCGCGGCGGTCCTGGCTGGAGGGCGGCGGGGTGCCGCGTCAACGGTCCTTCGACGATGATTTCGTGGCCTTGCCCTGGGATACGGCGCTGGATCTCCTGGCCGGCGACCTGCGCCGGGTGCATGCGGCGGGCGGGGCGCGGGCCATTTACGGTGGCTCCTACGGCTGGTCGAGCGCGGGGCGCTTCCACCATGCCCAGAGCCAGATCCACCGCTTCCTCAATGTGGCGTTCGGCGGCTATGTGCGCTCGGTCAACAGCTATAGTGCCGGCGCCTCGGCGGTGATCCTGCCCCATGTGCTGGGGCCGTTCGAGGCCCTGTCCCGGCGCAATGTGACCTGGGACCAGGTGTGCGCGCACACCGATCTGGTGCTCGCCTTCGGCGGCATGGCGCTGAAGAATGCCATGATCGCCAGCGGCGGCATCAGCCGCCACATCGAGGGCGAGGCCATGGCCCGCGCCGCCACCCGCGGCACCGTGTTCGAACTGCTGAGCCCGCTGCGCGATGATTGTCCCGCCGAGGCGGCGGCGCGCTGGACGCCGGTTCGCCCCGGCACCGATGTGGCGGTGATGCTGGGGCTGGCCCACACCCTGCTGACCGAGGGGCTGTGCGATCACGGCTTTCTGGAGCGCTACACCGTCGGCTTCCCGGCGTTCGCCCGCTATCTGGAGGGGGCCGACGACGGCCAGCCCAAGACGGCGGAGTGGGCGGCGGGGCTGTCCGGCGTCCCGGCGGCGACGATCGTGGATCTGGCGCGCCGGCTGGTGGCCGGCCGCAGCCTGATCACCGTCTCCCACTCGCTCCAGCGGGCGCAATATGGCGAGCAGCCGGTGTGGGCGGCAGCGGCATTGGCGGCCATGGTGGGGCAGATCGGCCTGCCGGGGGGCGGCTACAATTATGCCCTCGGCGCCATGGGCCACACCGGGCGCCGGGTGAATGCGGTGCCCATCCCCACCATGCCCCAGGGCCGCAACGGCGTTGCCGATTTCATTCCGGTGGCCCGCATCAGCGATATGCTGCTCCATCCCGGCGCGCCCTTCGCCTATAATGGTGGAACCTATGCTTATCCCGAGATCAAGCTGATCTATTGGGCCGGCGGCAACCCGTTCCACCACCATCAGGATCTCAACCGGCTGCGGGCTGCCCTGTCCCGCGCAGAGACGATCGTCGTGCATGAGACCGCCTGGACGCCCATGGCGCGCTTCGCCGACATCGTGCTGCCGGCGACCATGACCCTGGAGCGCGAGGATATCGGCGCCGCTGCCACCGATCCGCGCCTGATCGCCATGCGCGCGCTCGCGCCGCCGGTGGGCGCGGCGCGGGATGATTTCGCCATCTTCACCGCTCTGGCCGCGCGGCTCGGGGTGGAGGCGGCGTTCACGGAAGGGCGCGTCACCCGCCAATGGCTGGCGCATCTCTATGAGCCCACCCGCCGCGCTCTGGCGGAGCAGGGCTGGGACGCCCCGGATTTCGACACCTTCTGGGCGCGGGGCGAACTGGCCCTGCCATCGGCGCCCGATGATGGCGGGCTGCTGCGCAGCTTCCGCGCCGATCCGGCGGCATCGCCTTTGCCCACGCCCAGCGGCAAGGTGGAAATCACCTCCGCGACCATTGCCGGCTTCGGCTATGACGACTGTCCCGCCCATCCCACCTGGCTGGCCTCCACCGAACCGCCCACCGTTGAGCATCCGCTCATTCTGGTCGCCAACCAGCCGGCCACCCGGCTGCACAGCCAATTGGATTTCGGCGCCTACAGCCAGGCCAGCAAGGTGGCCGGGCGCGAGGTGGCGCGGCTCCATGCGGTGGATGCGGAGGCCCGCGGCATCACGGACGGCGACATCATCCGCCTGTTCAACGCCCGGGGCGCGTGTCTGGCGGCCGCCAAGGTCTGCGATGGGGTGATGCCGGGGGTGGTGCATCTGCCCACGGGGGCCTGGTACGACCCGGAGTCACCCGATGGGAGCGCTCCCGATGCGGCGTCTCCCGATTGCGTCCACGGCAATCCCAACGTGCTGACCCGGGACATCGGCACCTCGCGACTGGCGCAAGGCAGCTGCGGGCAGGTGACCGTGATTCAATGCGCCCGTTTCGAGGGCCCCTTGCCGCCGCTGCGCGCCTTCGATCCCCCCGCCGCTGCCGGGCGCTAACGCCGTCGGCGCCGCGCCCCGTTTCGATCAACCAGGACACATCATGGGCCCGCTCGACGGCATTCGCGTTCTCGACCTCACCTCCGTGCTGATGGGGCCTTATGCCACCTCGCTGCTGGGCGACATGGGGGCCGATGTCATCAAGCTGGAGGGCCTGGGCGGCGACATGATCCGGCAGGTGGGTCCCAGCCGCAGCGGCGAGATGGGCGGCATGTTCATGCATGCCAACCGCAGCAAGCGCAGCATCGCGGTGGATCTCAAGGCGCCGGGCGGGCGGGAGGTGGCGCTGCGGCTGGCGGCGACCTGCGACGTGATGGTCTACAACATCCGGCCGCAGGCCATGGAGCGGTTGGGGCTGGGCTATGAGGCTCTGGCGCAGGTCAACGCCCGCCTGGTCTATGTGGGCACCTTCGGCTTCGGCCAGGATGGCCCCTATGCGGAGCGCCCGGCCTATGATGATCTGATCCAGGGCGCGGTGGGCATTCCCGCCCTGCTGGCGGAAACCGGCGACGGCACGCCACGCTATGTGCCGGTGAATATCGCCGACCGGGTGGTGGGGCTGCATGCGGTCAATGCCATCCTGGCGGCGCTGCGGTATCGCGACCGGTCCGGCAAGGGCCAGAAGATCGACATCCCCATGTTCGAGACCATGGCCAGCTTCGTGCTGGGCGATCATCTGGGGGGGCTGAGCTACGAGCCGCCGCTGGGGCCGCCGGGCTATTCCAGGCTGCTCTCGCGCCACCGTCGCCCCTACCGGACGGCGGACGGCCATCTGTGCGTGGTGCTCTATACGGATCGGCACTGGCGCAGCTTCCTGACCCTCACCGGGCGCGCGGAGGCGCTCAGCGACGCGCGCTTTGCCAGCCATGCCAGCCGCATCACCCATATCGACGCCATCACCGAGCACCTCGCGGCGATCTTCGCCACCCGTGGTACGGCCGATTGGGTGGATCTGCTCCAGGCTGCGGACATCCCGCACATGCCGTTGCAGGATCTCGACGGCATCACCGCCGATCCGCATCTGGAGGCGGTGGGCTTCTTCATTCCCACCGAGCATCCGGCGGAGGGGCGCACGGTGCAGATGAAAGTGCCGTCGCGCTGGAGCGAAAGCCAGCCGACGGTCCAGCGGCTGGCGCCGCGGCTGGGAGAGCACACCGATGAAGTGCTCACCGAGGCCGGCTATGCCGCCGAGGACATCGCCCGGCTGAAGCGCAGCGCCACCATCCGCGACCTGCGCGACGCGGATACGGCCGACGCGGCGCGCGCGCAGCCCGCGGGCAGCTGAACCCCAACCCTCACAGGGCGGTCCCTCACAGGGCGGTGTGCGTTGCCGATGGCGTCAGCGCGCCGATCGGCTGGCGTCTCCAGGGCTAAGGCGGAGAATGCCCGCCTAACGTACGTCGCGGTCAGAGGCCTCAGTAGAGCCCGTAATTATTGGCATCGCGTCCGCTGCTCGACACCGCCGCAGGCGGCTTGGGGCGCTGCGGTGACTGGGACTGGGACGGCGACTGGGCCTGAGGCTTCTTCTTGACCGCTGCCGGGGCAGGGGCCGCAACAGGGGTGGCCGAGGCCACCTTGGCCGTCGCCGGCTTTTCCATGGCAATGAGTTCGGACACGGTCACGAACTTGTAGCCCTTGGCGATCAGCGCATCCAGCAGGCGGGGCATGGCCGCAACCGTGGTTGCGTGGATGTCATGGGCCAGGACGATGGCGCCCGGCTTCACCTGCTTCATGATCTGGTCATAGACGCTCTGCGGATCGCGGATCTTCCAGTCCAGCGGATCCACCGACCAATAGATGGTGCTGATGCCGTACTTCTCCGAAATGTGGTGCTGCAGCGCCGGCGTCATGGAGCCATAAGGCGGCCGCAGATAGATGGGCTTCACGCCGGTCGCGTTCTGGATCGCCGCAGACGTGTCCTCGATCTGCTTGTCCGCCGCCTCGAGCTTGATCTTGGTCAGCTGCGGATGGTTCCAGGAGTGGTTGCCCACCTCGTGACCCGCGGCGATCTGGCTGCGCAGGATGTCCGGGTTCGCGGTGGCATGGGTGCCCAGCACGAAGAAGGTCGCCTTGATATTGCGCTCGGCGAGGATCTTGAGCAGCTTCGGGGTGGTTTCCGGGCTCGGGCCATCGTCGAAGGTCAAAGCGATATAGGGGCCGTCCACCTCGACCGAGCGATAGGAGGCCGCCCGCTTCAGCGGCGGCGTGGTCACGGCACCGAGTGCGGGGACGGCGCCCTGCGGCGGGAACAGCGCGGGCAGCCCATTGGCGCCGGGAGCGCCGGCGGAGGGGGGCAAAGCGGGCGCGGTTGCGGCCACCGGGGCGATGGCTCCGGCGAGCGCCGTGCGCGGAACGCCCGGCGTCACCGCCGGGGCCGAAGCGGCCGCCGTGGGCGTGGGGGGCGGAGTGGTCACCGTGGACGCGGTGGCCGTCGGCGCGGTCGACAGCACCTGACTGACGGCCAAGCCGACGCAGAGGGCGCCTGACGCGACGAGTGCGGACAATGCCAAGAGCCGTTTCACGACGCCTCATTCCCAAACTGGTTAGCGAAAATGCTACCGCACTCTCGCCTATGGTGTGTGGATAAATCGTGAAGCAACTAAGGCGCTGCCGCGCATCGGACTGCGCTTCACGCTCGCCACCGCCGTACCAGTTTAGGTCAGCGGCTCGCAGAAACCAAGCTATTGCTCGATTTGGTGGCGACGGGCCTCCCGCCCGAGGCGCGATGAGCGGGTGGAGCTGTGCTGTCCGGTGGACGCAGCCATGCAGCAACCCGGGGGCAGAACCCGCGGCGCGCAGGCCGGATCAGGCGACCTCTGCCGGGGCTACCACCAGGCGGCAGCCCGCATCGGCGATGCGTTGCGCCAGATGCTCCGGCGGGGCGGCATCGGTCACGAAGATGGACACCGCCTCGAACGGCATCACCCGCACCAGAGCGGAGCGGGCGAATTTCGCCGCATCCGCCACCAGGATCACCCGCCGGGCCTGGGCGACCATGGCCTGCTTGATCGCCACCTTGAGCACATCGAAATCCATCACCGAGCCGTCCTCGTCATCAAAGCCGGAGCAGGCCAGGATGGCGGTATCGACGCGGAAGCGGTTGATGGCGGCGATGGCGGCATCCCCCACCAGCGAGCCGTCCGCCCCGCGCAGCAGGCCGCCGGTGACCACCACGTCGCCCACCTGGCTGTCCGCCAGAAGGGTGGCGGCGCCGAGGCTGGTGGCGATCACATGCATGCGGCGGTGGTCCAGCAGCGCGTGGGCCACCGCCTCCACGGTGGTGCCCACGTCCAGGCTCACGGACGAGCCGTGGGGAATCAAGGCGGCGCAGGCGAGGGCGATGCGGCGCTTGCCATCGGGCGAGGTGTCGCGCTTCTGGGAATAGCCGAGGCGCGTGGTGTTCTCCCGCTGGCCGGCGCCGCCGTGAAAGCGCTGGATCAGGCCGACCTCGTCCAGGCGGATGATGTCGCGGCGCACGGTCTGGGGCGAGACATCGAACATCTTCGCCAGGGTCTCGATGGTGACGAAGCCCTGTTCGCGGACGCGGGTGACGATTTCCTGCTGGCGCGGGGAGACGTCGGCATCAAGATCGGCGGGGGGCATGGGCGGCGTTCCGGCGGGCAGGGCGGTGGCAAAAAGCCTGGTGCGGGCGGTTGGCGTTTTGCGGTGGAAGATGTAAGAAAACTTACATCGTGGCATCGTAAGCCACCGCCCGTCGCCGGTCGAGCCGGATTGTTGAGAAAGCGCTTTGCCATGCTCCCCTCTACCCGCCCCCCGTCCACCCCCGCGCCTCTGGTCTGGACCGAGAGCGGCATGCTCGTGTGCGGCGCCGAGCGCTTTGATCCCTGGGCGCTGGTCTGGTGCCCGCTGGTGGACGATGTCACGGAAGTGGTGCGCTCGGTCTCGCCGGTGGAAGCCCTGGCGCTGCTCACCGCCAGCGGCCGGATGCGGCGGGTTCCCGTGGGCATCATCGGCCCCAAGAACGCCAATGCGGAGCAGGAAATCGTCGCCGAAGCCCTGGGGCGGGCCTTTGCCCAGCTGGGCCTGACCCTGCTGACCGGCGGCCGCAAGGGGGTGATGGAAGCGGCCAGCCGCGGCGCCTTTTCCGCCGGCGGCGTGACCATCGGCATCATTCCGGACGACGAATGGGACACCGCAAACCCCTATGTGACCATCCCGCTGGCCACCGGTCTGGGACCGGCCCGCAATGCGGTGGTGGCGCGGGCCTGCGAAGTTCTGGTGGCTGTGGGGGGCGAGTATGGCACCTTGAGCGAAATGGCCTTCGGCATGCACTTCAACCGCCTGGTGCTGGCCCTCCTCAACGCCCCCAGCGTGCCGGGGGTGCTGGTGTGCGAAACCGTGGAGGACGTGCTCCCCCATGTGGCCGCGCGCCTGCTGCGGCTGGATCGCGCGACGCCGGTGTGAGGACGGGCTGACCGTTTTCTTCCAAAATGTCATAAAAACATCATCGGCTTTGGGCAGAACAAGGCCGTTCACCTGGGGGCAGTCAGCGCCGTGCTCGCCACGATCCTCTATCTCGCCTTCCTGTTCGCGCCGATCGTCCTGCTGGTGGTGGGGTCGGTGGGGGAGAGCTGGACCAATTCCCTGCTGCCCACCGGGCTCACCGGGCGCTGGTATGTGGAACTGGCCAGCGATCCCAGCTTCCGCCGGGCGTTCGCCACCAGCCTGCAAGTGGTGGCGGCCACCTGCGTGCTCAACATGCTGATCGCGGTGCCGCTCGCCTATGCCATCTATTCCAGCGCCCGGCGCGGGGTGCAGGCGGCGGCGCGCATCGTGACGCTGCTGCCGGTGGCCACCCCGGAACTGGTGCTGGGGTTCGGCTTCATCCTGGTGTTCTCGTCCGACGCGCTGCCCTGGCTGGGGTCCATCTGGCTGCTGATCGCCGCCCATGTGGTGGTGACGCTGCCCTATCTGCTGAACATCCTGTTGTCCGACATGACCAATCTCAATCTGGCCGAACTGGAGCGGGTGGCGGCGACGCTCGGCGCGCCGTTCCGCGCCCGCTTCGTCGATATCGTCCTGCCGCTGATCCGCCACAGCCTGCTGGCGGGGCTGATCACGGTCTCGGCCATTTCCATCGGCGAGTTCCAGATCTCCAATCTGATCGCCGGCTTCCTGTCGCGCACCTATCCCATCACCTTGCTCCAGGCCTTCTACGGCGCCACCGGCTTTGCCTGCGCGGCCACCGTGGTGCTGCTGGTGCTGGCGGTGCTGGCGGCTTCCGCCGGGGCGCTCACCGCCCGTGCGGCGCGGGCGGGAGCAGCATCATGAGCGTGCGGTTCGAGAATATCTCGTTTCGCTATCCCGGCAGCACTGCGGGGGTGTTCGACATCAATCTGGAGATCGCCACCGGCGAACTGCTGGCGGTGATCGGCCCGTCCGGCTCCGGCAAGAGCACCTTGCTGAAGCTGCTGGCCGGGTTCACCCGGCCCGATACCGGCCGCATCATCGTCGATGGCCGCGACATCACCGACCTTCAGCCCCATGAGCGGGCGCTGGGGGTGGTGTTCCAGTCCTATGCGCTGTTCCCGCATATGAGCCTGTGGCGCAACGTGGCCTATCCGCTGAAGGTGCGCGGCCTGCCCAAGGCCGAGCAGCGCCGCCGCGCCCTGGATGCGCTGGCCCGCGTCGGCCTGGGCGATTTCGCCGAGCGCGCGCCCACCAGCCTCTCCGGCGGCCAGCAACAGCGGGTGGCG
>NZ_CALRWL010000068.1:0-20960 GCF_943371865.1 Azorhizobium sp. AG788 | reverse complement strand
GGCATCGGCGGCTATCTCACCGAGCTGATCCGCACCCTGGAGATGGATCAGGTGTGCGTCATCATCCTCATGATCCTGGCCACCGTGGCGGCCATCGACTTCGTGTCGTCGCGGCTGCGCTTCGCCATCATCGGCCGCAAGGTGGCCGCCGCCTGAGGGCGGCGGGCCTTTGGACCGAGCAGCGGCTCAGTACATCGCTTCCTTGAGGCGGACCAGCATGGCCTCCTGGCTCTCGGCTTCCGCCAGGCCGATCTGGTCCTTCAGCATCTCGCCCAGCGTGGGCAGAACGGTGCGCTCCACCTGCGCCGCCGGGTCCCACAGCTGCGAGCGCATGAACGCCTTGGCGCAATGCAGATAAGCCTCGCGCACGCTGACCTTCAGCACCGAGGTCGGCACCTTGCCGCCCACCGCGAACCGCGCCCGCAGGTCCGGGTCCACATGGATCTCGGCGGTGCCGTTGATCCGCAAGGTCTCGTCCACGCCGGGGATAAGGAACAGCAGGCCGACGCCGGGATTTTCAAGCAGATTGGTGAGGGAATCCAGGCGGTTGTTGCCGGGGCGGTCCGGCAGCAGCAAGGTGGTGTCGTCGTCCACCGCCACGAAGCCGGGATGATCGCCGCGCGGGGTGACGTCCATGGCGCCGGCGGCGCTGGATGTGGCCAGCATCACGAACGGGCTCAGCGCGATGAACGACCGGCAATGACGATCGAGCCGGGCGAGAACCTTCTGCGCCGCGCGGGGGCTGACCGCCTTGTAGTGGGTTCGCAGTTGTTCCAGGGTCTCGATCCGGCTCATGGGGTCCTCAAGGCTTGATGATCAGTTGCACGCGGTCCGCCGCGAAGCTGGAGCGACCCCATTGCAGCGGGGTGCCGGTCACGTCCACGTCGATGCGCTCCACCACCATGACCGATCGGCCGCTGGCAAGCGAGAGCATGTCGCGCTCGCGATCATCGGCGGCGCGCGCGCTCACCCGCGTCTCCCAGCGGCGATAGTCGGCGATGCCCAGGGTGGACAGCGCCCGGGTCAGCGAGCCGGTGGCGGCATAGATGAGGTCCAGATCCTGGCAGCGGGCATGGGGAAACCAGGCGGTGCCCATGGAGATGGGCACCCCGTCCGCCTCGTGGATGGAGTCGATGCGCAGCACCAAGGTGCCCTCGGCCACGCGCAATTCGCGCGCCGCCTCGGCACAGGCCGGCTCCACCTTGGAGCCGAGAAACCGCCCGAACGGCTCGCGCCCGCCGGCGGAGACGATCTCGGAAAAGCGGGTGCGCGGGCCGATGGGATAGCGCAGCGGCGCCTCCTTCACGAAGGTGCCGCGCCCGGCGGTGGCCTCGATCAGGCCACGCTCCGCCAGCACGCCCAAGGCCCGGCGCACGGTGTGGCGATTGACCCCGAACCGGTCCGCCAGCTCCGCCTCCACCGGCAGGCGCGCGCCGGCCGCGCGCGCGCCGGAGGCGATCTCCTCTTCCAGCGTCTCGGCGATCTGCCGCCAGAGCGAGACGCCGGAACCGCGCTTCATGTCGGTCTTGGCCGGGTCCGTCATCGTCGCGTGATCCGGCTGGTCCATCATCTCGTCCGCTTCACCACCCACGATATGCCCCCCGGATTTTCGCGGTGCCCGCGCTTGAACATTTGTATAGACTTTTATACAAATGAAGTCCAGTGATGCTGCGAAACCCGCACCGGGTCAGCAGGCACAGGGAACGGAGGCGCGGAATGTCCGTGGACGATACGGCCCGCCGACAGGCGATGATGGGCCTTCTGGCCCGCGCAACCGCCGAAGAACTGGACGCGGCGGTGGAACGGTTCCGCCCCCTGCCGGCCATCCATGACCTGCGCCCCGCCGAGGTGGGCCTTGCCATGGTGCGCGGGCGAATCGGCGGCGACGGTGCCGCGTTCAATGCCGGGGAGGCCACCGTCACCCGCGCCGCCGTGCGCATCGAGGGCGGCGCCACCGGCGTGTCCTATCTGATCGGCCGCGATCCGGCCCGGGCGCGCATGGCGGCGGTGCTGGATGCTTTGTGGCAGGACCCGGCCCTCAGCCCCCTGGTGGAAGACGCGCTGGCCCCGGTGCGCCTGCGGCTCGCCGCCGAGAGCCTGGTGCAGCAGGAAAAGACCCAGGCCACCAAGGTCAATTTCTTCACCATGGTGCGAGGAGAAGACTGATGACGGCCCTGGCCTTAGGCTTCGCCGACCCCGTCCGTAATTCCCAATCCGCCTTCAAGGCGATCATGTGGGCGCTGGCCCGTCCCGGCCGCCCCATGGCCCTGCCCACCACGCTCACCCCGCCGGCCCCCCTCTCCGCCGAACTGGCGGCTGTCGCCTTGGCGCTGCTGGATTATGAGACGCCGTTCTGGCTCGACGCGCCCTTGTCCGCCACCGCCGATGTGGCCGATTTCCTGCGCTTCCACACCGGCGCGCCTTTGGTGGCCGACCCGGCCGATGCGCGCTTCGCCTTCATCGCCGATCCAGTGCAATTGCCGGCACTGCACAGCTTCGCCCCAGGCGAGCCGGACTATCCGGACCGCTCCACCACAGTGGTGATGGGCATGGCGAGCCTGAGCACCGCGCCTTTCACGCTGCACGGCCCCGGCATCAAGGACCGCGTCGGCTTCGGCGCCGCGCCTTTGCCGGCGGACTTTGCCGCACGCCTCACCGCCAACCGCGCCCTGTTCCCGCTGGGCCTGGATTTCATCCTCACCGCCCCCGGTGCCGTGGCCGGCCTGCCCCGCTCCACGCGCATCGCCTCGGAGGACTGAGCCCATGTATGTGGCTGTCAAAGGCGGCGAAACCGCCATCCGCAATGCCCACGCGCTGATGGCCGAGCAGCGGCGCGGCGATCCCGCCGTGCCCGAGATCGGCATCGACCAGATTTCCGAGCAGCTCACCTTGGCCGTGGACCGGGTGATGAGCGAAGGCTCACTCTATGATCGCTCCTTGGCCTCTCTCGCCATCAAGCAGGCGCGCGGCGATCTGATCGAGGCGATCTTCCTGGTGCGGGCGTTCCGCACCACACTGCCGCGCTTCGGCTATTGCGCGCCGGTGGACACCGCCGCCATGACCGTGCGGCGGCGCATCTCCGCCACTTACAAGGACATGCCCGGCGGGCAGGTGCTCGGCCCCACCTTTGATTACACCCACCGCCTGCTGGACCCCAATCTCGCCACCCTCTCTGGTGCCCCCGGCCCGGAGCGTCCGGCCCCGGCGCGGGTCCCGGCACCGGAGGACGAGGCCATGCCCCGCGTCACCGATCTGCTGGGCGACGAAGGCCTGATTGAGGCCGCCCCCGCCAACGATGGCGAGCCCGGCGACCTCACCCGCGAGCCTTTGAGCTTCCCCGCCGACCGCGCCTTGCGCCTGCAGAATCTGGCGCGGGGCGATGAGGGCTTCCTGCTGTCGCTGGGCTATTCCACCCAGCGCGGCTATGCCCGCAGCCATCCGTTCGTCGGCGAGATCCGCTTCGGCGAGGTGGAACTGGAACTGGTGGTGGAGGAACTGGGCTTTGCGGTGCCGCTCGGCCCCATCTCCGTCACCGAATGCCAGATGGTGAACCAGTTCAAGGGTTCCGCCGACGTGCCGCCGAAATTCACCCGCGGCTATGGCTTCGTGTTCGGCCAGAGCGAGCGCAAGGCCATGTCCATGGCCCTGGTGGACCGGGCGCTGCGCTTTGCCGAACTGGGCGAAGAAAAGAGTGCGCCGGCCCAGGACGAGGAATTCGTGCTCTCGCACTCGGACAATGTGCAGGCCACCGGCTTCGTGGAGCATCTGAAACTGCCCCATTATGTGGATTTCCAGGCCGAGTTGGAACTGGTGCGCCGCATGCACGCCGAGCATGCCGAGGCCGCCACGCAGAAGGAGGCCGCGGAATGAACGCGCCAATCAATGCTCAGGCGATCACCAAGGCGGGCATGCCCGCCATCACCTATAATTTCGCCTATCTGGACGAGCAGACCAAACGGATGATCCGCCGGGCCATCCTGAAGGCCATCGCCATTCCCGGCTATCAGGTGCCGTTCGCCAGCCGCGAGATGCCCATGCCCTATGGCTGGGGCACCGGCGGCGTGCAGGTGACCGCCGCCATCCTCGGCCATGACGATGTGCTGAAAGTCATCGACCAGGGCTCGGACGACACCACCAATGCGGTGGCCATCCGCGGCTTCTTCGAGACCACGGCGGGGGTGGCCACCACCACCCGCACCGCGGATGCCACCATCATCCAGACCCGCCACCGCATCCCGGAGGCACCGCTCGCCGACGATCAGGTGCTGGTCTATCAGGTGCCGATCCCCGAGCCGCTGCGCTTCCTGGAGCCGCGCGAGACCGAGACCCGCAAGCTGCATGGCCTGGCGGACTACGGCCTCATGCATGTGAAGCTCTATGAGGACATCGCCCATCACGGCCACATCGCCACCACGTATGCCTATCCGGTGGAAGTGGCCGGGCGCTATGTGATGGACCCCTCGCCCATCCCCAAGTTCGACAATCCGAAGATGGACGACAGCCCGGCGCTGCAATTGTTCGGCGCGGGGCGCGAGAAGCGCATCTATGCCATCCCGCCGCACACCAGCGTGGTGCCGCTGGATTTCGAGGACCATCCGTTCCAGGTGCAGCACTTCGCCAAGCCCTGCGCTCTGTGCGGTGCCCACGGGGTCTATCTGGACGAGGTGGTGCTGGATGATCGCGGCGGGCGCATGTTCGTGTGCTCCGACACCGATTATTGCAACACCCGCCAGGAAGCGGGCCATACCGGCGAGATGAGCGCCTCCCCACTGAAGGCGCCGGCTGTTGCTGAGCATCCGACCACTATCGTCACGGAGCCGGCGGAATGAGCGCGCTCACCATCCGCCCGGCCACCGCGGCCGATCTGCCGGCGGTGCTTGCCCTCTATGCCCAGCCGGGCATGGATGACGGCGCCATGCTGGCCTTGCCGGAAGCGCAAGCGCTGTTTGCCCGCTTCGCCCGCTATCCCGACTATGTGCTCTATGTGGCCGAAGACGCGGCCGCTGTGGTGGGCACGTTTGCTTTGCTGGTGATGGACAATCTCGGCCACATGGGCGCCCCCTCCGCCATTGTCGAAGACGTGGTGGTGGATCCCGACCAACAGGGGCTGGGCATCGGCGCGCAGATGATGCGCTTTGCCATGGCCAAGGCGGCGGAGAAGGGCTGCTACAAGCTGGTGCTGTCCTCCAACGCCAAGCGCGAGCGCGCCCATGCCTTCTACGAGACCCTCGGCTTCCGCCGCCATGGGGTGAGCATGCATGTGGATCTGGCGCCCGACGGCGCGGAGATGCCCGCACCGCGCGCCACCGAGGCCGCCCGATGACCGGCGCGGCGCAGCTTCTTGGCGGCATAGGCGTGCCGTCCCCTCTGGGTGGGTCGTCATGCCCGGGCTTGTCCCGGGCATCCACGCGGATCGGCTTGGCGCTTCATGTCCATGCGCGCGCGGTCGGCGCGACGTGGATGGCCGGGACAAGCCCGGCCATGACGAGCCGAGAGGCGGCGCCTGAATGCCGAGGGCGATATCGCCAAATCTCTGATTCAATCTTCTCCCCCGCAAGGGGGGAGGGAGCCCGTGCCGCCGCTGACACGGCGTTCCCCCTGATCCGAGCCACCGAGGCCGCGCAATGACCGGCAATGCTCTCCTAAACGACGCTCCGCTGCTGCGGGCCGAAGGCCTGACGCGCTATTATGGCCGGCGCCTCGGCTGCCGGGATGTGAATCTGGAGATCCACCCCGGCGAAGTGCTGGCCATCGTCGGCGAATCCGGCTCCGGCAAGTCCACGCTGCTGGGCCTGCTCTCCACCGAGCTGGAGCCCTCCGCCGGGAAGGTCAGCTACCGCATGCGCGATGGCGAGATGCGCGATCTGGCCGGCCTCTCCGAAGGCGAGCGCCGCCTGCTGCTGCGCACCGACTGGGGCTTCGTGCGCCAACATGCGGAACAGGGCCTGCGCATGGCGGTGTCCGCCGGTGGCAATGTGGGCGAGCGCCTGATGGCGGTGGGCTGGCGCAACTATGCCGGCATCCGCGATGAGGCCATCGATTGGCTCGGCCGGGTGGAAATCCAGCCGGACCGCATCGATGATGATCCCCGCACCTTCTCCGGCGGCATGCGCCAGCGGCTGCAGATCGCCCGCAACCTCGTCACTCAGCCGCGCCTCGTGTTCATGGACGAGCCCACCGGCGGCCTCGATGTCTCGGTGCAGGCGCGCCTGCTGGATCTGATCCGCTCGCTGGTGGCGGATCTTGGCCTCGCGGTCATCATCGTCACCCACGACCTGGCGGTCGCCCGCCTGCTCTCCCACCGCATCATGGTGATGAAGGAGGGACTGGTGATCGAGCAGGGGCTTACTGATCAGGTGCTCGACGATCCGCGCGAGGCCTATACCCAGCTCCTCGTTTCCTCGGTGCTTGCCGCATGACCGCGCATCTTCACACCCCCGACGCCCCCCCGCGCGCCGTCCCCGTCCCGCTCCTGCCCACCGGCACGCTGCTGCGGGTGGAGGGCCTCGCCAAGGAATTCACCTTGCACCTGCGCGGCGGCACCCGCCTGCCGGTGGTGGATGGCGCCGCCTTCGAGGTCCAGGCCGGCACCTGCGTCGCTTTGGGCGGACCGTCCGGGGCCGGCAAAAGCTCCATCCTCAAGATGGTCTATGGCAACTACCGCACCGACTCCGGCGCCATCTGGCTGGCGGATGACGATGGCGCGGTGGATGTGGCCCATGCCGCCCCCCGCCGCATGCTGGATCTGCGCCGCCGCCGCATCGGCTATGTGAGCCAGTTCCTGCGGGTGATCCCCCGCGTCTCGGCCCTCGACGTGGTGGCCGAGCCGCTGGCCGCCGAAGGCGTGCCGGCGGACACCGCCCGCGCCCGCGCCCAGGAGCTGCTGGCCCGGCTCAATCTGCCGGAGCGCCTGTGGGGCCTGCCGCCGGCCACCTTCTCCGGCGGCGAGCAGCAGCGGGTGAATGTGGCCCGCGGTTTCATCGCCAGCCAGCCTTTGCTGCTGCTGGACGAACCCACCGCCTCGCTGGACGTGGTCAATCGCGCGGTAGTGATCGACCTCATTCGCGAGAAGAAGGCCCAGGGCACCGGCCTTCTCGGCATTTTCCACGACGCCGACACCCGCGACGCGGTGGCCGACGTGGTGGTGGATGTCTCGTCCTTCGCCGGGCGCCCGCAGTGACCTCACGCCCTTTACCAGGAGCCTACCCATGACCCAGTCCGGCACCCCAGAGCTGGTGCTCGCCAACGCCCGCATCGTGCTCGCCGATGGCGAAGTCAGCGGCCATGTGCGCCTTCAGGGTGGCCGCATCACCGCCATCGATACCGGCGCCGTGCCGGCGGGCGCCGAAGATCTGGAGGGCGACTATCTGCTGCCCGGCCTGGTGGAACTGCACACCGACCATGTGGAGGGCCATCTGGCGCCCCGGCCCAAGGTGCGCTGGAACCCGCTCTCCGCCGTGCTGGCCCATGATGGGCAGATCGCCGCCTCCGGCATCACCACCGTGTTCGATTCCCTGCGGGTGTGGCCGGACAAGCGCGCCGTGGGCATGGATGGCGATGCCCCCATCCTGCTGGCGGCGCTGAACGAGGCCAAGGCCGCCGGCGTGCTGCGCGCCGACCATCTGGTGCATCTGCGCTGCGAAGTGGCCACCGATACGGTGGTCGAGGATACGGCGGCGCTGCTGGAGAGCCACAAAGTCCATCTGATCTCGCTGATGGACCACACCCCCGGCCAGCGCCAGTTCGCCAGTACCGAGCACTTCCGCGCCTATTACAAGAAGAAGAGCGGCATCAGCGACGACGAGTTGGACGTGATCGTCGCCACCCGCATGGACTATCACACCCGCTATTCCCGGCCGAACCGGGAAGGCCTGGTGGCGCTGTCGCACCCACGTGGCATCGTGCTGGCCAGCCATGACGACGCCACCCCCGAGCATGTGGCGGAAGCCATTGGCGACGGCCTCGCCATCGCCGAATTCCCCACCACGGTGGAGGCCGCGCGCCTGTCGCACGAGGCCGGCATCCGCGTGCTCATGGGCGCGCCCAATCTGGTGCGCGGCGGCTCGCACACCGGCAATGTGGCGGCGGAAGAACTGGCCCGGCTGGGGCTCTTGGACATATTGTCCTCGGACTATGTGCCGGCCAGCCTGCTGTGGGCGCCGTTCGATCTGGTGCGGCGGGTGCCCTCGCTTTCGCTGGCGCAGGCGGTGCGCATGGTGACCAAGAACCCCGCCGAGGCCGCCAAGCTCACCGATCGCGGCGAGATCGCCCTCGGAAAGCGGGCCGATCTGGTGCGGGTGGCCATGGCCGGCGAGATCCCGGTGGCCCGCGCGGTGTGGCGCGAGGGGCAGCGGGTGGCATGAGCGGGGCCGCTCCGGCGCCCCTCGGCCCCGGCGCTCTGGTGCTGGTGGTCGGCCCGTCCGGGGCCGGCAAGGACACGCTCATGGCCGCCGCCCAGGCCGATCTGGCGGACCGGGCGGACATCCACATGGCCCGCCGCCGCGTCACCCGCACCGACACCACCGGCGAGGACCATACCCCCATCGATCCCGCCGTCTTCGAGGCGGACCTGGCGGCGGGTCTCTATCCGCTGTCCTGGCGGGCCCATGGCCTCGCCTATGCGCTGGGGCCGGAGGTGGCGGACGCCATCCGCGCCGGCCGTACCGTGATGGCCAATGGCTCGCGCGCCACCTTGCCCGAGGCGCGGCGGCGGTTCGCGCGGCTCCATGTGGTGCTGGTCACGGCCCCGCCGGCGGTGCTGGCGGCGCGGCTGTCCGCCCGTGGCCGCGAGAGCGCGGACGATGTGGCCGCCCGCCTCGCCCGTGCGCCGGAGGTGGACCTGCAGGCGGATCTGATCATCCAGAATGTGGGCGCGGTGGCCGACGGCGCCCGGCGCCTGGCGGATTTCGTGCGCGCGATCCGCGCGCCGGTGGCGGCGGGATAGTCCCGCGACACCGTCCGAACATGGCACAGGGGGCGTGCCCCCCGGCAGCCCCCTGTCCTGTCGTGTGCCGGATCGCCGGCAGGGCCGGCCAGCGGCCGGCCTACTGCCGGTAGTGCTGGATGCGCGTGGTGCGCAGGCCCGGCAGGCCGTGCTGCTCGATGGAGGCCTGCCAGGACAGGAACTCATCCACCGTGAGCGTATAGCGCTTGCACGCATCCTCCAGGCTGATGAGACCGCCGCGCACGGCCGCCACCACTTCCGCCTTGCGGCGGATCACCCAGCGACGGGTGTCCGGGGGCGGGAGATCCGCAATGGTCAGTGGACTTCCGTCCGGCCCGATCACGTATTTTGCTCTGGGCCGATAGGCATCGGTCATCGTTACGCTCACCCGTTACTACCCCACTTGTAACGGAACCGTGGCAGAGGCCGATGAAGATTTCCCTAAAGGACAAATGGAAGATGTTATTTACTTGTCTTAACAGAAGCTGAAATTGGACATCAAACCAGGCCTGTTTAAGAAAGTCGCAAGAAACGGTCCGAAGCTGTACGGTCCGTTGCAATCTTCCTCGGCACATCTTCATTAACGAACCTTACGCACAGCCCGGCGCTGGGAAATACCGGCGCGCACGGGTCCGCCGGCGCCGGGGCGCAGAGGTAAAATCCAACGCTGGCAAGACATCTGGCACCACATGCGGCGCGGTGCGTGGGGCCGGGAGGGCCACGGGCGCGTCAGCGCACCAGGCGGGCCTCAGGCGGCCAAGGCCGCAACCGGCGCCGGCCACAACCGGCGGCGGGAGCGCGGTGGCCGCCGCGGATCGCGCGACGGCAAAGCATTAACCATGGCGGCGATCCGCCGCCGTCCCTGCCCGGCGGCGCACTGAGCCGCCGGGGGCGCGAAAAATAATCGCGCCTCAGCCCTCGATCCGGTCGAAATCGGCGATGCCGCGGGTGGCGGCGCGGATTTCGTCCAGCAGCTTGAGGCGATTGGCCCGCAGCGCCGGCTCCGGCGCATTCACCGTCACCGCGTCGAAGAAGGCATCCACCGGCTCGCGCAGGTGCGAGAGGGCGGCCATGGCGGCGGCATAGTCCTCCGCCTTCACCGCCACCGCCACCTGCCGCTTCACCACCTCGATGGCGGCGGCCAGATGGTCTTCGGCGGGCTCCGCCAGCAGCTTGGCTTCCGCCGGGCCCTGGAAGCGCACGCCGTCCTTCTTTTCCTCGATGCGCAGGATGTTCACCGCCCGGCGATAGCCCGCCAGCAGGATCTTGCCGTCCTCGGTCTCCAGGAAGGCGCCCAGCGCCTCCACCCGGCGTACCACCAGCAGCAGGTCGTCCTGGCCCGGCAGCGCGAACACCGCATCCACCAGATCGTGCCGGGCGCCGCGCTCGCGCACATGCACCTTCAGCCGGTCGGCGAAGAAGGCCAGCAGGTCGCTGGCCAGATCGCCGGCCATGGTCAGGCCTTCCACGCGGGCTTCCGCCACCGGGTCCGCGTCGGCGGGCACCTTGGCGATGCGACGGGCCAGGGTCTGCAGCAGGTCGCTCACCAGCTTGTCGGCGAAGCTCTCCAGCTTCAGCACGTCGTGCGGATGGGTGGCATAATGCGCCTCGCCCAGAATGGGGCGGGTGGCGGCCACCAGCACCGGCGACAGCGGCAGGCGCAGGTCATTGTCGAGGATGATCCGGATCACCCCCAGCGCCGCCCGGCGCAGGGCGTAGGGGTCCTTGGAGCCCGTGGGCTTCTCGTCGATGGCCCAGAAGCCCACCAAAGTGTCGATCTTGTCCGCCAGCGCCACGGCGATGGACACCGGCGCGGTCGGCACCCGATCGGAGGGGCCTTGCGGCTTGTAATGCTCCTCGCAGGCGGCGGCCACCTCCGGCGGCAGGTTTTCGCCTTCCGCATAATAGCGGCCCATAAGGCCCTGCAACTCGGGGAACTCGCCCACCACCTCGGTCAGAAGGTCGGCCTTGGCGATGCGCGCGGCCTGCTCGGCCAGATCCGGATCGGCGCCCACCTGCGGCGCCAGATCCCGCGCCAATTGGGCGATGCGGTCGATGCGCTTGGCCTGGGAGCCCAGCTTCTCATGGAAGGTGATGTGCTCGAACTTGCCCAGCCGGTCCGCCAGCGGGGTGCGGCGGTCGCCGTCCCAGAAGAATTTGGCGTCCGACAGCCGGGCGCGGATCACCCGCTCGTTGCCGGCAACGATGGCCGCGCCGCCGTCGGAGGCGGCCAGATTGGAGACCAGGATGAAGCGGTTGGCGAGGCGCCCGGTGCGCGGATCGCGCAGCACGAAGCACTTCTGGTTGGCACGGATGGTGGCGCGGATCACCTCGTCCGGGATGTCGAGGAAGCGCTCCTCGAACGTTCCCATCAGCGTGACCGGCCATTCCACCAGCCCGCACACTTCCTCAAGCAGGGCTTCGTCTTCCACCAGCTCAAGGCCATGGACCAGGGCCAGATCCTTGGCGTCGTTGAGGATGATGTCCTTGCGGCGGTCGCGGTCGGCCACCACCTTGGCGGCCTCCAGCTTTGCCATCCAATCGTCCAGCCGGCGCACCTGGAAGGCGTCGGGCGAGAGGAAGCGGTGGCCGCGGGTGATGTCGGAGGAGACGATGCCCTCCACCTCGAACCGCACCACTTCCGGCTCTTCCACATCGGTGCCGAAGGTGCAGACGATGGAATGCAGCGGGCGCACCCAGCGCAGGCTGCCGGTGCCCCAGCGCATGGATTTCGGCCAGGGGAAGGTGCGGATGATCTCCGGTACGATTTCGGCAATCACCTCGGTGGTGGCCTTGCCGGGGCGCTCGATCACCGCCACGTAGAACTCGCCCTTCTTGGGGTCGCTCTCGATCTTGGCCTGCTCCAGGCTGTCGAGCCCGGCGCTTTTCAGGAAGCCCTGGATGGCCGCATCGGGCGCGCCCACCCGCGGGCCCTTGCGCTCCTCGCGGCTGTCCGCCTGCCGGCCGGGCAAACCGTGCACCGCCAGCGCCAGCCGGCGCGGGGTCACGAACGCCTTGGCGCCCTCATAGAGCAGGCCGCGGGCCACCAGCGCATCGGTCACCAGCTTGCGCAGGGACTCGGCCGCCTGGGCCTGCATGCGGGCGGGAATTTCTTCGCTGAACAGTTCAAGAAGCAGATCGGGCATGGGATCGGTTCTGTAAGCCCCCGGACGGGGAATGACGCCGGGGACGCCGCGGGTGGAGCCAAGACTTCGAGCCGTCTGCCTAAAGCCTTTCGCCGCCGCCGTCGAGGCCTGCCCCCCTCACGGCAGGGGGCGACGGGCGCGCTCCGTGAGGGTCAAGGCGGCGATGAGCGAGATGCCCGCCACCACGATCATGTAGATGGCCGGCCCCATGTCGTCATGCAGGCGGCTCACCAGATAGACCGAGATCATCGGCACCGTGCCGCCGGCCACGCCCAGCGCCAGATTGTAGCCCACCGACATGGCCGAGCAGCGGGTCTGCGCCTTGAACATCTCCACCAGCACGGCGGGCATCGGGCCCATATAAGCGGCCATCAGCACCGCGAACATCACCTGCGCCGCCAGCACTTGCCCCTCGGTACCGCCATCCAGCATGCGGAACAGCGGCCAGGAGGCCAGCATCAGCGCCGCCAGGGACCCGACCATGACGATCTTGCGGCCCACCACGTCGCTCAGCGCCGCGAACACCGGGCACAGCAGCACCAGCACCACCATGGACACGGTGTTGATCTGCAGCGCGATCCGGCTCTGCAGATGGTCCACCTGCTGCATATAAGTGGTGAGATAGACGAACAGCATGTAGAAGCCGACGCCCAGCATGGCATTGAGGGCGATGGAGCGGGCGATATTGGCGCCGTCGCTGAGGAAGGCCTGCACCAGCGGCGCCTCGCGCAGATCGCCCGCCGGCTTTGCGGTTTCCTGCGTGCCCTGGCGCAGCACCAATGTGGCGAGGCCGAGCACGATGCCGAGCAGGAACGGCACCCGCCAGCCCCACGCCACCAGCGCCTCCTGCGAGATCACGCTGGCGGTGGCCGCCCCGACCGCCGAACCCAGCAGGATGCCGCCCGTCGCGCCCATGGCCGAGAAGCTGGTGATGAAGCCGCGCCAACGCAGCGGTGAGATCTCCGCCAGAAAGATGGCCGAGGTGGTGTATTCGCCGCCGATGGACACCCCTTGCAGCAGCCGCAGCAGCAGCAGCAGGCAAGGCGCGAACACGCCCAGGGTGGCATAGGTGGGCAGGAGGCCGATGGCCACCGTGGACACGCACATCAGACCCACGGACAGCAGCAGCGCCCGCCGGCGCCCGTAGCGGTCGCCCACATGGCCGAAGATGATGCCGCCCAGCGGGCGCATCAGGAACGAGGCGGCGAAGATGCCGAAGGCCGAGATCAGGCCGACGAAGGCATCGCTGGTGGGGAAGAAGTTGCGGGCGAAGGTGGTGGCGAAAAAGCCGTAGGCGGCGAAGTCATACCATTCCAGCGTATTGCCCAAGGCGCCGGCGAGGATCACCCGCGGCGAGACGGGATTGGCGCTCGGCGCTCCATCGGCCGCCTCGCGTCCGCCTTGCTCAAGAGCACCGTCCGCCGTGATCGCCCCGGTCATCCCATGCCCCCCTGCCATGTCGCCACCCTTCGATCCCTACCCGGTCGGAGAGACGGCGCACAAGCAATTTGGGACAAAGAACACGCGTGCCAGGTAGAAATTTCCGGCCAGCAAGGTGTCGCTTGCGGGCGGCGGCGGCGCTTGGAGGCAAAACGCCCCGCGGGCGCGGCTGGAGGGTGTCCGGATAAGCTTCAGATCGGCCCGCCGGTGCGGTCCCTCAGACGCAGCACCGCCAGCAGCGACACCGCCGACAATGCGATGATCAGCAGCGCCGGTGCCATGGGGCTGGCAAAGCGGTGGATGAGATAGACCGCCACCATGGGGGTGAGGCCCCCCACCCAGCCCACGCCGAAATTCCACGCCAGCGAATAGGCGGTGCAGCGGGTGTCGCGGTGGAACAGCTCCACCAGCGCCGCCGGCATCGGCCCGGCATAGGCCGAGATCAGCACCGCGAACCCCACCTGCGCGGTCAGCACCGCAGCCGGCGCGCCCGAGCCGAGCATGTGGAACAGCGGCCAGGTGAACAGCACCAGGCCCACCAGCCCCGCCAGCATCACCGGCTTGCGGCCCAGCCGGTCGCCCAGGGCGGCAAAGCCGCAGCAGGCCACCACCAGCACCAGCATGCTCGCCGTATTGACCTCGAACGCCAGCCGGGCCGGCATGCCGTCCACCTGCTGCATGTAGGTCGTGAGATAGATGAAGATCAGATAGAACAGCGCACCGACCGCCACCGTCATGGCCACGCCCAGCGCAATCTCGCGCCCGCGCTCCCGCAGCGCTTCCACCAAAGGCGGATCCTGCCGCTTGGCGCCCGCCGCCTCCGGCCCCAGGCCGGACCGCAGCACCAGCGCCACCCCGCCGAGCAGGATGCCGGCCAGGAACGGCAGCCGCCAGCCCCAGTCCACCAATTGCTCGGCGGTCAGCGTCGCCGCCACCACCGCGCCCACGGCAGAGCCCAGCAAGGTGCCGGTGTTGGCGCCGAAGGTGGCCAGCGAGGCGATCAGCCCCCGGCGCGCCGGCGGCGCGCCTTCCGCCAGATAGACCACCGACATGATCTGCTCGCCGCCCACGGAGATGCCCTGGAGCAGGCGCATCAGCAGCAGCATCACCGGCGCCAGCGCGCCGGCCATGGCATAGGTGGGCAGAAGGCCGATGCCCACGGTGGAGACCGTCATCAGCATCGCGGAGAGATAGAGCGCGCGGCGGCGGCCGAACCGATCGCCGATATCGCCGAACAGGATGCCGCCCAGAGGGCGCATGAAGAAGGAGGCCGCGAACATGCCAAAGGCGGCCAAGAGGCCGAGGAAGGCATCATCGGCGGGAAAGAAATTCTTGGCGAAGATCGCCGCCAGGAAGCCATAGGCGCCGAAATCATACCATTCGAGCGTGTTGCCGAGCGTTCCGGCAATCATGCCGCGCAAACGCTTCGGGTCCGCTCCCGCCGTGCCGGTGGGCGCGGAGGCGACGTGGGTCTCGGTGGTCATCGCCAGGCCCCCAGCCAGGTGGTGAACAGGTGGTCACGTCGTCCGGCGCATCATGGGGATGCGCCGGCGGGCCGAAGCCGATGGCGCATCGCGCGTCTTACACTGTTGTGGCCCGTGACACGGTGTTCCGACTGGGGAATTCCAGGGTCATCGGGCCCATGTGACGCTCAGGCGGCCCCGCCCGCGTCGGTCTTCAGCCAGGCGGCGCCGCAGGCCTTGGCCAGCTCGCGCACCCGCAGTATATAGCTTTGGCGCTCGGTGACCGAGATCACGCCGCGCGCATCCAGAAGATTGAACACATGCGAGGCCTTGATGCACTGGTCATAGGCCGGCAACACCATCAGATGCCGCTCACCGGCATCGCCCGCGGCCAGATATTTGGCGCAGGCTGCTTCCGCCATGCGGAACTGATCCAGCAGCATGTCGGTATCGGCATGCTCGAAATTGTGCCGCGAGTATTCCTTTTCCGCCTGAAGGAAGACATCGCCATAGCTGATCTTGGCGTCGCCCTCGCGGCCGTTGAAATTCAGGTCGTAGACGTTCTCAACGCCCTGCACATACATGGCGAGGCGTTCCAGACCATAAGTCAGCTCGCCGGAGACCGGCGCGCACTCGATGCCGGCCACCTGCTGGAAGTAAGTGAACTGCGAAACCTCCATGCCGTCGCACCAGCACTCCCATCCGAGGCCCCAGGCGCCCAGAGTGGGGCTCTCCCAGTCATCCTCCACGAACCGCACATCATGCAACCGGGTGTCGATGCCGATGGCGGACAGCGACTGGAGGTAGAGGTCCTGCAGGTTGGCGGGCGAGGGCTTCAGGATCACCTGGAACTGGTAATAATGCTGCAATCTGTTGGGGTTCTCGCCATAGCGCCCATCCTTGGGCCGGCGGGAGGGCTGCACATAGGCCGCCTTCCAGGGCTTCGGCCCCAGCGCCCGCAAGGTGGTCGCCGGATGAAAGGTGCCCGCCCCCACTTCCATGTCATAGGGCTGCAGGACCACGCAGCCCTGGTCGGCCCAGAAGGCCTGCAAGGTCAGGAGAAGGCCCTGGAAGGAACGGTCGGGCCGCATGTGAGGCGAAAGGGCGGGATCGATCATGGCGCTCGGTTCGGCGGCGGTGCGGTGGCAGGCGGCGGCGGCCAAGGGGATCGGCGCAGGCGATCGCCGCTGCCCCTCCCTGGCCCCCTCCCCCTCGGCGGGACAGAACGCGCGCAATGGCGCGCCGGCGGACACTAGAGGCCCGCCTGCCGCAGATCAAGCAGAGCCACCCAGACACCGCCGGCGAAAGGTTCCGCGCAACCGCACGGTTTTGCTTCGCTTTTCTGTGAATGAACCGAATGGCCTCCCACAGGTTGTAACTGCCAGAGGAACCATAAAGGAGACCACCATGCGCAAACTCACGCTCGCCGCCGCCGCCCTGCTGATCGCGTCCAGCGTCGCCGCGACCGCCCAGACCAGCGGCACCGCCAGCCAGGACAACCATAAGGGCCCGGCGCAGGAAGGCGGCCGCACGACCGCCACCCCCGGCGGCAGCAACACCACCGGCATGTCCCCCGCCGATGGCGCCTCCAAGCCCACCGCCCCGAGCGGCACCATGACCCAGGACAATCACAAGGGCGCCGCGCAGGAAGGTGGCCGCACCACCGCCACCCCGGGCGCCAGCTCGACCACCGGCGGCACGCCCATGGACACCACCGGCTCCACCACGCCCCGCAGCGGCCTGTCCACCCAGGATCCCCACAAGGGCCCGGCGCAGGAAGGTGGCCGCACCCAGGCAACCCCGGGCACCAACTGACACGTCGACGGCGCGAGGGCTTAGCCCCGCGGATCGCAGACTAAAAAGCCCGGGGTGCAACTGCACCCCGGGCTTCTTTTATGCTCAAGCCTGACGAGGATGGTTCAGCCGCGGGTACGGGCACGCACCATGTAGTCGTCATAGGTATATTCGACGATCTGCCACCACAGATATTCCTCATTGCGGAATGCCTTGGCGTGATCGTGGACCTTCTTGAAGTCGGGGTTCTTGGCGCCGATCTCTTCATAAAGCTCCTGGGCCACCTTGTAAGCGGCGTCCATGACTTCATTGGGATAGCGACGCAGCTGCGCGCCCGCCTTCACCAGCCGCTGCACGGCAGCCGGGTTCTTGGTGTCGTAATTGGCCAGCATGTCGCCATTGGCCTGAGCGGCCGCAGAGCGAAGGATCGTTTGATAGTTCTTGGGCAGTTCGTTCCACTTTTCCTGATTGTAGAAGAAGGTCAGCGAGGCGCAGCCCTCCCACCAGCCGGGATAATAGTAATACTGCGCCACTTTCTGCAGGCCGAGCTTCTCGTCATCATAAGGGCCGACCCATTCGGCGGCGTCGATGGTGCCCTTTTCCAGCGCCGGATAGATATCGCCGCCGGCCAACTGCTGCGGCACTACGCCCAACTTGGCGAGAATCTGCCCGGCGATGCCGGCGATGCGCATCTTCAGACCCTGCAAGTCCTGCACGGTCTTGATTTCCTTGCGGAACCAGCCGCCCATCTGACCGCCGGTGTTGCCGCCGGGGAGCATGTAGACGCCATACTTCTTGTAGAATTCGTTCAGCAGCTCCAGGCCACCGCCATGATAGAACCAGGCATTGATCTGGCGGGCATTGAGGCCGAACGGAAAGGCGGAACCGAACGCAAAGGTCGGATCCTTGCCCACATAGTAATAAGATGCGGTGTGGCACATTTCCACGGTCTTGTTCTGGGTCGCATCCAGGGCCTGAAGGCCAGGAACGATTTCACCCGCAGCGAAGACCTGGATCTGGAACTTGCCATCGGTGGCCTCCGACACCGTCTTGGCCATCAGTTCGGCGGCGCCATAGATGGTATCGAGCGACTTGGGAAAGGACGACGTGCAGCGCCACTTCACTTCCGGGGCGGTCTGGGCAATGGCGGGCATGGCGACCGCGGTCGAGGCGGCGACACCGGCTCCGGCCGAGGCAAGAAACTGACGGCGTTTCATGAATGGCTACTCCCTGGACATATTATTGCGCGCAAGATGCCTACCGGCTCTCTCACGCGGGGTCATCCTGAACTTTCTTCCAATGGCTTTTCCATGTCCAGCGATTTGGGACCGCCGCACCTTCCGTGCCCGTGGCAGCGGTAGACTATTGCCTTGCAGCACCGAGACCAATCCTGGCAGAAGGACCCACGCGCCGGGCGGCGCCATTCAAGTGGGGCGGACGTGATGGTCGAAGCGGGCACGGATTGGAGGATCCCGGCGGCATGGCGCCTCTATTTCATCGGCGTCGCCCTGCTCATGTTCGTCGCGCAGGCCTTCGCGCCGATCTCGATCTTCGCGAATGCGAACTTCGATGACGGCCTGTACATGTCCCTTGCGCAGCGCTTTGCCTCCGGAAGCTGGTTCGGTCACTACAACCTGTTTTCGATCCACAAGGGCAATGGCTATCCCATGTTCCTGGCGGTGGCGTCCTGGCTTGATGTGCCGGTCACGCTCGCCCATGCCCTGTTCCATGTGGCCGCCTGCCTGACCTTCGCCCTTGTGGTTGGCCGCCTTGCCGGATCTGTCCGGCTCGCGGCCGCCGTGTTCGCCGCCCTTGCGATGGTCCCGGCGCTCGGCAGCACCGCGCTGCTGCGGGTGTTCCGGGATGCCATCTATTCGGGCCAGACCTTGTTCGTGCTCGCCGCCGTCCTTTGGACGGTCTGCCGCGCGCAGACGCCGGGGCGCATCCGCCGGGGCCTCCTGACCGGGCTGCTGCTGGGCTGGTACTGGCTCACCCGCGAGGAGGGTGTCTGGATCCTGCCCGCTTTGCTGGTGATCGTCCTGCTTGCGCCGCTGACCCGCGCCGCCGGCGCCGGGACCCTGCGGAGCCGCGCCGTTGCCGCCGGGCTTGCATTGCTCTGGCTGGCGGCGGGCTTCATCGCCTTCGAAGGCGGCTATCGGCTGATCAACCGCGCCGTCTATGGAACGTGGACAAGCGTGGCCATGAAGGATCCGGCCTATGAACGGGCGCTGGGCGCACTCTATTCGGTGGAGGATGGCAAGCGCGTGCCCTACGTCCCGGTTTCCGCCTCAGCCCGCGCCCGCATTTATGAGGTCAGCCCCGCCTTCGCCGCCCTCAAGCCCTATCTCGACCCGGACGATCGGGTGATCTGGACCTATGGCTGCGGCCATTATCCCGAGAGCTGCGGCGAGATCGCCGGCGGCTGGTTCCACGTGGCCTTCCTGCAGGCGGTCGCCGACATCGGCGCGCACAAGACCAACTCGGACGCAACCGCCGTCTACAACCGCATTGCGCAGGAAGTCACCGCCGCGTGCGCGGACGGTCGCCTGCAGTGTCGCCCGACGCTGCACAATGCCATCCCGCGGCTCGCGCCGGATTTCATGGCAACGCTGGGACCGCGCATTTCCCGTATTCTTCAGCACGCCCTGCTGATGGTGCCCCAGTCGCCATTGGCGTCTCCCAGCACCGGCACGCGCAGCCAGATCGCCGATGCCCTTGCGGTGGTGAACCGTCCCCTGCACGTGCCGAGTGCGGAGTTCAGCCAGCAGGTGGTCATCGAGCTGCAATATGAGGGCAGTGATCCAGGGGCGCTGACGGTTCAGATGCTTGATGGGACTGGCGCCGTGCTCGATGCAACGATCGAAGAGGTGACCCATCCACCGGTGGAGAAGAACCAGCGGCGGCTGAGAATTTCTCTCTCCTGTGCCCTGCCGGCTTGCGTCCTGGACGCGAAGCAGGGAGAGCGCGGGCTGGCCAGGATTGCGCTTTGGGATCTGACCGTCCTGTCCTCCCGCTTCAAGACAGACCAGGGCGCGCTCAAGATTCACTGGGTACGGGCCGATGGCCTCAACATCGTCGGCGATGTGCGGCAGCGTGCCTCCTTCGCCATCCGCACCGCGGCGATGCGCCTCTCTCCCGTGCTGACCCCAGCCCTGGCGGGGATCGGCGTTCTCGCGTGGCTTGTGGGGTGCGCCTTGGCCATCATGGGCCGGACACTGCCCCTAGGCCTCGTCATCTCCACCGCCATGGGCGCGTCCATCGCGGCGCGCGTCGCCATCTTCGTGATCGGCGATGCCGCAGGACTGCCGGTCAATCCGCCCTATCTCTCGCCGATCACCTTCCTGCTCGCAGCCGCGGCGCCGCTGGCGATCCATGGGGCCTGGGCGGCGCACACCGCGCGCCGCCTGCGGCGGGCCGCTGTCAGCCGATGACGATCTTCGGTGCCGGCCGCGCGGCGGCCGCCACCCGCCCCATGGAGGCGCGCACCTGCTCGGCCACCGCCCGATAGCCGGCAGCCTGCGGGCTGTCGGGATCGGACACCAGGATCGGAATGCCGGCGTCCGACATCTCGCGGATGCGCATGTGCAACGGGATCTCGCCCAGGAACGGCACCCCCATCTTCTCCGCCTCCGCCCGCGCGCCGCCATGGCCGAAGATGTCGGAGCGTCCGCCGCAATGGGGGCAGATGAAGGTGGCCATGTTCTCGACGATGCCGAGAATGGGCACATTCACCCGCTTGAACATGGCAATGCCGCGCCGGGCATCGATCAGCGCCAGATCCTGCGGGGTGGAGACGATCACCGCCCCGGCCAGATTGACCTGCTGCGCCATGGTGAGCTGGGCGTCGCCGGTGCCGGGGGGCATGTCCACCACCAGCACGTCCAGCGGGCCCCATTTCACCTCCCGCAGCATCTGCGAGAGTGCCGACATGACCATGGGACCGCGCCAGATCATCGGCGTGTCTTCTTCCACCATGAAGCCGATGGACATCAGCTGCAGGCCGAAATTCTCCATGGGAAGCATGGTGCGGCCGTCGATCACCTCCGGCTTGCCATGCACCCCGGACAGGCGCGGCACCGACGGGCCATAGATGTCCGCGTCCAGCAGACCCACCTTCAAACCCTGATCGCGCAGCGCCAGGGCCAGATTGATGGAGACGGTGGACTTGCCGAC
>NZ_CALRWL010000067.1:0-23077 GCF_943371865.1 Azorhizobium sp. AG788 | reverse complement strand
AGGCCGGCGATGGTGCCGGTGCCGGAGATCGTGCCGCCATTGCCGATGGTATAGCTGGAGTTGGAGACCGAGCCGCTGGCCAGCACGAAGCTGGCATCGGCGACGGTGATGGCGCCGTTATAGCCGCTGGCGCCGGTGAAGTTCACCGTCGACCCGCCGACGATCACCACGGCGCCGGAGCCGGTGATGCTGCCGGGGAAGTTGTAGGTACCTGAGCGGTTGAACACCAAGGTGGCATTGTTGACCACATCGCCGGCGATGGAGCCGGTGGTGCCGCCATTGCCGATCTGCAAGATGCCCTGCGAGATCAGGGTGCCGCCAGTGTAGGTATTGTCGCCGATGAGGATCAGCGTGCCGGCCCCGGTCTTGGTGAGCGAACCGGCGCCGGAGATCACGCCCGAATAGGTGCCGGTGGTGGCCTGGTTGAACACCAGGCTGGCGTTGGTGACGATATTGCCGGTGAGGCTCGCGGTATTGCCCACCAGCGTGCCGCCGGCAATGGTGGTGCCGCCGGAGTAGCTGTTGGCGCCGGTCAGCGTCAGGGTGCCGGTGCCGGCCTGGATGAGCGATCCGGTGCCGGAGACGATGCCGGCAAAGGTCACCGCATCGGAGCGATTGAATACCAATGCGCCGTTGTCGATGATGTCGCCGACGATGGAGCCGGACGTGCCGCCATTGCCGATCTGCAGCGTGCCCTGCGAGATCAGCGTGCCCTGCAAGGCGATGGGCGCTGCCGCGAGTGTTGCGCTCGCGGTGACTGGCGCGGCTGCCGCAAGGGACATGCGCGCGGAGACCGGCGGGGTCACGGTGACGAGCGTGCCCTGCGAGGCGATGATGCCGGGTTGAAGAAGGACGGCACCGGCGTTCGAGATGAGCGTGCCGCTGTTACTGACTGTCCCACCGGCAGCGGTGATCGTGCCGGAGACGGCGCCGGACTGGCCTGAGGCGGCCAGCGCGTCGGCGCCATAGGTGTTCTCGCCGGTCAGGATCAGCGTGCCGGCGCCGGTCTTGGTGAGCCCGCCGGTGCCGGAGATGACGCCGCCATAAGTCACCGTGTCTGACCGATTGAACACGAGGCTCGCATTGTTGGTGATATTCCCGACGATGGAACCCGACGTGCCGCCATTGCCGATCTGCAACGTCCCGGCGGACACGGTGGTGCCGCCGCTATAGGTGTTGGCGCCGGCCAGGACGAGGGTGCCGAGATCGGTCTTGTTGATGCCGCCGGTGCCGGTCAAGGCGCTGGAAATGGTTGCCACGGTGCTCGATCCGGCGGAGGTGCCATCGCCCACCCGGATGGTCGCCTGGGCGGTACCGGCCAGTGTCAGGGCGTCGCCCGTGACCACGTAGCCGCTGGTGACGAACTGCATGCCGGTGGTAGCGACCGCGCCCGCGCTGGTGTCCACGGTCACGGTGCCCGCCGTGCCCTGGAACACCGCAAAGCCGCTGTTCCACGCCTGCGGAACCAGGCCGGCGGAATTGGTCCAGTTGGTCTGCGTGGCGGCGGTCCAGGTGCCGCTGCCGCCCTCCACGGTGCCGGTCGGCGTGATGGTGGTGCCGTTCCAGAACAGGATGGTCTGGCCAGGGTTGGAGACCAGCAGGTTCACCTGGCCGGTGACCGCCGTCTGCACGGTGGCCGCAAGGCCGCTGACGCTGGCCACATCCAGGCCGTTGTCGGTCAGCGCGCCGCCGTAATTGAAGATGCGATAGACGCCGGAGCCGAAACCGGCATTGGCCGTCACGTTCAAGGTGCCGTCGAGGGTCAGGTTGCCGAGGACAGTGAAGGCCGGCGACGCACTGGGCGCGCCGAGCGTGACATTGACATTGGATGCCGACGCGAGGAGGAGCGACCCCATGGTGAGGGGCGCCGTCTGCGTTCCCACCAGCGTGCCGCCATTCACGCGCACGAGCCCGGCGATGGTCCCGCTGCCGGACAAGGTGGTGCCGCTCGCCAAGCTGACATTGCCCGCAACGCTGCCCGTGACCGCAAGGCCGCCGGCCGCGACGGTGGTCAGGCCGGAATAAGTACTGGCTCCCGAGAGGGTCAGCGTGCCGGTGCCGTTCTTGATCAGCGACCCGGTGCCGGAGATGGCGCCCGCATAGGTGAGCGCGTCCGAGCGATCGAACACGAGCGTCGCGTTGTTGACGATGTTCCCGGTGATGGAGCCCGAGGTGCCGCCATTGCCGATCTGCAGCCTGCCGGCCGAGATGGTGGTTCCGCCCGTATAGCTGTTGGTCCCGGAGAGCGTCAGCGTGCCCGAGCCCGTCTTGGTCACCGATCCGGTGCCGGAGACGAGGCCGGAGAAGGTGCCCGCCGTGCCCTGATCGAACACCAGCGCGGCATTGTCCACGATGTTGCCGGTGAGGCTGCTGGTGCTGCCCACCAACGTGCCGGCGCTGATGGTGGTGCCGCCGGTATAGGTATTGGTGCCGCTCAGGGTGAGGGTACCGGTGCCGGCCTGGGTCAGGGAGCCGGTGCCGGAGATGGCCCCGGCATAGGTGAGCGCGTCCGAGCGGTTGAAGACCAAGGCGGCATTGTCGATGATGTTGCCGCCGATCGACCCCGTCGTGCCGCCATTGCCGATTTGCAGCGTGCCGGCGGAGATGGTGGTGGCGCCGGTGAATCCGGTGCTGCTTCCCGTGAGGATTGTGGTGCCGGACCCCTGCTGCACGACCTCGCCCGTGCCCGAGATCGCCGGAGCGAACACATAGGCCGTGCCGGTGTGGTTGAAGACCAGCTTGCCGGACCCGGCGCCGAACACGATGCCGAGCGTGCCGCCATCGAGCGTGCCCGGTGCGGCCGCCGCCGCCCCGGCGGCGCCACCGATGCTGAGCACACCGACGGAGCCCGCGTTAGTCGCGATGTTGATCTGGTTGGCGGCCCGCAGCAGCGCCCCGTCGGAGACCGTGACGGTGCCGGTGCCACTGAAGCCGACCCGCATGTTGCCCGCCGCGCCCGCCGCGGTATTGGGCACCACCTCGTAGATCGTCCCGGCGCCGGTGAGGGTGAGCTTGCCGACGGCGCCGGCATCGACGCCGACCGCACTGGTGGAGGACGTCACATAAGCGCCGTCTGAGACGGTAACCGTGCCGTTGCCCTGATCGCCGTTTCCGGTGCCGCCGATATAGAGCGGCAGGCCGTTGAGCCAGCGTGTTCCTGCCCCGCTCACCACCATGGTCGCGGTCCTGCTTCCGCCGATATAGCTGCCGTCGGCATCCAGCAGTGCGCCGCCGGAAATCTCGATCTGGCCGCTATCGGCCGAGAACCAGCCGTCGGAGGTGCTCCAGGTGACCGGATTGCTGGTCAGTGTTCCAACCTTCAGCGCCGAGTTGGCGCCGTTCACATAGATGGTGGTGTTGTCGCCCGCCGTGTAGAAGCCGAGTTGATCGTTGAGGACAGCGCCGTCGGTGAGGCGCAGGCTGCTGGTTTGGGCGCCGATGTTGCGCAGATACAGACCTTGGGTCGTGAACTGCGTGCCGGCGCCGCTCAAGGTCAGGCTGCCGGAGCCGGATGAGGTGGGGGTCGAGTTGTTGTCGAAATCACCGATATAGGTGACCTGGCCGACCGTGGCCGTGGCCCCGCTGCTGAGCGTCAGCGAACCGGTGCCGAGATTGCCGACCTTCATATATGTGCTGGAGGTCAGGCTCGAATTCGTGCCGGAAACGGTCGCAGTTCCCGTCGCGCCGGCCTGTTCGCCGAGAATGAGCGCGTTGCTGGTCAGCTGCGCCCCGTTGCTGATGGTGAGCGAACCGATGCCCGTGGCGCCGATGGACGCAAGGCCCGTATTGGTCCAGGCAGAGCCCGTGCCGGCGATGGTCACCTGAGCGCTGGCGCCGCCGCTCGCATTGATCGTGGCGCTGGTGCTGGTCAACGTGCCGCCATTCGAGACGGCCAGCGTCGCGGCCGTGCTGCTGCCAACGGTGAGGGTGCTGACGCTCAGCGCGCCCTGAAGGGCAAGCATTCCGCTGTCGATGGCCGCGGTGCCGCTGAGGGTGCTGCCGCTGCCGGTGAGGGTCCATTGGCCGGTGCCGGACTTGGTCAGATTGGCGAAGCCCTGGTAGGTGCCACCGGCCCCCACAGACCCAAGATCCAGGGTGCCGGTGGCGGAGCCGGTCAGTTCCAGCATGTTGCTGCTGCTGGCGTTGGTGACCTTGCCCACCAGCGTGGCCGTGTCCGCGAGCACCAGGCGGTTGCTGCCGGACCCCATGGCGATGGCGCTGCCGGAGGCGGAGCCGGCCGCGATCCGCCCGCTCACCACCACGGTGCTGTTGCCGTTGCCGGTCTGAACTGCGGTGGCGCCGGTCGTGGTGACGGTGCCGGTGTTTTCCAGCCGGTTGGTGGTGCCGTCCAGCGAGACGCCCAGTCCCGTGGCGCTCACGAGGCCGCTGTTGGTGAACGTCACGCCGCCGTTGCCGCTGACGAGGCTGACACCGCTGCCGGCTGTGCCGGTGATGGTGCCGGTGTTGGTCACCGAAACCGTGCCGATGGTGGCGTTGGCGCTGACGCCGCCGGTACCCGTCACCCGACCGGCATTGTTGACCGTAATGGTCCCGTTGTCCGTCGTGGCGTAGATGCCGGTATCCGACCCCGCGATCACGCGACCTGTCGCGGTATTGGTCACGGTGACGTTGGTGCCGGAGGCGGCAATGCCCTGGTTCGTCGTGGATGCACCCAGGCTGGTGTCGCGCTGCGCCTCGATGTAGCCGCTGTTGACGACCGTCGCGTTACCGGCGTCGGCCATGGCCTGGACGCCGATATAGTTGCGGGCCAGCACCGACCCGGAATTGTCGATGGACACATCGCCCGATTGCGACCAGGTGATGAGGCCCTGGCGCGTGGTGGAGGTGACCGTCCCGGAATTCTGGATGCTCGCGGTGCCGAGATAATCGATGACGCGAATGCCGGCGAGATAGGCGTTCACGACACCGCTGTTGTTCACCGAAACCGGAACCGCCGTGGTGCCGCCAATGGGGCTGCCATCCGCATAGATGCCGCGATTGTCGGTGGAGGTGACTGTGCCGGTGTTGGTGATGCTCACGGAACCGGCGTTGCTCGTCGCCGTGATGGCATCAGAACCGGTGGAGGTGATGGTGGCGCCGCTGGTGACGACGATGTCACCGCCAATCTGGTTGCGCACCCAAAGGCCGCCGGAGCCGCCGGTGTTCTGGAGGCTGACATCCGAACCCAGGTTCACCGAGATGGTGGCCGGCAAGGCCTGGGAGGACACATTGATGGCACCGTTGCCCGGCGCGACCACGGAGGTGTTGCTGACGGTCAGCGACAAGCTGAGCGGGCCTGACGCCGTGGACGGCGAGACGGAATAGTTGACCCACCCGCTGGGGATCGTCATGTCCGAGATGGTGAGGGTACTGGCGCCACTGGCATTGGGCTGGATGTTCACACCGCCCGTATCGCACTGGTAGACAATCAGCGATCCGCTGGTGGAGCAGGCGGCGGCAGCGGGGCTGGAGCCGGCGAGGCTGGCGGCAAGGGCAATGCCGAGGGTGGGCAGGGAAACCCCAACGCGAAGATGCGCACGTGACAGGGTGCGCCGCATCGGCGCACTTTGGAATGGATTGGTCGTCATCGCCCCCCCAGGCAGAATGCTTTGCCTTGGCCCCACCACGCGGCATGCTTCGACGGGGCTTGATGACACCGCCTACACAACCCCCGGACTGCTTCCATTAAAAAGACATTAATGCTGCCCCTCGGTCAACCGGGCCGTGCAGACGCGTGCCCATTTAAACGCCATATTCCTGCTCCGGGAACCTGTGCTCCCCCCTGACATTCTTGCTGCACGGAGCATCTGGCTCCCGCCCGAGGACGTACATGGCCACTGACAAGCTCACGCCCTACAAGGCCAAGCGCGATTTCGAGCGCACGCAGGAGCCCAGCGGCGCCCGGCCGGTGCAGCCATCCACCCGCCGTCGATTCGTGATCCAGAAGCACGACGCCACGCGGTTGCATTATGATCTGCGGCTGGAACTGGACGGGGTTTTCAAATCCTGGGCTGTGACGAAGGGGCCCTCGCTCGATCCGCACGACAAGCGCCTGGCGGTGGAGGTAGAGGATCATCCGCTCGACTATGGCGATTTCGAAGGCACCATTCCCAAGGGCCAGTATGGTGGCGGCACGGTCATGCTCTGGGATCGCGGCTATTGGGAGCCGGAGGGCGACATGAGCCCGGAACAGGCCCTGGCGGCGGGCGAGCTCAAATTCACCCTCGAGGGCGACCGGCTGCATGGCAGCTTCGTGCTGGTGCGCATGGCCCGCGACCGGGAGCGGGGCAAGCGCGTCAACTGGCTGCTGATCAAGCATCGCGACGCTTTCGCTGTGGCCGGCGAAGGCGTCGCGCTGTTGGCCGACGATGACACCTCGGTCGCCTCCCGTCGCACCATGGCGGCCATCGCCGCGGGCAAGGGCCGCAAGCCCAAACCCTTCATGCTGAGCGGCGTCGCTGCGCAGCCGGATGCGGTCTGGGACAGCCGCACCGGCTTGGCGGCGCAGGAGCGGAAGGTGGAGGTGCGAAAGGTGAAATCGAGCGGGAAGACGACGAAGCGCGCCGGCGCGCCCGAGCTGCCGGATTTCATCGCGCCGCAATTGTGCGAGACCGTCGTCCGCCCGCCGTCCGCCGCCGGCTGGATCCATGAGATCAAGCTCGATGGCTATCGCATCCAGATGCGGGTGCAGGGCGGCGCCGTGACGCTGAAAACCCGGAAGGGCCTCGATTGGACCCGCAGGTTCGCCGCCATCGCCCGCGCCGCCGGCGCACTGCCGGATGGCATTATCGATGGCGAGATTTGTGCCCTGGACGAACATGGCGCGCCGGATTTCGCCGCGCTCCAGGTCGCCTTATCGGAGGGCAACACCGATGCACTGGTCTATTTCGCCTTCGATCTCTTGTTCGACGCGGGCGCGGATCTGCGCGCCCTGCCGCTGAGCGCGCGCAAGGCGCGCTTGCAGCAGGTGCTGAGCGCGGCCGGAAAGGATGCACGCCTGCGGTTCGTTGACCACTTCGAGACCGGCGGTGATGCGGTGCTGCGCTCAGCCTGCCGCTTGTCCCTGGAAGGCATCGTCTCCAAGCGCGCCGATGCGCCTTACACCTCGGGGCGCTCCGGCGCCTGGGCGAAGTCGAAATGCCGTGCGGGCCATGAGGTGGTGATCGGCGCCTATGCGACGAACGCAGGCAAGTTCCGCTCGCTTCTGGTGGGCGTCCATCGCGGCGACAGCTTCGTCTATGTGGGGCGGGTGGGAACGGGCTATGGCGCCGCGAAGGTAAAGGCCTTGCTGCCGAAGCTTCAGGCGGTGGAAGCGACGACATCGCCCTTCACCGGCGTGGGCGCGCCGAAGCGTGTGCCCGGTGTCGTCTGGCTGAAGCCCGAACTGGTGGCGGAGATCGAATTTGCCGGCTGGACCGCCGATGGGCTGGTGCGTCAGGCGGCCTTCAAGGGCCTGCGCGAGGACAAGCCGGCCGCGGAGGTTCAGGCGGAGACACCGGCATCGCCGACGACGGCGCAGGTGCCGCTGCCGGCAGCCCCGGCACGGCCGAAGCCCGCCCGCCGCGGCGGGAAGGCCGAGGTCATGGGCGTGTTGATTTCCCATCCCGACAAGGCGCTCTGGCCGGACGCCAATGATGGCAGGCCCGTCACCAAGGAAGATCTGGCCCTCTACTATGAGGCGGTGGGGCCGTGGTTGATCAATCACATCAAGGGTCGCCCCTGTTCCATCATCCGCGCGCCGGACGGGATCGCGGGCGAGCAGTTCTTCCAGCGCCACGCCATGCCGGGCACCTCCAATCTGCTGGACCTGGTGACCGTCACCGGCGACCGCAAACCCTATCTCCAGATCAACCGGGTCGAAGGCCTGGCCGCGGTGGCCCAGGTGGGCGCGCTCGAATTGCACCCGTGGAATTGCGAGCCGCAGCAGCCGGAGGTTCCGGGCCGGCTGGTGTTCGACCTGGATCCCGGGCCTGAGGTTGCCTTCTCCACCGTGGTTGCAGCGGCGCTGGAGTTGCGGGATCGCCTGGACGCCCTGGGGCTGGTCGGTTTCTGCAAGACCACCGGCGGCAAGGGGCTGCATGTGGTTACGCCGCTGGCCGTGGCCAAGGGCAAGAAGCTCGCGTGGCCGGAGGCAAAGGCCTTCGCGCACGATGTCTGCGCGCAGATGGCCCGCGAAGATCCCAGCCGCTATCTGATCAAGATGACCAAGGCGCTGCGGACCGGGCGCATCTTCCTGGACTATCTGCGCAATGATCGCATGGCGACGGCGGTGGCGCCGCTATCGCCCCGCGCGCGCCCCGGCGCCCCGGTGTCCATGCCGCTCACCTGGTCGCAGGTGAAGGCCAATCTTGACCCCAAGCGCTTCACACTCCGCACCGTGCCCGGGCTGCTGAAAAAGAGCATCGCCTGGAAAGACTATTGCGACAGCGCGCGCCCCCTGGAGTCGGCGATCAAGCGGCTGGGAAAGGCCGGATAGCCGCTGGCGGGCGACGTCCCGTGCCGACCGTCGCTAGAGCATTTCCCCGTTTCTTTAAAACGGGGAAATGCTCTAGGCGGCGTGGACAAATTTGAGCCAGTATCTGGCGGTGGCGAGATGGACCATTCCGAGGAAGCTGTTGGCCAGTTGATCGTATCGGGTGGCGATGGCGCGGTTGATCTTGAGCAGTCCGAACATGCGCTCGATGCGATTGCGCTGCTTGTAGAGCGCCCGATCATGCTCGATTCTCACTCGGCGGTTTGACCGGCCTGGAATGACGGCCTCAATATTTCGTTCGGCAAGGTCGGCACGAATTGCGTCGACGTCGTAGCCCTTGTCAGCGAGCAAAGCGTCAGGTGCGCGCTCGGGCAGGCCGATCAGGGATTCATACGCTTTGCAATCTGCCGCCTCGCCGATGGTCAGATGGAAGGCGAGCGGTCGTCCGAGGGCATCAGCCAAGCAGTGAAGCTTACTGGTGAACCCGCCCCGCGAACGGCCAAGAGCGCGTCGATGAGTCCCCCTTTTCCGCCCGCTGCCGAGACGTGGGCGCGCACTGTGGTGCTGTCGATGCTGTAGTGGCCACTGTCCGCCATAACTTCGGCGAGCGTTACGGCCAGGGTCTCCCAAACCCCTGCTTCGCTCCAGCGTCGGAAGCGGCGATAGATGGTGTTCCAGCTGCCGTATTTGGGAGGAACGTCCCGCCACGGCGCTCCACACCGGAGCCGCCAGAGGATGCCGTTGATGATTGAGCGGTTCTGCTCGGGCGGCCGGCCTCGACCACGGTTCTCAGACCCGATGGGCAACAAGCCCTTCAGAACGCCCCATTCTGCTTCAGTGAGATCACCCCTGCTCAAGCCTGCCTCCAAAAGGCAGTCTTGAATCAATCCTCCGGTCGCGCGTCAATCCGCTTCGGTTGCCAAGGGCCCTTGCCGAGGCCAAAATGCCATTATGAAGAACATCCAGATCATTGATGGCGCTGCGAATGCGACCTTCAGCCTTTTCCAAGCGACGGAAAAGGAATTTGACGCAATCTTCCCGGACGGCCGAGATATCGAATTGGTCGAAGACCTGATCGACCGGCTTGGCAAGGAAACAGCCGGACTGGTGCTGGGATCGCTCTGGAATCGCCCGATCCTGAAACGGGATGCGCTCGGCATACATGGCACCCTGTTTTATGACAATCAGCGTCGGCGTGATCACATCCCGCCCTCAAAATGTGAAGTCGATTGGGATAGCGGCTCGATCAACCAAGCCCAGCGAGACCTGTTTGCCAAGCATCGCTAATTTGTCCACGCCGCCTAGCGATCTGTTTTATCGCGTTTTCTTCACGCGAACCGGGAATCCACTTCGCTCGAAAACGCTCTAGCGCTTGCGAGAGCGCGTGTCGGAGGCCACGGACTTGCGCAACGCATCCATGATGTCGATGACATTGTTCCCCGTGGCCTTCGGCGCGACCGTTTTCGCTTTGGCCGGACGCTTGGTCTTCGTCCGCTTCGCCTCGATGATGTCGTGCAGCTTGTCCTGAACCGGGTCGCTGGCCAGCTTGCGATCCCAGTGTGCGGTCTGCTTCTTGATGAGCTGGCGGATCAGCGGCATCACCTTGGCGTCCGTCGGCGTAGTGTCGATGGCGGCGAAATAGGAGGCCTCGTCACGCACCTCGTCGCCATAGCGCAGGGTCCAGAGCACGATGCCCTTGCCGCGCGGCTCCAGCATGACGGCGCGCTCCCGCCGCGCGATCACCAGACGGGAGATGCCCACCATATTCTCGGCGGCCATGGCATCGCGGATCACGGAGAAGGCTTCCTGCCCCACCGGATCGTCCGGCGACAGATAGTAAGGCGTATCGAGCCAAATCCATTCGATGGAATCGTGCGGTGTAAACACGCCGATATCGATGGTCTTGGTGCTGTCGAGGGCGATGGTGTCCAGTTCCTCGTCTTCGAGGATGATGTAGTCGTCCTGGCCGCGCTGATACCCTTTCACTTCATCGTCTTCCTTCACCGCTTTGCCGGTCACCGCGTCCACATAGTGGCTCACCACGCGGTTCTGGGTGGCGCGGTTGAGGGTGTGAAAGCGGATCTTTTCACTCTCCGACGTGGCCGGCATCATCTGCACCGGGCAGGTGACCAGCGAGAGCTTCAGATAGCCCTTCCAATAGGGTCGCATCGCCATGGGGTCCTCCGCTCATGCCGCGCGCTTGGAGCGGGTGGGGCGCTTGGGTTTCGGCGTCTTCTCGGGCGCCTTCTCATCGGCCTTGGCCTTGGCAGCCGTCCGCTTGCGCTTGGGGGCAGGGGGCGTTCCGGCGCTCTCCCGCAGGGCTTGCAACAGATCGCTGGTCTTCGTTGGCGCCGGCGCCTTCTTCTTCGGCAGCGCCCGACCCTCGATCTTCGCCTTCACCAGTTCCGTAACCGCGGCCTCATAGCGATCATCGAAGGCCTTGGCGTCGAACGGGCCGGTCTTGGTGTGGATGATGTGCTTGGCCAGTTCCAGCATCTCCCCGTCGATCTTCAGATCGGGCAAGTCATCGAAGGCCTCTTCGGCGGAGCGCACTTCATAATCGAAGTTCAACGTCGTGCCGATCAGGCCGTTGCCGTGCGGGCGGATGAGGACGGTGCGCATCCGGCGGAACAGGACGGTGCGCGCCAGCGCCGCGACCTTGGCCTGCCGCATGCCGTCACGCAGCAGCTTGAAGGCGTCGGTGCCCATCTTGTCGGGCACCAGATAATAGGGCTTGTCGAAATAGACGTCGTCGATCTCTTTGCAGGGAACGAAGGCCTCAATGCGCAAGGTCTTGTCGCTGTCGGGCACAGCGGACGCGACCTCGTCGGGTTCGAGCACGACGTAATCACCGTTCTCCACCTCATATCCCTTGACCTGGTCCTCGCGCTCCACGGGCGCGCCGGTCTCGCTGTCCACGAACTCGCGCCGAACGCGGTTTCCGGTGGCACGGTTGAGGGTGTTGAAGGCGATGCGCTCGGAGGACGAGACGGCCGCATAGAGCGCCACCGCGCACGAAACCGCGCCGAACGTGATGTAGCCTTTCCAATTGGCCCGTGCCGACACCATGATGCCCCCTCCCACGCACCCCGCGCGCAGGATCAAACGGCGCCGTCTGCCGCTTGTTCCGGTCATGCTTATGGAAAGCCTCATTGGCTGCCCCTCGCCGGGATCCAGGCGGCGGCCGCGCGGCTTCACCAGCCTTGGCGACGCCATTCCGCGCCCGACGATTGCGCTCCTGCGACGCCGGAACAACTCGCCCCGATCGGCGTTGAACACGAGCTTAACCTTGCTGTTGCGGAGATAATCAAATGAGCCTTCTCGTGCTCCTCGTCATTCTCATTCTGGTCTTCGGCGGCGGCGGCCTTTTCTATGGCGGCGGCAGGTACCGGAACCATGGCTTCGGTCTCGGCGGCATTCTGCTGATCGTTCTTATTGTGCTGTTGCTGACCGGCGGCCTCGGGCATGGCCCGATCCTCTGATTGACGCAAAGGAGGATCTCGACGCCAAAGATCTCGGCGTCGCTTTCCGCTGACATCATGACCTTGGGCCGGCGGCGCGTGCGGCGCGCGCCGGTTCCAAGTGAAACTGCCACGACGGCAAGGTGCAATCGGAATTTGGGCGAAGAGACGTCTGCGGAAGACGCGGGGCTCTGCACGCAGAAACGAGCGGGCCTCATCTCACGATGATCGGCTCACGATGATCGGCCGGATCCCCACCGCGGACCCGCTCAGATGCGGGCGCCGGCCACGTCGCGGCTAGATCGAGATTGTGCCGGTGGTGACGACAAAGGTAAACGCCACGAACGCCACCACAAGCAATGCCACGAGCATTCCTTCCAGCACCGAGTCGCAGTCGATATCGTCGTCGTACATGTTCATGCCTTCGTGCCTAAGCGCCTCGAAACGAGCCCAGGACGACCTAGAGTTGAGCGTGACCAACCGTAAGTCTGCCATTTCTCGGCGATGATGGCTAGTGCCACCCGCCGCCCCCTTGGCGCAGCCCGCTGGACAGGCGTGCCGTTGCGGCGGGCTCCGGCCGCGCAAAAAACGCAGCACCGGGGCGTGTGCGGTGCTAGGGTTGGCGCGCTTCCGCATCGGAGGCATTGCCCCACAGGAAACCCCATGGCCAAGAAGATTTTTTACGTGGTGCAGCCCTACGATGCGGCCAAGCGGGGCAATGGGTTGAAGGCGGGGGTGGCCATGGAAGCCGCGTCCGAGGCGGAGGCCCGGCGCAAGGCGGAACGTCTGGCCCAGAGCCGGGCGGGCGCCATCGCCTTTTCCCGCGCCGTTGATCCCGACAGCGACGATGCCGAGCCGCCGGTGCTGATCGCCAGCTTCGGCCGGGTTCCGGAGGATCTGTTCGACGCCGCGTGACCGCCGGCAGTGCGCGCAGGCCTGCATCGCGCGCGGATTCCAAGCACCGCCCGCGGCGCGGCACCCGCCGGCGCTGCGGCATGACGGCCTGAACCGCTCCGCAAGCTGAACCTTTTCCGCCCCCGGCCGTTGACCCTGGAACCGCAGGGAGACCGCCGTGAGTATTTTCGGAAAGATCATGTCCGCCATAATGGGCACCGCCGCGCATGCGGAGGCGCCGGCAACACCGGGTAGCAGCCCGATTGGCGGCTCTGCCGCCACCCCCTCGGCCACGGCACCTGCCGGACAGCCGGTGGATGTGGAGGCAGTGCTGTCCGGCCTGGCCGCCAAATCCGCCGAGCCTTTGGAGTGGCGCCGGTCGATCGTCGACCTGATGAAGCTCCTCGGCCTGGACTCGTCCCTGGCGGCCCGCAAGGAACTGGCGCAGGAGCTGCATTATCTCGGGGATACGGGCGACAGCGCCGCCATGAATACCTGGCTGCATGCGCAGGTCATGGCCAAGCTTGCCGCCAATGGCGGCAAGGTCCCGGCCGACCTCAAGGACTGATGCCAAGTCCTAAAACCAGCACGAGCAAAAAAGGGGCGGCATCCGCGCGGATGCCGCCCCTTTTTTGTGTTTGCAGTCGGTCAGAAGTTGACGCGCAGATTTCCCTTGAGGGTGTTGCTCTGGGCATTGGCGCCGAGCACGCCGTCATAGGCAAAGCCGGCGCTGACTGCGTCGGTGAAGGCGTAGGACAGGCCCACATTGAGGGCGAGGGCGTCGCGGGCGATGGGGGCGCCGGTGACCAGGAACGGGGTGGAGCCGCTCAGCCACATCACCGCCCCCGTCTCCACGTCACCGAAGGCATGCTGCCAGCCCAGCTTGATGCTGGGGGTGAAGATGCCGTTGCCCAGCGCCATGTCGGTGCTCAGCCGCGCGCCGAAGGTGGTGAGCGTGGTGGTCATGGACAGGGCTGAGCCGGAGAGGGCAGCGGCTCCCCCGGTTTCGGAGAAGGCGTCGAAGCTCTGGTTCACATAAGCCACGGCGGCAAACGGCGAGACCTGCGCCGGCCCGAAGCTGAACGGCCGGGAGAGTTCGCCGAACACCTGGGTGGTGTTGCCATTGTAGCTGCTGCTCAGGCCGTTGGAGAAGGAGCTGAAGGCCACGGTGCGGCTGGTGGTGATGTCGTTCCAGCTGTAGGCCGCGCCATATTTGGCGATGAAGCCGGCCAGTTGCGAGACGCCATAGAGCGCCAGGTCGGTGTGGCTGTTGTCGGCTTTGGAGTTGAGGCTGTCCACGTTGCCGTCGGACTGGCCGAAGCCGGCGGCGATGCCGAGGCGGGTGGTGTCGAACACCTTGACGTCGGCGCCGGCGATGAAGCCGCTCTGGGTCCAGCCCAGGGAGGCAGCGCCGTCGCCGGAGGCATTGCCCCAGCCGCCGTAGCCGGTGCCCCACACCGCCACGTTCAGGCTGGCGGAGAGCTTGGCGGCGGCGGTGTCGGGCTTGGCGGCGGTGGCGTCATCCAGGCGGGCGCTGATGGCGGTGCGCACCTGGCGGGCGTCATCGAAGGTCTGGGCGGCGGTGGAGGCATAGACCTCGCCGGTCAGCTGGCTGAGGGCGGCGGGCAGGCCCTGGGGGGCGAGGCTGTAGAGGCCGTTGAACAGGCCGGCGGTGGTGCCGGTCAGCGCAATGCCGGCCACCGGGCGGATGCTGTCCACGGCGCTGCCCACCGCACTGGCGTTGGCGGTGGTGGCCAGGCCATTGGCGGCCAGATTGCCGTAATAGAGCGGGGTCACCACCAAGCTCAGGCTGGTCGAGCTGTAGAGGGCATCGAAGCGGGTGGAGGTGGGCAGGCCGCTGCTGGGCTGGGTCAGGCCGGCGAACGAGCCGTTGAGGCCGGCGCTGGTCTGGATCACGGTGAAGCTGGTGCCCAGCGCCGGGGTATAGGTGTTGGTGGCGCTGCCGGTGATGCCGCGCAAGGTGGGGGCGAGCGTGCCAGCCACCGTGACGGTGCCGGAGGTGCCGGTGGTGACGAGGCGGGAATAATTGCCCGCGCCGGTCCCGGTGCCGGTGCCGTCGATGTCCGCCTGGAAGGTGGAGGTGCTGGCGAGCGTCACCGCCCCATTGACGGTGAGGGTGCCGGGGGAGTTGCCCGGCGCCAGCCGTCCGGCCACCACCAGGGGGCCGTTGAGGGTGCCGGTACCGCGCAAGGTGCCGGAGGCGCCGATGGCCAGCGAGGAGGCGAAGGCGCCGTTCACCGACAGCAGGCCGCCGGTGACGGAGGTGAGGCCGGTATAGGAGTTGTTGCCGGTGAGGGTGAGGGTGCCGGCGCCGGCCTTGACCAGGCTGCCGGTGCCGGAGATGGAACCGGCGAAGGTGAAGCTGTCGGAGCGGTTGAAGGCGAGCACGCCATTGTCCACCACATTGCCGACGATGGAGCCGGTGGTGCCGCCATTGCCGATCTGGAGGGTACCGGCGCTGATCACGGTGCCGCCGGTATAGGAATTGGTGGCGGTGAGGATCAAAGTGCCGGTGCCGGCCTGGGTGAGGGCGCCGGTGCCGGAGATGGCGCCGTCGAACACCACGGTGTCGGAACGCTTGAAGGCGAGGGTGCCGTTGTCGACCACATTGCCGACGATGGAGCCGGTGGTGCCGCCATTGCCGATCTGCAGCGTGCCGCCGGTGATGGTGGTGCCGCCCGCATAGGTGTTGGCGCCGATGAGGGTCAGGGTGCCCGCGCCGGCCTTCACCAGGCCGCCGACGCCGGAGATGTCGTTGCTGAAGGTGGAGCTGTAGCCCCTGGTATCGAGGGTGGCGGTCTCGACGAACTGGCCATAGCCAAGCACGGCCTTGCCGGCGTTGACCAGGCCCCAGCCATAGATCTCGTCCACGCCCGCCGCGCCGAGATCGGTGGCGGTGGTCAGCAGGGTCTGCTGCAGATCATGGGCGGTGAACCAGGGAAAGGCTTCCTTCACCAAAGCCGCTACGCCGGAAACGACGGGGGTGGCCATGGAGGTGCCGGACTTGTCGCCGTAGCCATCGTAGGGGCCGGTTCCCGTTCCCAGCGTCATCGCGGAGTAGATCCCATTCGATCCCCCATCGCCGCCGGGCGCAGACAGGCACCACTCCTTGGCGACGCCGCAACGATTGCTGTAGACGGCGAGTTTGTTATTCAGATCCACCGCCGCCACTGCGAGCCAGGTATTCTTCAATTCCGGAATCAAATACGGCATCCCGGCCAAGGCATCGGGGCTGGACTGAAACTCATTGCCCGTGGAGAGCACCATCAGTACATCGGCGGCGGCCGTTGCCTTCGCCGCTGCCACCGTGAGAGGGTACTGCGCCTCGAACTGCGCGCGCGTATAGTCCGTGACATTGCACGGCGGGACGGGTCTCCGGGGGTCGCAATTATTGAGCCCGACGCTGTTGTTGACAATCGGGACGCCGAGCTTGGCTAAATAAGTCCAGTTCGACGAAAAGTACTCGTCGGGCGTATTGCCATACATATTGTAGGCCGTGGGCAGAATGTTGGCATTGAAGGCGACGCCCTGCATGCCGACGCCGTCGCGAGCGGCGGCAATGATGCCGGCCACGTGGGTTCCGTGACTTCCTTTGTCTGTCGGCAGATCAGGCACATTTAAATCGTGCGCCTCATTGAGGAAGATCGGCACGTCGTTGGAGAAGTCATACCCCTGCACCACCCGGCCGGTGAATTCGGGGTGCCGGGTGTCCAGCCCGCTGTCCACGGTCGCCACCAGGACGCCGGCGCCGGTAAATCCCAGTGCATAAGCGCTGGCGGCATTGATCTGCTCGAGGGTATGCGAGCGGTAATATTCGGGGGTCTCCCAGACCGAAAGGCTTTGGCCCCAGGCGACGGGCGCCTGCATGAAGAGCGCTGCGGCAATTGCGACGCCGCGCGCGGCGCGGCCGGAAAATATATTGAGCGTCAACATGTTCCTGGGTCGCCTCATCCTGCGGGGTCGGGATGGCTTAAGAGCCCAGACAGGTATCGTAGGGAGACGACATATACATTGACCGTACGTCCCAACTCTTGCCTCGGCGTGTCAAAGTGCGACCTGTTGCAAATTGACCCGCGAGGCCGCCAGGGCTTAGGGATGGGCGGTAGCGGTTCGGCGTCTCAGCGAAGGGCAGCCCAGTGGTGGACGATCCTTTCATCCCCTGTCAGCACTTGGATTCCCGGGACTTGCCCGAAGGGCAAGGCTTTGAAGGGTGGCGGCAGGTCACGGAGCCGGTGTTCGAGGTCATGCCGGCGGATCCCGAAGCGCCGTTCTCGGTCAGCTACCGGGCCTATCACCTGGGGGATATCCTGGTGGGTGTCGGCCAGTTCGACGCCACGCATTTTTCCCGCAGCCGCCACAAGATCCGCGTCGACGGGCTCGATCACATCATGCTCCAGCTCTATACGGCGGGGGGCTACAAGGGCGATCTCGGCGAGCGCTCGGTGACGGTGCGGGCGGGTGAAATCGTCACCTTGGACATGACGCGGGAAGTGCGCACCCAGTCGCTGGCGTCCGAAAACATCACCGTGCTGATCCCGCGGGATTCCATTCAGGGGCGGGTGCTTCCGCACGGCCATCATGCGCCGGGGGACGAGGGCGACATGATCGGCGGCCTTCTGGCCGACCACCTGCGCGCCCTGATGACGCGCCTTGCCACCGTGCGCCTGTCCGCGGCGGGCCATGTGGCCGAGGCCACCATCGCGCTCTATCGCGCGGCGTTGGCGCCGACGCCCGATGCCCTGGAGGCGGCGTCCGAGCCGGTGCGTGATGCCTTGCTGCTGCGGGCGCGGCGGCTGATCGAGGCGCGCCTGGTGGGCAATGACGTCAGCGCCGATGCCTTGGCCGGCGCCCTGCATGTCTCCCGCTCCACGCTATATCGCCTGTTCGAGCCGTTCGGCGGCGTGGCCGCCTACGTTCTGGAGCGGCGGCTGGCCCGCGCCCGCGCGGCACTGCGCGACCCTGCCAACGTCCGCCGGGTGGGCGAGATTTCCGACGCCTGCGGCTTCTCGGACCCGTCGCATTTCAGCCGGGTGTTTCGGCGCCGCTTCGGCGTCACACCGGCGGAGGCGCGCCGCGAGAGTCTTCAGGTGAATGCCAATCGCCCGACGCCTTATATCGGGGCCAACCTCGGCCCCTGGATCCAGAAGCTGACCTGATCCACACCGTCTGAGCCCGCGGGCGGAGAGGACCGTGCGCGCCGCCATGCCCGCACGGACGGCGCCGCGCGTGTGGGAGAGGCTCCCCCATTCCATCGGGTTCAACGAAGGGTGCGGCCTGCTGCCAAGACCCCATCGGGACCATCCGCGCCATCGGGCTGCAATCGCGCAAAACCCGTGAGGTGCAGAAAGACCGGGCGGCAGCTCTGGGTCTTTATGGGTTCCTTATGCCCCCGCCACATCCTCGCCATCGCGCCCTTACGCAAGGCGGCAGTAGGACAGGGGCCTCCTGAGAGGTTTCCCATGGCTGACATTCTATTTCTGCTGATCGGCATCGCGTTCTTCGCGCTCATGGCGGTCTACGCCCGCTGGGCGGCCCAGGCCTGAAGGAGCTGATCATGTTCAACCTCATCCTCGGCGCCGCCGTCACCCTCGGCCTCGCCGTCTATCTGCTCGTGGCGCTGGTCCGGCCGGAAAAATTCTGAGCCCGGCCTGCCATCCACCCGCATTCAAAAGACTTCTGACAACCTGAAAGACCCTTGCCATGACCTCCAACGGCTGGCTGCAAATCGCGCTTCTTTTCGCGGTGGTGATCCTCACCGCCATTCCCATCGGCCGCTTCATGGCCCGCGTGTATGCAGGCGAACGCACCGTCCTCAGCCCCATCCTCGGCCCCGTTGAGCGGGGCCTTTATCGTCTGGCGGGGGTGGACCCCGGCCGCGACCAGGGCTGGGTGGCCTATACCCTCTCCATGCTGGCGTTCAATGCCGCCGGCTTCCTGCTGCTGTTCGGCATTCTGCGCCTTCAGGGCCTCCTGCCCCTGAACCCGCAGGGCTTTGCCGGCGTCAGCGCAGATCTGGCGTTCAACACCGCGGTCAGCTTCGTCACCAATACCAACTGGCAGTCTTATGTGGGCGAAGCCACCATGAGCAATTTCAGCCAGATGTCGGGCCTGGCGGTGCAGAACTTCCTGTCTGCCGCCACCGGCCTGGCGCTGGCCATCGCCTTGGTGCGGGGCTTTGCCCGCTCGGGGGCCAATGGGGTCGGCAACTTCTTCGTCGATGCCACCCGCTCCACCCTCTACATCCTGCTGCCGCTCTGCTTCATCACCGCCATCGCCTTGGTGGCCATGGGCATGCCGCAGACCCTGGACGGCTCGGTGGCCGCCACCACGTTGGACGGCGCGCAGCAGACCATCTCCATCGGGCCGGTGGCCTCGCAGGTGGCGATCAAGCAGCTCGGCACCAATGGCGGCGGCTTCTTCAACGCCAATGCGGCGCATCCGTTCGAGAATCCCACCGCGCTCGCCAACATGCTCCAGGTCTGGCAGATGCTGGTGATCTCGGTGGCGGTGGTGTTCGCCTTCGGCCAGCTGATCGGCGACAAGCGCCAAGCCTATGCCATCCTCGCCGCCATGATGATCCTGCTCGTGGTGGGCGTGGCCGTGGCCTATTGGGCGGAAGCCGCCGGCACGCCGACCCTGCTGCAGGCGGGGCTTGATCCCTCCGGCGGCAATATGGAGGGCAAGGAAGTCCGCTTCGGCCTGGCGCTCTCGGCGCTGTGGGCGGCGGTGACCACCGGCCTGTCCTGCGGCGCGGTGAATGCCATGCACGGCTCCTTCACCCCCATCGGCGGCCTGGTGCCCCTGGTGCTGATCAAGCTGGGCGAGATCCTGCCCGGCGGCGTCGGCTCGGGCCTCTACGGCATGCTGGTGATGGCGATCATCGCCGTGTTCGTGGCCGGCCTCATGGTGGGCCGCACCCCGGAATATCTCGGCAAGAAGATCGAGGCCAAGGAAGTGAAGATGGCGGTGCTGGCCACCCTGGTGCTGCCCATCTTCGTGCTCGGCTTCTCGTCCATCGCCGCCGTCCTGCCCGGCCCGCTGGCGGCCATCGGCAACGGCGGCCCCCATGGCCTGACCGAGATCCTCTATGCCTATGCCTCCGGCACCGGCAACAACGGCTCGGCCTTCGCCTCGCTCAGCGCCAATACCCCCTGGTGGAACACCACGCTTGGCATCGCCATGCTCGCCGGGCGCTTCGCCTACATCATCCCGATGATGGCCATTGCCGGCTCGCTGGCGGCCAAGACCCGGCTGACCGCCTCCACCGGCACCTTCCCGACCCACGGGCCTTTGTTCGTGGGCCTCCTCATCGGCGTCATCGTCATCCTCGGCGGTCTGCAGTTCTTCCCGGCCTTTGCCCTCGGCCCCATCGCCGAGCAGGTGCAGATGCTGGCTGGCAAGACCTTCTGAAGCGCGGAACGGAGTTCATCATGTCCACCAAAGCCGTCGCTTCCATTGCGACCCCTGACCTCATCGGGCGCGCCGCGCTCGATGCCCTGCGCAAGCTCGATCCGCGCCTCCTGGCCAAGAACCCGGTGATCTTCGTCACCGAGGTGGTGGCGGCGCTGGTCACCGTCATCTTCGTGCGGGATCTCCTGGCCGGGCAGCCCGTGGGCTTCAGCGGCCAGATCATGGCCTGGCTGTGGTTCACGGTCCTGTTCGCCAATTTCGCCGAGGCGGTCGCCGAAGGCCGCGGCCGCGCCCAGGCGGAAAGCCTGAAGCGTTCGCGCACCGACACGGTGGCGACCCGCCTCGACGATATCCGCAACAAGGAGCGCTATGCCCGCGTCTCCGCGCTCGACCTGAAGGTGGGCGATCTGGTGCTGGTGAAGAACGGCGAGCAGATCCCCGGCGACGGCGAGATCGTGGAGGGCATCGCCTCGGTGAACGAGGCCGCCATCACCGGGGAAAGCGCCCCCGTCATCCGCGAATCCGGCGGCGACCGCTCGGCGGTCACCGGCGGCACCACGGTGGTGTCGGACCAGATCGTGGTGCGCATCACCGCCGCCGCCGGCTCGTCCTTCATCGACCGCATGATCGCGCTGGTGGAAGGCGCCGAGCGGCAGAAGACCCCCAATGAGATCGCCCTGACCATCCTCCTGGTGGGCATGACGCTGATCTTCCTGATCACGGTGGTCACGCTCTTTGGGCTGGGCCTCTATGGCGGCACCGAATTGTCCATTCCGGTGCTGGTGGCGCTGCTGGTGACGCTGATCCCCACCACCATCGGCGGCCTGCTCTCGGCCATCGGCATCGCCGGCATGGATCGCCTGGTGCGGCACAATGTGCTGGCCATGTCGGGGCGCGCGGTGGAAGCCGCCGGCGACGTGGATACGCTGCTCCTGGACAAGACCGGCACCATCACCTTCGGCAATCGCATGGCCACCGAAATCATCCCGGTGCCCGGCGTTACCGAGCGCGACGTGGCCGAGGCGGCGCTGCTGGCTTCGCTGGCGGACGACACCGCCGAGGGCCGCTCCATCGTGGCCCTGGTGCGCGACAAGTTCGGCATCGTGGTGGACGAGGCCCCGGCGGGCGCCAGCTTCGTGCCCTTCTCCGCGTCCACCCGCATTTCCGGCGTGGATCTGGGCGGGCGCAAATTGCGCAAGGGCGCCGTGGACAGCGTGCGCAAGTTCGCCGCCGAGATCGCCGGCCGGGGTCTGGCCGAGCCGGTGGAATATAATGCGGCGGTGGATCGCATCGCCCGCTCCGGCGGCACGCCGCTGGGTCTGGCGGAAGGCGGGCGGCTGCTGGGCGTCATCCATCTGAAGGACGTGGTGAAGCCGGACATCAAGGAGCGCTTCGCCGAACTGCGCCGCATGGGCATCCGCACCGTCATGGTCACCGGCGACAATCCGGTGACCGCGGCGGCCATCGCCTCCGAGGCCGGCGTCGATGATTTCATCGCCGAGGCCACCCCGCAGGACAAGCTGAGCTACATCCGCAACGAGCAGCGCCAAGGCCGTCTGGTGGCCATGTGCGGCGACGGCACCAACGATGCCCCGGCTCTGGCCCAGGCGGATGTGGGCGTCGCCATGCAGACCGGCACCCAGGCGGCGCGCGAGGCGGGCAACATGGTGGATCTGGATTCAGATCCCACCAAGCTCATCGAGATCGTCGGCATCGGCAAACAGCTGCTGATGACCCGCGGCTCGCTGACCACCTTCTCCATCGCCAACGACGTGGCGAAGTATTTCGCCATCATCCCGGCGCTGTTCATCGTCGCGATCCCGGAACTGGGCGTGCTCAATGTCATGGGCCTGTCGACGCCGCAGAGCGCGATCCTCTCCGCGGTGATCTTCAACGCGCTGATCATCATCGCTCTGATCCCGCTGGCGTTGCGGGGCGTGAAATACACCCCGGCCAGCGCCGCCAGCGTGCTCGGCCGCAATCTTCTCATCTATGGCGTCGGCGGCCTGATCGTCCCGTTCATCGGCATCAAGCTGGTGGACATGATCGTCACCGCCCTCGGTCTGGCCTGATCCCGGCCGCGCCTGAAGGAGGCTTCCCATGTTGACCCAAATTCGTCCTGCGCTGGTGCTGCTGATCGCATTCACCCTGATCACCGGCATTCTCTACCCGCTCGCCGTCACCGGCGTCGCCCAGGCGGTGTTCCCCGCCGCCGCCAACGGCTCGCTGCTGGTGCGCGACGGCAAGGTGGTGGGCTCGGCGCTGATCGGCCAGAAGACCGAGGGCGCGCAATATTTCCATCCCCGGCCGTCCGCGGCGGGGGATGGCTATGACGCCGCCAATTCCTCGGGCAGCAATCTGGCCCCCACCTCGCAGAAGCTGAAGGAGCGCATCACCGCAGACGTGGCGTCGATGCGCGAGGGCGGCGTTTCCGGGGCGATCCCGGCGGATGCGGTGACCACCTCCGGCAGCGGGCTGGACCCGCACATCTCGCCGGCCTTCGCCTATGATCAGGTGGATCGCGTGGCGCAGGCCCGCAGCCTGTCGGCGGATGCGGTGCGCAAGGTGGTGGCGCAGACTGTGGAAGGGCGTGAATTGGGCATCTTCGGTGAGCCGCGCGTGAATGTGCTGAAGCTGAACCTCGCGCTGGATGCGGGGGCGAAGTAGTCGCTCCGCCACGCCGCTTCGCGGCCCCCCACCCAACCCTCCCCCGCAAGCGGGAGAGGGCTTTCATGGCGCGCCGCGGGAAGGCGACCGCCTCATGTCGATGCAGGACGACATCACGACCATGCCTTCCGGCTGCTCTCCGATTTCACCC
>NZ_CALRWL010000066.1:0-23418 GCF_943371865.1 Azorhizobium sp. AG788 | reverse complement strand
CGCCTTCATCAACAAAGACGGCCGCGCCATCGCGCCACGCAGGTTGATCGAGCGACCCCATCCCCATTTCCTGCGCTGGCACAGGGAGCATTGTTTCAAGCCGTGAAGCGGAGGCTCCCTATGAAGCTTCCGATCACTGCACAGCAGTTTCGCCGTTCGCCTGTCATTGCACGCCACGCTGCGACGCGGATGGAAACCTGTTGAACCGGCCCAATATCGGGCTCTTTTAATTATCCCCACCCGGGATGAGATCGTCATGACCCCGGCATTGTCGGGGTTGGGATGGCGGCAGCACATCATCATCAGGGTTTTGCCCGCGGCGCGCGCATGCTGCGCACGGCGCTCGGGACGGCGATCGCCCGGCACCTGGAAGACCCGCTCGTCGTCGAGGTGATGCTGAACCCGGACGGGCGGCTGTGGATCGACCGGCTCTCGGATGGACTGTCCGACACGGGTGAGCGGCTCTTGCCCGCTGACGGCGAGCGCATCGTGCGGCTCGTCGCGCATCATGTCGGCGCCGAGGTACACGCTGGCGCCCCGCGCGTTTCGGCCGAGCTGCCCGAGACGGGAGAACGCTTCGAGGGCCTGCTGCCGCCGGTGGTCGCGGCCCCGACCTTCGCCATCCGCAAGCCCGCCGTAGCAGTGTTCACGCTCGCCGATTACGTAGCGACCGGGATTATGTCGGCTGGCCAGGCCGAAGCCTTGCGCTTGGCCGTGGCGTCCCGCGCCAACATCCTGGTGGCCGGCGGCACCTCGACCGGGAAGACGACGCTCACCAATGCGCTCCTCGCCGAGGTCGCGAAGACCTCCGATCGCGTTGTTCTCATCGAGGATACGCGCGAGCTGCAATGCGCGGCGCCGAACCTCGTCGCCCTGCGCACCAAGGACGGCGTCGCCTCGCTGTCCGAGCTTGTTCGTTCCGCCCTGCGCCTGCGGCCCGACCGCATCCCCATCGGCGAGGTGCGCGGCGCGGAGGCGCTGGACCTCCTGAAGGCCTGGGGCACCGGCCATCCCGGCGGCATCGGCACCATCCATGCTGGCAGCGCCGTCGGCGCGCTGCGCCGGATGGAGCAACTCATCCAGGAAGCCGTCGTCACCGTCCCGCGCGCGATGATCGCCGAGACCATCAATCTCATCGCCGTGCTCTCCGGCCGCGGCGCGGCGCGCCGGCTCACCGAGCTCGCCCGTGTCGAGGGCCTCGGCCCCGATGGCGACTACCGCGTCACCCCTGCTTTCACCGGAGATCCCACATGATCCGATCGCTCCATCGCGCCGGCAGCGCAGCCCGGCTGGCCGCGTCTGCCACCTGCATCAGCCTGATGGCCATGGCCAGCGCTCATGCCTCCGGCTCGTCCATGCCGTGGGAGGCGCCGCTGCAATCCATCCTTCAATCGATCGAAGGGCCGGTCGCCAAGATCATCGCCGTCATCGTCATCATCTCGACCGGGCTGGCGCTGGCCTTCGGCGACACGTCGGGAGGCTTCCGCCGGCTGATCCAGATCGTGTTCGGCCTATCGATCGCCTTCGCTGCCTCGAGCTTCTTCCTGTCGTTCTTCTCCTTCGGCGGCGGAGCGCTCGTCTGATGGCCGAGACGGTTGAGGTTCCCGGCTTCAGCGTTCCGGTCCACCGGGCGCTGACCGAGCCGATCCTGCTCGGCGGCGCGCCACGCGCCATCGCCATCGTCAATGGCACGCTTGCCGGGGCCGTGGGTCTCGGCCTGCGTCTCCGGCTGGTCGGCCTCGCCATCGGGGTGATGGGCCATATCGCAGCGGTGTGGACAGCGAAGCGCGATCCGCTCTTCGTCGAGGTGGTGCGCCGGCATCTGCGCATCCCCGCGCACCTCTCGGTCTGAGCGGGGTGCCATGATGATGAACCTCGCCGAATATCGCAGCCGCAACCGCCGCCTTGCCGATTTCCTGCCCTGGGTGGCGCTGGCCGCGCCCGGCATCGTGCTGAACAAGGACGGCTCGTTCCAGCGCACGGCGCGGTTTCGCGGGCCAGACCTGGACAGTGCTGTGCCCGCTGAGCTGGTCGCGGTCGCCGGGCGGCTGAACAACGCCTTCCGTCGCCTCGGCTCGGGATGGGCGATCTTCGTCGAGGCACAGCGCCATACTGCAGGGACCTATCCGGCGAGCGCCTTCCCCGATGCCGCTTCCGCTTTGGTTGATGCCGAGCGGCGCGCCGATTTCGAACAGGCCGGTAGCCATTTCGAGTCGAGCTACTTCCTGACCTTCACTTATCTGCCGCCGGCCGAGGACGCGGCGCGCACCGAAGGCTGGCTCTATGAAGGGCGGGACAAGGCGGGGCTTGATCCCCATGAGACGTTGCGCGGCTTCGCCGACCGGACCGATCGGCTCCTCAACCTTATCGACGCCTTCATGCCGGAATGCCGCTGGCTGGATGACGGCGAGACGCTGACCTACCTGCATGGCTGCGTCTCGACGCATCGGCACCGTGTCCGCGTGCCGGAGACGCCGATCTACCTCGACGCGCTGCTGGTCGATCAGCCGCTGACCGGCGGGCTAGACCCTCGCCTCGGCGACCAGTCTCTACGGGTGCTGACCATCACCGGCTTTCCGACGGTGACGACGCCCGGCCTGCTCGATGAGCTGAACCGGCTGGCCTTTCCCTATCGCTGGTCGACCCGGGCCATCCTGCTCGACAAGACGGATGCGGTCAGGCTGCTCACCAGGATCCGCCGCCAATGGTTCGCCAAGCGCAAATCCATCGCCGCCATCCTGAAGGAGGTGATGACCAACGAGGCCTCCGTCCTCGTGGACTCGGATGCCGCAAACAAGGCTGAAGATGCCGACCTCGCGCTGCAGGAGCTCGGCGCAGACCATGCCGGCATCGCCTATGTCACTGCGACGGTGACGGTGTGGGACGCCGATCCCCGCATCGCCGACGAGAAGCTGCGACGGGTCGAGAAGGTCATCCAGGGTCGCGACTTCACGGCGATGCCGGAGACCATCAACGCCGTCGATGCCTGGCTAGGATCGTTGCCTGGTCATGTCTACGCCAATGTCCGCCAGCCGCCGATCTCGACGCTCAATCTCGCCCATATGATTCCGCTGTCAGCGGTGTGGGCCGGCGAGAGTGCCGACGCGCATTTTGATGCACCGCCGCTGCTGTTCGGCAAGACCGAGGGCTCGACCCCATTCCGGTTCTGTCTCCACGTCGGCGATGTCGGCCACACCCTCGTCGTCGGCCCGACCGGCGCCGGCAAATCCGTGCTGCTGGCGCTGATGGCTCTGCAGTTTCGGCGCTATGCGGGCGCGCAGGTGTTTGCCTTTGATTTCGGCGGTTCGATCCGGGCCGCGGCGCTTGCCATGGGCGGTGACTGGCATGATCTCGGTGGCGGGCTTAGCGAGGGGAGCGCGGAGACTGTCGCACTCCAGCCGCTTGCGCGCATCGATGAGGCTGCCGAGCGCGCCTGGGCCACCGACTGGCTCACTGCCATCCTCACCCGCGAAGGCGTTCCCATCACGCCGCAGGTGAAGGAGCACATCTGGACGGCGCTGACCTCGCTCGGCTCCGCGCCGGCCGAGGAGCGCACCCTCACAGGCCTCTGCGTCCTCCTACAGTCCAACGACCTGAAGCAGGCACTGCGTCCCTATTGCCTTGGCGGCGCATGGGGCCGGTTGCTGGATGCGGAGAGCGAGCATCCGGGCTCTTCCACCGTTCAGGCGTTCGAGACCGAAGGGCTGATTGGCACGCAGGCCGCGCCAGCGGTGCTCGCCTTTCTGTTCCACCGGATCGAGGATCGCCTCGACGGATCACCAACCCTCATCATCACCGATGAAGGCTGGCTGGCGCTGGACGATGAGGGCTTCGCCGGCCAGTTGCGGGAATGGTTGAAGACGCTGCGCAAGAAGAACGCCAGCGTGATCTTCGCCACGCAGTCGCTCACCGACATCGATGGCAGCGCCATTGCCCCGGCGATCATCGAGAGCTGCCCGACACGTCTTCTGCTCCCCAATGAGCGGGCCATCGAGCCGCAGATCACCGCCATCTATCGCCGCTTCGGCCTGAACGACCGGCAGATCGAGATCCTCGCGCGGGCGACCCCGAAGCGCGACTACTATTGCCAGTCGCGGCGCGGAAACCGGCTGTTCGAGCTCGGCCTCAGCGAGGTCGCGCTGGCGCTGTGCGCGGCATCCTCCAAGACCGACCAGCAGGCCATCGACAAGGTCTTCGCCGCTTACGGTTGCGACGGCTTCCTGGACGCCTGGCTGCGTCATCGCGGCCTCGGCTGGGCCGCCGACCTCATTCCCAACCTCACCAATCTGGAGACGCAGCCATGACGCTGTTCCGTCCGCGCGTATCCGCGTTCGCCGTCGCGCTGCTGACCGCGCCGCTCGCCCTCGCACCCGTGCTGTCCCCGCCCGCGCAGGCCCTCACGGTCTATGACCCGTGGAACTACGCGGAGAACATGATGTCGGCGGCGCGGGCGCTGGAGCAGATCAACAATCAGATCACCTCGCTGCAGAACGAAGCGCAGATGCTGATCAACCAGGCGCGCAATCTCGCCAGCCTGCCGCACTCCTCGCTGCAGCAGATCCAGCAATCGGTCCAGCGCACCCAGCAGCTTCTGGGACAGGCGCAGAGCATTGCCTTCGATGTCGGCCAGATCGACCAGGCCTTCCAGCAGCGCTATGGCAATATCCCGCTCTCGGCCTCCGATGCCGATCTCGTCGCCGGTGCGCGCTCGCGCTGGCAGACCACGGTCGGGGGCTTGCAGGATGCGCTGCGGGTCCAGGCCGGCGTCGTCGGCAATGTCGACGCCAACCGCGCGGAGATGGCGACGCTTGTCGGCCAGAGCCAGGGTGCCACGGGCGCGCTTCAGGCCACGCAGGCCGGCAACCAGTTGCTCGCTTTGCAGTCGCAGCAGCTGTCCGACCTGATCGCAGTGATGTCTGCCAACGGACGCGCCACGGCGCTGTCCGAGGCAGAACGCGCGACTGCCGCCGAGCAGGGACGCGAGCAGCGCCGGCGCTTCCTCACTCCGGGCGCCGGCTATCAGCCCGGCAATGCCCGCATGTTCAGCAACTAAGGGAGGCCGACATGGACGGAGCCATGCTCGCCCGGCTCGGCGCGGTGATCTTTGTGGCCGTCGCCGGCACGGCTGCGGTCGTAGAGATGAGCCGGAAGGAGAAGGCGGGGGAGCCTTCACCCATTCGGACGGTCGAGGCCGAGCGCGATCCTCTGCGCGATGAGCAGCGCCGCTGCCAGCAACTGGGAGAGGCTGCCGCGCAGGACACCGCGTGTCTGAAGGCCTGGGCGCAGACGCGGGACCGCTTTCTCGGGCGTCCCGCATGGAGTGAGGGCCGCTGACCCATGAACGGCACCGGCGTCATCGACACTTTCCTCGGGGCTTTCACCTCCTATATCGACAGCGGCTTCGGCCTCCTTGGCGGCGAGGTCGCCTTCATCGCCACCACGCTTATCGTCATCGACGTGACGCTGGCGGCGCTGTTCTGGTCCTGGGGCGCGGATGACGACATCATCGCCCGGCTCATCAAGAAGACGCTGTTTGTCGGCGTCTTCGCCTACATCATCGGCAATTGGAACAACCTCGCCCGCATCGTCTTCGAGAGCTTTGCCGGGCTTGGGCTGAAGGGCTCGGGAACGGCATTTTCCGTCAGCGACCTCATGCGCCCGGGCAAGGTGGCGCAGACCGGGCTCGATGCCGGCCGTCCCTTGCTCGACTCCATCTCCGATCTGATGGGCTGGGTCGCCTTCTTCGAGAACTTCATCCAGATCGCCTGCCTGCTGTTTGCATGGGCGCTGGTGCTGCTCTCCTTCTTCATTCTCGCGGTCCAGCTCTTCGTCACCTTGATCGAGTTCAAGCTGACGACGCTCGCCGGCTTTGTGCTGATCCCCTTCGGCCTGTTCGGCAAGACCGCCTTCATGGCCGAGCGGGTGCTGGGCAATGTCGTGTCCTCCGGCATCAAGGTCATGGTGCTCGCCGTCATCATCGGCATCGGCTCGACCCTGTTTGGCCAGTTCACGGCGGGCTTCGGCGGACAGACGCCCACCATCGACGACGCCATGGCGATCGTGCTGGCCGCGCTATCGCTGCTCGGTCTCGGCATCTTCGGTCCCGGCATTGCCGCAGGCCTCGTTTCCGGTGGCCCGCAGCTAAGCGCGGGAGCCGCCATCGGTACCGGCCTCGCCGCCGGGGGCGCGCTGATGGTGGCCGGCGGCGCCGCCAGCCTCGCCGTCCGCGGCGGTGGGGCCGCGCTCTCCGCGACGGCGGCTGCGGCGCGGGGCGGAGCGACAGCCTACAGCATCGGTGCGGCCGGACAGTCCGGCATGGCGGGTGTCGCCTCGGGACTGGGTGGCGTCGCGCGGGCCGCGGGCTCCGCCGCCATCTCACCGCTCGCGAACGCCGTCAGCGGTAAGGCCTCAGCCTCCTCCACCGGTGACGTGCCCGACTGGGCCAAACGCATGAAGCGCGGCCAATCGCTTCGCCACGGCGTCTCCGCCGCCGCCCATGCTGTGCGCTCCGGTGACAGTCATGCCGGCGGCTCTTCCGTCTCCCTCAGCGAGAGCGACCGCTCATGAACCTGTTCAAGCGACCCGCGACCCATTACGGCACCTCGCCCGAGCCGGTCACGCCCTATCAGAAGGCAGCACAGGTGTGGGACGAGCGCATCGGTTCGGCCCGTGTGCAGGCCAAGAACTGGCGGATGATGGCCTTTGGCAGTCTGTTGATCTCGGCTGGCTTTGCCTCAGCACTGATCTGGCAATCGACGCGAGGTACCGTCGTGCCTTGGGTGGTCGAGGTCGATCGTCTCGGCCAGACGCAGGCCGTTGGACCCGCCACCGGCGACTATCGCCCAACCGATCCTCAGATCGCCTGGCATCTTGCCCGTTTCATCGAGCAGGTCCGCAGCCTGCCCGCCGATCCGGTCATCGTGCGGCAGAACTGGCTTCGGGCCTATGAATTCACCACCGATCGCGGCGCCGCCGCGCTCAACGACTATGCCCGCGCCAACGATCCTTTTACCCGGGTCGGCAAGCAGCAGATCGCGGTCGAGGTCTCCAGCGTGATCCGGGCCTCACCGGACTCCTTCCGCGTCGCCTGGGTCGAGCGGCGCTATGAGAACGGCCAGCTCGCCGCCACCGAGCGCTGGAGCGCGATCCTGACCCTGGTGATCCAGCCACCGCGCGATGCCGAGCGCCTGCGTACCAATCCCCTCGGCATCTATGTCAACGCCATTAGCTGGTCGCGGGAGATGAGCCAGTGAACACGTCTTTCCGTAAATCCACATCTCCGGCTCTGCGCCGATCCACTTTTGCGGTTCTCCTGCTCTCGGCGACGATGTTGGGCGGCTGCGCATCGGCTCCGAAGCCGCCGCAGATCAGCTATGACAGTGACGTGCCGGCGCTGCCGACGGTGCCCGCCGTCGTCACGGATGAGCGGCCGCGGCCGCTCCACACGCCGCCCGCCTGGACGCCGGCGAAGGGCGGTACGGACGCCAAAACACCCGTCGCCCGCGTCGAGAACGCCAATGCGGCGGCCCGCGTGGAACCGCGCCGCGAAGGCTATTACAACGCCATCCAGATCTATCCCTGGAGCGAGGGCGCGCTCTATCAGGTCTATGCAGCGCCAGGCCAGATCACCAACATCGCGTTGGAGCCGGGCGAGAGCCTGACCGGCAGCGGCCCCATCGCGGCGGGCGACACCGCCCGCTGGATCATTGGCGACACGGAGAGCGGCGAGGGCGCGAGGCGGCGCGTGCATGTGCTGGTGAAGCCGACGCGGGCGGACATCTCCACCAATCTCGTCATCACCACCGACCGGCGCAGCTACATGATCGAGCTGCGTGCCGGCGAGAAGCCCTATATGCCGGCTGTCGCCTGGGCTTATCCGCAGGTTCCGGGAGCGCAGCGCCCCAGTGTTCCGCCGACGCCGGTCATCCCCAGCGTCGCGGCTCGCAACTACCGCTACTCCCTCTCCGGAGACACGCCGCCCTGGCGGCCGATGGCCGTCTATGACGACGGGCGCAAGGTCTATGTCGAGTTCCCGCGTGGCATCGTGCAGGGCGAGATGCCGCCGCTCTTCGTCATCGGGGCGGATGGCGAAGCCCAGATCGTCAATAGCCGCATCCACCAGAACATCCTGATCGTCGACCGGCTGTTCGGTGCGGCCGAGCTCCGCCTCGGTGGCGGCGACCGGCCGCAGAAGGTGCGGATCGAGCGCACCGACGGGAGGCCCGCATCATGAGCAGCCCCGACAATCATGACCTCGAGGCGGATCTTGGCGCTCCGGCCACCGATCACGCCGCCGCCATGCGGCTGCGTCCGGAACCTCCGCGCGTTACGCGCCTTTCCCGCAAGGTGCTGGCCGGTGCCGGGCTGGTTGTTAGCCTCGGCATTGGTGGCGCGTTGATCTATGCGCTGCAGGGTCGCGACAGAGGAACCGGCGGCGAGGAACTTTATTCCACCCAGAACCGCTCCACCGCCGATGGCCTTGCCGGCCTGCCGCGGGATTACACTGGCCCCATCCTTGGACCGCCTCTACCCGGCGATCTCGGCCGGCCGATCCTTGAGGCACAGAACCGCGGCCAGCCCGTCGTGCCGCCGACGATGACGGCGCCACAGGTCGATCCCGAGCAGCAGCGGCGCCTCGCCGAACAGGAAGCCGCGCGGACCAGTCGCGTATTCTTCCAGGCGGCGCAGGCTCGCGCGACGGCTCCGTCTGCGACGAGTGCTTCCAGCTTCAGCGGCCTTGGCGCGGTCGGGCCGGGTGGTACGCCATCAGCCCAGGACCGCCAGCTTGCCTTCCTCAATGCCGCTGTCGATCGACGCGTGGTCGCGACCGATCGCGTCATGGCGCCGGCGTCGCCTTATGTGCTGCAGGCCGGCGCTGTCATCCCCGCCGCGCTGATCACCGGCATTCGCTCAGACCTGCCCGGCCAGATCACCGCGCAGGTGACCGAGAACGTCTATGACAGCCCGACCGGCCGAATTCTGATAATCCCGCAAGGGACCCGGCTGCTCGGCCAGTACGACAATGGTGTCGGCTTCGGCCAGCGTCGCATCCTGCTGGTCTGGAACCGGCTGATCTTCCCCAATGGCCGCTCCATCGTGCTGGAGCGTCAGCCCGGCACGGATGCGCAGGGCTATGCCGGCCTCGAGGACGGCGTCGACATGCACTGGTGGGATCTCGCCAAGGCAGTCGGGCTCTCGACGCTGCTCTCCGTCAGCGCCGAACTCGCCATGGATGATGAGGACGAACTGATCCAAGCCCTGCAAAGCGGGGCGCAGGACACCATCAATAATGCCGGCCAGGAGATCATCCGCCGGCAGCTGCAGGTCGCGCCCACCCTGACCATCCGGCCGGGATTCCCGGTGCGGGTCATGGTCACCCGCGACCTGGTGCTCGAACCCTACAGGTATTGACCATGGCGAAGCTGAAACTCGGACCCATCGCGAACGACAAGCCGGTGAAGGTGGCGCTCTTGCTGCCCGGCGCGTTGCACCGTGACCTTATCGCCTATGCCGAGGTGCTCGCGCGGGAAACGGGCCAACCTGCCCCGGATCCCGTGACACTTATCGTGCCCATGCTGGAGCGCTTCATCGCCACGGATCGCGAATTCGCCAAGGCGCGCCGCGAGGCTAGCGGCGCCGCGAGGATCAGCGCGCCGCAGCCCGCTCCTGGGCAGTCGTCCGTGTGAGGCTGAGCAAGGTGCGCACCGCCGGATTGTCGTTTTTCGGCGAATAGATCACCGAGAACGGGATCACCTCGCCGGCAAGCGGCCTGTACACCACCTCAGGCACGCTGAGCACCGTCTCGGATTCCAGCACCGGGACGATGCCGCGTCCCGTGGCAACCAGCCCCAGAAGGCTATAGCGGGCGACTTGCTGCGTGCTGATGCGCGGCGAGATGTCGAGCTCCCGGAATTTGCGTTCAAGGAAACCCCGCACCTCATTGCCGGAGCCTTGGGTACGCACCAGAAAGGTCTCATCGACGAGATCCCGCCAGGAGAGCGCAACGCTCTGGGCCAGCTGGTGCAGGCGCGGCAAGGCGAAGAACAAAGGTTCGCTCCAGAGAGGGATAGCATCGCAGTCCGCCCAGCCTTGCCGGCCGAGGATGTAAGCGGCATCGAGATCGAACCGCCGGATCGCGGCCGCATGGCTCTCTGCAGGGGCCTCCACGAAATCGATGTGCACACCGGAATAGCGCTGGTCGTACCTGTGAAACAGGTCGGCCAGGAAGCCTGAGGCCAGCTTCGAGAACAGTCCAACCCTCAGGTGCCCTTCTTCCGCCCGGCCGAACGCTGCGGCCTCCTCGCCGGCTTCGCGAATCTGATCCAGCGCCTGCCGTGTCCGGCTAAGGTACCTTTGCCCCGCCAGAGTAAGGTTCACCCCGCTTGAGTGCCGGATGAACAGTGAGACGCCGATCTCGTCTTCAAGATCCCGGACGCTCCGGCTGATGGACGATTCCTTGACCTCAAGTGCCACCCCCGCCTTGCGGAAGCTTCCGTGCTCGGCGGCCGCCACGAAATAGCGCAGGTGGCGCAATTCGATCGAAGGTGACAACGGCGCAGCCATCCGGGCTCCGGTGCCTTAGGTCAACTCAATCATACTAACGTCGCCGTCAGGGGCGAATTCGTCAACCTTAGTTCCGTAGTGCGTTATTCGCAGCCAACACGCCGAGATGCGACTGGGCGCGAAGGAGTATCCGTCCGTCCAAAACCGGCTTAAAAACCGGCTTAACTCCAAAAATTAAGCCGGTCTGCAGCACCCCGTAGGGGCTAAAGTTTCAGCATTTTCAATGGGATGGAATGGCGCGCCCGAAAGGATTCGAACCTCTGACCCCCAGATTCGTAGTCTGGTGCTCTATCCAGCTGAGCTACGGGCGCATTTCCCTATGAGATCACCGGTTGGATATCCGGGATCCGGGGCTAACCCCAGGGCTCGCAGCGGGTGCCCGCCAGCGAGGTGTCGTGAGGTACTGCGTTTTTTCCGGTCTGGCAAGGCCATTTGCCGGCATGGCGCTCTTCGGGGCTAACGGCCTGTGGATAGCGCCGCTGCAAACCGCGCCGGCTCAGGGTCAGGCGCGGGCGCGTTGCGCCCGCTGCCGGGCCTCCACGGGCCGGTCGGGAATGGCGATCAGGAAGGTGGTGCCGGAGGTGACGTCCAGCAGCCGGAGCTCGCCGCCATGGGCGCGGACCAGTTCGTCGGCAATGGGCAGGCCAAGGCCGGTGCCGCCCCGGCGGGCCGAACCCTGGAAGGCGGCGAACAGCCGGTCTCGGCGCGCCTCAGGGATGCCGGGGCCAGTGTCGGAGACCTCGATCTCAACGATCGAGCCCACTCGCCGCCCGCTGACCCGAATCAGGTCGCGTTGCGGCTCATTGGGGGTTCGGGCCTCCAGCGCCTGGACCGCATTGCGCACCAAGTTGAGAAGGACGCGGAACAATTGGTCGGGATCGGCATCGGCGGTCAATTGGCGATCCACCTCCGCCACCCAGCCGATGTCCGCCTCCGGATGGAGCCCCAGGGTCTGGCGCACCTCATTGAGGAGGGCGGCCACATCCACCTCCCGCCGGTCGGGCAGGGGTTCTTGCGCCCGTCCATAGGAGAGCGTCTGCTGGCAATAATTGATGGCGCGATCCAGCGCCGCCATCAGCTTCGGCGCGAAGCGCTGCACCGCGGGGTCGGGCAGGGCGACGAGACGGTCCGAGATCAACTGCGCGGAGGCCAGCAGGTTGCGCAGGTCGTGATTGATCTTCGACACCGCCAGCCCCAGGGCCGCCAGATGGGTCTTCTGGGCCAGGGTCTGGACCAGTTCGGTCTGCAGATCCGCCAGCGCCTCCTCGGCAATGCCGATTTCGTCGGAGCGGCCGCTGGGCACGATGATGCGCGAGGCATCCTCCGGGGCATCCCGGAAGGCCGCCATGCGTTCGGTGAGACGCCGCATGGGTCGCACGAACAGCCAATGCAGGCTGAAATAAACCAGGGCGCCGGCCATCAGCGACAGCACCAGCGAGATGCCCAGCACGGTCGCGGAAAACCGCAGCATGGCGGTGCGCAGCGGGGTCTCGGGAATGACGATTTCCAGAAACTCGCCCCCGCGCGGCGCGTCGCCCACCACCCGCAAGGTGCGGCCGTTTCCGGCGGTGAGGGTGTCAAAGGCTTCAACCACCGCCTGCCAGAACGAGGTGTCGCGCATGTCCACATGGCGATCGATGGGCGGGGGCATGTCCGACATGGCCAGCAGGCGGCGGGTCTCCTCGCGCTTCACCACCACCACCTTGGCGCCGACGCTTTGCAGCAACTGCCGGGTGAGATCCATGGGGATCATTTCCTCCGGCGCCGCGTCCAGGACCAGCGCGGCGATGCGCGCCGCCGCCAGCCGGTCCGACAGCCAGGAGATGCGGAAATTGGCAACGGTGGGCACGAAGATCGCCACCTCGGCCATGGTGACGAAGGCCACCGTGAGCATCAGCAGTTTTGAGGACAGCCCGAACCGCACCCGCCGATGGACGGCGGGAACGCGCGGCGGGGTTCCTTCGGTCGGCTGTGAGCTCATGAGGTTCATACGCGCGACCATGTGCCGTCGGATCTTCGAGATCTCGCGCATAAGTGAAGAAGGTGGCGGTTTGGTGTGCAGGTGCCGCCCAAGCTAGGGCAGGGCCGCTGTTTCCGCTTGGATGCGACTACTCTTCTTCGCCGAAGCGGTTGGCCACCAGCGCCTCCAGGGCGTCCAGCACGGCCTCTGCGGCATGGCCGGTGGCGGTGACCACCACTGTGGTGCCGGGGGCTGCGGCGAGCATCATCAGCCCCATGATGGAATTGCCGCCCACCGCCTCGCCATTGCGGCAGACGGTGACGTGGGCATCGAAGCTCTCAACCATCTGGACGAATTTCGCGGAGGCCCGGGCGTGCAGGCCCCGCTTGTTGATGATGGGTAGGCGCCGCACCAGGGCGCCGTCATCCGCGGGCGCGCCACAAGCGGTGACCACATCTTCATCGTCGCGTGAGGGGAAGGCGATGGTCGTGGACACGTTATTTCCCTGCAAGGACGCGGCTGGCGACATTGATGTACTTGCGTCCAGCCTCCTGGGCGACGTCAACGGCCTCCGCAAGGGGAAGTTCCCCGCGAACCTTGGCCAGCTTCACCAGCATGGGTAGATTGATGCCCGCAACCACTTCCACATCGGGGGCGTTCATCACCGAGATGGCAAGGTTCGACGGGGTGCCGCCGAACATGTCGGTGAGGATGACCACGCCCTGGCCAGTTTGAACCTGGGCGACGGCATCAATGATGTCGTGCCGCCGACGCTCCATGTCGTCGTCGGGACCAATGGTGACAGCCGCGATCTGGCTTTGCGGCCCCATCACGTGCTCCAAGGCAGAGCAGAACTCAGCGGCCAGGCGGCCATGGGTGACGAGCACGAGACCGATCATGTTGCCTCCGCCTTCACCTCTTCGGGGTGAAGGCCTCCCGCACTGCGGGGCCGTCATATTCAGAGCGGCTCAAAAATTACGCAAGGGGTGCAGCGCACAAAAGCATCACGCATCCGGCATCGGCGCCGTGCTCAGGGCGGCCGCGAGCAGCAGCGCCGCGTCCGCGCCGATGGGCACGCTGATCCGCGAAACCGTGATTCCGTCGAGGGTTACGTGGCTCCCTTGCGGCAGGGGGAGGCGGGCGGCATCGGGGGCAGATAGATCGACAACAATGTTTACGTTCACAGAAAAAAGATGGTGAACACGCCGCAATCCGAGGAAACGCACCTCGATGATGCCAGCGAGGGCATCCGGCGCCCGCGCAATGAGCGTCCCGTGTGCAGCTTCGAGTATCACCCTGTCGTCGGCGACAAGTTCCGCGTGCGGCAGGGCGCGGGGCGGATCGAGCATCAGCCGCAGCGCCAGGAGCGACTTCCCGGCCCCCGACGGCCCCCGGATCAACACCCCATGGTCGCCAATCCGCACGCAACTGGCATGGATGCTCGCGGCGGGGCGGGAGGGGGTCATCGCTGCCCCGTCAGTTGTTGGGCAGGCGGACGATGAAGCGGGCGCCCAGCACCGGCGGGTCCTCGCCGGTGGCGTCCGGCGCCACGCGGTTCTCCGCCCAGATCTGGCCGCCGTGGGCCTCGACGATCTGCTTGGAGATGGACAGGCCGAGGCCGGAGTTCTGGCCGAAGCCCTGGTGCGGTCGGTCAGTATAGAAGCGCTCGAAGATGCGGGCGAGGGCATCGGGGCGGATGCCGGGGCCTTCATCCTCCACCACGATTTCCGCACCGCTTTTCAGGCGCCGGCACATCACCCGCACGGTGCCGCCCTCCGGCGAGAAGGAGCGGGCGTTGGACACCAGATTGTCCACCACCTGGCCGAGGCGCGAGGCGTGGCCCGCCAGCACGAAGTCCGCGGGTGCGCCGGTCGCGCGGTCGAAGGTCAATTTGACCTTCACCCCGTCGTCTTTGCGCACGTCCTGGGCCATTCCCACCACCATCTCCAGCAACTGCTTGAGATCGACGCTGACCGCCTCCTGGCGCTGCAGCTCCGCATCCAGGCGGCTGGCGTCGGAGATGTCGGAGATGAGGCGGTCGAGGCGCTTGACGTCATGCTGGATCACATCGAGCAGCCGGCCGCGGGAGACGTCATTCTTGGCCAGCGGCAGGGTCTCCACCGCCGAGCGCAAAGAGGTGAGGGGGTTCTTCAACTCATGCGCCACGTCGGCCGCGAAGCTCTCGATGGCCTCGATGCGGTTGTAGAGCGCGGATGTCATGTCGCGCAAAGCGCCGGAGAGATGGCCGATCTCGTCGGAGCGGCCGGTGAAATCCGGGATCTCCACCCGCGACTTGATGCGCCGGCGCACCCGCTCGGCCGCATCGGCCAGCTTGCGCACCGGATCGGCGATGGTGCCCGCCAGCAGCACCGACAGCAGCACCATGACCGCCGCCGCCACCAGGAACACGCGCACGATCACGAAACGCTCGGCTTCCACCGCTTCATCGATCTCGCCGCCCTGGGTGGAGAGCAGCAGCACGCCGAGAATGGCGCGGAAGCGCTGGATCGGCACCGCCACGGAGACCACCACCCGGCCGCGGTCATCCACCCGCACCGCGCTGGCCTTCTGGCCGAGGGCGGCGGAGGCCACCTCCGGATATTCCTTGCCGCTTTGCGGGCCGAATTCCTTGTAGAGCGGCAGGTCGCCACGGCCGATCCAGCCCTGGACCCCGCGCCAGGCCCGTTCCAGCAGGCCCGGCGGGGCCTGGGTGGGCGGCGGCAGGTCGAACCGCAGGATCTCGCCCTTGGAATAGAGCGAGCGGGAATCCAGCAGCATGATGCCTTCGCGGTCATAGATCCGCGCCCGGGTCCGCGTCGGGCCCACCAGGCGGCGCAGAACCGGGGCCACGCGCTCGGGATTGATGGGGAATTCCAGCGGCGCGAAGCCTTCCTCGTTGGCGCCGTAGCTTTCCCCCGCCTGCAATTCCAGCAGCCGCTCCGGGTCGATGGTGATGGCGTTGGTTTCCACCTGGGCGGAGGCGGCGATGGCGCCGGCGATGATCTCGCCCTGCACCAGCAGGCTCTGCACCCGCGCATCGATCAGGCCGGCGCGGAATTCGGACAGATAGAGGATGCCCGAGACCAGCGCGCACAGGCCGGCCAGGTTGAGCAGAACAATACGGCGTGTGAGGCTGGAGAAGCTCTTGAACGCCACGAACCGCCGGGCGCGACGCAGCGCCGACAGAATTCCCAGCCCCCGACGCGCGGGGGCTTTGGCGCCATTGAGCTGGTCTGCGGCGTCGGTCATATCGAACGGCGACCCGCGCCCGCCTTCAGGTTTCCTTGAAGCGATAGCCGACACCGTAAAGGGTTTCGATCATGTCGAAATTGTCGTCCGTGGACTTGAACTTCTTGCGCAGCCGCTTGATGTGGCTGTCGATGGTGCGGTCGTCCACATAGACCTGATCGTCATAGGCCGCGTCCATGAGGGCGTTGCGGCTCTTGACCACGCCGGGGCGCTGGGCCAGCGCCTGGAGGATGAGGAATTCGGTGACCGTGAGGGTCACCGGCTCGTTCTTCCAGGTGCAGGTATGGCGCTCGGGATCCATGCGTAGCAGGCCGCGCTCCAGCACCTTGGCGCTGTCGGTCTCGCGCGGGGCGGTGCCGTCCTTGGCCGCCACGCGGCGCAGCACCGCCTTCACCCGCTCCACCAGCAGGCGCTGGGAGAACGGCTTCTTGATGAAATCGTCGGCGCCCATCTTGAGGCCGAACAATTCGTCGATCTCCTCGTCCTTGGAGGTGAGGAAGATCACCGGCATGTCGGTCTTCTGGCGCAGGCGGCGGAGCAGTTCCATGCCGTCCATGCGCGGCATCTTGATGTCGAGGATGGCGAGATCGGGCGGATTGGTCTTGAACCCATCCAGCGCCGAGGCCCCGTCGGTGTAGGTATCGATGCGATAGCCTTCCGCTTCCAGGGCGATGGAGACGGAGGTCAGGATATTGCGATCGTCGTCGACGAGGGCGATAGTGGGCATGACACCTCTTTCAAGCGTCGGGTCGGTCCGGCGGGTCGGTCCGTCTTCACGGCCTCGTGCGGTGAAGCCGGTTTGCGTGGCCGAAATGTGACACCGCGCTTATTTCGTATTGCAAAATAGCTGGAAAACCCTGAGTCGCCAATGTGAATGACGGGGGAGGCTATTTTCCGGGCGCGACGACTTTCCTTCAGCCTTCGATTTTGCGGCGGTAGCGGAGAATCGTCGTCACCGCGCCATAGGTGGCAACGCAATACGGCACCGCATAGGTCAACACCACCTTTCCCCACATCACGCCCGCGCCAGCCCACAGGGCATCGCCCTGGTTGATCAGGTTGAGCGCAGTGCCCACCACCACCGCGACCGTCAAGGAGCGGCGGGGAATGCCGTCGGAAACGGCGGTCTTGAGGAACGTTGCCAGCATGTCGGCGGCGCCCGGTGAAGCGGTGGCGACAGCCTAGCGCAATTTCCCGCGCGCCTCCGCAATGCCCCGCGCTTGACAGGGCAGGGGTGCCCTTGGAGATGCTGGGTCCGGCGAGAAGGCCAAGCTGGGAGATCGACCGTGGGTGAAGCTGTGGCGCATGCGACCGTGGTGATCCGCCGCCTGATGCGGGAGGCGCGGTTCGGGGCGCTGGGCACGCTGGAGGCGGACGGCGCGCCTTATGCCTCGCTGGTGGCGGTGGCGCCCGATGCGGAGGGGGCGCCCACCTTGCTGCTGTCGGGCCTCGCCCGGCACACCCGCAATCTGCAGCGCGACCCCCGCGCCTCGCTGCTGCTGACCGGGGCGGCGGCCGGCGATCCCCTGAATGCGCCGCGCGCCAGCCTGCTGGGGCGGATCGCGGCCACGCCCGATCCCGATGCCCGCGCCCGCTTCCTGGCCCGCCATCCGGAGGCGGAGACCTATGCGGACTTCACCGATTTTTCCTTTTACCGCTTGGACTTGCGCGAGGCGCATCTGGTGGAGGGCTTCGGCCGCATCGTCACTTTGCCGGCCTCCGGCCTGCTGACGTCCTGGGACGGGGCCGACGCGGTGCGGGCGGCCACCGAGGGGGTGATCGCCCATATGAATGCCGACCATGCCGACGCCGTGGCGCTCTACGCCACCCGCCTCCTGGGCGAGCCGGAGGCGGCGGGGGACCCCTGGCGCATGGTCGGCCTCGACCCGGAGGGCTGCGAAATCGCCGCGGGTGAGACCGTGCGTCGGCTGGAATTTCCGCAGCGCGTGATAGATGTTGCTGCGGTGCGGCAAGTTCTCGTTTCGCTTGTGACGCAGGCGCGAACGAAAACAAATTGAATTTTCAACCGATTTGAAACAGTTCACAAGAACAGCCGATCACCGTAACGTCACGTCTTCAGATCCGCTCCATCCCGGAGCCTGGACATCCGCGCTGCGTTACGCCGCGCATGAAGGAGGCGATCCGTGATCGAGACAGGACATCGCAACAGCGCCGTAGGCGCCGATAGCTTCGGTCTGAAGAACCTCGCCGGGGTGCATTGGAACCTGACCGAGCCGCTGCTCTATGAGCACGCCATCGCCAAGGGCGAGGCGCAGCTCGCCGCCGGCGGGGCACTGGCTGCCAATACCGGCGTGCATACCGGGCGCAGCCCCAAGGATAAGTTCGTGGTGCGCGATGCCGCCACCGAGGGCGAAGTCTGGTGGGACAATAACGGCGCTATCACGCCGGCGCAGTTCGATCTGCTCTATGCGGATTTTCTCAAAGCCGCCGAAGGCAAGACGCTGTTCGCCCAGGATCTCTACGGCGGCGCCGATCCGGCCAGCCGGATCAAGACCCGGGTCTATACCGAATATGCCTGGCACTCGCTGTTCATCCGCACCATGCTGCGCCGTCCGCCGCGGGAGGATCTGGACGGCTTCGTGCCGGAGATGACCATCATCGATTTGCCCAGCTTCAAGGCCGATCCCGCCCGCCATGGGGTGCGCAGCGATACGGTGATCGCGGTGGATTTCAAGCGCGGCATCGTTCTGATCGGCAACTCGTCTTATGCCGGCGAGATGAAGAAATCGGTCTTCACCTTCCTGAATTATCTGTTGCCCGCCAAGGGCATCATGCCCATGCACTGCTCGGCCAATGCGGGCAAGGATGGCGATGTGGCTTTGTTCTTCGGCCTCTCAGGCACCGGCAAGACGACCCTCTCCGCCGACCCCGACCGCACCTTGCTGGGCGATGATGAGCATGGCTGGAGTGAGGCCGGCGTGTTCAATTTCGAGGGCGGTTGCTATGCCAAGACCATCCGCTTGTCCAAGGAAGCGGAGCCGGAGATCTTTGCCGCCTCGGATCGGTTCGGCACGATCCTTGAGAATGTGATCCTGGATGCGGTCACGCGGGTGCCGGACTTCGACGACGGCCGGCTGACCGAGAACACCCGCTCGGCCTATCCTCTGGACTTCATTCCAAATGCCAGCCCCACCGGGCAGGCGGGAATCCCCAAGAATATCATCATGTTGACCGCGGATGCGTTCGGCGTGATGCCGCCCATCGCCCGCCTCACCCCGGCCCAGGCCATGTATCATTTCCTGTCCGGCTACACCGCCAAGGTGGCGGGGACCGAGAAGGGGGTGAAGGATCCGGAGGCCACCTTCTCCACTTGCTTCGGCGCGCCGTTCATGCCCCGGCATCCCTCGGTTTATGGCAATATGCTCAGGGACTTGATCGCACGGTTCCAGGTGGATTGCTGGCTGGTCAACACCGGCTGGACCGGCGGCAAGTTCGGCGAGGGGCGGCGGATGCCGATCAAGGTCACCCGGACCCTGCTGACCGCCGCCTTGGACGGCTCGCTGAAGGGGGCGGCCACCCGCACCGATCCCTATTTCGGCTTCCAGGTGCCCACCTCGGTGCCGGGCATCGAGCCGCATATTCTTTATCCGTCAAAGACTTGGGCGGACAAGGCGGCGTTCGATGCCACCGCCCGCCGGCTGGTGGCCATGTTCCAGGAGAACTTCGCCAAGTTCGAAACCCATGTGGATGCCGCGGTGCGCGACGCCCAGCCCCAGGTGCGCATCGCCGCCGAATAGACGCCGCACCGGCGCAGATTAGGCCGGTCGCCCGCTGTCCGCGGCGGGTGACCGGCCTGCCTGTGGCATGGCGGTTTCGCCGCCCATGGCCCCACTGTTCCGGCCATGCGCCACCGCGTCATGCGACACGATGTGTCCCATGGCCGGCCGTGACATGGCCAAGGCCGTGGGGGAGGCGGCCGACCCCGGCGATCCGGCCACCATCGCCCCGCTGCCCGCAGCGGGCGATGGGCCTGCCTGTTGCATGGCGGTTTCGCCGCCCATGTCCCCGCTATTCCGCCGATGCGCCACCGTGGCATGCGACACGATATGTGCCATTGCTGGGTGGGGCGGACCATGGCGGTGGGGACGCGGCGCTCCCGGCGCTCCGGCCATCCCGCGACCCGCCATGCGCCGATCCCGCGCCTGACGACCGATGCGGCGTCCGCCCCCCAACCCGCCTTTCTCCAGTCTTGCTCCCTCTCCTAACGGCATCATGGAACCGCCGCGCAAGCGTGGCGTTACGCCCGTGTTCCGGCAGCCGGCGGTGGCTGCCGACCGATGGGATGGGCAGATAGATGACGACAGACGGCGCGGTTCCCTTTCAGTCCCGCCCGGCCCGGGCGGCCGTGGCGGATGCCGGCGCGGCGGCTGCCATCGGCCCGTCCGGCGCCGCGCCCGCCCATCCGCCCCGCCGTTTCCGCGCGCTCGGCCTTCTGAACTTCTTCCTGGCGGACGTGCGCGACGGGCTCGGCCCGTTTCTCGGCATCTTCCTGGTGGGCAAGGGCTGGGCGCCCGATGCCATCGGCTATGTGATGACCCTGGGCGGCCTCGCCGGCATGCTGGCCACCACGCCCTTGGGCATGCTGGCGGATGCCACCCATGCCAAGCGGCTGATCGTGGCGGTGTCCGCGGTGCTGGTGGTGGCCGGCTCGCTGATCCTGCTGGTGTGGCCCGTCGGCCCGCTGGTGGCGTTCTCGCAGGTGGCCACCGGCATCGCCGGGGCGGCCATCGGCCCGGCCATCGCCAGCCTCACGCTGGGGCTGGTGGGGCAGGCGGGGCTGCCGGCGCAATTGGGCCGCAACGAGGCCTGGAACCATGCGGGCAATTTCGCCGCCGCCGCCTTGGCCGGGATCTTCGGCTATCTCTACGGCATCTCGGCCATCTTCGTGCTCATGGGGCTGATGGCCTTGGGGTCGCTGGCGGCGCTGAGCCTGATCCGACCGCAGGACATCGACCATGATGTGGCCCGTGGCCTGGAGGCGGGCACGCCCGCCGGGGCCCATGTGCCCAATGTCTCCGTGCTGCTGCGCTCGGCGCCGCTGCTGGTGCTGGCCGCCACGCTGATGCTGTTCCATTTCGGCAATGCGGCCATGCTGCCGCTGCTGAGCCAGGCGGTGGCCACCGCCGGCACCTTCGACCCCGCCGCTTATGCGGCGCTGACCGTCATCATCGCCCAGCTGGTCATGATCCCCATGGCGCTGCTGGCCGCCCGGCTGGCGGAGACCCGCGGCTATTGGATCGTGCTGGTGCTGGCGCTGGCGGCGCTGCCGATCCGCGGCGCCATCGCCGGCCTGTGGGCCAGTCCCTGGGCGATGATCCCGGTGCAGCTTCTCGATGGGGTGGGCGCCGGCCTGCTGGGGGTGGCGACGCCCGGCCTGGTGGCGCGCATCCTGCGCGGCACGGGCCATGTGAATGCGGGGCTGGGCGGGGTGATGACCCTGCAAGGGGTGGGCGCTGCGCTCAGTCCGGCCATGGCCGGGCTGGTGGCGGCCCATTTCGGCTATGGCGCCGCCTTCCTGTTTCTCGGCAGCGCCGCCATCTTCGGATTGGTGCTGTGGGTGGCGGCCACGCCCCTGGTCCGCGCCGCCTGCGCCGCACCGGCCACGCCGGACGAGGTGAGGGGGCATTAGCAACCGGCTCTGCGGGGCGGGCCGATACCGGCAAACACGGTGCTGGCGTCGAGGCGGACAGACCGGCGGTCTGTTCGGGGTCAAATGCCGCTGTGGGCGATGCGCCGAGGCCGTGACCGGATCAGCCGCGTCATGCCGGTCGGGTGTCGCTTTTTCTCGGTTTTTCCGCCTTCCCACCCCTGTCGCGGCGTTTACCCGCGACATCCACCAGCCGCCGGAAGGTTGGGCACTCCAGATGTGAGGGCGCCGGGCAATCGGCGACATGACGGAGCGTATCGCGCAAGGCCGTCAGCTCGCGGATCTGCCGGTCAATCTTGTCCGCCTTCGCGTGCAAGGTGGCGCGCGGCAGATCCGGCATGCCGTTCCGGCCGAACATCCCGGCAATCTCGTCGAGCGTAAAACCCGCCGACTTGCCCATCGCGATCAGCTTGAGCTGCAACAGCACCTCGGGTGCAAACTGTCGGCGCAATCCATGCCGCGCGACCGACGAAATCAGCCCGGCTTCCTCATAATAGCGCAGCGCCGAGGGCTTGTTTCCGCTCTTCTCCGCGACCTCGCCAATATCCAGAAATTTCATGCTTGACCTCAAGTCAACTTGAAGTGGCAGCCTGCGCCCCAACGGATCGGGAAGCAAGGGGGCGAGATGATGGAACGGTCGAAGTCAGTGGGAGTGGACAAGGCGCAAACGGGCGTCATCATCAGCCTCGCGCTGGCGATGCTGCTGGCCGCGCTCGGCACCAGCATCGCCAATATCGCCCTGCCGACGCTGGCCGAGGCCTTTTCGGCACCCTTCGCGCAGGTGCAGATGGTCGTGGTGGCTTACCTCGCGGCGCTGACAGTCTGCGTGATGATCGCCGGCCGGCTCGGCGACCGTCGCGGACTGAAGCCCATGCTGGTGGCCGGCCTCGCCGTGTTCGCCGTCGCCTCGCTGTTGTGCGCGATCGCCCCAAGCCTGTGGCTGTTGATCGGCGCACGGGCGCTTCAGGGCGTGGGCGCGGCATTCATGATGACGCTTGCCGTGGCGCTGATGCGCCAGACCTCCAGCGACGCGCGTCTCGGGCGGGCCATGGGCCTGCTCGGCACGGTATCGGCGCTGGGGACGGCGCTCGGCCCCTCACTGGGCGGGCTGCTGATTCCGCTGACAGGATGGCGCTGCATCTTCTGGGTCCAGGTGCCATTGGCAGCGCTGGCCCTGATACTGGCGATCACGATGCTCCCGGCCGAGCCCGTGACGGACGGAGGACCGGCCATCCGCCTGCGCGCGGTCATGAACTGGAACCTCGCGCCAAACCTTGTGGTGAATATCATCGTCGCCGCCGTCATGATGACGACGCTGGTGGTCGGCCCGTTCTATCTCGGCCTCGGACTTGGTTTGACGGCGCCGCAGGTCGGCTTCGTCATGGCGATCGGGCCGGTGATTTCCATCTTCAGCGGCGTTCCGTCCGGACGGCTGGTCGATGCCTGGGGCAGCGGCCGCATGCTCGCCATCGGTCTGGTCCTGCTGACCATCGGTGCGGTCCTGCTGGCGTTTCTGCCGAACGTGATCGGCATTGCGGGCTATGTGCTCTCCATCATCGTGCTGACGCCGGGCTATCAGCTCTTTCAGGCCGCCAACAACACGGCCGCGCTGGCCGACGTCGCCAAAGCCCTGCGCGGCACGGTTTCCGGATTGCTGGGCCTGTCGCGCAATATCGGCCTGATTGCCGGTGCGTCCGCCATGGGGACCGTCTTCGCCTTCGGCGTGGGGACGCAGGAGTTCATCCGCGCGACGCCGTTGGCCATCGCCTCGGGAATGCGGCTGACCTTCCTGCTGGCTGCGGCCCTGATGCTCGCCGCGATTGCCGTCACGATTGGCCAGAGCCACGCCGCCAAACGCATGCGTTGATCGGTGCCACCCGCGGGTCCCGATAACCACCCGCCCAGGGATGACGGTCTTCGATCGGAAGGGGGCCGGCAGAGACGCCGGGTGAGGTGGCGTGACGCTCTCCCAGCGTGG
>NZ_CALRWL010000065.1:0-23993 GCF_943371865.1 Azorhizobium sp. AG788 | reverse complement strand
GCCAGCGATGCGCCGGTCGATCTGTGTGATGTGAGAACTGAGCAGCTCGATCATCGCCTCGATCTGGGCGCCGATCTCCTCCTGGCCGGCGCTGTGGCGACGCAACTTTTCAGCCTTGCGCATCTCGACCAACTGCCTGCGACGACGTAGGAAATCGGCAAGTTGGGTGCGGGCGGCGCTGACCGGGATGGTGACCGGCAGGCTGAGGGCACGACCCATCTGGGCGAGCACTCGGGCATCGACTTTGTCGGTCTTGGCCAGGACGCCGGAGGCTCTGGCGAACTCTCTGGCTTGGCGGGGATTGACGCGGGAGAATGGCTGGCTCCGCTCGGTCAATGCGGCAATGAGGTCGCCGTCACAGCCGCTGGTGGCCTCGAAGACGACAAGGGTATCGCCCTCGATCTCGGCGGCCCAGGCGGCGATAGCATCCGGGGTATTGGGGATTCTCAGCGTCTGGCCGGACGGCAGAGCGCAGAGGTCGAGGAAAGCGCGCGACAGATCGCAGCCGATGACGGGCTGTGGCATGGTGATGGCTCCTGTCCATGTCGTGCGGGATCTGCAGTCCCAAGCAACTGTTCAGGGTTTAGCGAAAGCGGAAGGGACCCTTGCTCCCGCACGGGCTGCACACCCTCGGGGGGGACGGGCTCCCTTCCGCACCATCACTCTCTCACAGCTTCAACAGACAGGGAGGGGGCCCGCCAGATGGGCGAGGTATCGTGAGGCGGGAACGTTTCGGTACTTCCGGGTTCGGCAGCGGCTTTGCGGGCCGCACGCTTCGCGGCCGCCTGTGCGCCCTGCGCGGACTCCCTGCCATCCCCCCCTTCACCCCGCCTCGTCGATCAGCCGCCGCAGCGCCAGTTCGCGGATTTCGCCCACGGGGTCTTCCGCCATGGCCGGCAGGTGGGCGGGCGGGATGCGCTCGGCCACCGCGAACCGCACCCGCAGGTCGGGATCGCGCAGCAGCACGGTGAGGCGGGCCGGGGCCAGGCGTTCGGCCACCTCCCGGCGCACCAAAGGATCGGGATCGCCGGCCATGGTGATCAGGTGGGTCAAGGCGATGCGCCGGGCCACCGCGCGGCGCACCTCGCCGTCTTCGTCATAGAGCGCCATGACCAGGGAGGCGGGCGGGGCGCGGCGGGCGGCGATCAGGCGCACGCCGGCGTCCGCATCCCCCAGCATGGCGATGAGGTCGCTACCGTCCAGGCGCTGGGTCACCGCCATGCGCACCCGCCGGTCGGGATCCTTGCGCAGGGCGCGGGTGCGGGCGATGGGCAGGCGGTAGGCCAGCATGATGCGCACGTCCGGCTCCGGGTCGGTGAGCAGCGGCGTCAGCAGGAACAGGCTGGCATGCTTGGCGGCCAGGGTACGCACCTCGAAATAGGGATGGGTGAGATAGCGGGCGCACAACTCTGGGTTGCGGGAAAAGAAGCCGTCGATGCGCTTGCCGCGGCGGTCGGCGACGCAGATCTTGCCCAGGTCGCAGCGGCCGACCGCATGGATGTCCTCATGCGGACAATCCTGGCAGCGCACCGGGCGGCCCTCCCAATCCAGGGCCTCCGGCGGCGCCTGCGGTGTCGGTGCCTTACAGCTCATGGCGGTGTCCCCCGTGCGGTGTCCCGATGGCCGGGTGCGACGGCGCGATGCGCCACGCGCGCCCGGCGCAGACGCGGGGAAAAGAGGGGGTGTTCAGGGGCATGGGACACTCCGAACCTGGGCCATGGGAGGACCAAGCAAGCTTCGTTCCACTTGGTGTGTCGGCTGCGCCCCGGACGGCGGGCGCGCCGCGGTCTCGCCTCTGGGGCGATGCAACCCGATCGTCATGCGGGTCGAGGGATATCGGCGGCTACGCGTGATATTGCTTGCAATTAAAAGAATATATGAAAAAAGACATCGCGTTATAGTTGTATTTGTCTCAAGCTGAGATATAAACCTGCACGAGGCGCGGTCGGGACGAATGATGGTGGACCGGGCCGGCGGTTTCCGGCATCGGCGCGCCGCGCCGCGGCGGCCGTGTCGCTGCGGCATTGCCGGTCCTGGCGCCGATGGGCGGCGTTCAGGGTCGCTGGAGGCGCCTGATCCTGCCCGCTCGGGCGGGCGGGCCGTCGCCAACGCACGGCGCCCGCGCGTGCCGCCCCGCGTGTCGCCGAAGGCGGGAGCGATGTCGCTCGGGCCCGCCGGACGTTAGAGTGCATGGGTGTTTCATTATAGAGCTGATCTCTGCGCGACGATAAGCAATAGATTTCACATATCGGCCTTCTATTTCAGAACGACAGGCTCTCATCTGAGCAAATGTCACTTGTGATCTCTGTATCTTGTGCGGCTTGCGCTGACGGTGCGCGGGGCGGGTGCCCTGCGGGCGGCGCGGGGGTGTGAGTCCATGGTGCGATATGTATTGAATAGAATGTAAAACAGTGTTGCATGCTCTGTATAATTTCTTTTATTCGACTAAACTTAAGTTCTGAGCCCATTAATATTTAAATTGACTTAAGAAAAACAATTAAATACGAATTTCATGTCATTTAAGTAATGTCGCAGTATAGATTGCGATATTGGCCGTGAATGACGCTCAACGAAGTGTTTATTTCTCACGGAGGGAAGTCGAAATGTCTGAAGCAATCAATTTGGCCCTGCATGATTGGATCGAGGACGTCACCACCCGTGGCCACAATCATCGCCTTGCCAGCCATTCACTCGATGCCGTGGTCGCCTATGAAGCGGCGGCGGGCAACCTGACGCCCACCGGCATTGTCGTCACCGGCACCCAGGAGGTCGGCGTTCAGCAAGCCGAGCTGCACGACACGCAGGAGAAGTTCGGCGACAAGAGCAGCCAGGCGGTCGACGCCATGCTTCGGTTCCCGGCCACCGGCCTCATGCACATTTCCGACCTGTCGCGCATCGCCGCGGGCTGGAATCCGACCAGCCTGGATGCGACCGGCGCCAACAGCAAGCGCTATGACGATTACATCAATCGCCTGCTGAAGATGCCGTTATTGACGCTGGATTATGCCGAGCATCAGAAGATCGTGCGCCAGTCGAGCAATTGGGACGAGCTGATCAACACGATCTCGGATCTGTTCACCGGCATTACCGCCCAGGACGTCACCCAGATCCGCAAGAGCCTGACCACCCTGGCGTCGGCGGCATCCACCAAGGCGTCCACGGATGAGCGGACCGATCTGTTCTGCCAGTCGGCGCTCAATACCGGCAACGATCTGTACCAGCTGTATCTGTACAGCACCAATGTGACCTTCCACATGGAGAAGGGGAAGGGCTTCGAGACCAAGCAATCGACCTTCGAGGTCTCGAAATTGCGCCTGACCCTCAAGTATCCGCTGTGGACGCGACAGTTCGTGGAGCGCCTGATCGGCGAGACCAGCGACAGCCTGGATGATTGGCTCAACCAGAACAAGACCGACGTCACCAAGGCGCCGGCGGTCAAGGTGTTCCTGTGATCGCAGCCTGATGGAACGCTTCTGGAGCGATGGCCGCCAGATCCCGGGCGATCTGCGCTGGTCTCGCTCCAGAAGCGACCTCAGCGGGAAAATCGGCGGGTGGTGATGCACCCGCCAAGCCGATGATGTCTTGGAGGCGGACATGCGGACGGGGTTTGATACCGTGGCCTTCTCGGCCTGGCTAAAGACGAATTCCAAGCACAGCCCGCCGCTGCGCCCTGAACTCATCCACGCCTCGCATCTGGCGGTGGATCCCAATCGGCCGGTCATCACCAATGGGATCTTGGCCGGCACGCAGGCGGCGCAGGCGCTGCAGGCGGATCGCGCCTATGTCGCCGCGCCGCCGGCAGCCAAGATCGAAGCCCTCAAGGTGGCGCCGGCCACCGGCTGCGCCATGCTGCTGACCCTCGCCCGGGAAAAGTCCGGCTACAATCCGCTGGAGCCTGCCGGACCGGACAGCGAAGGCAAGTTCATGCGCTATATTTATCAGATCATCGTCTGTCCGCTGTTTCGCAAGGACATTGACGACCGGATTACGGACGTCTTCGGCGGGGACTGGAATGATGTGATCGAGCGGATCATCTCGCTTTATGTGGGGCTGCCGGAGCAGGATCGGGCGATCCTCAGGACCAGCCTGCGCTCCGTTGCCGCCGCGGCCTCCAGCAGTCCGTCCACCACGGAAGAGATCTGCACCTTCTTTCAATCGACCATCGATTCCAGCAATACCATCAGCACGTTCCTGTATTATATGAATGTAAAGATGGTCACTTATGTGGATCACGGCGGCAAGAACGAGCCGGACCGGGTGCGTAATCAGGCCGATTTGGTGCTGCATCGGGTCAAGATGGCGTTCGATGCCGGACAATGGGCCGGGCAGGCGCAGAATGTCTATCGCGAGACGCAATCCTCCTTGAGCGATTGGCTGGCCAACAACTCGACCCCCACCGGCGCGCTGCCGCGGGATTGGCATCCCCGTTAGGGGACCGATCCCGATCGTCGAACGTCTGCGGTCTCATCACACTGGGTTTGGGGAAAGAGAGCGATGCGTTCCAGCCGCGCGGAAGAAATCGCCATTATCGGCATGGGCTGCCGCTTTCCCGGCGGCGCCTCTACGCCCGAGGCTTATTGGGACCTGCTGAAGAATGGCCGCGACGCCACCTGCGAGGTGCCCGCCGATCGCTGGAGCCTGCGGCGCTTCCATGATCCGGACAATCGGGTGGCGGGCAAGATCCTCACCGCCCGCGGCGGCTATCTGCGGGAGCAGGTGCGCGCCTTTGATGCGAACTTCTTCGGCATCTCGCCGCGGGAAGCCGCGCCCATGGATCCGCAGCAGCGCCTGCTGCTGGAAGTGTGCTGGGAGGCGTTCGAGGATGCCGGCATTCCGGCGGAGCAGCTGCGCGGCACCCGGACCGGCGTCTATATGGGCGGCTTCACCACCGACAATCTGCTGCATCAGCTCAATGGCCTGAATCTGGAGGCGATTTCCAGCCACACCGCGGTCAGCGCCACTTTGGTCATGCTGTCCAATCGCCTGTCCCATGTGTTCGATCTGCGCGGTCCCAGCGTCACCGTCGATACCGCCTGTTCCTCGTCTCTGGTGGCGCTGCATCTGGCGGTGCAGGCCTTGCGGGTCGGCGATTGCCGGATGGCGCTGGCCGGGGGCGTCAGCGTGATGTTCCGCCCGGCCTATGGGGTGGCCATGAGCAAGGGCGGCTTCCTGTCGCCGGATGGGCGCTGCAAGAGCTTCGATGCCAGCGGCGACGGCTATGGCCGCGGCGAGGGCGCCGGCCTTCTGGTGCTGAAGCTTCTGGAGGACGCGGTGCGCGATGGCGACCGCATCCATGGGGTGGTGGTGGAAACCGGCGTCAACCAGGATGGGCGCACCGACGGCATCACCGTGCCCAGCGCCGAGGCCCAGCGGGCGCTGATTCAGGAGGTCTATGCCCGCGCCGGGGTGGACCGGGATGCGGTGGCCTATGTGGAGGCCCATGGCACCGGCACCAAGGCCGGCGACGGGGTGGAACTCACCTCGCTCTCCCAGGCCATCGCCCAGGGGCGCGATCCCAGTCTCGGGCCGCTGCTGGTGGGCTCGGCCAAGTCCAACATCGGCCATCTGGAGGCGGCGGCGGGGGTGGCGGGGGTGATCAAGACCGTGCTGGCGCTCCGCCATGGGGTGATCCCGCCCAGCCTGCACTTCAAATCGCCCCCGCCGGGGCTGGATCTGGCGGAGATGGGGCTGCAGGTGGCCGCCACCGGGCAGGCCTGGCCGGCGGGTCCTGCGGAGCGGCTGGCCTCGGTGAATTCCTTTGGTTATGGCGGCACCAATGCCCATGCGGTGCTGCGCGCGGCCCCGCCGCCGGAACCGGTGGCCGAGGCGACGTCGGAGCGGCCCTGGCTGTTGCCGCTCTCCGCGCGCAGCGAGCGCGCCTTGGGCCGGCAGGTACGGCGGCTGCATCAGGTGCTGACCGACACGCCGCAGCTGTCCCTGCGCGATCTCGGCTACACCCTGGCCCGTCGGCGCACGCACATGCCCTATCGCACCGCCATCCTGGCGCGGACGGTGGAGGAGGCATGCGCGAGGTTGCGCGACGTGGCCAATTTCGCTGCCGGCGACCTGCGCCCGGTGAGCGCCGCGCTGGATCGGGCCAGCGTGCCTCTGGCCTTCGTCTATACCGGCATGGGCAGCCAGTCCTGGGGCATGGGGCGGGGCCTGATCGCGGGCGAGCCGCGGGCGGCCGAGGCGCTGGCGGCCTGCGACGCCATCTGGCGCGATCTGGCCGGCTGGTCGCTGACCGATCTGTTCGCCCGCGCCGATGCTGCGCCCATGACCGAGCCGAAATTCGCCCAGCCGGCCAATTTCGCCGTGCAGGTGATGCTCACCGAGCTGGCGCGGGGCCATGGCCTGCATCCCACCGCGGTGATCGGGCACAGCGCCGGCGAGATGGCGGCGGCCTGGGCGGCGGGGGCGCTGAGCCTGGAGCAGGCGCTCACCGTCACCTGGCATCGCTCGCGCTGGCAGCAGACCTGCGACGGCCAGGGCCGGATGCTGGCGGTGGGCCTCGCCCTGGGCGCATTGCCCGCCGATGTGCGCGACGGGCTCGACATCGCCGCGCTCAATGGCCCCAACGCGGTGGTGCTGGCGGGCGATGCGCCCGCCATTGCCGCGGCGGCGCAGAAGCTCCAGGCGATGGGCGTGTTCCAGAAGCTGCTGCCGGTGAACATCGCCTATCACAGCGCCCAGATGGAGCCGCTGAAGGCGGGGTTCCTGCAGAGCCTGGCGGGGCTCCAGCCGCGCGCGCCAACCCTCCCGCTCTATTCCACCGTCACCGGCGCCCGGATCGCGGGGGCGGAGCAGGATGCGCACTATTGGTGGCGGAACCTGCGCCAGACGGTGCTGTTCGCCCCCGCGCTGCAGCAGATGATCGCGGACGGGGTGACGCTGTTCCAGGAGATCGGCCCGCATCCGGCCCTGGCCGGCGCGATCCTGGAGGGCCTGCGGGCGGCGGGCGTGAGCGGGGCCTGCACGCCCTCCCTCCGGCGCGGCTGCGACGACCTGGCCCTGGCGCGGGAGGGGATTGCCGCCGGCTACATCCATGGGGCGGCGTTCGACTGGCGGGCGCTGTATCCCGCCGGCAATCTGGTGCCGCTGCTGCCTTATGCCTGGGACCGCGAAGACCTCTGGGTGGAGACCGCGCTGTCCAAGGCCGACCGCCTCGGCCAGGGGGAGCATCCCTTCATCGGCCGGCGGGTGGGGGAAGCGACCGCGGTGTGGGAGGGGGATTTCAAGCGGGTCGAGCACGCGTATCTTCAGGATCATTGCATCGCGGGCGAGCCGATCTTCCCGGCCGCCGGCTATGTGGAGCTGGCGCTGGTGGCGCGGGCGGACAAGACCCAGTCGGCGCTGATGGAGGACCTGCGCATCCATCGCGCGCTCGCCACCTTCGCCACCCCCATCGTGCGGATGCATCTGGACGAGGAGGGGCGGGGCTTTTCCATCTTCTGCCGGGAAAACCAGCCGGACACCCCCTGGGTCCGGGTGGCCAGCGGCGCCTTGCTGCGCACCCCGGTTCCGCCGCGGGAGGCGGTCATCGACGGCGCCGCCATCAAGGAGCGCTGCCCGCTGCCCCTCGACGTGCCGGGCTTCTATGCCACCGCCGCAGGCTTCGGCATCGCCTATGGGCCGGCGTTCCGCTGCATCCGCGCCGGCTGGATGGGCGAAAATGAATGCTTGGTGCGCCTGGAATTGCCACCGGAGGAAGTGGGCGCGGCGCAGAGCTATTTCGTGCATCCGGTGCTGCTGGACGGGGCGTTGCAATCGGTCCTGGCCCTGCTGCTGCTGGGGGCCGCCCCGGCGCCGTTCGCCTTGCCGGTGGGGTTTGACCAGCTGCGCTTCCATGGGATGCTCGGGGCGACGGCCTGGTGCCATACGCAGAAGACCGGGGCGGGGATCGCGCTGCGCCTATTCAACGACCAGGGCGCGGTGCTGCTGGAACTCTACGGCCTGCGCCTCAAGCCGGCGGAACTGGGCCAGAGCGCGCCCTTAGCTCGCCGCGAGCGCCTCTATACCACCTTCTGGAAGGAGCAGCCGCTGCCGCCCGTCCTCCCCCAGGCCCGGCGCCGCTGCCTGGTGTTCGCCGATCGCTCCGGCATCGCCGCCGCCTTGGCCAGTGGCGAGGGGCGGGCACATCTTGACTTGGTGCTCATCGCGCCCGACGCCGTTTCCCCGGCCGGCGAGCGCGGGGAGCTGGCGCGGCAGCTGAAGGCGATCGACCTCACCACCGTGGCCGAGATCCTCTATCTGGCGCCGCTGGATCTCGACGACAGCCTGAGCGGGGACGCCAACCAGATCATCGGCCGCGATGCCTGCCTGACCCTGCTATACATCCTCCAGAGCGTCGCCGCGCTGGAGACCGACACGCCACCGGCGGTCACGGTCTGCACCTGCGGCACCCAATGGGTGGTGGACACCGATACCGGCTTTTCTGCGCCGGGGCAGGAGGCCCTGTGGGGCGCGGTGCGGGCGGCGCGGCGGGAGATGCCCGAGGTGCGCTTCCGGCTGATCGATCTCGCCAGCCGGCTGCCCAGCGTGGCCGGCCCGCAAGTGCTGGCGGAACTGCTGGCGCCGAAGGGCGAGCCGGAGATCGCCTATCGCCTGGGCCGGCGCCATGTGGGCCGCATCGCGCCGCTGCCGCAGGAGCGTTATGCCGCGCACCCCAGCGTGGCCGGCGAAAGCTATGCGTTCACCAGCTTTCAGCGCGGCGGCGTCAGCAAAAGGTGCCTGGTCAGCCAGGAGCCGCGCGCGCCGGGACCCGGCGAGGTGGCGATCGCGGTGATCTCCATCGGCCTTGGCGCCACGCAGCGGCAGGGGCTGCGCGATCTCAAGCCGGGGCAGGTGCCGCAGTTCGCGCAGCAATGGGTGGGGCGGGTCGTGGCGCTGGGCGCGGCGGTGACCGATCTGGTCCTGGGGCAGCGGGTGCTGGCCTTTGGGGCGGTGTCCCCGCTCGCCTCCCACGGGGTGGTGCCGGCGGACCAGGTGCTGCCCTGTCCGCCGTCCTTCGCCGATGATGACGGCGGCGGGCTGTTCGACGCTCTGACCGCTTATTACGCCCTGTTCGATCTGGCGAAGATGCAGCCGGGGCAATGGCTGCTCGTTCCGCAGGCGGGCGCGGACACTGCCCTGGCGGCGGTGCTGCTGGCGCGGCAAGCGGGCGTGCAGGTGATCGCCACGGCGGATACCGAAGCGGATCAGCTGTTCCTGGAACGTTGCGGCTGCGCTTATGTGCTGGATGGCGCGACCCTGTCGTTCCGCGACCGCGTGCTGGCGCTCACCGACCAACGCGGCGTGGACGCGGCATTCAGCGGCCTCACCGGCGAGGCGCGGCTGGCGACGCTGGACTGCCTCACCCCCGGCGGCGTCCATCTGGATCTCTGCCCGATCCCGGCGGACAGCGCCGACGCCATTCCGGTGCGCTATCTGGAGCGCGATCTCACCATCCTGCGCGTGCGGCTGGACAGCGCCTTGCGCCGGCATCCGCAGGCGGTGCGCGCGGCGCTCGGCGCCGTGGGCGATCGGTTCCAGGGGGCGCTGCGCGAGGCCTTTCCGGTCCACGTCGTGCCGGCGAAGGGGCTTGAGCACCTGCTCACAGTCACCACGTCCGACGCTCCTCCGGGACGCACGGCGCTGCGGATGGATGCCCCCGGCGCGCCGGTGAGGACGGCGCAGCCGCAACTGGCGCTGGATCCGGACGCCACCTATCTGGTCACCGGCGGTTTTGGCGGCATCGGCCTGCCGGTGCTGCGCTGGCTGGCGACGTGCGGCGCCCGTCATCTGGCGGTGATCGGCCGGAGCGGTCCCGCCTCCGCGGCGGCACAAGCCCTGGTGAGCGAACTCGGAGCGGCCGGCGTGCATCTGCGGTTCGAGCCGGCGGACATGGCGCGGGCGGATCAACTGGCCGCGGCGCTGGCGCGGCTGCGCGCGCGGATGCCGGCCCTCAAGGGCATCATCCATGGGGCCGGGGGGCTGGCCGATGGCAGCCTGGCGACCATGGACGCGGATCGCCTCGACCAGGCCATGGCTGCCAAGGCGCACGGGGCGCTGAACCTGCACCGGCTGGTGCAGGATCTGCCGCTCGACTTCTTCGTCTGCCACGGCTCCATCGCCGCCAGCTGGGGCAATGCGGGCCAGTTCAACTATGCCGGGGCGAACGGCTTTCTCGCCGGCCTCATGCGCTATCGGCGCGCCATGGGCCTGCCGGGCGCCTGCATCAACTGGGGGCCCATTGCCGAGGCCGGCATGGCGGCGCGCGATGCGGCGGTGCTGCGGCATCTGGCGCGGCTCGGCCTGGAGCCGCTGCCGCAGGCGCAGATGATCGACATCCTCCAGGACGCCATCGTCGAGAACTGGGCCACCTGCGATGCCGCCGACATATCCTGGCAGACCTGGCAGGGCAGCCTGAACCTCGACGAGCGGCGGCGCATTGCCGATCTGGTGGCCGGCGATGCCAGCTCCGCCAGCGCCGCCGAGACCTTCCGGCAGTCGCTGGCGGGCCTGGGGTTCAAGGAGAAGCGCGCGGCGATCTTCAGCCTGCTGGTGGAGATTGTCGCCGCGATCCTGAAGATCACCAAAAGCCGCATCGATGCCGCTTTGTCCCTGAGCGACCTGGGCACGGATTCCTTGATGGCGGCGGAAATGGCCGAGGTGCTGCACCAGCGCATGGGGGTGCGGCCGCGGGTGCTGTTCCTGATCAGCAGCCCATCCCTGCTCACTTTGGCCGAAACCCTGGAGGGCGAGCTTCAGTCGGCTTAAGCAGGCCCGGCGAGACGCCGGGCCTGACGGGAGCGATCAGCGCGGGCGGCTCAGAAGCGCTTGATGTCGATGCCGTGCTTGCGCAACGCATAGCCGATCTGGCGCGGGGTCAGATTGAGGATGCGCGCCGCCTTGGCCTGCACCCAGCCGGAGCGTTCCATGGCCTGGAGCAACTGCTCCTTCTCGCTCTGGCGCGAGGGCACCGCCGGGCAGGCATCGGTGCCGGGGCAGGTGGCGGGTGTCGTCTCCGGGGCGAGGGCGGCGGAGGCCACCGCCTGCGGTGGGAACGGCAGCGGCGGGGCCTGGAATGGCGTGCCGCCTTGGAATGGCGTGCCGCCTTGGGCGGGGGCGGGCGCGGCGCCGTGCACCGGCGGCACCGCCATGGTGGGCTTGTGGGCGCTGCCCTTCCACAGCATGGCGGAGAGGCACTGGCCGGTATCGCAGGCAAAATCATGCGGGGTGATCACCGCATCATGGGCCAGCGTCGCCGTGCGCCGCACGCAGTTCTCCAGCTCGCGCACATTGCCGGGGAAATAGCAGCGTCGCAGCACGTCCAGGGCCGGCGCCGACAGGCTCATGTCCTGCTTGTTTTCCTTGTTGAAGCGATCGAGGAAATTCTTGGCCAGCTTGGGAATGTCGCCCGGCCGCTCGCGCAGCGGCGGCAGGATCAGCGGCACCACATGGATGCGGTAATAGAGATCGGCGCGGAACTCGCCCTTGGAGACCGCCTCCTCCAGATTCTTGTTGGTGGCGCACACCAGCCGCACATCCACCTTGAGGGTGCGATTGCCGCCGACCCGCTCGAATTCGCCTTCCTGCAGCACCCGCAGCAACTTGGCCTGGAACGAGGGCGAAATCTCGCCGATCTCGTCCAGGAACAGCGTGCCGCCATGGGCCAGTTCGAACCGGCCCTGGCGCATGTTCAGCGCCCCGGTGAAGGCGCCCTTCTCATGGCCGAACAGTTCCGATTCCAGCACCGCTTCCGGCAGCGCGGCGCAGTTCACCTTGATGAAGGCCTTGGTCTTGCGCGGGGAGAGATCGTGGATGGCTCTTGCAAACAATTCCTTGCCGGTGCCGCTCTCGCCGCGCAGCAGCACGGTGGAGTTCGAGCGCGCCACCACCTGGGCGGTGGCGATCAGGCGCTTGACCAGCGGGCTGTCGCCGACGATGCCCATGGCGCCGCCGGTGTCCGGCAATTCCTTGGCGGCGGGCTTGTCTTCCTTCAGCGCCTTCTCCAGCCGGTGGGTCTGGGCGATCAGGCGGTCGCGGTCGCTGGCCACCAGCGAGTGCAGGCGCACGGTCTGGCCCACCAGATTGGCCACCATGGTGAGGAAGCGTACATCCTCATCGAAGCGGAAGCGGGCGGTGCCGTCCCACACCCGGTCGATGGACAAGGTACCCAGCACATGGCTGTCGGCCTTGATCGGCACGCCGATGAAGGAGACGGTGGCATTGTCCACCGGCGCGAACAGGTCGTCATGACCCTTGAACAGGGGATCGGCGGACATGTCCTGCACCACCAGCGGCGTCTGGGTGGCGACGATCTGGTCGATGGCCTTCTGCGGCACCCGGGCGCGGATCTGCCCGGCCATCTCCGGGGTCCAGCCGGTGGTGGCCACCATGTCGGGATCGCCCTCCCCATCCAGGATCACGATCATGCCGTGCCGCATCTGCAGCATGGAGGACAGGACGTTGACCACATTGGCCAGCGTCAGTTCCAGCCGCCGGGGGGCGGTGAGGATCTTGGAGATTTCATAGACCCCGATCAACGCCACTTCCGGCGAGGTCCCGCGCGACATGGAGGGAATCCCCGCATTGGGACGCGCAACCGCGCCCGGACTGGTGCTGCCGGTGCTGCCGTTGCTGCCCGTGGTACTGCTGCCCGTGGTGTTGCTGCCGGTGATGCTGTTGGTGGACGCGGATTGGGACGGCACCTCGCCAGCGGGCCTCGAGGCGCGCTGCACACGAACCTGGAAGGAATCGGTCATAGGCGTGCTCCCTGCCGCAAGCGGCTCGCGAGGGATCAGCCTCCGTGGGTATTCCCTGATACGGTCTCTGAGACGGACCGTTATCTGATTTGAATGATCGGTGATGGAAACCCCGGAGGTCTGGCTCAGCTTTGATCTGGATCAAATTTGGACGGCAATTGTGCGCTGCGGCAGTCATTCCGCCGCAACGGGGATCCTTTCGGCCGCTTCCAATGCCACCGCGGTGGAGGCGATGACCGCGGCGACGCGCACCGCGGTCTGGATCTGCGCTTCCGTGATGCCGGCCTCCCGCAGCACCGCCTCATGGGCATCGATGCAGCGGCCGCAGCCATTCATCGCCGAGACCGCGAGCGACCACAGCTCGAAGTCGGCCTTGTCCACGCCGGGATTGCCGATGACGCTCATGCGCAGCTTGGCCGGCAAGCTCTCATAGGCCTTGTTGGAGGCCAGATGGGTGAAGCGGTAATAGACGTTGTTCATGGCCATGATGGAGGCGGCCGCCTTGGCCGCGTCCAGGGCCGCGGGCGACAGATGCGCCGTCGCCTCCGCTTCCAGGGCCTGGGCCACCACGGCGTTGCGGGTGGTCAGGCCGCAGGCCACCAGCAGCCCATAGAGCTGCTGCGGCGTCAAAGCGTCCTCGCGGGTGAGGGAGGACAGGTTCAGCTTCACGTCCTTGGCGAAAGCGGGAAGCTGGGTCTTCAGGGCCTCGATGCTCATGCGCTCAGGCCACCTTCAGCACGTCGCCGCCGACTTCGCGGTTGCACGGGCACAATTCGTCGGTCTGCAAGGCGTCGAGCACCCGCAAGGTGTCCTTGGGATTGCGGCCCACATTGAGGTTGGTGGCATAGACGTGCTGGATCACATTGTCCGGGTCCACCACGAAGGTGGTGCGATAGGCCACCCCATCCGGCGAGCGCACGCCGAGGCCATCCACCAGCGAGCCGTTGGTGTCGGCGAACGACCAGATGGGCAGGCGGTTGAGGTCCTTGTGGTCCCGCCGCCAGGCCAGCTTGACGAACTCATTGTCGGTGGAGCCGCCGAGCACGATCGCGTCGCGGTCGGCGAAATCGCCGGAGAGGCGGGCAAATTCCGCAATCTCCGTGGGGCAGACGAAGGTGAAATCCTTCGGATAGAAGAAGATGATCTTCCACTTGTCTGGAAAGCTGGCTTCCGTCAGCGTCTCGAACGCGGATTGGCCGTTCTCTTCATGAAAATTGAAGCCCGGCTTGACGCCGGTGATGGAAAAGGCGGGGAGGGTGCTGCCGATGCCGAGCATATCAGTCTCCAAAATCGCCGAAGCGTGAGCGCATCGCGCCGTCTGGAGGGGTTCTAGCAAGGCACGTGCCAGCAGTGTTGCAGTGCAAAGTGCTTCTGATTCCAATGAGCAGCTTTGCGACAGCCATGGCGTGTCGGCTTTGCGACAGGACACAACACCCGCCCGGTGTCGGCCTGTGTCGCAAACCGCGCCGCGGGCGCCTTCCGGGCGGCGCGCCATCGTCGCGAACCCCTGCGGCTGCAAGTGACGGCGCCGGTCGGCACGGTGGGGTTGCATCGGCGCGCGCCGCACGCCGCCCGCTTGGCATGAATGTCGCTAGACCGGGGGCGGCATGTCCCGACGGCTGGAGGTCCCATGCGCAGCGAAACCCATTTCATCCCGTCCGGACGGGCGCCGGTCGCCGTGGTGCTCGGCACCAATGACGTCGCCTCCGCCGTTGCCCATCGCCTGTTCCACGCGGGCTACGGCGTGGTGCTGTCCCGCGATCCCGGCCAGCCGGTCCTGCGGCGCAGCATGGCGTTCGACGATGCGCTGGTGACCGGCTTTTCCGAACTGGAGGGCCTTGCCGCCCGCCCCGCCGACACCCTGGTGGAGGTGCTGCGCGGCTTCACCGAGCGCAGCTGCGTCATGGTCACGGCGCTGGAGCTGGGCGAATTGCTGTGCCTCGGCCTGATCGATCTTCTGGTGGACGCCCGCATGCGCATGCGCGGGGTGAAGGTGGACATCCGCCCCTATGCCCGCCTCACGGTGGGCCTGGGGCCGGGCTTCACGCCCGGGCGCCATGTGGACGTGGCGGTGGAGACCGCGCCGGAGGCCATCGGCGTGCTGCGCAACGGCACCACGCTGCCGGCCCATGGCCGCTCGACCCCGCTGGCGGGCGCGGGCCGCGAGCGGTTCGCGCGGGCCGCCGGCGCCGGCCTGTGGGAGACCCAGGCGGCCATCGGCGACAGGGTGACGCGGGACGAGATCATCGGCACCTGTGCCAATCTCGCGGTCACGGCGCCGCTCACCGGCCATCTGCGCGGCCTGGTGCGCAACGGCATCGATGTGACCGGCGATCTGAAGCTGGCGGAAGTGGACCCGCGCCTGGACGCCCCGCCCAGCTGGCTGGGCATCAGCCCGAGGGCCAGCCGCATCGCCGATGCCACGCTGGATGCGGTGCGCACGGTGGAAGGGCTGGACGCCGGCGGCAGGGTTGGCGTCGCCCATTGAGATTGAGGCGCGGCCGGTCTCCTGCGGGCGGCGGCCCGCGGCGAGGGAGCCTGTGATGAGTCTGGGATGGTTGCCGGGGCAATTGGACGGCCTGCTGGCGGAAGACGTGCCGTATGGCGATCTCACCACCCATCTGCTGGGCATCGGCCATCAGCCGGCGCAGATGCGGTTCCAGATGCGGGCGGCGGGGGTGGTGTGCGGCATCGAGGCGGCGGCGGAGCTGATCCGCCGGGCGGGCGGCGAGGCGCAGGTGCTGGCGCCCACCAGCACGCGGGTGGCGGCGGGCGCCGAATTGCTGCGGGCGCAGGGCAGCGCCGGCGCCATCCATCACGCCTGGAAGGTGTCGCAGACCTTGGTGGAATATCTCTCCGGCATCGCCACCGCCACCGCCGCCATTGTGGACGCGGCCCGCGCGGTGGCGCCGGAGATCGCGGTGGTGACCACCCGCAAGACCTTTCCCGGCGCCAAGGCGGCCATGATCGCCGCCATCCGCGCCGGTGGCGCCGAGCCGCACCGGCTGGGCCTGTCGGAAACGCTGCTGGTGTTTCCCGAGCATCTGGCCTTCCTGGACGATGCGGCGGCTGCCGTCGCCCGTCTGCGCCGGATGGCGCCGGAAAAGAAGGTGGTGGTGGAGGTGGCCAGCCCGACGCAAGCCGCGGCCATGCTGGTGGTGGGGCCGGACATTCTCCAGTGCGAGAAGATGTCGCCGAACATGATCGCCGACGTGGTGGATCTGGCGGAGGCGGCCGGGCACGGCACGCTGGTGGCGGCGGCGGGCGGGGTGAATGCCGGCAATGCGGCGGCCTATGCCGACGCCGGGGCGCATATCCTGGTGACGTCGGCGCCCTATTGGGCGGCGCCGGCGGATGTGAAGGTCACCATTTCCCCCGGTTGAGCCGGCGATCAGGACCGGCGCGGCGCCATCTGCACCCGCTGGCCCGCCCAGACGCTGCCCAGCACCAGCGCCATGCCCAGCAGTTGCAGCGGGCTCAGGCTCTGGTTCAGGAACGCCCAGCCCAGGATCACCGCCATCACCGGGCTGAGGAAGCCCAGCGAGGCGACCACGGCCGGCTCCAGCCGCGCCAGGCCGCGGAACCACAGGATATAGGTCAGCGCCGCGCCGATGAGGCCGAGATAGGCCAGGCCCAGGACATTGCCGGCGGAGAGCGCCGGCAGCGGTGGTTCCAGCACCAGCGCCACCGGCAGCAGCAGCGCGCCGCCGGCGGTGAGCTGCCAGGCGGTGAAGGTGAGGGGCGAGACCGGCGGCTGCCACAGCCGGCTCAGCACCGTGCCGGCGGCCATGGAGACCGCGCCGGTGAAAGCGGCGGCGATGCCGATGCGATCCAGGCCCGCATCGGCCCGCAACAGCAGCAGCGCCACTCCGGCCATGCCGCCCACCGCCGCCGCCACCGAGAGGGCGCGAATGGGGGTGCCGCGCAGCAGGCGGGCCAGCAGGATGACGATCAGCGGCTGCACCGCCCCCACGGTGGCCGCCACGCCCCCCGGCAGGCGATAGGCGGCCACGAACAGCATGGCCCAGAAGATGGAAAAATTCAGCGCTCCCAGCACGAAGGCGCGCGGCCACCAGATGCCTTTGGGCAATTGCCGCACCAGCACCAGCAGCAGCAGGCCCGCGGGCAAGGCGCGCAGCGTGGAGACGGTGAGCGGATAGCCCTGCGGCAGCCATTGGCTGGTGACGATATAGGTGCTGCCCCAGATGGCCGGCGCGATGGCGGTGAGCAGCAGATCGGTGGTGCGGGACATGGACGGCCTTCGGGTTCGGCAGGCCGGTCGCAGCGGGCGATGGCGGGCCGGCGCGGCGCCCGGGGAAGAACGCTGCGCGGTCTGGGACGGCGGTTGCCTTGCGTCAGCGGCGCCCCGTGGCTACTCTCTCGACGTAAAGTATCTTGATGTCAAGATAGATGATGGCGGAGACGTGCATGACCGATCGGGCCGGCACAGCGGCGGCGCAATGGCGGCGGGAGCGGCCGGACATCGACCCCTTTCCCATGGAAGTGCTGGGGCGGCTGGGGGAGGCGGCGCAGGTCATCGGCCGCGACCATCTCCAGCCGCTGTTCACGGCGCATGGCCTGCAGGCGGGCGAGTTCGACGTGCTGGCCACCTTGCGCCGGGCGGGCGCGCCCTATGCGCTGACGCCCACCGCGCTCTATGAGGTGCTGATGCTGTCGTCCGGGGGCATGACCAGCCGCATCGACCGGCTGGAAAAGGCCAGCTATATCGCCCGCCGCAAGCATCCCACCGACCGGCGCGGCACGCTGGTGGAGCTGACCGCGGACGGGCTGGCGCTGATCGAGGCCCTGCTTCCGGTCCATGTGGCCAATGAGCGAGCGGTGCTGGCGGGGCTCACCGCCCCGGAGCAGCGGCAGCTCAACGCCCTGCTGGCCAAATTGCTGGCGGGGCTGGCGGGGGAGGGTGAACCGGCGGCGCCGGGCGCAAGCAGGGGCTGACCCGCGCTCCGCTGTGCGCCTGCGGCGAAAACGGGTGTCGCCGGGCCGTCTTCGGCATTAGAGCCGGAGACCCGTGTCCGACCGGGCGCGGCGGCAACCGGGAAGATCAAGCCCCATGGACGCACTTGCAAGCTGGAGCTTCTGGCTCACGGCGCTGGCCATCGTCGCCACCCCGGGCACGGGCGCGCTCTATACGGTGGCCGCGGGGATCGGGCGCGGCTGGAGGGCCGGGCTGTGGGCGGCATTCGCCTCCACGCTGGGCATTCTGCCGCACATGGTGGCGGCCCTCACCGGCCTTGCGGCCGTGCTCCACGCCAGCGCCCTGCTGTTCGACATGGTGCGCTGGGCCGGCGTCGCTTATTTGCTCTTCATGGCCTGGGGGCTGTTCCGCGAGGCCGGCGCCGGGCTGCCGGTGTCCGGGCAGGGGCCGAAGACGCTGCGCCGGGTGCTTTTGGATGGCATCACGCTCAATCTGCTCAATCCCAAGCTGTCGATCTTCTTCGTTGCCTTCCTGCCGCAGTTCCTGCCCTCGGGAAGTGCTCGGCCCGTGGGCGACATGCTGGCGCTCAGCCTGGCGTTCATGGCGCTGACGTTCGCGGTGTTCGCGCTTTATGGCTGTGCGGCGGGTGTTTCCCGCGCCGCGCTTCTGGCCCGCCCGCGTCTGCTGTCGCGCCTGCGCTATGGTCTCGCGGCGGCGTTCGGCATGCTGGCGGTGCACTTGGCCGTGGCCGCGCGTCGGTGACGATGGCAAGCCGCATCGGCGCGAGAGCGGCGGCGCGGCGGATTGATCCTGTCGCGCCGCCGCTGTCCCGTCACAGATCCGGTTTCACCATCCCGGCCCGGCGCCGCAGGGATGGCGAGGAAGCCGGGATGCCGGGTGCGGGGCGTCCCGCGCGCCGGGCTGAGGGCGGGACGCTCCTGTCGATTCTACTTGCCCACCAGGATGCTGGACGACTTGATGATCGCCACCACCTCGTCGCCCACCTTGAGGCCCAGCTCATTCACCGCATCGTCGGTGATGTGGGAGACCAGCACGTTGCCGCCGCCGATGTCGATGGTCACCTTGCCGGAGATCGGGCCGTGATCCACTGAGACAACCTTGCCCTTGATCTGGTTGCGTGCGCTGAGCTTCATGGTGCTGGTCCTTCGATCAGTTGGGATCATCCCATATCTGAGGGAATATAGCTCTACCCGCCGGGTACGGCCTTGTTCAAGACGGGATTCTACGGAGTTCCCCCATGACCTTGCGTCGCCCTGGGGCCTTGGGCCGGTGCTGTGCCGGGCATGCGACGCGTCTGTCGCGAAGCCGCCAAGGCCGTGGCCCTGTCGCGCGACACGACCGACAAAGTCGCGAAAATGACAATGACCATAATGACTTGGGTTCATGGCATGTGGATTGCTTGATCTCGTCCTGACCATTCATTCAGAGGAAGAGACGAGAACTGCCATGCTCGCCAAAACCTCCCGCCCTCCCCAGCAGAGCGACACCCTGTCGTTGTCGGACCCGAGAGCGCCCGGCGCCGTGCAGCGTACGGTGTTCCTGAACGACACCACCTTGCGCGATGGCGAGCAGGCGCCGGGCGTCGCCTTCACCCGGCGGGAGAAGATCGAGATTGCCGAGGCCCTGGCGGAGGCCGGCGTACCCGAGATCGAGGCCGGCACCCCGGCCATGGGCGATGAGGAGATCGAGACCCTGCGCTCCATCGTCTCGCTCAATCTGCCCACCCGCGTCATGGCCTGGTGCCGCATGAGCGAGGCGGACCTGATGGGGGCGGTGGCGGCGGGGGTGCGCATCGTCAATCTCTCCATCCCCACCTCCGACCGGCAACTGGCGGGCAAGCTGAACAAGGATCGCGCCTGGGCGCTGGGCATGGTCACCAAGACCGTGTCGCTGGCCCGCAGCCTCGGCTTCGAAGTGGCGGTGGGCGGCGAGGACGCCTCCCGCGCCGATCCCGATTTCCTCTGCCGTCTGGCGGAAGTGGCGCGCTCCGCCGGGGCGTTCCGCCTGCGGCTGGCCGACACGCTGGGGGTGCTGGATCCCTTCTCCACTTATGCGCTGGTGCGCCGGGTGGCGGCGGCCAGCGACCTGGAACTGGAATTCCACGCCCATGACGACCTGGGCCTCGCCACCGCCAACACATTGGCGGCGGTGATGGGCGGCGCCCGCCACGCCAGCGTCACCGTGGCGGGCCTGGGCGAGCGGGCCGGCAATGCGGCGCTGGAGGAAGTGGCCATCGCTTTGCGTCAGACCGCGCGGGCGGAAACCGGCATCGCGCCCTCGGCTCTGGGGCCGCTGGCGGAACTGGTGTCCGCCGCCGCCTGCCGGCCGGTGCCGCGGGGCAAGGCCATCGTCGGGGCGGATGTGTTCACCCATGAATCCGGCATCCATGTCTCCGGCCTGCTGAAGGACCGCGCCACCTATGAGGCGCTGAATCCGGAACTGTTTGGGCGCGGCCACCGGGTGGTGCTGGGCAAGCATTCCGGCCTTGCGGCGGTGGAGAAGGCGCTGGCGGACGAAGGCATCACCGTGGATGTGGCCCGCGGCCGGGCGATCCTGGAGCGGGTGCGGGCGTTTGCGGTGCGCACCAAGGCCAATGTGCCCTCCGAGGTGCTGCTGCGTTTCTATGAGGACACCTTCACCGAGGCGGCCCTGCGGCTGCGCCGGTCGGCCGCGATGGGGAGCGCCTCGTGATCATGGGCACCAGCCGGCGCGAGGGCGCCCCTTCCAGGACCACGGCCATCGCCATTCCCCCCGCGCGCCCCGGCCTGTGGCGGCAGATCCGCGAGGACGTGGCCTGCGTGAAGTCGCGCGATCCGGCGGCGCGGGCCACGCTTGAGATCGTGCTCACCTATCCCGGCGTGCATGCGGTGATCTGGCATCGCCTCGCCCATCGGCTGTGGCGGGGCCGGGGCAAGTTCGCCGCCCGCTTCATCTCCTGGTTCGCCCGGCTGGTGACCAATGTGGACATCCATCCCGGCGCCCGCATCGGCCGGCGCTTCTTCATCGATCACGGCGCCGGCGTGGTCATCGGCGAGACCGCGGAGGTGGGGGACGACGTGACCCTCTATCACGGCGTCACTTTGGGCGGCACGTCCTGGACCGCCGGCAAGCGCCACCCCACCTTGCAGGACGGGGTGCTGGTGGGCGCCGGGGCGAAGATCCTCGGCCCGATCACGGTCGGCGCCGGCGCGCGGGTGGGCGCCAATTCGGTGGTGATCGAGGACGTGCCCCCGGGCATGACCGTGGTGGGCATCCCCGGCCGGGTGGTCAAGGCGGTGGCCGACCGTCGCCGCCTCGGCGACGGTCGCATCGACCTGGAGCACCATCTGATGCCCGACCCGGTGGGGGAGGCGGTGAGCGCGCTGCTGGATCGCATCGAATTTCTGGAGACGCGCCTCGCCCACCATCAGGAGCAGGGGCACCTGCCGCCGCCGCCGCGGGACCGGGCGATCACCTGAGCGGGCGCCGGGAGAGGGCCGCTCGCCCGGGCCGCTCGCCCGGGCGGCCCACCTCAACCTGTGCCGCCTACCTCAGCTGGTATCGCCCACCGCAGAAGGCCATCGCCCCCTCCGGGTCGTCATGCGCGGGCTCGTCCCGCGCATCCACGCCGGGCCGCTGGCATGGCCCTGCGAACGCCGGCCCCGGCCATTGCCGCGTGTGCTCCTTCATCGCATGGCCGTGATGTCGTAAAGGGCGGTCAACCGCCGCGTCCATCCGGCCATTGCCAGAAGCCTGTCGCATGACAGGGTGTCGCAAGCGGGGAATTGCGCGGTCATCGCCGGTTCATCATCGTCCTTTGTCGCATGACGGACACCCCCGGTGCGCCTCACGCGGACGTGAGCGGAGCTCCACGCGGGTGCCGCAAGGAGACCTCTTGCACTAAAATAATTAGCATCCTAATAAATAGCATGCCTAGTGAAATCCCCTCTGCCACCTCGGTCTTCGGTCAGGTCGTCATGCAGGTCAGCCGCCTGTGGCGGCGCGAGCTGGACCATGCGCTAGCCAGCCACGGCCTGTCCCAGGCCACCGGCCTGCCGCTGCTGCTGCTGTCGCGCCACGACTGCCTGCGCCAGGGCACGCTGGCGGAGCAGCTGGGCATCGAAGGCCCCTCGCTGGTGCGCCTGATCGACATGCTGGCCGCCGAGCAACTGGTGGAGCGGCGCGAAGACCCCACCGACCGCCGCGCCAAGACCCTGCACATCACCGCCGCCGGCCGCCGCAAGGCAGCGGAAATCGAGCTGGTGGTTCAAGGGGTTCGCGCCCATCTGCTGAGCGACATCGCCCCCGCCGATCTGGAGGGCGCGCTCACCGTCCTGCGCGCCGTGGAGGCCCGCCTGCTGCGCGAGGCCGAGGCCCGCCGCCCCGGCGCCGAGGTCGGGGGAAAGGTCGCATGATCGCCCAGCTGCTCGCCTTGCGGGTGAAGCCCTCGGACCTGTTCTTCTCGCTGAAGACCTTTGCCGGCGCCATGCTGGCGCTGTTCATCGCGCTCAAGTTCGGGCTGGAGAAGCCCTATTGGGCCATGGGCACGGCCTATATCGTCTCCCAGCCGCTCTCCGGCGCCCTGTCATCCAAATCCGCCTATCGCGCCGCCGGCACCGTGCTCGGCGCCGTCATGGCGGTGATCTGCGTGCCGGCCCTGGTCAACGCCCCCGAGCTGCTGTCCCTGGCCCTGGCGCTGTGGGTCGGCCTGTGCCTGGCGGTGTCGCTGCTGGACCGCACCCCGCGCGCCTATGTCTTCATGCTGGCAGGCTATACCGCTGCGATCATTGGCTTTCCGTCCGTCGCTGATCCCTCGGCGGTGTTCGAGACCGCGGTGGCGCGGGTGGAGGAGATCCTGCTGGGCATCGCCTGCGCCGGCCTGATCGGGCATCTGGTCTTCCCCCGCCATGTGGGCCCGGTGATCGCCGGCCGCATGGATGCCTGGCTGAAGGATGCCGGCGCGCTGGCCCTCGGCGCCCTGGCCGGCGAGGTCGGCGAGGAACCCCGCAAACGCCGCGCCCGCCTGGCTTTCGATGCCAGCGAGCTGCACGGCCTGGCGGTGCATCTGGACTATGACGGCTCCGAGCTGCGCGGCACCACCCGCCAGTTGCAGGCCCTGCGCGGCCGCATGCTGCTGCTGCTGCCGCTGCTGGCCAGCATTGGCGACCGGGTGGCGGCGCTGAAGGCCGAGGGCCTGCCCCCGGCGCTAGCCGAGGTGCTGGCCGGCATCGCCGCCTGGACCGAAGCGGCCGAGGCCGCCGACCCCATGGAGGCCGCCCGCCTGCGCGCAGCCTTGGCCGATCTGAAGCCGGAGCCGAGCCCGGCCCTGGATTGGCGGGCGCTTCAGACCCTCTATCTGCTGGACCGCCTGCGGCTGTTCATGGATCTGCGCGAGGAATGCCGCGCCCTCTGGGCGGCGGTGCGGGCGGGCCGCTCCGGCCTGCCGGCGCTGGGCACCAACCGCCGCCTGCCGCCGCCGGCGCCGGTGCATCGGGATGTGAGCCTGGCGCTGCTGTCCGGCGCCGCCGCCAGCCTGTCGATCCTGCTGTGCTGCGCCTTCTGGATCGCCAGCGGTTGGCCTGAGGGTGCCGGCGCGGCACAGATGGCGGCGATTTCCGCGAGCCTCATGGCCGGGTTCGATGACCCGGTGCCGGCGCTGTTGTCCTTCATCCGCGGCACCCTGGTGGCGTTGGTGGCGGTGTGCGTCTACCAGTTCGCCGTGCTGCCGGGGCTGGATGGCTTCCCGCTATTGGTGGCGGCGCTGGCGCTCTATCTGGTGCCCTGCGGCACGCTGCTGGCGATCCCCGCCTGGGCGGGGACCGGCATGGCGCTGGCGGTCAATTTCTCGGTGCTGATCGGCATTCAGGAGCGCTTTTCGGCGGATTTCGCCAGCTTTCTCAATGGAAATCTGGCCGCCGTGGCCGCCATGGGGCTCAGCGCCGTGGTGCTCGCCCTGGTGCGCTCCATGGGCACCGAGCGGGCCATCAGCCGGCTGCTCGCCGCCAATGGCGCGGACTTCGCCCAACTGGTCACCGGCCCCGCCACCTTGCAGGCGGAGCCGCTGGCGGGGCGGATGCTGGACCGCCTGGGCCTGCTGGCACCGCGCATCGCCAAGGCCGGCGCCGCTGCGCCGTCGGCGGGCCATGCGCTGCGCGAGGTGAGTGCGGCCATCAATGTGGCGGACCTCAAGCGGGTGCGGCCGGCCTTGCCCGAGGCGGCGCGGGCGGCGGTGGATCGCCTGTTGCCGGCCCTGGCGGCCGCCGCCCGGACATGGTCCAGCGGCCCGGCGGCCGACGGGGTGCTGGCGCCGC
>NZ_CALRWL010000064.1:0-27944 GCF_943371865.1 Azorhizobium sp. AG788 | reverse complement strand
GCGGATCACCCCGCGGCGCACGTTCCTTCCCCATCCGCGCCTAGGCGGCGCTGGCGGTGCTCTCGGCCTTCAGCGTATCCAGCTGGGTGGGCGAGAGGCGAAATACCCCGCGCCCGCCCGAGAAGGCCTGATAGCAGTCGCCGGCCTTGTCACTCAGGAGGTTGAACCAGTCCTGGGGCGTCAGGCCATTGGGCCGCTCGCTGATTTCCACCACCGTGCCATTGGGGGCAAAGCGGGCGTGGATCATCACGGTATCGGTGCTCATCGTGGTCTCCCTGGCGCTAGGAATCGAAGCCCAGCAGTTCGATCTTGATGTTCTCGGTGCCCAGCACCTTGGCCTGGCACGCGAGGCGCGACTTGGAGCCGACGCCGACGACGGCATCGAGCTTCTCATTCTCCTCGCGGGCGATCTTGGACACGCCCTTGCGGCCTTCCAGCAGGAAGATGTGGCAGGTGCCGCAGGAGGCGTTGCCGTCGCACTTGTGGCTCAGCGTCTCATCGGCGCTGAGGATGGCGGCCAGCAGGGTCATCCCCTCGGACGCTTCAATGGTCTTGCCCGATGGCATGATCGTCACCGTCGTCATCTCACAACTCCCTTTTAGTGCTCTTCGAGAACGGGTTTGCGCCTGCGCCTAATAGATGGCGGCACCGGCGCCCACATTGATGGAGGCGTCCTTCATCGTGCCGACGATGAAGGCGATCTGGTCCTCGCTCAGGTGGGTATGGAACGGCAGCGCCACGGCGCGATCGGCCACCTTCTCGGTGACCAGGTAATCGCCGCGGCGATAGCCGAGATCGAAATAGTGCCGTTGCAGGTGCAGGGGGTGGCAGTAGGCCGCCGCCTCCACCGCTTCGACCCGCAGATCCTCGACGATGGCGTCGCGGCTGGAGCGGGAGAAGCGGTTGCCCAGATGCACCAGATAGAGGAACCAGTTTATCTCGGTGACATCCTGCCCGATGTAGGGATCCTTGATGCCCTCGAACGACTGCACATGCTTGTAATAGAGATGCTCCACAAGCCGGCGGCGCTCCAGGATCTCGTCGAGGCGGTTGAGCTGCGCCAGCCCCAGCGCGGCGGCTAGATCGCTGATGCCGGCCTGATGCGCCGGGCTGCCGCTGACCACCACCGAGGCGCGCTCGTCCAGGCGGTGGGAGCGATGGCGGCGCAGCGCCACGGCGACATCGATATCGTCGGTGACCACCATGCCGCCTTCGCCGCAGGTGAGGGTGCCGGGCTGGGAAAAGTCGAACACCGCCGCATCGCCGAAGGTGCCGACGCAGGCGCCCTGATATTTCGAGCCGATGGCCTCGGTGGAATCCTCCAGCAGCAGCAGGCCGCGCTCGGTGGCCAGCGCCCGCAGCCGGTCCCAGGGGGCCGGATGGCCGTTGGGATTGCCGGCGACGATGGCGCGGGTCTTGTCGGTGATCCGCGGCGCCACCTTTTCCGGCACCATGGTTCCGGACCAATAGTCGATCTCGGCGAATACCGGCCGGGCGCCGCTCAGGGCGATGGCGTGGGCGGTCTCGCGGAACGAGTAAGGCGAGGCGATCACCTCGTCTCCCGGCCCGATGCCATAGGCCTTCAGCATCAGCAGCAGCCCCAGCGTCCCGCTGGGCACCGCCACCGCATAGGCCCGCCCGAGATAAGCGGCGAACGCGCTCTCGAATGCCACCATCTGCGAACCGCTGGAGACCCGGGGCGAGCGCATTACCGCGTCCACCGCCTCGATCTCGGCCAGGGTGATGTCGGGGTCCGACAGGAAGATGAAGCCGTCCTCCTCGCTGCCGTCGGCGGCGGGAATGGTGGTGTCTTCGAACTCCTGTACCAGCGCCGGTTCGGTCATGGCAGGGCCTTGCGTTGGGCCAGCACGATGCCGGTGGCGCGGGCGGGGTCCTCGGTGAGCTGGACACAATGGTCGGCCGCATCCAGCAGGTGCAGGTCGAAGCCGGGATAGGTGCGGAACGGCGCCTCGGCGACGTCGGAGGCGTCGCATTTGGTCCAGGACAGATGCGGAAACTGCCGGCGCAGATCCCCCAGGACCGACCCGTCCACGGCGCTGGCAGACAGTATCTGGTCGATGACGGTCAATTCTTCCGCAGCCAATCCCATGGCATCACCTTGTGACGGAGGGGCGTTGTTTAGACCGATGCAAGACTATTGCCAGAAGGCCCTGTCGGGGTCGGAATTCAGCAATTCCAACAGGCCGGGCAGACGCGGGTGCAGGCTATGCAACGCCCATGCGCCGGTGGCATGGTCCTTTCGGAACAATTGCCACACAGCGGCGGCGGGGTCGTGCAGCAGCAGGGCCACGTCCACGATCCCGCCCTCGGGATCGATGTTGCGCGAGCAGCAGGGACTGGCGATGGCATAGCCGCCGCTCACCGGGCTCACCGTGGGCGAGACGTAGCGATAGCGTTTGCGCGCCCCCAACGCGCGCTCGATCCGCTTGCGGTCGAGGTCATTGGGGTGGGCCGCGCGCGGCGGCGCGTTGGCGGGGAGGGGATCCATCGCACCGGCCCGGCCGTTAGAGCGGAAGAATTTCTTCTTCCAGGCAGCCCACCACCAGATGGGGGGCGAACTCCACCAGATAAATGGGCATGTTCGCCTCAGTGTGTGTCCCGACCTGGACAATCTCCCCACTGTCGCCCACCGCCACCAGGCGCGCATCCTGTTCGGTGTCGGGAAACGTACCGTCATTGTGCAGGTCCACCAGGGCCTTCACTTTCTGGCCCCATTGGAATTTGGGCAGCCTTGGCTCAATCACGGCGCAGCTCCTGTGTGGGGAAGGACGGCAGGGGAATGTCCATCTCGTCACGCGACACCACCGGGTCCAGCTCCTTGCGCTTCATGCCGACCCGGTTGCCGCTTTCCATGAATTCGACGCCATAGATGTAGAATTGCTGTAGGAAGGTGCCGATGCTGACGACGTAACCTTCCTCGCCTTTCTTGGCGAGAACGTCGCCGATCTCCTTGCCGGCATAGGTGCCGTCATTGCGGATGGTGCGCTTGCATCGCACCTTCTCGCCGAAATTGAAGGTGGGGGGCGCCGAGATCTCCACCACGTCGCTGTCGCGGACGATGTTGCTCATCTAAGGTCTCCCTGTGGACTGCAAAGGGGTGCCGGTGAGGCGGGTGCGCGCCATGTCCTGGACCAGGGCATCGGCGTCCTGCGCCAGATCCGCCAGATCGGACAAAGCGATGCGTGCGGCCACCTCATAGCGCACCCGCCAATCCGGATCGGCGCGCAGGCGGTTGAGCAGATCCGGCGCCAGCCGGCGGGCCACGTCGAGGCGTACCGCCGCGTCCTTGTCTTCTCCCATGCGCAGCAGCCAGTTGGCCGGGATGCGCTGGGCCACCACGCGCCGGACCTCAGGTTCGGGGTCGTCCACCAGACGCGCCAGCAGCGGCGGGGCCACGCGACGGGCAATGACCAGGCGGACGTAATAGTCGCTATCGGCCATCATCGGGATGAGTTCGGCATCGTCCAGCAGCGAGACGATGCGGATGCGCACCTCCCGGTGCGGATCGGTGCGCAGCCGCAGGATCAATCGCTTGGGAAGCCGCCGCGCCGCGTTCCAGCGCACGGTCTCTTCCGGATCGTCCAGCAGCGGCGGCAGCACGAACGGGCTGGCGTGCTTGGCGGCGATCGCCCGCACCTCGAAATGGGGATGGCCCACATAGCCATTGGCCAGATGCGGGTTCCAATTGAAAAAGCGATCAATGCGGCGGGCATAGCGATCATGCACGCAGGCGTGCTTCAATCGGCACAGGCCCTGCTTCAGCAGCAGCCGGTGGTCGCAGCCGCCGCAATCGATGTCGCGGCCCTGCCAGTCGCAGGCTTCGTCAATGTCATCCATCATCGTCCTGCCCCACCCGTTCGAGCACATCGAGCAGGACTTTCGCGCCGATCTTGTCGGTGGGGTCCAGCTGCAACAGCTTGGTGACGGCGGCGCGGCCCTCGTCCAGATCGCCGAGGCGCATCTGCAGATAGGCATAGCCCTTCAGGCTGAAGAGATAAAAGCGCGGCAGCAGGGTGTCATAGCGGCCGAAGGGGGCATCGTCCGCCGCCACATCCTGCCAGTTGGCGGCCAGGCGGTTCTCCCGCGCGGCCTTTGCGAGGCATTGCTTTGCCATGTCCAGCGCCTCCGGCAGGCGTCCCTTGTAGAAATAGAACCGATAGAAGCCGATCAGCACCGCCGCATGTCCCGGCGCCAACGCCAGGGCTTGGCGCAGGTGATCTTCGGCCTGGGCGTCCAGATGGTAGGACAGACCCGCCCGGCGCAGATGGTCCTCCGCCGCTGGCGGAAGCCCCCCACCGAGGAGGGCTTCCGCCAGGAGGGCATCGTCCAGGCCGCCCTGGGGCGGCGCGTGGCGGGCAGTGTCCATGGGCCTGTGGCCTTCCTAAGGTCTCAGCTGTGGCTGTGGGAACTGCAGGTGGTGGCCTTGGGATCGCGGAACACCAGGCCGGTCTGGGCCGCGGTGTCGGCGAAATCGATGGTCACGCCGTCCAGCAGCAGCCGGCTTTCCGCCGGCAGAAACAGCTTCAGGCCGTTGTGCTCCACCACCGCATCCCCGCTCACCGGGGTGCGGGTGACGGAGATATCGGCCGAGAGGCCGGAGCAGCCGCCGGGCGACACCGCCAGCCGAAATCCGCTGGTGGCGTCCCCATCGCTCCGGATCATGAAGCGGATGAATTTTTCCGCCGCAGGGGTGATCGCGAAATTCATCGGGCGTCTCCTCAGGCGCTGGGCTGATAGCGGGGGAAGGCATTGTCGATGACGCAGGTGTCATCCACCGGGCACACCGCCGCGCATTGCGGGCTGTCGAAATGGCCGATGCATTCGGTGCATTTCTTGGGGTCGATGACGAAGGTGCCGTTCTTTTCGAGGATCGCGACGTTCGGGCATTCCGGCTCGCAGGCCGAACAGCTCGTGCATTGCGAGGCAATGATCTTCAGGGTCATGGCGGGTCTCTCTGGGATGATGTGTGGGGGTCAGGCGGCGGAGATCAGCGCGCCCTGGCGGATCTCGGCGTCGCCGCGTTCCACATGTTCGATTTCGCCGCTGTTCACCTTGTCCAGATAGGCCTTGAACCAGGCGATGGCGGACTTCTCGATGAACTCGTGGGCATATTGATCCACCGGATCGATGCCCGCCTTCTGCAGGTCGCCCTTGGGGCAGCCGCCGATCTTGGCCACGAACACCGCATGGCAATCGTTGATGGCGCGGATCACGGTTTCCAGATTGTCCTCGTCGCCGAAGCCGCCCTGGCAGTAGAGATCCACCCGGCGATGGCCGACGAACTTCGCGCCCGCCGTGGAGAGTTCGTAGACCTGGAATTCCTTGGCGTGGCCGAAGTGCTCGTTGATGAGGCCGGAGCCCTTGGTGGCCACCGCCACCAGCAGCTTGATGTCGCTCATCTCGCCGGCCAGGGTGGAGAGTTCCTCCTGCTTGGCCACGACCTTGGCGACGCGCTCTTCTTCCACCTTGGCCTGGTAGGCCTTGCGGGTATCGAGGTCGTAATTGACCTCCATGGTCATGATCTTGTCGGTGGTGAATTCGGCGCTGCGATCCTCGCCCAGCAGCCCCACCGCATCGGCGCGGCACTGGCGGCAATGGCGCATCATGTTCATCTCGCCCTCGCAGCTGTCCTGCAGGGCTTTCAGTTCCTGAGCGGTGGGCCCGCGCTGGCCGGTGAGGCCGAACACCGTGCCGTGCTCGGGGGCGGAGATCAGCGGCATGATGTTGTGCAGGAACGCCCCGCGCGACTTCACCGCCTTGTTCACTTCCACCAGATGCTTGTCGTTGATGCCGGGGATCATCACCGAATTGATCTTGGCCAGGATGCCACGCTCAGTGAGCATTTCCAGGCCCAGCAACTGGCGATCCGTGAGCAGCTTGGCCGCTTCCACGCCGGTGTAGCGCTTGTGCTTCCAGAACACCCACGGATAGATCTTGGCGCCGATCTCCGGGTCCACCATGTTGATGGTGATGGTGACGTGATCCACATTGAAGCCGGCGATGGTGTCCACATGGTCCGGCAAGGTGAGGCCGTTGGTGGACAGGCAGAGCTTGATGTCCGGCGCGGTCTTGGCGATCAGCTCGAAGGTCTTGAAGGTCTTTTCCGGATTGGCCAGCGGGTCGCCGGGACCGGCGATGCCGAGCACGGTCATCTGCGGAATGGTGGAGGCCACCGCCAGCACCTTCTTGGCGGCCTGCTCGGGGGTCAGCTTCTCGCTGACCACGCCGGGGCGGCTCTCATTGGCGCAGTCGTATTTGCGATTGCAGTAATTGCACTGGATGTTGCAGGCCGGCGCCACGGCCACATGCATGCGGGCATAATGGTGGTGGGCTTCCTCGCTGTAGCAGGGGTGGTTCTTCACCTTTTCCCAGATTTCGGTGGGCAGGTCGTTCTGCCCGGCGGCGGAACCGCAGCTCGCCTTGCCGCTGCCGCCGGAAGTGCCGCAGCCCTTGTGCTCGGCAATGGCCTGCATGACGTCACTGACAACCGCGCCGCTTTGGGCCGCGCCGGCTTCGTGCTGTGCTGATGCGTGCATGTCCGTTCCTCGCTGATGGCCTAGATGTCACGTGTCCTGGCAAAGGACGGAGCAACAGCCGTGCCATCGTCGAAAAGGACGCCGTTTTCCTTCTGGGATAAGGGGTTTGTGGCTATTTCCCAGCTGTCGCTTTGCCAACACAGTGCGACGAGGTCTCTCGCCCATGTTGGAAAGATTACAGATCGGAACGCGGGTGTGGGATGGAGCGGATCCGACAGGCTTGAAACCATAGATGTCGGAGCCTGGACATGATTATCCCCGGAACGCGGGTGCGTCCGGGGATAGGAATCGCAGAGATGAGCGCACGCTCAGTTGCAGAGGATCTCGATGGCGCGGGCGAGGGGAATGGCCAGAGGGTTGAGGCCCTGGGCGATGAAGAAGCGCAATTCGTTCTTCGACAGCGTATCCGGCTCCACGATCACATGGTGCGGGGCGCCGGAGCGCTTGGAGACCTGCCGGGCGTAGGTGCGCAGCAACTGGTCGTTGAACCGGCAGCCGATGAACAGGAAGGTGCGCTCGGTGCGCCGGTCCTTCACCACGTCGGGAATCGGCGTCTGGATATCGATCTCGGTCAGAACTTCCACATAATCCGCGTCGGAAATGAGGAAGTTCTTGGCCGGCACCACGCTGCCGTGCGGCTTGTAGAGCAAGGTCGGCCAGGTGGCGGCGGTGGCGCGGTCGGACTCGGCGCCGGTGGCGTCGTAGAAGCGATACCAGCGGTCTTCGCCGATGCCGGCGCGGGTGATGCCCTGGACCTCGCCCCAGTCGTCGCGTCCGGCCAGAGCGGTGCGCATGGCGCCGTCATACCAGGCGTCCACGATCATCGGCAGGCGCAGGGTGGCGAGATAATGGTGCAGCGCCGTGGGTGCCACCGGGGCGGCGAAGGCCTCGCCCATGAGGGCGGTCACCGTGGAGCGATGCTTCATGCTCTCGATATGCTGGGCGGAGGCCCAGGCATTGCCCTTGGCGCGGCGGGGCAGCGCCACCTTGGTGGCGAAGAAGGCGGCCAGCGCTTCCGGGGCCATGGGCACGGCGGGTTCCGAGAGAGCCGCAACGCCCGGCCCCAGATAGGGCACCACCGACCCGGCGCGCAGCCGGGCGGCCAGGGCGGCCAGTTGCGCCTCGGCGTCGGGGGAATTGGCGAAATCCAGATGGGGGAATGGAGCATTCATGGGGGTCAGCCTTCCTCGGCTTCGCCGCGCTTGCGGGCGTTGACGGTGATGGGCAAGGTGGTGCCGACGGCCATCTCCGGCAGGTCGAGCACCCAGCCGTTGGCGATGCGGATCCAGCCGCCCCAAAGGGTCTCATGCTCGAACTCGACGATGGGCTCTTCCAAGTCCTTCTTGGGGACGTAGATGCACAGGCCCGTTTCCGGCGAACGGCGGATCATGATCTTCATGGGTACTACTCCGTAAGGGCAAGGTCTGCGCCGGGATGGCCTGCCGTTGGGTGTCCACGCGGGTGGGTCTCACGCGGCGGACATGGACCTGAGATCGGAAATGATGGCGGGGAGGATCTGGAGCACCTGATCCACCTCGTCCTCGCCATTGTCGCGGGAGAAGGACAGCCGGATCGCCCCGCGCAGGGCCTCCGCCGGCACCGCCATCGCCCGCAGCACATGGGACGGCTCCATGGAGCCGGAGGCGCAGGCCGAGCCGAGCGAGGCGGCAATGCCGGCACGGTTCATGCGATGGATCACCGCCTCGCCGTCGATCTGCTCGAAGGCGATGTTCGACGTATTCGGCAGCCGGTTCTGGGCGTCGCCCAAGACCCGGCATTGGCCCACCTGCTGCAGCACGCCCTGTTCCAGCCGGTTGCGCAGATCGCGCACCCGCGTGGTGGCGTCCGCCATCTGCGCGGCGGCCAGTTCGGCGGCCTTGCCCAGGCCGATGATGGCCGGAACATTCTCGGTGCCGCCGCGCCGCCGGCGCTCCTGCGGTCCGCCGCGGATCAGTGGCGCGAACGGCGTGCCCTTGCGCACATAGAGCGCACCGATGCCCTTCGGCCCGTGCAGCTTGTGTCCCGACAAGGACAGCATGTCGATTTGGGTGGCCTTCAGGTCGATGGCGATCTTGCCCACCGCCTGCACCGCGTCGGTGTGGAACAGCGCGCCGGCCGCATGGGCCATCTGCGCCAGCTCCGCCACCGGAAACAGCGTGCCGGTCTCGTTATTGGCCCACATGACGCTGGCCAGCGCCGTGCGTGGGCCCAGCGCCTGCTGGTAGGCCTCGACATCCAGCCGCCCGGTCGCATCCACGCCGATGCGATGGATGCGGGCGCGGCCGGTGGCCTCCAGATGCTCTGCCACCGAGAGGATGGCCGGATGCTCCACCGCGGTGGTGACGATCTCGTTTCGTCCCTCCTGGGTGGAAAGGGCGGAGAGCAGAGCGGTATTGTCGGCCTCGGTGCCGCCGGAGGTAAACACCACCTCATGGTCGAAGGCGGCGCCCAGCAGGGCTGCGAGGCTCTTGCGGGCGGCCTTCACCGCCTCCGCCACGTCACGCCCGAAGGCGTGGGTGGAGGAGGCGTTGCCGAACTGCTCGGTGAAGAAGGGCAACATGGCCGCGACCACGGCGGGGTCCGCGCGGGTCGTGGCATTGTTGTCGAGATAGATCGGCACGGAACGCCTCGCTCAATGCCGGGCCTTCGCCGCACCGGCCACGGGGATCAGGCGCACCATCTCGCCCAGCTTTTCGACGATGCGGGCCTGGATGCCTTCCAGCGTGGTGCTGGCCAGCTTGCAGAACACGCAGGCGCCGGTGAGGCGCACCATCACTTTGTTGCCGTCGATCTCCAGCAACTCGCAATCGCCGCCGTCCCGCTGCAGATTGGGGCGGACTTCTTCGATCGCCGCCTTGATGAGGCGCACGCGCTCGCTGTCGGCGGCGGGGGCGACGTCTGTGGTTTCGGTTTCGATCAGCATGACCTTGATGTCTCCAGATAAGGGGGCCGAAAGGTCAGCCGAAGGATTTGCCGCAGGAGCAGCTGGACTTGGCGTTGGGATTCTCGAAGGTGAAGCCCGAGCCTTCCAGCGCCACCACAAAGTCAATGGTGGTGCCGGCGAGATATTCGTGGCTCTGGTTGTCCACGAATACCTTGACGCCGTTGCGCTCGATCACGGTGTCGTCGGGGCCGGCTTCCTGCACCAGGCCCATCTGATATTTGTAGCCGGCGCATCCGCCGGCCTCCACCTGGATGCGCAGCCCGCTGGCGGGCTCGGCCGCCGAGGTCATCGCCGTGCGCACGGCGTTCACTGCGCTGTCGGTCAGATTGATCATGGTTGGCCCCTTGCTGCTTGGCGCTGGCTCTGGGCTTAAAACAGCAAGTCCCGTGCCATGGGCCAGGTGCTTGATGTTGCTGCGCTTCTTGTGTCGCGCCTGTGCCAATGGCGACGCATGTCCGATTTCCGACAGGGGCGGTTTGCGTCATCCCGCGAGCGCCGGGGCGGTGGGGGCGGCCAGATCGATGCCGCGGAAGATGGCGCAGCGCTCGAACACCGACAGCGAGGGTGGCACCTGCTTGTGGCGGCAATATTTGGCCACCAGCTTGGCCAGGCCCTTGATGTCGCGGCCGGTGGTGGTGGGGAAGGTCTCCACCAGCGCGTCCAGCAGCGCAGCGTCCGCCTCCAGGCCGAACTGCGCGGTCATCACCGTCCAGATCTTGCGCCGGGCGGCGCCGTCCGGGGCGTGGAACTTGATGAGGGCGATGCAGCGCGAGACGATGGCCTCGTCGATGTCGTCGATGCGGTTGGTGGTGAGGAACAACAGTCCGTTGAAATATTCCAGCACCCGCAGGAACACCCCCACCACCGCATTCATGGTGATGTCGTCATCCCGCCGCTTGATATAGACGTCCGCCTCGTCGATCAGCATCACCGCCCCCCAGCGCTGGGCGCGGGTGAGGGTGTCCTTCAGCGCACTTTCCATGGCGGCGGCATTCAGCCCCAGCTGGCCCGAATGCACCCGATAGAGCGGGCGCTGGATGATCTCCGCATAGACTTCGGCGGTGAGCGTCTTGCCCACCCCCGGCGGGCCGGCGCACAGCACGGTGGTGCCGCCAGACTTGCCGGCGACAATGTCGTCCATCAGCACGTCCATTTCGGCGGTGAGGATGTCGATGAGGTCGGTCTGTTCCTCCGGCAGCACCAGCTTCTGCTTCAGGTCCGGCCGGTAGGCGTAAGGGGCCATGTCCTCCACATGCACCCAGACATAATGGTGCAGATCCAGATGGAACATCAGCATGTAGGGATGCACCGGAATGCGCGAGAACACCCCGGCGGGGATCTCCGCCTTGGAGCGCTCCACCTCGTCTTCGGCATCGTAGAGATTGCTCTTGGCCGCCTTCTTCAGATAGGTGCCGAGAATGTCGCCGGGCACATCGAGCGTGAGGGCGCGGGCGGTGAGGATGCTCTCGTCATTCACCAGCCGGGCCGGGCCGCCGGAAGAAGACAGCACCACCACATCCTTGCGCGACCAGTCCATGTCGCGGTGGGAGGCGTTGGGGTCGTCGGTATAAAAGCCGGTGCCGGCGCCGGAGAATTGCGCCCCATAGCGTCCGCGCCAGTCGAAATAGCGCGCCTCGGTGGCCTCATAGGCGGCGATCAGCTCCGGGGTTTCCTTGACGAAGCCCTTGGTGGCGAAGATCTCCGCCACCGTCTTGCCGACGATGTCGCCCGCTGAGATGCGCAAGGTGGTGGAGGTGATGGCGCCCTTGGCATTGGCCTTCAATTCCACGAACAGACGGCCGGTCTCGTCATTGGAGGGCGGGGTATAGTCGAGGCGGGTCACCACGTAGGGCAGGGGCCGGCTGGCGACACTGGCGGTGAACATCCAGCCATTGATGGCGTCGGCTACCAGATAGCGGGCCATGGCCGGCAGGACAGACTCCAGATCCTGCGCGGCAAAGCGGACACTTTTGTCGCTGAACGCCCGCTGCAATGTCGCAATCTGTGCCGAGCGGGTCTGCATGTGCGGGCCGGCGGCGCGGTAGAGATCCAGCAGGTGGTCGAGTTCGGCCTGCGAGAGGGCGGTGAAGGCCACCTCCGCCTTGTCGCCGAAGCGCAACTGATCCTGCAGCGGCGCGAGAGCGGGAAAGCTGGTGACCATCGCCTCCAGAAACGGGCGTTCAATCTGAAGCTTCATGGCGGATGCGTCCCTGGCCGGATCGTGGCGGGTTCGCCAAGGTCGGCATGCACGCATCGCGCCACAGGCGTCGCCGTTGCCGCTAGGCTCCCGTCGGCTGGAGCGCGGCCGCAACCGCCGTATCCAACGGCGTACGCGGCTCCGCCCCCAGCAGGGCCACCAAGCGGCGGTTATCCAGCCGCACCGGATGGCGCCAGAGCGGACGCACCTCCATCACCTCCCGCGGGAACCCGCCGAACGGGGCCAGCAGCCGCATCAGCCACCAGGGGAAGGACTTGAGCGGCAAGGCCGGCTTGCCCACCACGCGGCGGATCGCCTGCGCCATGCCGGTGCCGTCCGCATCCCAGATGCCCTCGAACTGCACCCGCTCGGCGGGCAGAAGGTCGGGCATCTCGATCAGCCGGGTCATGGTCTCCGCCAGATCCGGCACATAGGCCCAGCTATGGCCGATGCCGGGCCGGCCGGGATTGAGCATGCGGGTGAGCGGCGGCTTGGCCAGGGCCTGCGCGAACCAGCTCTGGGACACGCCAGGCCCGAAGAAGTCGCCGGCCCGCACGATCAGGCTTTTGACCTCGGGGGCGGCAGCGTCCAGCCGACGCTCCATCTCCACCCGGATCACGCCCTTGGCGCCGACCGCGTGCTGGGGTGTGGCGGCGTCAATGAGCGGCGTACGGGCCACATCGAAATTGTAGATGGTGCCGGGCAGCACCACCCGCGCCCCGGTGGCGCGCGCGGCGGCGATGCTATTGTCCAGCATGGGCAGCACCAGACGGCCCCAGTCGCGATAGCCGGGCGGGTTGACCCCGTGGAAGATGACGGAGCACCCCTGCGCCGCCCGCATCACGTCTTCCCGCCGCATGGCGTCCCCTTGCAGCCATTGCGGTGCCGCGGCGTCGGTCCAGGCGCGGCGGGCGGCATCGGGGTTGCGGACCAGGGCCCGCACCCGCCAGCCGCGCCGCAGCATCACTTTGGCGAGTGCGCCGCCGATGCCGCCGGTGGCGCCGAGGATCAGGATGTCTTTCGTGGCGGGTGCGGTTTGGGTGTGTTGAGCGGCTTCGGTCATGGGTGCCTCCTGGGAACGCCCCTTGTCCGCTGAATCCGGATCATCGAGAATTGACGAAATGAGCTGACTGGCTCATTGAAAAATGATGAGCAGACCGGATCTCAACTGGGACGACCAGCGCGCCTTTCTGGCGGTGATCGACGACGGTAGCCTGTCGGCGGCGGCGCGGCGCCTGGGCCTGACGCAGCCCACGGTGCGCCATCGCATCGAGGCGTTGGAGCGGGCGCTGGGCACGCCGCTGTTTTCCCGCGCGGTCAACGGCCTCGTGCCCACCGAGGAGGCGCGGGCGCTCGCCGCCCATGTGCGGCGCATGGAACTGGCCTCCGAGGCCTTCCGGCGGGCGGGATCGGCCCCGGCGGGGCGGGTGGCCGGGACCGTGCGCATCAGCGTGTCGGAATTCATCGGCATCGAGGTGCTGCCGCGGATGCTGGCGCCGCTGCGGGCGCAGCATCCGGCGCTGGACCTGGAACTGGTGCTCAGCAATGCCAGCGCCGACATCCTGCATCAGGAGGCGGACATCGCCATCCGCATGCATCCGCCCCGGCAGGATGCGCTGATCGCCCGCCATCTGGGGCGCATTCCGCTGGGCTTCTTCGCCGCGCCGGACTATGTGGCCCGCCATGGTCGCCCCGAGACCCTGGCGGATCTGGCAGGCCACCCCTTGATCGGCCCCGACCGGGCGGCGGGGGATCTGGCGCTGGTGGGCGCGCTGGGGGCGCAGGCGGGCGTGCCGCTGCACTTCGCCATCCGCACCGACACCCATCCGGCGCAACTGGCGGCGGCGCGGGCCGGGCTGGGCATCGCCGTGGTGCAGGTGCCCATCGGCGAACGCGATCTGGTGCGGCTGCTGCCGGATCTGGTGGTGCACTGGCTGGAGGTGTGGATCGTCGCCCATGAGGATCTGCGCCGCAGCACCCGCATCGACCGGGTGTTCCAGCATCTGGCGGACGCCTTCGCGCGGTTCTGCGTCTAGCCCTGCGCGCCGGACGCCAGGTGCGAAGCAAACCGGACACTTTTGTCGGAATGGGCCGACATCCGTGGGATTTTCTGTGATCGACAACGGTATAGCCGGAGTGCGGCGGGCGGCAGGCTATTTGCATTGGCTGTCCCGCCGGCGGCTCCGCCGGGGCCCGGATGCAGATCGAGGATGGTTCCATGACGACGCTTGAGAAGACCACGACCATCGAGGATACGGCACTCGCCCGGCTGGACCGCGAGGGCCGGCTGCTCAATGCGGTGCTCAAGGCGCCGACCAAGAAGCCGGGCCGCTTCGGATTCCGCGGCGATATCGCCTTGAAGTTCCAGACCCAGATGGCCGACGAAAAGCGGCCGCCGGATTTCTCCATCGAGCAGGTGCTCACCATCGTCCAGGCGGGCGAGCCCACCATCCCGATCCTGGTGGGCTACATCCACTCGTTTGCCTATCTGGCGGTGGTCGCCGACGTGCTGAAGGGCCTGCTCAGCCCCAGCGGCACCTATTTCATCTTCGCCAACAATATCGACCTGCTGGCGAAGTATCGCGTGGTGATCGACGGCATCACCTTCATTGTCCTGCCCTGCGATGAATCCACCGTCTGGAAAGAGATGATGGACCTGATGAGCATCGACAAGAACGACACCAAGAAGATGGATACCGCCGGCAAGCTGGACCATCTGCTGGACGCGGCGCTGGGCTTCAAGGAGGCCTATCCGGTCATCACCTTCGAGGAAGGGGTTGCCCGCATGGAGCCGGTGAAGAACCGCAACGAGAACCGTCCGGTCTGAGGGACGCTTCCTGAGAAGATCGTTTTCCGAGACGCGCTCCGGCCGGGCATCCCCCGGCCGGAGGTGTTTCTAAGAGACCGCGCTCAGGCCTCGCGGGCCAGAGCGTCATCCTCGTCCTCGTCTTCCACCAGTTGCAGCCCGGTGACGCAGATGTCGTCATCCAGCACCGTGAGCGCCACCGGCGTGAGGCCCTTGCCCTTGCACGGGCCATCGAGGCAGGTGCCGGTGCCCAGCTCGAACAGGGCGCCGTGCTTGCCGCACATCAGGCGGACGCCGTTGGGATCCAGGAACTGGTTGCGCTCCCAGTCCAGATTCACCCCGTCGTGCGGGCATTTGTTGAGATAGCCGAACACCTGCCGCCCCCAGCGCACCACAACGATGGGGAAGGGGCGGTGGCTGCCGTCCTCCGCCACCACCATGAGGTGGAAGCCGGCGGCCCGCTGGCTGGGAATATCGCTCAGGCGGCAGATGGCATAAGCGACGGAGGGAGCCGTTCCGGTGTCCATGGGGTCCTCTTTCACAGCGAAGCGGGTGGGAGGGGCGAGCGAACCGGGTGCACCGGGGAGGCCGGTGGCCGGTCTCCCGCCGCCAGCAGCAGGCGGTTGGCGGCCAGAGAGAACTCCTGCCAGGCGGCGGCGATGTCGCGCAGCATGGCCTGCACATAGTCCTTGGCGGGCTGGGCCTCGGTGGGGAAATTCGACAGGGCGCACGAGGTGCGGTTGAACGCCACCACATCGTCCATGAGCGCTTGCAGGAAGCCGCCGAACGGGTTCTGCACCTGCGGCATCAATGCCGAGCGCCCCCGCTCCACCGGCACCGCGCCGGTCTCGAACCCCAACTCGTCCAGAAGGTCGAGAGCCTGTGCGAACACCGCTTCCGCCGCCGCCAGCACCGCGCGCTGCGTGAGCTGGTCGCGCTGCTGGGCCGCAAGGCTCGCGGTGATACGATGGCGATAGTCATCCAGCACGCGATCGCCCTGCGCGACCACCCAGGCGTTCAGCCGCGACAGGCGCGCGGCATTGCGGGCGGCGGGATCGTCAATGGCGTCAAGGGCGATCTCCGGCGCGGGGGCATCGCGCGCGAGTGCCCGCTCGATGCGCCGCGCCGCCTCCAGCGCGCCTTCCAGATAGCCGGCGCCGCGGGCGGCGGTCTCCGAGCCGCCGAGATGCAGCCGGCCGGCCCACAGCGCCCGGCGCAGCAGCGGACTGCCCTGGTCCACATGGACCGCATTGGGCGCGGCGCGGTCCCGCGCGCTGCAGGTGAAGGGCTCGTGCGCCCAATCCTGGAGGTGCAGCGTCGCGCCGTCCAGATCGGTGCCGAATACCTGTTCCATCTGGTTTTCCAGCAAGATGGGCAGGCCCACGGCGAAGCTGTCGCGCAGGTCCGGCGTCAGGGCCAGGAAGCCGCCCAGCGCCGCCTTCGTGCCGGTGGCGTCGCAGGCATCATAGATCTCGCCCAGCACCGCCTGCTCGTGACTGACGAAGGCATTGCCGGAGAGGCCTGCCGCCCGCCACGCCGCCCGGTCATAGGCGATGACCGCCTTGGCCTGGGCGGCCATCCAGGTGGCGGTGCCGGCCATGGCATCGCAGGTGGCGTCATCCAGCTCCGGGCTGAAGGCGACCTGCTCCGCCAGCAGCCGCGGCGGCAGCGCCAGCACCACATGACGGGCGTCCAGCTCCACCGTGTGGCCGTCCACCGTGAAGGTGAGGGCCACATGGTCGCCGCGATCCGTCACCGCGGTGAGGACATGGCCGAGGTGCAGATGCTCTGGCGGCAGGTCGGCGGCCAGCTTGGTCACCAGGGCGCCGAATCCGTCCGCCAGGCGGCGGGCATCCCCATGCACGGGGCGGTCGAGACGCTCCGCCGTCTTGTCGGGGTCGCGCAGGTGCAGCACCGTGCCCGCGTCGTGCTGGGGCAGATGGTCGAGGCCCAGCTCCGCCACCAGCGCGGTGATCAGCGCCTGATTTTCCGGCCAGAACCAGGCGGGGCCGAGATCGAGCGCGAGGCCGGACGCGGCACGGGCGGTGCGGATGCGCCCGCCGAGCATGGGCCTGGCTTCGAACAGGGCCGCCGGCCGGCCGGCGCGGGCGAGGGTCCGGGCCAGGGCAAGGCCGCACAGTCCGCCCCCGATGATCGCCGTGTCCAGCATGGCCTGGCCTTCGCAAGTGGTCGCTGCCTCGGGTCTTGCAAGATTCGCGCAACTCGCCGGCCCGGGGCGATCCTGCGCCATCGGCCATGCCCCGTGTGCGGGATGCGACGTGATTGTCGCAGTTGAGCGCGCCGGCGTGTCGGATCAGCGCCGCACCGCACACTGCCGGACCGCGCGGCCCAGCGCCCGGCGCTGATGGCCGGATGCCGGAGATGCAGGCCCGAAGCAAGCGCGCGTCGCCCGCGCCCTCACTTGGCACAAAACTTGATGTGGTCTTCACAACATCTGTTTGGAGATCCCCCATGAATGTCGCCCAGGACTTCGTGTCCGCTTCGCTGGATGAGCTGAAGGACCGGCTCGCCGGCGGCACGCTGACGGTCTATTCCGTGGCCCGCCCGCTCACCGCGGACCACAAGGTGGAGCGCAGCGGCGTGCTGGCCACCTTCACCTTCGCCTCCCCGGCCTTCGGGCCGGCGACCGAGGCCGGCGAGGCGCCGCTGTTCGTGGCCAATCCGGTGCTGGGCGTCACCACCGGCACCTTCGGCTTTGCCCGCGCCACCACCGCCGATGGCGCCGTGGTGGCGGACTTCTCCGCCGGCCCCGGCCCGCGCGAAATCAAGTTCAGCGAAGTGTCCTGCTCCCCCGGGGCAGCGGTGAAGATCACCAGCTTCACCTTCATCGCCGAAGGCGGCTGGCCGGAGCGTCCGGACTATTTCGACAGCCACCCGCGCACCGGCTTTGTCATGCCGCAGGTGCTCTGACCGGCCGCCGCCGCGCTGCCCGGCAGCGCGGCGGCTTAGCCCTTGTTTCCCCAAACGGAGATCACGCGCCCATGACCTCTGCATCATCCCCGGCCGTCGAGAGCCTCGCCGCTGAGAGCCTCGCCTTTGCGAGCCCCCTGGTCGGCACCGAGTGGCTCGCCGCCCATATCGGCGAGCCGGATCTGCGGATCCTCGACTGCACCTGGCATCACGTGAGCACCAATCTGGATGGCCGCACGCAGTATCGCGGCCGCCATCTGCCGGGCGCGGTGCATTTCGATATCGACCATGTGGCCGACAAGGCGAACCCCTTGCCGCACATGCTGCCCACGGCGGCGGATTTCGCCACCAAGATGGGGCTGCTGGGCATCGGCACCGGCGATCGGGTGGTGGTCTATGACCGGCTCTATGGCGGCTCCGCCGCCGGCCGGGCATGGTGGATGTTCCGGGCCTTCGGCCATGACAATGTGGCGCTGCTGGATGGCGGCTTCGGCAAGTGGATCAAGGAAAAGCGCGAAACCGAGATGTCGCCGGTGCGCCCGGAGCCCAAGTCCTTCACCGCCACCCTGGCCCCCGGCCTGGTGCGCGATCTGATCCAGATGAAAGCCAATGTGCTGAACCCGGTGGAGCAGGTGGTGGACGCCCGCGGCCCGGCCAAGTTCGAGGGCACGCAGGAAGACGTGTTCCCGTTCAAGAAGCTGGGCCACATCCCCAACGCCATCAATGTGCCGTGGGCGGATCTGGTGCATCCGGAAACCGGGGCGCTGCAGCCGCCGGCGGTGCTGGCGGCGCGGTTCGCGGCAGCCGGCATCGATTTGACGCGCCCGGTGGTGGCCACCTGCGCCTCCGGCATCACCTCCTGCATGGTCGCCCTGGCCCTGCATGTGCTCGGGCACCCCGATGCGGCGGTCTATGACGGTTCCTGGGCCGAATGGGGCCTGGCCGAAGATACGCCGGTCGCGGTGGCGGCCTGACGCCGCACGGATAGAAAAGGCAGACGCTGATGGACCCGCACGCGGTATCGGCCGGCATGGCCCTGGTGGGCGAGGAGTATGAGCTCTTCGCCGATGCCGCCGGCGACGCCTTCACCTTGCGCTTCAAGCCCGAGCACCGGGCAGCGCATCTGGAGGGCGACGACGCGGTGCGCTTCCGGGCGGATTTCGAGGCCATCACCGCGCAATTTCCCGCCTGGAGCCCGGACCAGGCGCTGGCGCAATTGTGGGATCAGGGCGGCTACAGCTGGTTGGCCGCGGACGAGGAGGGCGCATCATGACCACGCTCATCAAGACCACCCAGGACGGCCGCAAGCTGGAGGTCATCGGCCTTGCCATCTGCCTGGACGGCCAGCTGGAGGCGTTCGAGCTGATCGAGGTCAAGCAGCATCCCAACCGCCGCGCGATCCTCACCGCCGCCCCCGACACCACCCATATGGCCGGCCGGGTGACACTCACCGCCGCCGAAGCGGAATTGGTGGGCGAGGCGTTCAAGGAGGTGGAGGCGCAGATCCTGGCCAATCCCGCCGCCATCAACGAGCGCTTCCGCATCGCCGCCATGTGGAAGGCCCGCGAGCAGGGCATCGAATAGGGATGGGCGGGGCGTCGGCCCCAGACTTCGTGCGCAAGGCTCGGCGCTGGCGACCTTGAACCCTCTGGGTCGTCGCGCCCGTTCTGGCCGGCCCGGCGGCAACGCCGACGCCGGCCTTTTTTATGGGGCAGGGTTGCGTCGGGATAGGGCCAGATCCGGTCTGCGCGGGAGCCTTGGGCGGCGACTACACCCTCCACCGGGGCGTTGGGCGAGGCGGCTGACCGCTGTTCAGGGCGTCGGCGCGGTCTCGATCACCGGCGCAGCAGGAGCGGCCGGCGGACACAGGCTGGCGTGCCGGTCGCTCGGTGCCGCGCCGCTGTCAGCTAAGCGAGTGCCGGCGTGCATTCCCGCAGGCGATGCGCCGGCGTGATGCTGTCCGCGGCCCAGCCTCAGGCGGACTCGGGCTTGGCTTCGTGGGTCTGGCAATTGGTGGGGCAGACCCGGGCGCAGGCGCCGCAGCCGATGCAGGCGCCGTCGTCATTCATCACCATGATCTTCTTCTCGATCTCGTCGTCGTCATCGTCGTCGAGATCGACGAAGGTGCCTTCGTCGGTGAGGCCCTTCAGGGTCATCACATCCCGGCCGCAGACCTTGTAGCAGCGGCCGCAGCCAATGCATTTCTTCTCATCGATGGCGACGAGGAATTCCGGCTGCCAGAGGCGGCCATCGCGGGTGGCGTTCGACATGGCGTCCTCTTTCATCTCCAGGGGCCGGGCCGAATGGCGCGCGGCGGTGGGTCATCGACATCCGGCCAAGATCTGGCCAAGCACCACCGGCGCCGCGCGCGGGTCGCGGATCGGTGATGCAGCGGTGGGGAGCGGACGGGGCGGCGCCGATATCGAGGCGCCGGCCCCGTCCGAAACGGATGCGGGATGAGGAGGTAAGTCATCCCGCGTCCGGGTCAGTATTTGGCGACGTCCGGGAATTTCTCGATCATGCCGACGCCGGCGGCCACGTGCTTGGCGCCTTCCTCGGCCAGCTTGCCGAGATTATCGAAGCCGAAGCGGTGCACATCGCGCAGCTGCTTGTTGACCACGATCAGCCGCCCACCGATCAGCACCATGCGGCCGAAGCCCTCATGGCTCATCTTGAACATGGGCGACACCATCACCCCGGTTTCGCGCTCGATGGAGAGGGCGACGGCGTTGAAGAACAGCTCCAGCCGCCAGATAGTCTCCGGGTCCGGATCGCCGATGATCGGCAGCGCCCGGCGGGCTTCCTTGTCGAGAATGTAGGGTTCCAGCAGCGAGAGGTCGCTCTTGCTTTCCCAGGCGCCGTGGCTGTCCTGGGCACGCCAGACCTTGATGAGTTCCTTGATGAACGGCGCTTCGGCCGCCGGCGGGGTATCGAGAATTGCGGCGCTGTCGGACATGGGATGCCTCACTCGTCAAAATCGAAGGTGCGCTCTTGGCCCTTGTTCAGGATCTTGCGCAGCCAGGGGGGCGGATTGCCCTTCAACACGTCTTCCAGCTTCACCAGCAGCTCGCTGATCTCTTCCGGCTGGTTGACCTTCATGGGGTGGATGTTGTTGGCCACCACCCGGGCCGCGCCCGAGCCGCCGATGGCCGCCACATAGAGGATGGCGCAATCCTTGATGGCCTCGATCTTGGGGGCCAATTTGTCTTCGTTGCCGTCTTCCTTGAGATCGCCGTCGAATTCGATGGCTTCCAGAAAGTGGTGGCCCTGCGGCCCGACCTCATAGATGGCGATGTTCTTGGCCCAGCCGAAATGCGCATCGACGCGCTTGAGGTCCTGGGTGGCGAATGCGATTTTCATGGCATCGTCCTTCTGTTCTGCCGCCTCAATGCATCGCGCTGGCGTGGCCGGCATCGTCGCCCCGCCAGGTGTCGGGGGTGGGCTCGTGGTTCGCTTCGTGATCGGCCATGATGAGATTGGCGATGGCGAAGATGGTGTCGCGGGTGCCGCGATAGCCCATGGCCGTCTGGTGCCCGGCGCCGAGGCGATCGAACATGGGCATGCCGGCGCGGTAGAAGGGAATGGCCAGCCGCTCCGCCGCCTGCCGGCCATGGGAATGGGTCACCAGCAGGTCGCAGCCGCGCTCGCGGGCCTGGGTCTCCAGATCCTCCAGATCGCCGATCAGCACCTCCTCCGCCATCACCTGTTCCAGCACCGGCGACTGGGTGGTGGTGACGGCGGCGGTCACCTTGGCGCCGATCTCGTGCAGCATGGAGGAGAGGTCGAACAGCAGGTCCGGCTCGGCGCCGATGGCCAGCTTGCGCCCGCCCAGATGGAAATGGGCATCCAGCATGGCGTCCACCAACTGGCCGCGCTGGCGGCGATATTTCAGCGGCACCGGCCGGCCGCTGATGGTGGACAGGAACATGATGAATTCATCGTTCGGCGCCAGGCCGCACAGCCGCTCGAACACCTTGAACGGGGTGCCGGTCTTGATCTCCAGGGCTTCCGCCGCCCGGCGCATCTGGGCGCCGATGGCGATGGTCCAGCCCGCCTGGCCCATGGTGGCCACCTCCTCCACCCCGATGCCGCCGATGGTGGTGGGGGTAAATTCATCAGGGATATGCCCATCCAGCGAGCCGCCCAGATCCGGCAGGAACGACGGCTCCAGGCCGAAATCCTCCAGGACGGTGCGCACTTCCTCGATGTCACCGGGGGTCATGTGGCAGCCGGGCAGCACGTTGACCCGTGAGGGATCGCGGCGGGCCTCGGCCTTGGGCGTATCCACCAGCACTTCCACCATGCGGGCGACGGTCTTCTCCCAGCCGTCCTGGAAGGCGTCCTTGAAGTCCGGGGTGGAGACATAGACCATGGGCAAATTGGCCACTTCCGGATTCTTCTGCCGGATCAGGCGGATATAGCCCTCCACGTCGTCGCCCTTGGTCTCAGTGACGCCGGTGGAGCAGATGCCGATGATCTCGGGCTTGGTGCGCTTGTGAATGTTGAGCACCGCCTGCTCCACATTCTCATAGCCGCCCAAGACGGTGGCCACTTCGCTCATGGCGGTGGTCTGGAGCGGGATCGCCTCCTTGAAATGGCGGACGAACAGCACCAGCCCGAACGAGGTGCAGCCCTGCGAGCCGTGCAGCAGCGGCATGGACCCGCGCAGGCCCATGAAGGCCAGCGCGCCGCCGATGGGCTGGCTCATCTTCAGCGGATTGACCGCGCAGGCTTTCTTGGAGGTGACGACCATGGCCATGGGGCTACTCCGCCGCCTGGAGGACGGGCAGGGCGGCGGCCTGCGCGGCGGCGGCCGCCAGCAGCTCTTCCACCCGCCCGGTGCAGGCGCCGCAGCCCCCCGAGGCATCGGTGGCACGGCGCACCTCCTCCACAGTGCTGAGCCCCTGCGCAGCAATGGCGCCTTCGATCACCCCGAGGCTGACATTCTTGCAGTGGCAGATCTTCTGCGCCTTGCGGGCGGCTTCCGCCGCCACCGGATCGGCGGCGAGCGCCGCGGCTTCCGCGTCCGACTGGGCGGTGGCTTTCGCCTGCCAGGTATCGGCGGCGCTCTCCCAGGGGGCGCGCTGGCGCACCTGTTCCCAGATGGGATTGTAGAGCGCCTTGTCGATCTCCTCCACCAGCTTCACCATGCCCACATAGCCCATATAGGCGTGGTGGCGTTCCTGGTTGATGTCGAGCCACGGCATCGCCGCCTTCAGCGCGATGAATTGCGAGCGCCCGCCGGACAGCATGATGTCGGCCTTGGCGTCTTTCAGCATCTTGTACATTTCGCGCGGCGTCATGTCGTCGATCATGTGGGCGTCCTGGCCCATCAATTCCTTGATGCGTTCCTTGTCTTCCTTGGTGGACTTCTTCACCGAGGTGCCCACCAGTTCGAGGCCGGCTTCCTGCAGCGCCGCCACCACCGACCAGGACTTCACGCCGCCGGTGATCAGCAGCACCTTCTTGCCCTTGAAGCGGGGCTTGTATTTGGCGATGCCGGCCCAGGCTTTCGCCTCCTCGCGGGCGATCACCGCCTCGGTGCGGGCCATCAGCTCGTCGGGCGCGCCGCGCTCGATCAGCAGGCGGGCAATCTCGCGCAAAGAGTCGCTGGAATCCTCGATGCCGTAGAACGAGCCTTCGAAGAAGGGAATGCCGTAGCGCTCCTCCATCTTGCGGGCCACATTGATCATGGCCTTGGAGCACACCATCATCGCCGCCTTGGCGCGGTGGGAGGAAGCCACTTCCTTGTAGCGGCCATCGCCGGAGATGGACGAGAAGATGCGGATGCCCAATTCGTCCAGCAGCGGCTTCACCTGCCACAGCTCGCCGGCGAGATTGTATTCGCCGATGATGTTGAGGTCGTAGGGGGTGGTGTATTCCGGCTCCTCGGTGCCGATCACATGCTCCAGCAGGGCCTCGCCCGCGAGCTTGTTGCCGAGATTCTTGGGGCCGACGAAGCCGGGGGAATTGACCGGGATCACCGGCGTGCCGAACTTGGCCTTGGCCGCCTTGCACACGGCGTTGATGTCGTCGCCGATCATCGCCGGCACGCAGGTCTGATAGACGAACACCGCCGGAGGATTGTACTTCTCGATGATCTCGCGGATCGCCTTGAACAGGCGCTTCTCGCCGCCGAACACCACGTCGGTCTCGTTGATGTCGGTGGTAAATCCGGTGCGCCAGATGTTGGAGCCGGAGGACTTGGCGCCGCGATTGTCCCAGGAATTGCCCTCGCAGGCGATGGGGCCGTGGATGAGATGGGCCACGTCGGTCAGAGGCTGCAACGCGATCTTGGCGCCATCGAAGGCGCAGCCGCCGGCCGCTCCACCGGGCTGCAATTGCTTGGTGCAGCCCTTCTTGCGCTCCGCCTCGGACTTGTTGGCATTCTTGCCGCAGCCGGGCTCGTTGAACACATCCTGGATGGTGGCGGAGAGCGAAGTCATGGGGCGGTCCTCTTCCGATGATCATGGGCGGATCGTGGGGGGCGCCGGGCGGCGTCACGCCAGAGGAGCAAAGGCGCGGGACGGCAGACGCCGAACGCGCAAATGGCCCGCCGCGCGCCCCTTGAGGGAGGCGCGCGGCAGGCTCGGCATCAGCGGATGATGTCGAAGCTGTAGTCGGTCTTGGACGGGACGTTGGTGTTGCGGTCGATCTCGTCGAAGATCTTGTCCAGGATGGTGACCAGGACGTTCAGGCCGCCCTGATAGCCCCACACCGGACGGCGGTGGTGGTGGTGGCGGTCGAACACCGGGAAGCCGATGCGGATCAGCGGGGTGCCGGTGTCGCGCTCCAGATACTTGCCGTAGGTGTTGCCGATCAGGAAATCCACCGGATCCGTGAACAGTAGCGAGCGCATGTGCCACAGATCCTTGCCGGGATAGACCTTGCAGTTCTGTCCGAACGGCGAGCTGTCGAACAGCGCCTGCACCTTCTCGGCCCAGCCCTTGGTGCCGTTGGTGGCCAGCACATGGGTGGGTTCCGCGCCCAGCTCCATGAGGAAGGCGGCCAGGCCCAGGCAGAGGTCCGGATCGCCATAGATGGCAAACTTCTTGCCGTGGATATGGGCGCTGGAGTCAGCGATGGCATCCACCAGGCGGCCGCGCTCGCGGGCCAGTTCCTCGGGGATCTCCTTGCCGATGAGGCGAGACACCGCCATCAGGAAGGCATCGGTGCCGGCGACGCCGACCGGATGGTTGAACGCCACCACTTCCTGGCCATGGCCGGCGATGAACGGCAGGGTCTTCTCAGTGCAGTATTCCTGCATGGAGATAGTGGCCTTGGCGTGCAGCGCGTTGGCGGTTTCTTCCAGCGTGGTGCCGCCGTCATACATGCGGAACTCGCCGTCGGTGGGGGTGTCCCACACGTCGGAATTGTCGCCGATGATGGTGTAGTCGGCGCCCATGGTGGTGAGCAGGCGCTTGACTTCGCGCAGATTGCCCACGGTGTAGCCGTCAAAGCCGCCGATGAAGTTGATCTTGTCGTTGGGCACCCGCTCCAGCACCGGCGCGGTGCGCGCCTTGCCGTCCCAGAAGTGCTCCAGGATGCCCTTCATCACATTGTCATAGCCGGTGACGTGGCTGCCCACGAAGGCCGGGGTATGGGCGAAGGGAACGTCGAATTCCTCGGGCACGGAGCCCTTTTCCTTCGCCGTCTTGATGAAGGCGTTCAGATCGTCGCCGATGACTTCCGCCATGCAGGTGGTGGAGACAGCGATCATCTTCGGCTTGTACATGGCGTGGGTGTTGGCGAGGCCGTCGATCATGTTGTTCAGGCCGCCGAACACCGCGGCATCCTCGGTCATGGACGAGGACACGCAGGAGCTGGGCTCCTTGAAATGGCGCGAGAAATGGCTGCGGTAATAGGCAACGCAGCCCTGCGAGCCATGGACGAAGGGAATGGTGCCCTCGAAGCCCACGGCGGCGAACACCGCGCCGAGAGGCTGGCAGGCCTTGGCGGGGTTCACGGTCAGGGCTTCGCGGGCGAAGTTCTTCTCTTTGTATTCGGGGGTCTTGGCCCACTCCCGGATGCGTTCCACTTCAGCGGGATCGCGCGGGTTTTCGAACATCTTCTTCTTGTTCGCCAGCATCTGCTGGTATTCCGGGCCACGGAATAGCTCGAGATGATCGAGCACATGTTCGGCATTCTGCGTCATGGTGATGTCCTCTTGATGTCGGATCCCGATCTGGCGTCCCGGCCCGCCCGCGATCGGGCGGGCCGGGACGGCGCTGCGCTATTCGGCGGCCATCAGGGTGGGCTTGGGCACCGCTTTCCACGGGGCCTTGGCCATCTTCCAGATGGGCGAATTGATGGCCATGTCCATGTCGCGCGCGAAGATGGCGAAACCGTCATAGCCGTGGTACGGGCCGGAATAATCCCAGGAATGCATCTGCCGGAACGGCACACCCATCTTCTGGAACACGTACTTTTCCTTGATGCCCGAGCCGACGAGGTCCGGCTGGACCTTCTCGACGAACTTCTCGAACTCGTAGCCGGTCACGTCGTCATAGATCAGCGTGCCGTCCTTCACATAATGCTGGGCGGTGCGCTGGTAGTCGTCGTTATGGCCGAACTCATAGCCGGTGCCGACCACTTCCATGCCGAGGTCTTCATACGCGCCGATGACGTGGCGCGGACGCAGGCCGCCGACGAACAGCATCACGGTCTTGCCTTCCAGCCGCGGCCGGTACTTGGCGATCACCGCGTCCATCAACGGCTGGTACTTGGCGATCACGCGCTCAGCACCGTCCTTGATCTTGTCGTCGAAGAAGCTGGCGATCTTGCGCAGCGATTCCGCGATCTTGGAGGGGCCGAAGAAGTTATATTCGGTCCACGGAATACCGTACTTTTCTTCCATGTGACGCGAGATATAGTTCATGGAGCGGTAGCAGTGCAGGACGTTGAGCTTGGCCTTGGGGGTGGCCTCCAGCTCCGCCAGCGAACCGTCGCCGGACCATTGCGCGATCACCCGCAGCCCCATCTCCTCCAGGAGAATGCGCGAGGACCAGGCATCGCCGCCGATGTTGTAGTCGCCGATGATGGCGACGTCATAATCGGTGGGCTCGAACCGCGGGGTGGCGTCGGCGGGGATCTTGTCGAACACCCAGTCGCGGATGGCGTCGTTGGCGATGTGATGGCCCAGCGACTGCGACACGCCGCGGAAGCCTTCGCACCGCACCGGCACGATGGTCTTGCCGTCATATTCCTTCGACTTGGCCTTGGAGACCGCCTCGATGTCGTCACCGATCAGGCCGATGGGGCATTCCGACTGCACGGTGATGCCGTTGTTCAGCGGGAACAGTTCCTGGATTTCGTCCATGATCTTCAGCAGCTTCTTGTCGCCGCCGAACACGATGTCCTTTTCCTGGAAGTCCGACGTGAACTGCATGGTCACGAAGGTGTCGATGCCGGTGGTGCCGATGTAGTAATTGCGGCGCGCGGCCCAGCTATACTGCCCGCAGCCCACCGGGCCGTGGCTGATGTGGATCATGTCCTTGATCGGACCCCAGACCACACCCTTCGAGCCGGCATAGGCGCAGCCGCGGATGGTCATCACGCCGGGAACCGACTTGAGATTCGACTTCACGCCGCAATCGGACTTGCCCGCCTCATGGACATTGAGGTGCTTGGCGCGCCTCTTGGCGGTCTTCTCCGGATAGATTTCAAGAACCTCGCTGATGAGTTCCTTGTTCCGGGCCTTGATCTCTTCGATGCTTTGCGTCTTTGCCAGGCTCATTTCGCTATCCTCGCTACCTTGGGTTTCAATCGGGGGGCCAGCCCCGGGTGAAGGGGCTGGCCGGATCCGTGTGAAAGGCTTCAGACTGGACCTGATCAGGCCGACATGGCGGCCAGTTCTTCGGCGGTCTTGCCGACCACGCTCTCGTCCACGGCCTTCATGATGCCGTGCTCCATGAGCATGTCTTCCAGCTCGTCCATGGTGATGGGGGTCGGGATGATGCCCTTGCCGCCATTGGCATGGATCTTCGTGGCCAGGCTGCGATAATGGCCGGCCTGGACGCTGTCGGGAGCGTATTCGAGCACGGTCATGCGGCGCAGTTCGGCATGCTGCACGATGTTGTCGCGCGGCACGAAGTAGATCAGGTGGGTGCCGAGCTTCTTGGCCATGGCTTCCGCCAGTTCCAGCTCCTTGTCGGTCTGGCGCTCATTGCAGACCAGCCCGCCCAACCGCACGCCGCCGGAATTGGCGTATTTGAGAATGCCCTTGGAGATGTTGTTGGCCGCATACATGGCCATCATCTCGCCGGACATGACGATGTAGATTTCCTGCGCCTTGTTCTCGCGGATGGGCATGGCGAAACCGCCGCACACCACGTCGCCGAGCACGTCGTAGGAGACGTAATCGATGTCTTCGTAGGCGCCGTTCTCCTCCAGGAAGTTGATGGAGGTGATGACGCCGCGACCGGCGCAGCCGACGCCGGGCTCAGGCCCGCCGGACTCGACGCAACGGATGTCGCGATAGCCGACCTTCATCACCTCTTCCAGCTCCAG
>NZ_CALRWL010000063.1:0-28001 GCF_943371865.1 Azorhizobium sp. AG788 | reverse complement strand
GGCCAGAGAATCATGGGCCAGCGACCGTCCGCGATGTCTCACGGCCGTGCGACTAAGCGGCGCTCGGCGCCACCATCCCCAGAAACTGCTGCAGCTCCGGGGTCTGTGGATTGGTGAACACCTGCTCCGGCGGGCCGATCTCATGCACCCGCCCCTGGTGCATGAACACCACGCGGTCGCAGACCTCGCGGGCAAAGCGCATCTCATGGGTGACCATGAGCAGGGTCATGCCCTCCTCCGCCAGCTTGCCCACCACCTGGAGCACCTCATTGACCAGCTCCGGATCGAGGGCCGAGGTGATCTCGTCGCACAGCAGCGCCAGCGGCTGCATGGCCAGGGCGCGGGCGATGGCGACGCGCTGCTGCTGGCCGCCGGACAGTTCGTCGGGATAGGCATCGAACTTGTGGCCGAGGCCCACCTGCTCCATGCGCTGGCGGGCGACGGCTTCCGCCTCCTTGGCGGACACCTTCTTCACCACCATGGGCGAGAGCATCACATTGCGCCCGGCGGTCAGGTGGGGAAACAGGTTGAACGACTGGAAGATCATCCCGACCTTCAGCCGCAGGGCGCGCAGATGGGCATCGTCCGGGGCCAGATGCGCGCCGGCCACCAGGATCGAGCCCTCGTCGATGCTCTCCAGGCCGTTGATGCAGCGGAGCAGGGTGGACTTGCCGGAGCCGCTCTTGCCGATGATGGCGATGACCTCGCCCGCGGCCACGTCCAGCGTGATGCCCTTGAGCACCTCATTGTCGCCGAAACGCTTGCGCACCTCAGTGATTGCGATGAGCGACATTCAGCTTCCTTTCCAGGATCTGGCTGCTCTTGGAGAGCGGCCAGCACAAAGCGAAATAGATCAGCGCCGCGAGGCCATAGACCACGAACGGCTGGAAGGTGGCGTTGGTGATCATGGTGGAAGCCTTGGACAGCTCCACGAAGCCGATGATGGAGGTGAGCGCAGTGCCCTTCACCACCTGCACCGAAAAGCCCACCGTGGGCGGCACCGCGATGCGCATGGCCTGGGGCAGCACCACGTGGCGCATCTGCTCCACATAGGTCATGGCCAGGCTCGAGGAGGCCTCCCACTGGCCGCGCGGGATCGCCTCCACGCAGCCGCGCCAGATCTCCGCCAGGAAGGCCGAGGTCCACAGCGTCAGCGACAGGCCGGCGGCCAGCCACGGCGGCACGTTGAGGCCCAGCAGCGACAGGCCGAAGAAGCACAGGAACAGCTGCATCAGCAGCGGCGTGCCCTGCACCAGCTCAATATAGAGCCCCGCCCCGCGGCGCCCCCACTTGCCGCGCCCGGTGCGGGCGAACAGCACCAGCAGGCCCAGCACGCCGCCGCCGACAAAGGCGACGAGGGACAGAAGAATGGTCCATTCCGCCGCGAACAGCAGGTTGCGCAGAATGTCCCAGGTGGTGAACGGGCTCATCGGGTGGCCCTCCGGCGCGGAAACAGCAGGCCGGCCAGGGAGCGCATGCCCTGCCGCAGGATCAGCGCCAGCACCAGATAGAGCACGGTGGCGATGATATAGACCTCGAACGCCCGGAAGGTGCGGGACTGGATGAAGTTGGCGGCAAAGGTGATGTCCTCCACCGCGATCTGCGAGCACACCGCCGAGCCGAACATGACGATGACGATCTGCGACGACAGCGCCGGCCAGATCCGCTGCAGCGCCGGCATCAGCACCACATGGAAGAAGGTCTGCAGCCGGGTCATGGCCAGGCTCGCCCCGGCCTCGAACTGGCCCTTGGGGGTGGCTTCGATGCCGGCGCGGATGATCTCGCAGCCATAGGCGCCGAGATTGATCACCATGGCCAGGATCGCCGCCTGCATCTCGCCCAGCGAGATGCCCAGCGACGGCAGGCCGAAGAAGATGAAGAACAATTGGATCAGGAACGGGGTGTTGCGGATCAATTCCACATAGAGCGCCACCGGCGGGCGCAGCCAGCGCGGCCCGAGGCTGCGCGCCCAGGCGCAGGCAATCCCCACCCCCACCCCGAGCACCCCGCCGATGACGGTGAGTTCCACCGTGATGGCGATGCCCTTGAGGAACAGCGGCACATATGGGGCGATGGCCCCGAAATCGAACACATAGGTCATGTCGGCGCGCCCCCTGATCCGCCGCCGTGCCGGCCGGGCTCAGGCCCGGCCGGTCGTGTGCGCGAGGCTCAGAGACCGGCGGGCAGCGGCGCGCCGAGCCACTTCTGCGAGATGGCGTTCAACGAGCCATCGGCCTTGGCGGCGGTCAGGATGGCGTTGACCTTCTCCAGCAGCTTCGGCTCGTCCTTGTTGAGGCCGATGTAGCAGGGCGAATCCTTGATCAGGAACTTCACCTCCGGCTTGCGCGGCGGGTTGCGGGCGAGAATCGCCGCGGCGGTGACGTTGCCGGTGACGATCACCTTCACCTGGCCGGACAGGAAGGCGGAGATGGTGGAATTGTTGTCCTCATAGCGCTTGATGTCGGCGGTGGCCGGCGCGATTTTCGACAGTTCCATGTCCTCATTGGCGCCGCGGGTGACGCCCACGGTCATGCCGGCCAGGTCTTCCGGCTTGGTCACCTTCACGTCGGCGGGGCCGAACGCGCCGTTAAAGAACGGGGCATAGGCCACGGTGAAGTCGATCACCTTCTCCCGGTCCGGGTTCTTGCCCAGGCTGGAGATCACCAGATCGGCCTTCTTGGTCTGGAGATAGGGAATGCGGTTTGAGGAGGCCACCGGCACCAGCTCCGCCTTCACGCCCAGCTTGGCGGCGATCAGGTTGGCGACGTCGATGTCATAGCCCACCGGCTTCAGGTCCGGCCCCACCGAGCCGAACGGGGGAAAATCCTGCGGCACCGCCACCTTGATGACGCCGGCCTTCAGGATGTCGGCAAGGCCGTCCGCCCGCGCATCAACCGGGGCAAGGCCCATGACGGCCGCCACGGCAAGCCCCAGTCCACCGAGGGCGATCGAACGGCGATGAAACAGCATGGAGGTCTCCCGGCACAAACAAGTGCGGCAGACACAGCAAGCCGCATGCCACGCGGTCGGAAGTGCCAATTATGCATGCAAATTCAGGCCGTCGGACGCAGCGGCGCCAAATGACGCCGCCGCCGGCACTGATATGCCGAAAATATAAGCAGATAGTTTGCCTCTATTTACGGCATTTGCCGCCTTTTCGGCAGCGGCGCCGGCCGCGGCGCGGGACCTCGACGGCCCATGCCAACGACAAAGGCCCCGCCGGGATCCGGCGGGGCCTTTGAGAGGCGATGCAACGACGACAGGTCCAGGGACCCGAATCAGTTGGCCTGGGTGGTCTTGTTGGGGTTCGGCGGGAAGGCGGCGTTCTTCACCGTGCCTTCCAGCAGTTCCTTGGCCATCTTCAGCTGGGTGTCATCCTTCGGATCGGGCGGCACATAAGACGGCGAGCCGGTCTGCTCATCGTCGCCATTCTTCAGATGGCCGCGCAGGGACGCTTCGCCTCGGGTGGTATCGCCACCGGCGGCTTCAATCTTGGCCTTCTGCTCGGCCGGGATGTCCTGCACCAGGATGATGTCCGGCTCGATGCCCTTGGCCTGGATGGACCGGCCCGAGGGCGTGTAATAGCGCGCGGTGGTCAGCCGCAGCGCGCCGTTGCCGCCCAGCGGGATGATGGTCTGCACCGAGCCCTTGCCGAAGCTGCGCGAGCCGAGAATGGTCGCGCGCTTGTGGTCCTGCAACGCGCCGGCGACGATTTCCGAGGCCGAAGCCGAGCCGCCGTTGGTGAGCACGATGATCGGCTTGCCCTTCACCAGATCGCCACCGCGCGCGTTGAAGCGCTGGGTCTCGTCCGCATTGCGGCCGCGGGTGGAGACGATCTCGCCCCGCTCCAGGAAGGCGTCCGACACCGAGATGGCCTGGTCCAGCAGACCACCGGGATTGTTGCGCAGGTCGATGATGTAGCCCTTGACCTTGTCCGGCCCGATCTGGGCGGTGACGTCTTCAATGGCCTTTTTCAGATTGTCGTAGGTCTGCTCGTTGAACGAGGTGATGCGCACATAGCCGATGTCGCCATCCTCGATGCGCGAGCGCACCGCCTTGATCTTGATGGTGTCGCGCACCACCGTGATCTCGATCGGCTTGTCCGCGCCCTTGCGGACGATGGTGAGCTTGATGGGCGCCTTCACCGCGCCGCGCATCTTCTCCACCGCCTGGTTCAGGGTCAGGCCCTGCACCTGGTCGTCGTCGAGCTTGGTGATGATGTCGCCGGCCTGGATGCCCGCCTTGGCGGCGGGGGTATCGTCGATGGGGGCGATGACCTTCACCAGGCCATCTTCCATGGTCACTTCGATGCCGAGGCCGCCGAACTCGCCGCGGGTCTGCACCTGCATGTCCCGGAAGCTCTTGGCATCCATGTAGGACGAGTGCGGATCCAGGCTGGTGAGCATGCCGTTGATGGCCGCCTCGATCAGCTTGGCGTCGTCGGGCTTCTCCACATAATCGGAGCGCACGCGCTCGAACACGTCACCGAATAGGCTGAGCTGACGGTAGGTGTCCGACGCGGCAGCCTCGGCAGCGGTGCCGAGGAACAGGCGCGGCTGCACGGCGGCGACGGCCACCAGGGCACCGGCGGCAACGCCAAAGAGGAAGAGGGACGTACGACGCATTATCCGCGCACCTTCTGACTGTCCGTTGCCGCCCACCAGGGAGCGGGGTCGATCGAGATTCCGTCTTTGCGGAATTCCACATACAATTGGGGCTGCCCGGAGGCCGATCCCGGCGCTCCGGCACGGGCGACGCTTCCCATCACCGCCACCGGCTCGCCCGCGAGGACGAACTGACCCAGATCTACGGTGATCCGCTCCATGCCCGCCATCAAAATATGGTATCCGCCGCCCGCATTGATGATCAAGAGTTGTCCATAGGAGCGGAACGGGCCGGCATATACAACCCAGCCATCCGTCGGGGCAGCCACTTGCGCCCCGGCGCGGGTGGCGAAAGTCATCCCCTTCTCGGTGCCGCCGAGCCCATCGGCACCGCCGAAGTCCCGCAGCCGGACGCCGGCCACAGGCAATGGCAGCAAGCCCTTAGCCTGGACAAACGGGCGCGCCGGCGCCATGCGGGCGGCATTACCCAGCGCCGCCACTTCGGTCTTGCCGGGCTCCGGCGGCTTGGCCGCGGCGGTGGCCGCTTCGGCGGCGGCACGGGCCGCGGGCGCCACTTCGGTCTCCAGCCTTGTCACGAGATCGTGCACATCGCCGGTGGTTTTTGCCACCGCTTCGGCCTGGGCTTTTTCCGCCGGAAGGTCCGAATTCCCTTCCGCCACCCGGCGCTGACGCTCGGTCACATAGGTGGACAGGCGCTTGCGATCCTCCTCCATGGCGGTTCGCAGGCTTGAAAGGGTATCGCGCGCCTTGGCCAGATCGGTGCGCACCCGCGACAGATCCGCCAGATCCGCCGCCAGGGTCTCGGCCTCCACGCGCATTTCCGGCAGCAGCGCGCCCAAGAGGATGGCCGAGCGCACCGCGTCCAGCGCATCATCCGGCCGCATGAGCAAGGCTGGCGGCGGATTGCGGCCCATGCGCACCAGGGCGCCCAGCACTTCCGCCAGCACGCCCCGGCGCTTGAGCAGCGAGGCCCGGATGTCGGATGCGTTGGCATCCAGGCCGGAGATGCGGCTCTCCAGATCGATGATCTGCTGCTCCACCGCCCGCAGGCGCGTGGTGGTATCCACCAGCAATTGGTTGAACTTGGCCCGGTCGCCCTTCACCGATTCCAGTTCGGCGCGCACCTGGCTCTGGAATTCGGCGGCGCCGCGGATGTCCGCATTGAGGGCGTCGGTATTCACCGGCGCCGGGCGCGGCCGGGGCACCGGCGCGCTGGCGCCCGGCGTGGGCGCCACTTGCGCGCGCACGCCCGCCGCGCCGGCCAGTGCCGCGCAGAACGCCAAAGCGCAGAGGATCAAGCCGGAACGGGCAACCATGGGACAGATCTAAGCCCGTGAAGTTGAGGATATGTAAACCATGACCGCGCCGCTGTCCGCCATGGCACCGCGGCGCAGGGACCGCGGTCGCCAGCGGCGGGCGTCCGCACGGCGCAATGGGGCGAATCGCGTGCTCCTTCGCTCCAGGTCGTACAGCGCCCACGACCGGAAGCGGACCTTCAGTCTGACGTTGAAGATCGTGCTGCTTTGCGATTCACCACCGCAGCAAGTCAGCGCGCCTGTTGGACTCAACGAAGCCCAGCAGGACGGTGATGGCTGTCGCTTGCGCCTTTTCGGGCAGCTGCGCGTCGGTGATCTCGTCGGCGATCCAGAACGACAAGCAGCCGCGAAAGGCGATCGCCAGTTGCTCGGGCACACGCTCGGCGGCGACCTTGGCCAAGTCGGGATCGATGCCGTCGCCGTCGCCGAATGCAGCGGCCCACAGGGCTCGTGATTGGGCGCTGACTTCGCTCGGTTTGGCGCCAGGGAAACCGAGCGACCGGATGATCGCCCGGTTGATTTGGGGCTCCTCGAGCATGACGGCGACTGCGATCGATACGGCGGCAAGCACGCGGCTGATCGTATCGCCGGGAGGCGCGGTCTCGAAGAAGCGCTCGCTCATGAGATCAATGCGGCGCGCCGACAGCGCCTGCGCGATCGCCGCCTTGCTTCCGAATTGATTGAACGGCGTAGCGAAGCTCACGCCCGCCTCGGCCGCCAGCTCGCGCATTGAGAAGGCGGCGGCGCCATCGGCGCGCAGCAGGCGCTCGGCGGCGTCGAGCACCGCCTCACGCGCCAGTGTTCGCTTTTGCTCTCGAACGGACATCTCACCCATGGGGCCAAGGTGGTCTACCCCGCGTCTTGCGTCAATAAATTATATCATGATATAACAATTTGCATCCCCACCTGACGGCCGCGAGACCTGCCATGACCGCATCGACCAAGACGTTTCTGATCACCGGTGTCAGCTCCGGCCTGGGCAACGCCTTCGCCGCCGCCGCTTTGCAGGCCGGCCACGTGGTGATCGGGACTGTTCGTAACGCTCAAGCCGCGTCGGCGCATGAGGCGCTGGCGCCGGGGCGGGCGCACGCACTGGTGCTCGACGTTACCGATTTCGACGCCGTGGCCGCTCAAGTCCCCAACGCGGAGCGCCGGTTCGGCGCGGTCGATGTTCTCGTCAACAATGCCGGCTACGGTCAGGAAGGCGTGGTGGAAGAGTCGTCGATGGACGATCTGCGCCGCCAGTTCGACGCCAATGTCTTTGGCGCGGTGGCGATGATCAAAGCCGTGCTGCCCGGCATGCGCGCGCGCGGCTCTGGCCGCATCATCAATGTCACATCCATGGGCGGCTTCATCACCATGCCCGGCATTGCCTACTATTGCGGAAGCAAGTTCGCGCTGGAGGGCATTTCCGAAGCCTTGGGCAAGGAGGTTAAGTCGCTCGGCATCCATGTGACCGCCCTGGCGCCGGGGCAGTTCCGCACCGACTGGGCCGGACGTTCCATGGACCGTGCGCCGCGCAGCATCCCCGCCTATGACGCGATCATGGACCCGATCCGCGCGGCGCGTCAGGCCAAGAGCGGACGCCAGCCGGGCGATCCGGCCAAGGCCGCGCAGGCTTTGCTGACGCTCGTGGACTCTGATGCTCCGCCCACGCGGCTGTATCTCGGCGAGGACGCGCTCGCTGTGGTCGAGCAGAAGCTGGACCTGATGCGGACCGAGATCGCCACGTGGGAGGCGCTCTCCCGGTCCACGAACTTCGACTAGGTAGAACATGCGAGGCACGGGCGGCGCGAGTGGCGACGCAACGTCCGCAACCCGCCCGTTGCAGACATTTGAGCCGACTGCTTTCATGCCGTGAGCTGAAGGCAAACGGGGGAAAAGATGGACAGCGGTCCACTCCGCGATATGGCCAGCCTCTCGCCAGCCCTGCGAGCGGCGGCTGAAACCGAATGCTTGTATTGGGGGAAAGAGCAACCTCCGCGGACGGTGCTCGCGGGCTCGTTGGCCGCAGCCCTAGCAGGGACTTCTCTGGATGAGGAAACACTACAGCGCGTGTTCGATATATGTGAGGCGGCGTTCGCCGCCGATCACTCTGATGCCGATGCAATAGCTACCGGTTTTCTAGAGGCCCTACAGCATGCGGATGGCCGACACGCCTTTGATTTTCGCACTGTCGCACGATTCTTAGGCTCCCGATCCGAAGCGCATTGCCGTGCCATGGATAAGCTTCACGGAGTACGAACACGCGGCCTATGACGCTTGCATCCCACACAGGCCTATTGGTTACGGCCGCCGCTCGGAGGCGGCATGCGACCCGTTGCAGACATTTGCCCACGGTGCGATGATTTACGAATGATCGTGCACCTTTTATTCAATGGCATTCCAATAGGTGCCGGAAGCCTGATGCAGCTTGATCCACCTATGGGTATAGCGACGGGCACGTTTGAGCCAACCGATCATTACGATCGCGACTCTCACGCTAATATCGTTGAAGGAAAGTATTTAAGTGATCGGGGAAAATCTCTGGTCGCCATCTCAAATGAATATGGGCCGATCGACTGTAGCGGGGTTGGGATTGAGGACTCCTTCGAAAGCATTGGTGAGCAGGTAGTTACAATATTTGGCATTCCATACCCAAAATACTCTGAAATTTTCGCGGATTACGAGGATTACAAATCCTATTATCCGGATCGAAGCGAATGACCGCCTTCCACCCCGAACAGCCCTTCGGCATGTCCGCTTTCGGCTCCGGCGACCGGCCTTGTCGGTAACAGTCTATTCCCCTCATTTCAGGGCGTGGGATGCCAATGCCGGGATCGAAACGGCAATCCGCCTCAGGCGCGATGGTAGGGGTGGCCGGACAGGATGGTGGTGGCGCGATAGACCTGCTCGGCCAGCATCACCCGGACCAATTGGTGCGGGAAGGTGGCGGCGCCGAATGCCAGCAGCACGTCGGCGCGGGTCCGCAGGGCATCCGACAGGCCATCCGCCCCGCCGATGATGAGGCACAGCGCCGGCACGCCCCGATCGCGATCGATGCGGACGCGGGCGGAAAAATCTTCGCTGGAGAGGCTTTTTCCGCGCGGATCGAGCGCGACGACGGTGGCACCGCCGGGGATGGCGGCCAGAATGCCCTGGCCTTCCTCCGCCATGCGGTCTTCCGGGCGCCGGGCGGCGGATTCGCTCAATTCCACGGTCTCGAAGCCGGACAGGCCGAGCGAACGGCCGGAGGCCTTGGCGCGATCCAGATAGCGGGAGACCAGATCGCGCTCGGCGCCGGCCTTCAGCCGGCCAACGCAGATCAGGAGGATGCGCATGAAGGGTGAGATCCGGGACAGTGCGCCACGCACGGCGCGAAACACAGCGACCGGCCACCGCAGGCCGGATAGGCGCGGCGGGCCATGCCGGTCAAACGTGCCCGGCCACGGCCAGGCGGGTCAAAACCGGCTCGGCCACAGCCGAAGGGTCAAGGCCGAAGGACCAAAGCCGTACGGTCAAAACCCCGACGGCGCGGATGCGAGCCGCGCATGACCGGACCGCGGTGCGGCCCGACAGCTTTGAATGACTGCGCAAAACGTGTGAGGTCGCAAAACGCATGAGGTCGCAAACCGTGTGAGGGCGCAAAGCTCGCCCCTCGCCGCCAGGACCGAAGCTCTCGGCCCGCGCGAGACGCGAAACCAGCCATGGACGCGCACTGCATCACGCGGTGCGACGTCGAGCATGGGCCCTCAGGCAGACAGGACCGGACCGCGTGCCGTCAGGACGGCACGGCTCCCGACCACATCTTTTCGATGTTGTAGAAGCTGCGGACTTCGGGCTGGAAGACATGGACGATCACATCGGCCGCGTCGATCAGCACCCAGTCACAGGCTGGCTGGCCCTCCACGCGCACATGACGCATGCCGGCTGCCTTCAGCGCCTCGATGAGGTGCTCGGCGATAGCGCCCACGTGCCGCTGCGAGCGGCCGGAAGCAACCACCATATAGTCGGCGATGGACGTCTTGCCACGCAGATCGATGCTGATGATGTCCTCGGACTTGTCATCATCGAGTTGGGCGAGAACGAGGGTGAGAATCTCCTCGGCGTCAAGCTGCGCCTGGGAGATCGGTGCGGCCGCCATGGTCTCTGCGGCCGCCAAGAGAGCCGTCGTGGACAGGGGTCCGGATCCTCTCGGTCTGTTGAACGATCCCCTCGGGCGGACGAAGTCTTACCCTGGGATCGCCAAAACAGAATGCAGGCAAATCAAGGAAATTTCAAGGGTGACTGCGCATCGCTCCCATGCGCTCCCGCCGCAAGGGCTCTTTGGGCCGCCCGGATCTCGGTGGAGGAGATGGGAGACTTGAGCCCGTGCAGGAAGGTCCAGGCCGGTGGGGCAAGGTCCGCCAGGGCGCAGGCCTGCTGCTCCGGCACCCGATACGGGGCCAGCGCCTGGGCGGCGCGGGAGGAGGTTGCGCACAGGCTGTCCCCCAGCCGATCCACCACCGCGATGGGCACCAGATTGGCCAGCGCCCGCCACCGCTGCCAGCGGGCGAAATGGGCCAGATTGTCCGCGCCCATGATCCACACGAACCGCACCCGCGGCTGCCGGCGCACCAGTTCGGCCACGGTCTCATAGCTGTAGCGGGTGCCGAGCGTGGCCTCGACCCCGGTCACGTCGATGAGCGGATGGTGCGCCACCCGCCGGGCGAACGTCACCCGGTCCTGCACCGAGGGCAGATCCCAATTGTCTTTCAACGGGTTGCCCGGCGTCACCAGCCACCAGATGCGATCCAGTTGCAGGCGCTTCAGCGCCAGCAGGCTGGCGGCGCGGTGGGCCGCATGGGCGGGATTGAAGGTGCCGCCGAACAGGCCGATCCGCATGCCCGGGGAGACGATGGGCATGCTGACGGCCGCGCGCGCGCTGACTGGCTGCATCGGCGTTCCTATCCGCGGTTCGCAGCTCACGGGCGGATCTGCCCGGTGCCATGGACCCGGTATTTGAACGAGGTGAGTTGCTCGGCGCCCACCGGCCCGCGCGCATGCATGCGGCCGGTGGCGATGCCGATTTCGGCGCCGAAGCCGAATTCGCCGCCGTCGGCGAATTGGGTGGAGGCATTGTGCACCACGATGGCCGAATCCACTTCCGCCAAGAACCGCTCGGCGGCGGCCGCATCGGCGGTGATGATCGAATCGGTGTGGTGCGAGCCGTGGGTCTCGATATGGGCGATGGCGGCGGTCTCGTCGGCCACCAGCTTCACCGAGATGATGGCATCCTCATATTCCGTGTCCCAGTCGGCGGCGACCGCCGGCTTGACCCGGCCGTCCACCGCCTGGGTGGCGGCATCGCCGCGCACTTCGCAGCCGGCGTCCAGCAGCATGGTCACCAAAGGCGCCAGATGGGTGCCGGCCACGGCCTGATCCACCAGCAGCGTCTCGGCGGCACCGCAGATGCCGGTGCGGCGCATCTTGGCGTTCAGCAGCACCGAGCGGGCCATGGCGAGGTCAGCGGCGGCATGGACATAGACATGGACGATGCCGTCCAGATGGGCGAACACCGGCACCCGGGCCTCGCTCTGCACCCGGCCCACCAGCCCCTTGCCGCCGCGCGGCACGATGACGTCGATATTTCCGTCGAGACCGCCGAGCATCAGGCCCACCGCCGTGCGATCGGCGAACGGCACGAACTGCACCGTCTCCGCCGAGAGCCCCGCCTCCACCAGCCCGGCCACGAAGGCGGCGTGGATGGCGCCGGACGAGCCCAGGCTGTCGGAGCCGCCGCGCAGGATCACCGCATTGCCCGCGCGCACGCACAGAGCGGCGGCATCGGCGGTGACATTGGGGCGGCTCTCATAGATCACGCCGATCACGCCCAGCGGCGTGCGCACCCGCTCCATGATCAGCCCATTGGGCCGGGTCCAGCGCTCGGTCACCGCGCCCACCGGATCGGGCAGGCCGGCCACCATGTCGATGCCGGCGGCGATGGCTTCGATGCGCGCTTCGGTCAGCGCGAGGCGATCCTGGAACGCCGCGCTCATGCTGTCTGCGCGGGCGCGCGTCATGTCGGCTTCATTGGCCGCGAGTATTTTCGGAATGCTGGCACGGATGTGCGCGGCAGCGGCGCGCAGGGCCTGCGTCTTGGTCGCCGCATCGGCCAAGGCCAGGGCCCGGCCGGCGATACGCGCCCGCTTCCCCATGTCCAGCAGAAAGGCCGCAATGTCCGGCGGCGACGCCAGACGATCCGTGATCGCATGGACGGAGGCTCGGGCGACGCTGGCTGTGGACATGGCATCAACTCACGGACAGGACAATCGATCACCCGGCCGCGACCAGGGTGCATGGTCTTAGCATGCGGCGGGACTGTCTTGACAGTCCCGAACGTAGCGGGATGTCCGCCCGCGCGGGGTGCCAAAGATGTGAGAGCACGGCGCCTTGGCGAGTGTTAGCACAAGGAGCGACCCTCGCGGGGCCGGATGGCTCTCTCCAAATTTCTTCATTGCAAGGAATGTAATGATGGCCCTCCGCATTCCTGCCGGTCTTGCTGTCCTTCTGGCTGGGTGCGGGATCGCCATGGCGGCACCGCCGGCAACGCCTTTGCCCGGCGCCCGGGCCGCCCAGGGCCATCAGAACATCGCCCAGGCCTATCTGGCCGATCCAACCGGGCGCTACGCGCATTTCGTCCTGGGTGCCGATTACGAGGCCGCCAGCCTTGTGGTGGTGCTGAAGGATGGGCGCACCGTGAAGCTCACCTTGCCGCCCGATGAGGTGTTCGAGGATCGCACGCCGCGCCTTGCGGACCTCAATGGCGACGGCACCGACGAGATCGTCCTGGTGCGGTCATCCCTGCGCAGCGGATCCTCTCTGGTGGTCATCGCGGAGCGCGCCGGCCGGCTTGCCATCATCGCCGAGACGCCCGGCACCGGGGCTCCCAAACGTTGGCTCAATCCCGCCGGCATTGCCGATTTTGACGGCGACGGGCGGCTTGACATCGGTTACGTCCAGCAGCCCCACGTCCTGGGCCTGTTGAAAATCGTCACCCTGTCCGAGGGAACGTTGCGGGAGATCGCCAGCTTTCCCGGCGTCTCCAACCATGCGGCGGGCTCCAACCAGCAGGGCCTGGCGGCGGTGGCTGATTTCAATGGCGACGGCGCCGCCGATCTGGCGATCCCGTCCTTTGATCGTCAGAGCCTGGTGTTTCTGTCGTTCCGCGACGGCCCGCATGTCCTGAAGCGCGTTCCGCTGCAGGGCCCCGCCACCAGTGATTTCAAGCTGATCCGAGACGGCGAACAGCCGGCGGTGTCCGTGGGCCTCTCCGGCGGCCGACGGCAAATGGTGCCCTTCACCCCCTGAAATGCCGGGCGCTTCGGTCCCGCACGAAAGGCGCGAAACCCGATCTACTCCGCGCCGAGGGCCATATCGTCCCGATGCACCATCTCCGAGCGGCCCGGCAAACCGAGAATGGTCTCGATCTCCGCCGTGGAGCGGCCGCGGATACGTTCCGCATGGGCATTGTCGAACGCCACCAGCCCACGGCCGATCTCGCTGCCGTCCGGGCCGCGCAGCAGCACCGCGTCGCCGCGCTCGAAGGTGCCGTCCACCCGCACCACGCCGGCCGGCAGCAGGCTCGCCCCCCGGCGCAGGGCCGCCACCGCGCCCTCGTCCAGATGCAGCACGCCGCGCGCCTCAAGCGTGCCGGCGATCCAGGCCTTGCGGGCGCGGGCCGGGGTCGCCCCGGCCAGGAACCAGGTGCAGCGGCCGCCCTCGGCGATGCGCTTGAGCGGGTTTTTCAGATGGCCGGAGGCGATCACCATATGGGTGCCGGCGGCGGTGGCGATCTTGCCGGCCTCGATCTTGGTGCGCATGCCGCCGCGCGACAGTTCCGAGCCGGCGGCCCCGGCCATGCCCTCGATCTCGCCGGTGATGCGCGGCACGACGGGAATGTGCTGGGCATCGGGATTGTGCGCCGGCGGGGCGGTATAGAGGCCGTCGATGTCCGAGAGCAGGATCAGCAGATCGGCGCTGGCCATGGTGGCGACCCGGGCGGCGAGGCGATCATTGTCGCCATAGCGGATCTCGCTGGTGGCCACCGTGTCATTCTCATTGATCACCGGCACCGCCCGGTAATCCAACAGCCGCGCCAAAGTATTGCGGGCGTTGAGATAGCGCCGCCGCTCCTCGGTGTCGCCGAGGGTGAGCAGCACCTGGCCGGCGGTGATGTCCTCATGGCCCAGAATTTCCGCCCAGGTGCGCGCCAGCGCGATCTGGCCGACGGCGGCGGCGGCCTGGCTGTCTTCCAGCTTCAGCGGCCCGCGCGGCAGATTGAGCACCGTGCGCCCCAGCGCGATGGCCCCCGAGGAGACCACCAGCACATCCGCGCCGCGCCCGTGCAGGGCGCCGATATCTTCCGCGAGCGAGGTCAGCCATGGCAGGCGCACCTTGCCGCGGGCGGAATCCACCAGCAGGGCAGAGCCCACCTTGATGACGATGCGGCGGAAATCGGCGAGGGCGGGAGTGGCTGCTGTCACGGGCGGCATCTTCGCTTGAGGCAGCGGCGCGCCCGGTTCCCCGGTCGGCGCCGCATGCGGCATGGGCGGCCTCGATAGCCCAAGCGCGGCCGCGCGAACAGGGGCGCGGCCGGGATTGATGCGCTCAGCGCAGCTTGTCGATGGTGAGCTTGTCGGCCTTGGCCCGGATCTTCACCGATTCTTCGCTGCGGGTGAGCGCATTGGCGATGGCCTTCAGGGACATGCCCTTCTTGGCATAGGTGTGCAGCTTCTGGATCTCTTCATTGGTCCAGGGCTGGCGATGCCGTTCGAATTTCTCTGCCATCAGGGATGCCACGCCGCCTTCGGCGTCGGGGCGGCCTCGGCGGCGCGGCCTTCGTCCACCACCGCCAGCAGCGCCCGCAGCGCCTCCGGCACCCCCTGCCCCGATTGGGCCGAGAGCAGCAGCGGCTTCTTCTTGGCGGCGCGCTGGAGCCGCTCCTTCTGCTGCTTCAGCAGTTCGGGCGAGAGGGCGTCGATCTTGGACAAGGCCACGATCTCCACCCGGTCCTCCAGGCCGCCGCCATAGGCGAGCAGTTCCTGGCGCACGGTCTTATAGGCCTTGCCCGCATGTTCGCAGGTGCCGTCCACCAGATGCAGCAAAGCGCGGCAGCGCTCCACATGGCCCAAAAACCGGTCGCCGAGGCCGGCGCCCTCATGGGCGCCCTCGATCAGGCCGGGAATGTCGGCCAGCACGAATTCGCGCCCGTCCACCCGCACAACGCCGAGGCCGGGATGCAAGGTGGTGAAGGGATAATCGGCGATCTTCGGCTTGGCCGAGGTGGTGGCGGCCAGGAAGGTGCTCTTGCCCGCATTGGGCAGGCCGACGAGGCCGGCGTCCGCGATCAGCTTGAGCCGTAGCCAGATCCACTTTTCCTGGCCTTCCAGGCCCGGATTGGCCCGGCGGGGCGCTTGATTGACCGAGGTCTTGAACTCCGCATTGCCGAAGCCGCCATTGCCGCCTTCCAGCAATTTGATGCGCTGGCCCACTTCGGTCAGGTCGGCGAGCACGGTCTCCTCGTCCTCATCCAGCACCTGGGTGCCGGCGGGGACTTTCAGCACCTTGTCCTCGCCACGGGCGCCGGTGCGGTTGGAGCCCATGCCATGGACGCCGCGCTGGGCCTTGAAATGCTGCTGGTAGCGATAGTCGATGAGCGTGTTGAGGCCGCCCACGCATTCGATCCACACGTCGCCGCCGCGCCCGCCGTTCCCGCCGTCGGGACCGCCGAACTCGATGAATTTTTCGCGCCGGAACGAGACGCAACCCGCCCCTCCGTCGCCGGAGCGCACATAGACCTTGGCCTGATCGAGGAATTTCATGCCGCAGGAGGTAGACGTGGACGTGATGCAAAGCAAGAGTTGCGTTGCAAATGCTCATCTCTTCGGCAGCGCCTGCATCTGCGCCAGGGCACTGCCGCGCGCTCCACGCCAGAGGTAACGAACGAAGCGTGACGAACGCGAGTCTTGCCCGCATCGTGATTATTGGTGTACTTTTATTATGCTCCGCATCCTGTGGGACGAGCCGAAGCGACAGGCCAATATCTTGAAGCATAGCTTGGACTTCGCCGTGCTGACGGAGGACTTCTTCGCCGCCGCAACCGTGGTCCCCGCAAAAGCCGGACGCCTGATGGCCATTGGCGACCTGGATGGCGTCGCGGTGGTGGTGGTCGTGGTGTTCGCGCCGCTCGGATCGCAGGCTTTATCGGTGATCTCGATGCTCCCCGCCGCGCCGAAGGAAAGGAACATGGCCCATGGCTGAGAACAAATGGCCCAGCTTCGTGACCCGGGATCTTGGAGACAGCGCCGAAGACGAGGCGGAGATGCTCCGCCGCTGGGAGGTATATAATCGGGACATGCAGGCCCTGATCGCGGCCGGTGGCGTGCATCAGGACGAGGACGGCTGGTGGGTGGACGATGCCACCGGTGACCTCATCGGCCCCGACCCCGAGGACGAGCGGCCGCGGACGGATGCGGAGCTGGCACAGGCGCGCCCCTTCGGCGAGGCGCTGCCGGAGCTGGCGGACAGCATCAAGCGGGGGCGGGGCCGACCGACGGTGGACAGCCCCAAGCAGGCGGTCACGCTGCGCCTCTCCCCGGACACCGTCGAGCGCTTCCGGAAGACCGGCAAGGACTGGCGGGCGCGCATGAGCAAGGCGCTCGACAAGGCGGTCTCCTGAGGCGGCGGCCGGCCCGCGTCCCGCCCGGCCTTTGACCTTTTCCCCGCCCTGGACCAAAAGAAGAACATGAACCCCGCCATCGTCGACGTCCTGCTGCCGCTCGGCCTCGATGCTCCCTATTCCTATCTGGTGCCGGACGGGCTGGAGCTTCAGCCCGGCGATCTGGTGCAGGTGCCTTTGGGCGCGCGTGGCGTGGTCGGCTGCGTCTGGCCGCGCCGGGAGGACGCCGGCGAGCGGGTGGTGGATACGGCCAAGCTCAAGTCGGTGAAGGCCCGCCTCACCCACAAGGCCCTGCCCCCGGACCTGATCCGCCTGATCGACTGGATGGCCGACTACACGCTGGCGCCGCGCGGCATGGTGCTGCGCATGGCGCTGCGGCATGAGGAAAACCCCGCCCCGCCCCGCGAGCGGGTGGGGGTCCGCGCCACCGGCCGGGTGCCGGAACGGGCCACCGCCGCCCGCAATCGCCTGATGGCGGTGATGGCGGACGGCTTTGTCCGCGCCAAGAATGATGCCGCCCGCGAGGCCGGGGTCTCGCCCTCGGTGGTGGACGGGCTGGTGGATGACGGCGCCCTGGAAACCCTGGTGCTGCCCCCCGCCCCCGCCGCCGAGCGGCCGGACGCCGACCATGCGGTGCCGACCCTCAGCGAGGCCCAGGCGGAAGCCGGCGAAGCCCTGCGGGCGGCGGTGGAGCGGCGCGGCTTCTCGGTGCACCTCTTGGATGGCGTCACTGGCTCGGGCAAGACCGAAGTCTATTTCGAGGCGGTGGCCCAGGCGGTGCGCGAGGGCCGCCAGGCGCTAATCCTGCTGCCGGAAATCGCCCTCACCCAGGTGTTCCTGGATCGCTTCACCAAGCGCTTCGGCGTCGCCCCGGCGGAATGGCATTCCGGCGTCTCCACCCGCAGGCGCGGGCGCATCCTGGAAGGGGTGGCCAGCGGCGCGGTGCAGGTGGTGGCCGGCGCCCGCTCGGCGCTGTTCCTGCCGTTCCAGGATCTGGCGCTCACCATCGTCGATGAGGAGCACGACCCCGCCTATAAGCAGGAAGACGGCGTCGCCTATCATGCCCGCGACATGGCGGTGGTGCGCTCCCGCCTGGTGGGCGCGCCCATCATCCTCGCCTCCGCCACCCCCTCCATCGAGACCGAGGTGAATGCCCGGCGCGGCCGCTACCAGCGCCTCGCTCTGCCGCTGCGGTTCGGCGGCGCCAAGGTGCCCGGCCTCTTGCCCATCGATCTGCGCCGCGACGGCCCGCCGCGCGGGCGCTGGATCGCCCCGCGGCTGGAAGCGGAAATCAACCAGACCCTGGAGGACAAGGGCCAGGCGCTCTTGTTCCTCAACCGCCGCGGCTATGCCCCGCTGACGCTCTGCCGCGCCTGCGGTGTGCGCATCAAATGCCCATCCTGCTCCGCCTGGCTGGTGGAGCATCGCTTCCGGCGCCGCCTCTCCTGCCACCATTGCGGCTATCAGGCCCCGGTGCCGGAGAACTGCCCCGCCTGCGGCGAGAAGGACTCCATGGTGCCCTGCGGCCCCGGCGTGGAGCGGCTGCAGGAGGAAGTGCAGACCCTGTTCCCCAACGCCCGCAGCCTGGTGCTCTCCAGCGATATGGCCGGCGGCATGGAGCGGATGCGGGCGGAACTGGAGGCGGTGGCCAAGGGCGAGGTGGATGTGGTGGTGGGCACCCAGCTCGTCGCCAAGGGCCATAACTTCCCCGGCCTCGCCCTGGTGGGGGTGGTGGATGCGGACGTGGGCCTGGGCCATGGCGACCCCCGCGCCGCCGAGCGCACCTTCCAGCTGGTGCATCAGGTGGCCGGGCGGGCCGGGCGCGGCGCCACCGAGGGGCGCGGCTTCATCCAGACCCACATGCCCGAGCATCCGGTGATGCAGGCCTTGGTGAAGGGCGACCGGGCCGCCTTCTATGAAACCGAGATCGCCGCCCGCGAGGAGGCCGTGCTGCCGCCGTTCGGCCGCCTGGCCAGCCTCGTCATCTCCGCCACCGAAGGCCCGGTGGCCGAGGGCCATGCCCGGCGGCTGGCCGCCAGCGCGCCCCGGGCGGAGGGGGTGCGGGTGCTGGGGCCGGCGGAGGCGCCCTTGGCGGTGCTGCGCGGACGCCATCGCTGGCGCCTGCTGGTGCGGGCGCCGCGCGGCTTCGATCTGTCGTCTTATCTGCGGGCGTGGCGGGCGGTGGCGCCCCGGCCCACCGGCAATACCAAGGTGGCCATCGACGTGGACCCCATGAGCTTTTTGTGATGCGACGCCACAGGCGCGGTTTCGTCGTGACACACGGTGTCGCAACGGCGGAAGTCCGTGGTCATCGCCATGGACGCGGGCGATGCGACCGGGATGGGGACGCCTCTGCCGCTGCGAGAGAGCTTCCCTCGGACGGCGTGGCGCATTAGCGTCCGCCGAACGGATCCGGGAAGAGGTATGTGATGCGAATGGTTCTGCGACTGGCCGTGGTGGCTGCCCTCGGCCTTGCGGTCTCCGGCTGCGACAGGTGCGGCGACTTCTTCTGGCAGAAGACCGGCAACAAGGTCTGCTCCGCCGAGCCCAAGCCCAACTGAGCCGATCCGGCCCGCACGGGTGCGGGCCGGACGACCCATCTCAGCGGTCGTTGGGATTGGGCACGGCGCCCCGCTCCGCCTTGATCTTGGCCAGTTCCGCCCGGATGGGGGCGTATGGCCCGTACTTGTGCTGGGCCGCCGAAAAGCCGTCGGCGAACGGCCCATAGGCGGTATCCACCGGCTTCGCCAGCAGGTCCGGAAAATCCTTGTCGAGCCCCGCCCGGGCCGGCCGCGGCTGCGAGAGCACGTAAGCGGCCACGTCCCAGGCATTCTCCACCGCGACCTGCGGCGCCACCCAGCTGGTGCCGTTGGGCATGTTATTGTGGACGAAATTCGCCTGGGTGATCAGCCGCGCCATGCCGGCGCCGTCGTTGAAGCTGTCCGGCCCCCACAGGGGCGGCACGCTATAGCCGAAGCTGGCGTCCACCGGATTATGGCGAACCCCGAGCCCATCGCGCCGATGGCATTCGGCGCAGACCTGGGCAAACACCGCCTCCCCCTTCACCGGATCGGCGGCCCGCGCCAGCTCGGGCATGGCACCGGCCCCGCCGCCGGCCAGCTTGGCATCCGCTGGAATATGCTCCGCCAGCACGCTCAAATAGGCAACCAGCGCCTGCATCGGCCGGGCGTCCGCCGGCATGGGGCGGCCATTCATGCTGCGGGTCATGCAGGCATTGAGCCGGTCGGGCAAGGTGGCCTCAGCGCCGGTGCGCGTGCTGTAGCCGGGATAATCGGCGGACGCCGCCGCCAGCGGCAGGCCGAACTTCTTGAGGCCGGCATTCAGGTGGCAATCGGCGCAGGCCATGTTGTTGCCGGCAAAGCGCTGGGCGGGATCGGCCACCGCCGGCCCGATATGGGCGGAGGTCTGCTCCAGGACCGAGCGGCCATAGCGCACCAGGCGGCCATAGTCATTGTCCGGCAGGCGATCCACGTCCGGCACGTTCCAGACCACCACCGGACGGGGCGGCGTGACCGTAGGCGCCTGGGCCCGGCCGGCGCCCGGCATCGCAACCGCCAGCAGCACCCCCGCCGCGGCGATCTGGAAAAATCGCTGTACCCCCCGCCCAACGCGCATGTCAGTCCCCCGATTCCGCATGTTCATTGCCTTTGCAGGCCATTGCCGCTATAAGCCCGCGTTCTCGTCAGGCATGCGCCCCCCTGGAGGCGTGCCGGACGGGAATGCCATGACGGCCGCGTGAGCGGCCGTTGGTTGTTTAGACCCAGACCAAAGCTAGGACGAGTGCCATGACTGCCATCAAAGAATTGAAGGCTGTGGCGCGCCCGCGGGCCGGCAAGGGGGCCGCCCGTGAAGAGCGCCGCGCTGGACGCGTGCCCGCCGTGATTTACGGCGAAAAGAAAGAGCCGGTGACCATCTCCTTGAACCACAAGGACATCACCCGCATCATCTACGCTGGCCACTTCCTGACCACCCTGTTCGAAATCGACGTGGATGGCACGAAGCACCGCGTGATCCCCCGCGATTACCAGCTGGATCCGGTGAAGGACCTGCCGCTGCATGTGGACTTCCTTCGGGTGTCCCAGGGCGCGCGCATCACCGTGGAAGTGCCCGTGCACTTCGTGAACCAGGATGCCGCCCCCGGCATCAAGGGTGGCGGAACGCTCAACATCGTCGCCCATGCGGTGGAGCTGGACTGCCCGGCCGAATCCATTCCCGGCCACATCGAGGCGGACCTGACCGGCTTTGAGATCGGCGACAGCCTGCATCTCTCGGCCATCAAGCTGCCCGAAGGCGTGACCTCGGCCATGTCCGGCGATGACACGCTGGCCACCGTCGTGGCCCCGTCGGGTCTTGCGGATGCCGCAGCCGACGACGCGGCCGCCGCGGCCGCCGCCACGCCCGGCAAGGCCTGACGACCGTTCGAGCCGGAGAGCGCCATGTTCCTGTTCGCAGGCCTGGGCAATCCCGGCTCGAAATATGCCGGCAACCGGCATAATATCGGCTTCATGGCGGTGGACGCGATCGTCCGCCGCCATCGTCTTTCCCCCTGGCGCCGGCGCTTCCAGGGCGCGGTGAGCGAAGGCGAGATCGGCGGCGAAAAGGTGCTGGCCCTGCTGCCGGAAACCTTCATGAACGAGAGCGGCCGCGCGGTCGCCGAAGCCGCCCGCTTCTATAAAATCCCCCTGGAACGCATCATCGTCTTCCACGACGAGCTGGACCTGCCGCCCGCGAAGATCCGCGTGAAGAAGGGCGGCGGCAATGCCGGCCACAACGGCTTGCGCTCCATCACCGCCCAATGCGGCAATGATTATTGGCGGGTGCGCCTGGGCATCGGTCATCCGGGTGACAAGAGCCTGGTCCACGGTTACGTGCTGAACGACTTCGGCAAGGCCGAGCAGGAGTGGGTGGAGGCGGTCTGCACCGCCTGTGCGGACTTCACCGACCTCCTCACCGCCGGCAAGCCGGAAGAGTTTCAGAACCGGGCGCATCTGTTCATGGACGCGCAAGGCTTCTCCGACCCCAAGCCGCTGGGCGGCGCCCGGGCCTGAGGCCGCAAACGCGCCCCCTTGCGCCAGCGCGGCCTTGACCGCCGCCCCCAAACGCCCAAGCTGATCGCACCCGCGTAGCCGTACGTCCCTTCCGTCGCCCGAGGCGTCCATGAAGAACGTGACCATTACGCTCCCCGACGATCTCGCCGCCCGCCTGCGCCTGGCCGCCGCGCGGGAGGGCACCAGCCTGTCGAAATTCATCGCCGCCCACCTCAGCCGTGCGCTGGGTGGCCACGCGGACCCCTTGAGCCCCTTCGATCGCTGGCTTGCCGCGCCCGGCTGGGATGCGGACGGCGCGCCCGCGCCCCAACGGGAGGACGTCCATGACCGTACGGTGCTTCGTGGATACGAACGTCCTGATCTGCCTGCACGACCGGAGCCAGGCCCGCCTGCGGGCGCTGACGCGCCATAGCCTGCGCTCCATCCGCCGCAATGGCGAACTGGTGGTCAGCGCCCAGGTGATGCAAGAATTCTACGCCCTGGCCGCACGGCGATTTCCGTTCGCCTCCCGCGATGTGATACGGGACTTCCTGCGCGACCTGCTGCCTGCCTGCCATACCGGGACGTCCTCGGAGCTGATGGGCGAGGCCTGGCGCATCGAGGACCGTTTCAAGTTCGACTGGTGGGAGTGTCTGATGGTGGCCTCGGCGGTGACGGCACAATGCCGCCTGCTGGTGAGCGACGCCATCGAAGACGGCCTGGAGGTCGAGCGCACCCTGATCGTCAACCCGTTCAAGACGGATATCGAAACCGTCTTTGCCACCCTGAAAGATCGATAGGGCCTATCGATCCCGAACATGGCCCCGGATCCCAGCATCCGGGCCGTCTTAGAGCGAAAGAAAGAACGCGTAGCATGGGCTTCAAATGCGGCATCGTCGGCCTGCCCAACGTCGGCAAGTCCACCCTCTTCAATGCCCTCACCCAGACCGCCGCGGCCCAGGCCGCCAACTATCCCTTCTGCACCATCGAGCCCAACGTGGGTGAAGTGGCGGTGCCGGATGCGCGCCTGGATACCCTGGCGTCCATCGCCGGCTCCGGCCAGATCATCCCCACCCGCCTGACCTTCGTGGACATCGCCGGCCTGGTGCGCGGCGCCTCCAAGGGCGAGGGCCTGGGCAACCAATTCCTGGCCAACATCCGCGAGTGCGACGCCATCGCCCATGTGGTGCGCTGCTTCGAGGATGGCGATGTCACCCATGTGGAGGGCAAGATCTCCCCGGTGGACGACATCGAGATCATCGAGACCGAGCTGATGCTGGCCGATCTCGACAGCCTGGAAAAGCGCGCCGCCGCCATGGAGAAGAAGGCCAAGGGCGCCGACAAGGATGCCAAGGAGACCCTGGAGCTCATGCTCCGCGCTCTGGTGCTGCTGCGCGAGGGCAAGCCCGCCCGCCTCACCGAGGTGAAGCCCGATGAAGAGCGCGCCTTCGGCCTGCTCGGCCTGATGACCGCCAAGCCGGTGCTCTACGTCTGCAATGTGGAAGAGGCTTCCGCCAAGGAGGGCAATGCGCTCTCGGCCCAGGTGTTCGCCCGCGCCAAGGAAGAAGGCGCCAAGGCGGTGGTGGTGTCGGCCAAGATCGAGAGCGAGATCGCCGTGCTGCCCCTGGAAGACCAGCGCGACTATCTGGATGCCATCGACCTGGAAGAGCCCGGCCTCAACCGCGTGATCCGCGCCGGCTACGAACTTCTGGATCTGGCGACCTATTTCACCGTCGGCCCCAAGGAAGCCCGTGCCTGGACCATCACCAAGGGCACCAAGGCCCCGGCGGCGGCGGGCGTGATCCATTCGGACTTCGAGAAGGGCTTCATCCGCTCGGAGACCATCGCTTATGCGGATTACGTCCAGTACAAGGGCGAATCGGGCGCCCGCGATGCCGGACGCCTGCGCCTGGAAGGCAAGGAATATGTGGTGCAGGACGGCGACGTGCTGCATTTCCGCTTCGCCAATTGAGGCGCACAGCCCTGCCGGATAGGCCTCCCGGCGGCGAAACGGCCGCCGGAGCGCATCGGGTGGGTTGACCTGCGCGCCGACAACGCCTGAGATCCCCCCACACGCCGGGAGCAAAGCATGCCGGAACTCTTCTGGGAGGATTTCGTGGAAGGCGACGTGAAAACGTTCGGCTCCCACACGGTGACGGAAGCGGAGATCATAGACTTCGCGCGCCAGTTCGACCCGCAGCCCATGCATCTGGACCACGCCGCCGGCGCAGCTTCCATGCTGGGCGGGCTGGCGGCCTCCGGCTGGCATTCCTGCGCCATCATGATGCGCCTGATCTGCGACGGCTTTTTGCTGCGCGCCGCCGGCATGGGATCACCCGGCGTCACCGAGACAAGGTGGCGCGAGCCGGTGCACCCCGGCGACGTGGTCACGCTGCGCCGCACCATCCTGGAAAGCCGCACCTCCAAGAGCCGCCCGGAAATGGGCCTGGTGACCTTCCGCTTCGAACTTTTGAAGACCGGCGGGACCGTGGCGGTGGATCAGGTGGTGGTGGTCATGTTCGGGCGACGCAATCCGGGGGCGCGATTGGCATGAGATATTTCGAGGATACGGAGATCGGGTCGCGCCAGATTCTGGGCACCCATGTCTTCACCCGCGAGGAAATCATCAGCTTCGCGCAACAGTTCGATCCGCAGCCCTTCCATGTGGACGACGCGGCCGCCCGCCGCAGCCAGTTCGGGGCGCTGTGCGCCTCCGGCTGGCACACCGCCGCCATGTGGATGAAGTGCTTTGTCGCCCACCAGACCAACAGCATCGCGGAGGCGAAAGCCCGCGGCGAGGTGGTGGTCGGCGCCGGCCCCTCGCCGGGCTTCAAGAATTTGCATTGGCTGAAGCCGGTCTATGTGGGCGACACCATCACCTTCGCCACCGAGGTGAAGGACAAGCAGGCCACCCGCAGCCGGCCGCAATGGGGCCTGCTCACCGCTTACAACACCGGCGTGAACCAGCATGGCGACCTGGTGCTGGACTTCGAGAGCACCGTGTTCCTGCAACGCCGCCCGTGAGCGGCGCTGCAGGCTGAGGCGAGCCGCCGTCAGATGTTGAGGTTGGCCATCACCGGCTCGGGATAGCGGGTGCCGGCCACGGCGGAGGGCGGGAACAGCGCATCCAGTTCCGCCAGTTCGGCGGCGCTGAGACGGATCGCCACCGCCGCTGCGTTCTCCTGCACATATTTGATCCGCCGGGTGCCAGGGATCGGGATCACGCCCGGCTGCTTGTTCAGCAGCCAGGCGAGCGCGATCTGCGCTGCCGTCACGTTGCGCGCGGCAGCGAAGGCGGCCAGCGCGTCGGCGAGGCGACGGTTCTGGGTGAAGGCCTCGCCCTGGAAGCGGGGGTTGTTGCGGCGGAAATCGTCCGTGGCCAGATCGTCGACACTGGTCACGGCGCCGGTGAGGAAGGCACGGCCCAGCGGGCTATAGGCCACGAACGACGCCCCCAGTTCGCCACAGACCGCAAGCATTTCCGCCTCGGGATCGCGGGTCCAGAGCGAATATTCGGTCTGCACCGCCGCAATGGGATGCACCGCCGCCGCCCGCCGCAAGGTGGCGACCGAGCATTCCGACAGGCCGAGGAAGCGCACCTTGCCCGCCTCCACCAGCCGGCTCATGGCCCCCACCGTGTCCTCGATGGGAGTCTTGGGATCCACGCGATGCTGGTAATAGAGGTCGATGGTCTCGATCCCGAGCCGCTTCAGGCTGGCATCGCAGGCGGTGCGCACGTATTCGGGGCTGCCGTTGATGCCCAGGCGCTCGCCATTGGGGCCACGGACATTGCCGAACTTGGTGGCCAGAACCACCCGATCGCGCTTGCCTTTCAGGAAGCGCCCAAGCAGGGTTTCATTGTGGCCCGTGCCATACATGTCGGCGGTGTCGAACAAGGTGATGCCGGCGGCCAGGGCCGCCTCCAGCGTCTCCAGCGATTGGGCGTCATCGCTGGCGCCATAGAATTCGGACATGCCCATGCAGCCGAGGCCGATGGCGGACACGGAAAGGCCAGTGCGACCGAGCGGACGGTGGTCCATGGTGCGCCTCATATGTGGGGAGGTGGAATGCGGGGATGTATGATTGGGACCGGTGGCGGGACGCTCCCGATCCATATAAAAAGTAAACTTGATCGTTTACTTTGTCAAGCATGACCCCGCTGAAGCTCGACAAGCGCGGCAGCGCCGCTCGCATCCGCGCAGCTGCCCGCACCCTGTTCTTGGAGCGCGGCTACGGCGCCACCAGCATGGATGCGGTGGCCGCGGCCGCCCCGGTGTCCAAGCGCACACTCTATCAATACTACCCCGGCAAGGCGGACCTGTTCGCGGCGGTGATCGCCGAGGTGTGGTCATTCTTCACCGAGGCCCCGTTGTTGCCCGACACCGCGCAGGGCGACCCGCGCCCGGTGCTGCGGGCCTATGTGGACCGGCTGATCGCCCATTGGGAGCAGCCGGAGGTGATCGGCCTCCTCAGCCTCATCATCGCCGAGGCGCCGCGGTTTCCCGAACTGTCTCCGGCCTATTTCCAGGCGGGCAAGCTCCAGGTCACCAGCCGGCTCGCCGCCTATTTCGCTCTGCTCCAGCAGGCCGGGCATATCGCCGACGATGCGGATCCGGCGTTAGTGGCAGCCCAGTTCCTCGGCGCCATCAAGGAGCCGCTGTTCTGGCCGCGCGTACTGGGCGGCAGCATCGGCTTTGCGGTGGAGGCGGTGGTGGAGCGGGCGCTGGCCGGCGTTCTCGGCCCGGCCCCGAACGCCAGGGCCGATCAGGTGTAGGCACGCCGAAACGCACGCCATTTGCGCCCATATGGGCCCCTTCCCTTGCCGCAGGCCGGCTTCGCTGCTAATAGCCCGGCACCGCGCGTGATCGCGGCTCCCGCTCAGCTTCCAATAGACAGGACGATCATCATGGCGATCGAGCGCACTTTCTCGATCATCAAGCCCGACGCAACGCGTCGGAACCTCACCGGGGCCATCAATGCGGTCATCGAGACGGCCGGTCTGCGCATCGTTGCGCAGAAGCGGATCCTGCTCACCAAGGAGCAGGCCGAGGCCTTCTATTCCGTGCACCGCGCGCGCCCCTTCTTCAATGACCTCGTGTCCTTCATGACCACCGGCCCCGTCGTGGTGCAGGTGCTGGAAGGCGAAGGCGCGGTCCTTAAGTATCGCGACGTGATGGGCGCCACCAATCCGGCCAATGCGGCCGACGGCACCATCCGCAAGCTGTTCGCCGAATCCATCGAAGCCAATTCGGTGCACGGTTCGGACAGCGCCGAGAATGCGGCGATCGAGATCGCCCAGTTCTTCGCGCAGAACGAAATCGTCGGCTGATTACGACGGAGCGCGGCGGATATTTCCGCCGCGCTCACCGTTCGACCTATGCGGGCGCCGCTCCCTGCGCCATGGACAGGCTTGGCTTCAATGTCGCCGGCCTGTGGGTTCCTGAGCCTGCCGCAGTGCGAGAAACCTCCCGGACCTCGGCATCATCCGTCCCAAGGCCCGCCGTTTGAGGGAAGGCCCCATATGACGATCAACTCGCCCGAGTTCTGGATCGCCTTCGTCGAGATCATCTGGATCAACGTGCTGTTGTCTGGCGACAATGCGGTCGTCATTGCCATGGCTTGCCGGTCCTTGCCGGATCGGACGCGGAAATGGGGCATCATTCTTGGCTCCGCCGTTGCGGTGGGCCTGCGCATCATCTTCACCGGGATCGTCGCCACCCTGCTGGCGCTGCCGTGGCTCAAGGTGGTTGGGGCGCTTGCGCTTTTCTATATCGCCATCGACCTTGCATTGCCCAAGGAAGACGGCGACGCCGTCAAGGCCAGCGACAGCCTGTGGCGCGCGGTGGGGACCGTGGCGCTGGCGGACGTATTCATGAGCCTCGACAATGTGGTTGCCGTTGCGGCAGTCGCCCATGGCGACCTTCTGCTGCTGGCGTTGGGCCTCACCATTTCCATCCCGCTGATCGTGGCCGGCTCCTCTGTTGTGATGGCCCTGCTGGATCGCTTCCCCATCCTGGTCTGGGTGGGTGCCGCACTGCTCGGGTGGGTGGCAGGGGATATGCTGCTCAGCGACACCGCCGTCACCAGCCGCATCGGCGGCGTCGAGGTCGCGCAGCAATGGGCGCACATCACGGCCGCGGCCGGTGCCGCCTTCGTGGTGAGCGTTGCCTGGATCTGGGCACGCCTGCGCGCCCGCAGCCATGGGGGCACTGCCGCCTAGTGGATCAACCGAAATGGATGGTCCCGATCCGTTTCGAAAAGTTGACCCACCAGATCAAAGAGTTGTGGTTCGACCGCGACAGATGGGTTCCAT